>DATFNR010000075.1:0-87314 GCA_035266285.1 Candidatus Sulfotelmatobacter sp.
CCGTGCCCGACATGAACTCCGAGTTCGTTACAGAGGAAGGCGAGTCTGTTGGTGAGAGCCTCGATCTTCGTCGATAAGGGCTGAACCGGTGTGTGGCCCCAGTCTGGTTTGTAATCGAGCAGGATCAGATGTTCTGAGCGATTTGCTGCCTGAAGGCGTGCCGCCATTTTCCGCGCGTGCATCGGATTGCAACGCGTGTCCGCGTCACCCGAGATGAGCAGGACAGCGGGATAGTTCGCGCCGTCTTGCACACGGTGGTAGGGCGAGTAGGTGAGCAGGGAGTGGAGATCCCGCTCATCTTCGGGTGAACCATATTCCTCTGCCCATCCCGCTGCGAAATCGAAGAGGTGATACCTCGTCATATCGAGCAGAGGCCCCAGGCAGATGGCGGCGCGGAAAAGATCTGGGCGCTGGGTGATGGCGGCGCCGACTAGCAGGCCGGCGTTAGAGCCGCCGCCGATAGCAATGGTGTTGCGGGCGGAATACTCTTGCAGCAGCAGCCATTCGGCGGCGGATATAAAGTCATCAAAGGAGTTTTGACGGTTCTCGCGTTTGCCAGCTTGGTGCCATTCTTCACCGAGCTCTGAGCCTCCGCGGAGAGCAGGAACCGCAAACAGCAGTCCCTGCTCGATCAGAAAGGTTGCGAAGGCGGTGAAACGGGGCGTCACACAACTCCCGAATCCACCGTAACCAGTCAGAAAGGTAGGCAGTGGTCCCGAGTGTAATAGATCGCTCCTGGCGGACATCGACAATCCCCGCGGCTACTGCGAATGGGAACCGATCAAACTCCTGCCCAAGCAACCGCATCGCATCGACGAAGCCGAGGGGAAAGCCGTGAAAGTTATTTCTCAGCTTCTTCTTTCGGTGCCGAAAGGCAGGTCTTACAAGCTGATTTTCATGGAGCGCCCATTGTCCGAGGTGCTCGCGTCGCAGGATGAAATGCTGAAGCACCGCGGAGCATTCGAGTCCGTGGATCCCGCATTACTGAACTCCGCGTTCCGAGATCACATGAGACAAGTCATCGCGTGGCTCGAGCACAGAATCGACATCCCTGTTTTCCGTGCGGGATACCGGAAGGTGGTGAGCGACCCAACGGGCTCGGCAAAGGCGGTCCGCGATTTCCTGGATATTGACTTGAATGTGGAAGCGATGGCCCTTGGGGTGGATCCTTCGCTGTACCGCAACCGGCGCTTTTGAGTTCGCTGGAGTGAACTCGTAGCCGCAGGAGAGTGGCATGTGCCTCGGGCTACCGCGGGCTGGATCCCAATCCTGCGAGAAGCGCTGAGCAAGGGCATCGGGAGTAATCCTTGTGTTCGCTCTGGATATCCTTACCGTGCTTTGCCTCGCTCCAGAATTACATCGGCGTCGGTCTCCCAACACAAAGCCCGGCAGCGGCTTGCCCCTTTGACCGCAACTTTGGCCACAAGGTTCGGGCTGATGACTTTAACAATATCGCAATATTTCTTTTCGATGGTGATTCTTCTGAAACGAACAGCAACCAAGCCGGTTGATAGTAGGTGTGTCTGTAATTGTGGCTGTAAGTTGCTAAACATGGCCAACGTTTCAAGCATTTGGAAGTGGTTCTCTGTGCGCGCAAGACTTTTGTAAGTTATTGGTTGCGTGTTAGTTGGGTGACAATTCAGGTAAAGGACTGGCGTGTCTCTTAATCAGTTGTTCGAAGAATGCGTAAGCGAATTCGTCGGACGCATCAGGGGGACACGTATTCCCCAGAGGTGTGGATGAAGTGTGGCTGTGCTCTGGTCCAGCGCGCACTCCAGCGTGGAATTTTACGCTTCGCCCGCCGATCAAAAACTTGAGCAGGTGCTCTACCGTGCACAAACCGTGCACTGATGAGAAAGATTGAGGCCACTAGGGTTCGCTTTGAACGAAAAGCAGATTCCCCAAATTGTTGAAAACAAGAGAAACCAAAGTACGGAATGGAATCTTTAGAATGGCTTATCCTGCGCCCAAGGCAGGTGCGCTACCAGGCTGCGCTACGCCCCGACTCTCATTGATTCTAAATTACTTCCCACAAGGGCACCACCGCGCCTGCTGCGGTTACCGCTCTGGGTGCTGGCGTGCGCCACGGCACGGAATGCGGAGTGCGCGCCCAGAGTATAATCGCAGGGCGATTATGGCGACGGCGCGGCATGCTTTGGTGGCCTATGTCCAAGGGCCGGTGGGGGACTTTGTGGAAAGCCTGCGCCGCGAGCTCCACCCTGACCTTCCTCATTTGGCGGCTCATCTGACCATCCTACCTCCCCGTCCGCTGCACGGCACGGAAAGCTCCGCGCTGCAGGTGCTGGAGCGAATCTGCGGCGAAGAAGAGCCCTTTGAAGTGCATCTCGGGGGCGTCGAAACCTTCATCCCGGCAACCCCCACCGTGTACATCCGCGTGGATGGCGCGGCTCCCCGCATGTGCGCGCTGCACCAGCGGCTCAACACAGAGGCGCTGGCGTTCGCCGAGGAATGGTCTTATATCCCGCACCTTACGATCGTAAAAATGAGTGGGGAACAGGTTGCCCAGAATGCCTTCGAGATGGCTCGCGAGCGTTGGGCGCGTTACAGCGGCAGCCGGCGCATCCTGCTCGAAAGATTGACCTTTGTCCGCGAAGATGTACAAAACTGCTGGATCGATCTGGCGCCGGTGCGTCTCGGCCGCACCCTGGTTTCGCGCTGAGGTTTCGCGTTGAGCCTCGGTAATCACTCATGACGTTACTCACTCCTGGCGTACATGGCCCCTGGTACATCATCCTCCCGTGCGTTGAAAAGCCCCTGCCACAGGATTAGATAAAGAGTAGTGGCAGATCCGGATTTCCCCGCCAGATCCCCATCCTGACGCGGCTTTCCGAAGGGAACGGGAGACAGCAGATGCAGATCGGCGTTTACGGTTCAGGGTATCTGGGCACGGTGATTTCGGCCTGCCTGGCAGATTTCGGCACTCCGGTTTCCTGTTGCCATCCTGATCGCTCCCGCATGGTGGAGATGGCGCAAGGCAATATTCCCTTCTTCGAGAAAAATCTGAAGGAAATTATTCGTCGCAACGTGAGGGCCGGGCGCCTGGCCTATTCAACCGACATCGAATCGTTCGCCCGCAAAACGCAAGTGATTTTTCTGGCTGAAGACAAGGTCGAGCATCTGAAGGACATAGCCATGCGCATCGCGCGCCTGGCCTCCAAGCCTCCCATCCTGACGATTGTGACTCCGGCTCCGGTGGGCAGCGCCGCGGCGATTGAAAAAAGCCTGCAAGAGGCCGGGCTGCAGGCCACCATCGTGACCCAGCCGATGTTTTTCACTGACGGCTGTGCCGTCGAAGACTTCAACTGGCCCGACCGGCTCATCCTGGGAACCACCTCGAACGAGGCGGTGCAGGTCCTCAAGCAGATTTTTCATCCTCTGGTGATGCGCGGCGTGCCTGTGATCGTAACCAACGCGTCGACCGCAGAACTGGTGCGGGAAGCCGCGACCGCATTCGTCGCCACAAAAATCTCCTTCATCAACGAAGTGGCTGCGCTCTGCGAGCGCGTGGACGCCGACGCTGTCAACCTGGCTCTGGCTCTGGGGCTGGACAAAAAGATTGCTCCCCGCTGCCTGCAGCCCGGCGCGGGCATGGGCGGTGTATTCGCCGAGTCCGACATGGACTCGCTGGCGGAACTGGCTAAGTCGCATGGCGTTTCATTGAAGATTCTGAGCGCGGCCCGCGACGTGAACCACTGGCTCACCGACCGGCTCGTGGAAAAAATCTCCGTCGCGCTGCACTCAGTCGAAAACAAGGAAGTGGGCATTCTCGGTCTCGCCTTCAAACCGAATACCAATTCGGTGGCGGGATCCTCATCGTTGCGCCTGGCCGAGTCGCTGGTCTCGAAGGGCGCTCACGTGCGGGCCTACGATCCCGTCGCCATTCCTGAGGCCAAGTCGCGGCTCAACGGCTCCGTGCGTTACTGCGACTCCGCCTATGCCGCCGCCGAGGGTTCGGATGCGCTGGTAGTCGGAACCGGCTGGCCTGAATTCCGCGCGCTTGACTTCGATCGCATCAAACATCTGCTCAAGAACCCCGTTATCGTCGACACCAAGAATCTGCTGGACTCCGCCCGCCTGCGCGCTTTGGGATTTGAATACGTCGGCGTCGGCCGCGTCTAGGGCCACAACAAATCTCTGAGAGTCTCTTCTTCTCGTTTCTTAAGCCAGATCTCCCAGAACTTTCCACCGCCCGCCCGGCCACCTCTCACAGCCCGAACCACAGTTGCTATAATCGAATCGGTGGTGGGAATAGCTCAACTGGCAGAGCACCGGACTGTGGCTCCGACGGTTGCGGGTTCGATTCCCGTTTCCCACCCCAATCTTTCAATCAGCTTTTCATCCTCTCTTATGCGGTTGGACATTCTGGTTTAGACGGAAGAAGTTGTCGGGATCATATTTCGTTTTCACCAAGACCATGCGCTCCCAGCGCTGCTGGTAGGCTTCCGGGACCCTCTCCTGCTCGTCGCCGCTCATAAAATTGACGTAGACGCCCGGGGTCATGGCCGGCCGCAGCCTATCGAAGAGCGAGCGAACCCAGGAAATATGCAACGCGTCGGCAGAGGCGTCCGGCCAATTGGCCAGCAGGTTCGTGATGAACGGGGCGCTGCGATCGCCAAAGGCGGTTTCATGGGCGGCGACCTGCCCGGCTGCCCCACCGAGGTAAGTTAATTCGATCTGTGTTTCAGGCGAGGGAATCGTAGCCAGCGCCTCGATAAAGCGGTCAATGGTCGCATCATCGAGGTACTGAAAATATCCCGACTTCGTGTAGTAGCGGCGTCCATGCGGAAAGTCGGAATCGGCCATCGTTTGCAGATCCAGGAACGACAAGTTCCGGCTGCGCACCGAATCCGAATGGCATAGGGACAAGGCACGCTCAAAGTACGGCTGGGCGTCTTCGGGGGCGCCGGTCCAAACCAACGAACTGCCGGCCACGGGCTGCCCGCGAAGCGGCTCCGGAACTTTCTGCTTGTGCGGGGCAAGGCGAAGGTCAAGATTCCATTTCAGGTCGAACGGGGCGTCGTGCATGAAGTCACGCCAGCACTGGAGAAGCTGACGGATGTGACCCTCGGGTGTCAGGCCTTCCGCCAGCACAACCGAGGTCAGCGGATGAAGTTTCAGTTCGAATTCGGTCACGACTCCAAAGTTCCCGCCGCCTCCGCGCAGAGCCCAGAACAGATCCACATTTTCCGTTGCACTGGCGCGCACGACGGAGCCGTCAGCCGTGACGAGAGTAAAGGCTTCGACATTGTCGCAGGACAAGCCAAATCGGCGCGTGAGCCAGCCTGTTCCCCCACCCAGGATGAGTCCCGCAGCTCCCGTGTGGGAGACGACTCCCGAGGGAAAGACCAGTCCTGCCTTCTGGGTCGCCGTATCGATCGATCCCAGGAGGCAACCTCCGGCAACGCGGGCGCGGCGGGCATCGGGATCGACCGTGACCTCGCGCATTCTCGACAGGTCAATCACTAGCCCATTGTCGCAACTGCTGAAGCCGGCGAGACTGTGTCCTCCGCAGCGGATGGCGGTAAGAATCCGCGTATCAGTCGCACTTCGGATCACAGTTTGGACATCGCACATGTCGACGCAACGTGCGATGAGGCCCGGCTTTTGGGCGAACATGCCATTCCAAATGGTTCGCGCGTCTTCGTAGCTGGAGTCGCCTGGGCGCAAAAGTTCGCCCTGGAATTGACTTCGTAGTGCCGAGTAGGTCTCGCGGCATGCCCGACTTTGTTCGTGAATGTTCCGTTGAGGATTGCTCTGACTCGACATGAGAGTTGACAAAAACTACTCTGCAACCTTGCTGTCGCGGTTGCGAAAATATAGAAGAGTGATAACTCCCAGAAAAACAGAAAACGCAGGCACCGACCATCGCAAGCCATCAACGAAAAAGGTTGTTATCGAAATGGCAACCAGCAGCACGATGCCGGCCAGTGTAAAGAATGGATGAGCGCGCAGGCGCATGGGCAAACTTAAGAGCCGCTCGCGAGCAATGGCTTTTCGAAAACGGAGATGGCTGTTGAGGATCACCAGCCATACGAACAGCATTCCGGCGACTGCGGTTCCGTAGAGCATCAGGAAAGCGTTCTTTGGAGCGAAAACGGCGAGCAGAATGGCGGCGACGATTCCAGCGGTGGAAGCCAGCAGGGCGCGATGGGGGACGCCGTTGCGGCTCACCTTACCCATCCAGCCTGGGCCGTAGCCTTCCCGGCCAAGTGAGAACAGCATGCGGGTGGAGAGATACAGGTTGGTGTTGACGCTGGAGAGCGCTGCCGTGAGCACGACGAAATTCATGATCCCTGCGGCGAAGGGTACATGGGCTGCGGAGAATGCGGTGACAAATGGACTGCCGGAAAGACCCGACGCACTGGTGCTGTGGTCCCACGAAACCATGGTGACCATAATCGCGATCGCCAGCACATAAAACAGGATGAGTCGCCAGACAATGTTCCGCATGGCGCGGGGTATGGTGACTTCAGGCCGTTCGGCTTCGCCCGCGGTCACGGCGATCACTTCCACCCCCATGTAGCTGGTGATCGTGATGGTGAGCGAAAGCCAGACTCCCTTCCAGCCCTGGGGAAGGAATCCGCCGTGTTGTGTCAAGTTGGCCCAGCCCGTGGCGCCGTGTGATCCACGGCCGAAAATCAGGAAGACTCCGATCGCGATGAAGGCTACGATGGCCGTCACTTTGATCATCGCAAACCAATATTCAAACTCGCCGAGGCGATTGACCTGCATTGCATTGAGCGCCACCAATGCGGCAGAGACGAGCACCACCCATATCCACTGCGGAATGTTGGGAAACCAATAGGACATGTATATGCCCGCAGCCGTGACTTCGGCGCCGATGGCAATGATTTGTGCAGCACCGTAAGTGGCGCGGACGGAAAATCCCGCCCACGGGTTGAGATAGGTTTCCGCATAGACTCCGAAGGCGCCTGCGAGAGGATGCACGACCGCCATCTCCGCCAGCGCATAGGACATGATCAAGGCAATGCCGGCGCCTAAAAGGTAAGAAAGAATGACCGCTGGGCCAGCCAATCGAATGGTGACGCCGCTTCCCAGGAACAAGCCGACGCCGATCGCGCCGCCGATCGCCATCATCGTAAGCTGCCGTTGCGTGAGCCGGCGTTGCAGGCCTTCCGCCTCATTCGGAGCAGAAGTTTCCGGCGGGATGGAGACGCCTGTCCCTGGGCGTTGTTGATCAGTCATGGGTGGCAACGCTGGCAGGGGCAACAACCAAAAGATGCATGTTTTGCTTGAGGACTTCGACGACGGTATTCACATCGTCGAGCGTGTTGTAAACATGAAACGATATCCGCAGGCCGTCGAAACGGTTAGAGGCTACGATGCCGCTTTGCGCCAGCGCTTGCAGTAACAAGGCCGAGTCGCGGCACTGCAACACGACGAGCGGGCCCGAACTCCCGGCCGGAGTCTTGGTGAGGATGCCGAGTTCGCGGGCATGACTCAAAAGCGCTTGCGCAAGTTTCTCGACGTGGCCGGCCACCTGGTCCATCCCAATCTCCTCGAGCATCTGGAAGCCGGGCAGCGCGCCGTACACATTGGGCACTGAAGGAGAACCCGATTCGAATCTCCGCGCTGTTGGCGACAACTCGAAATGCTGCGGATTGTAGGCGAACGGATTCGACTGCCCGAACCATCCCGTCACCGTCGGCGCCAACGATGGGATGAGTTCTTTGCGAACGTACAGAAATGCGAGGCCGGGAGGGCCAAGGAGATACTTGAGAGTTCCGGTCAGATAAAAATCAAGTTTCATCGCTTTCACATCAACCGGGCGCGTCCCGCAGTCCTGGTAATCGTCGAGCATGACCAGAGCGCCGGCACTGTGCGCCATCTGTGTGATGGCGCTGACGTGGCTGCGAAATCCATTTTTGAAGCAGACATGCGTCAGGGGCACGATGAGCGTATTGCGGTCAATGAGCTTTTCGTAAGCGGCTGCGGGAATCGAGTCGCCTTGCGCTTTCACGAATTGCACTTCGGCGCCTCGCACCCGTTGCCCGAGCCATACTTGGCCCATGGTGGGAAACTCGAACTCGCCCATGACGATCTTGTTGCGTTCGCGGAAACTGAACGCGCTGGCGATCCCGTTGATGCCCGCCGAAACGCTAGTGACGATGGCAACTTCGTCAGGGCTGGCGTGGATAAATCTGGCGAATGCGATCCGGGCCGCCTCGTAGCGCTCGACCCAGGTTTCCCAGGGCGAACCTTGCTCATGCCAGCTCGCAATGAAGTCGGTGAAGCCGCTTTCGACGGCATCCGACAGCGCGCCCTGCGAACAGGTATTGAGGTAAATCCTGGACCGGAAAATTTTGAAACGGGAGCGAACCTCGCGAACTTGGTTGTCGGTCAGCATCAACGTGTAATTTCGGTCAGGACATTGCCGAACTCGCGCACTTCATCTCGCGTATTGTAGTGCACGAGGGAGGCACGCACCGCGCCCGTCTCCTGCGTAAGACCCAGGCGCTTCATCAAGCGAGGTGCATACATGTGGCCGTCTCGCACGCCCACGCCTCTTCTGGCAAATTCTTCGGTGACTCGTGCGGGAGGGATTTTCGGGAGGTTAAAACACAGCGTGGGCACGCGCTGGTGGATCCGATTTGCATCGGCGATGCCATAAACCGTGGCTCCGCAATGGTTCAGTGCATCGAGCATTTCGAGCGAGAGTTCCTGCTCGTAGGCTCGGATCGCGGCCAACGCTTTTTCCAGGGCCGCCCGCCGCGAAAGTGGCCTGCTTCCCGGGTTGAGACCATTTCCCAGTTCTTCGAGATAGCGTACCGCGGCATCCATGCCTGCGACATTTTCGTAGATAAATGTGCCGGCTTCGATCTTTCCGGGCGGCTCATCGGGAATGAAATCTTCCCGAAAAGTCGGGAGGCCTTGCAACAAATGCAGACGGCCCCAAAGGAATCCCATATGAGGAGCGAATATCTTGTAGCCCGAGCACACCAGATAATCGCAATCAAACGCCCGCACATCGATGAGACCATGTGGTCCATAGTGCACAGCATCGACAAAGACTTCCGCGCCCGCCGCGTGCGCGACTCTTGCCGCGGCTGCAATATCGACAGTCGAGCCGATAGCATTCGACGTGAGTGTGCAGGCGACGAGCCGTGTGTTGGACGAGAGCAGCGGAACAAGATCGTCGGCATGCAGCAGGCCATCCTCCCGCATCTTCCACCACAGGAATCTCGCGCCGTTGCGCTCCAGCGCTAGCCAGGTGGCGACGTTGGCTTCGTGGTCCATGTCCGTTACCACGATTTCATTTCGTTTGGCGAGGGTCTGTCCGATAGCCAGGCTCACCAGACGAATGAAGGAAGTGGCATTCATTCCGAACGCGATTTCGTTCGGATCGCGGGCGTTCACAAGATCGGCCACAGCTAGCCGCGCGCGCGCAATGGTCGCATCCACTTCACGACTCTGCGCATAGCGGCCTCCACGCTGCACGTTGCACTCGACGAGATGACGGTTCACAGCGTCGAGAACGATCTGTGGGACCTGTGCGCCGGCAGCATTGTCAAAGAAGATGAACCCGGAGGCCCGATTCAGCGCCGGAAAAGCGGCACGAACGGTGGCGACGGGAAAGGTCGTTGCCGGCGGAACCGCGCTTTCGGGATGGAGAATGTCTTTGGCCTGCAAGAACTGCTCCTGATGGGGCTTGAAAAGGCGGCATCATCCGCCGCCGTCAGCTAGAATATCTGTTTTCGTTTTCCAGGTAAAAGCCGGCGCGGCGTCGGTCCCGAACGCGTGGCGCCTTTGCCGGCAAAAGCCATCATGCCAGTATCCTTAGCGAGTTCCAGGGTCATCTTCGAAGCTCTGAAGAAGTGTGATGTCCGGCTGGTCTCGGCCTTGCCGGAGACCTGGCTGGTGCATCTCATTCGCATGGCGGACGATGATCCGGAAATGATTCTGGTCCGCCTGGCCAAGGAAGAAGAAGGTGTTGGCATCTCCGCCGGGGCCCACTTCGCCGGCGTCAAGTCAGCGATGCTGATGCAGAACCACGGCTTTCTCGCGTCGATCAATGGAATCGTCTCCTTCGCGCACCTGTACAAGATTCCGCTGCTGATGCTGATCAGCTACCGCGGCAGTTTTGGCGAGCGAGACCCGTGGCAGACGCAGGGAGGCAACGTGACCGAGGCGTTGTTACGCGCGATGGGCATTCCTTACTCGTTTCTTGACGGAATCGAGAACGTAGAGAAGCGCATCCGGCAGGCGCAAACGCTTGCCGAAAGCAGCCTGCAGCCCGTAGCCCTGCTGCTGACTCGCGACCTGATGTGGGATGAGTGACGCTGTGATGCTGCGCCTCGATTGTCTGCGGGCGGTTTATCCAGAACTGGAAAACTGCCTGGTCGTCACCATCATGGGGGCAACCGCGGCCGAGTTGCATTCGCTGGGTCACCGTCCGAATTTCTTCTACCTGCAACATGCGATGGGGCTCGCCTCTTCGACCGGACTAGGTTTGGCGCTGTCTCTGCCGAATCAAAAAATTGTTGTCTTGGATGGCGATGGATCGCTTCTGATGAATCTGGGAAGTCTAAGCACGATGGCGCGTTATCGGCCGCAGAACCTGGTCCATATTGTGTTCGACAACGAGAGCTTGTTGTCGGTCGGCGGCTTTCCGACTGCGACCAGCACGGGCACGGATTTGGAAGGAATCGCTCGCGCTGCCGGGATTCCGATGGTGCTCACAGTGCGCACCGTTGAGGATTTCAAGAGCACGGTGAAAAATGCGTTGGACGGAGAACAACTTGCCACCATCGTCGCTAAGGTCGAGGCGACCGGTCCCTCTGGCTACGTCACCGATATCTCCTTGTTGGAGAATCGTTTCCAGTTCCGCCGCTATATCCAGTCGTTAAAGAACCGGTGATCCAGTGTGCCCGCCGGTGCCGAAAATCAGTTCGCCAGCCGTACGAGGCGCCACTAAGGAGTACGAATGTCTGAAGTCTTGGCCCAACTGCTTGAAGAACTCGCTACTGGAAGGTTGCGCGTGGTAGATCTTACCCAGCCTTTGAGTCCGCAGACGCCGCTGCTGCCACTGCCGGCGCAGTTCAACAACACACCCGCATTCAAGATCTGGGAACTGTCGCACTACGATGAGCGCGGCCCTGCCTGGTACTGGAACGGATTTGAGACTGGCGAGCACACGGGTACTCATTTCGATGCGCCCATCCATTGGGTTTCGGGGAAGGATCTCCCCGACAACTCTGTGGACCGTATACCGCCGGGAAAATTTGTCGGTCCGGCTTGTGTGATCGATATCAGCGCCGAGGCGGCGCGTGACCCGAACTATCTGGTGACGCCAGGGCGGATCCGGCAATGGGAGGAGAAGTACGGGCGCATCCCGGTGGGCGCGTGGGTTCTGTTGCGCACCGACTGGTCTAAGCGGAAAGATCCAAAGGACTACATCAACGCGAAGGAAAACGGCCCGCACACACCCGGATTAGCCAGCGAAAGTTCCGCGCTGCTGGCTCAGGACCGAGACGTGCTGGGCGTCGGCGTGGAAACAGTCGGAACCGACGCTGGCCAGGCGTTTGCTTTCGATCCTCCGTTTCCGAACCACTACCTCATGCACGGCAGCGGTAAGTTTGGCTTAGCCAGCCTTTGCAATCTCGATCAGCTTCCGGCCACGGGAGCAGTGGTCATCACCGCACCGTTGAAGATCGTCGGCGGTTCCGGCAGCCCTTTACGAGTCATTGCAGTTACACCTTGAAGTGAAGGCCTATCTGAGTACCCACCATGGTTAGATGATGGAGCATGCAGAACGTGCTCTTCAACCGTGACTCGCAGCGCCTCGTCTTGAGGCCAAGACGTCACTGCGGCTGGGTTTGCGAAGGTCCGGCGGAGGGTGGTTGCTGCGGCTGCGAGAAAGGTTGCGGCTGCTGTCCGGCGCTGCCGGAGGCTGGCTGGCCGAGCTGCGCGGGATTCTGGAACGTGGGCATGTTCATCGAAGTGGGGCCCTTGATCTCGTAGCCGTGGTCGAAGCGCGGATCGTAGAAGAACCACCACTCGTTGTAGTGTTCCTTGTGATCGAAGGAGCGGATGCTCTTGGCCTTGCTGGAGCTGGCCACGCCGAAGATCAACTGTCCCCCGGGCTGAGCGTCGCCGGAATCGGTCGTTGGGGATGCGGCCCCGTAGGCTTGGGCGGGCTGGCCGGGCGCGCCGGGCTGGGCGTTTGCCAACGGAGATGCGCCGAACTGTGATGAACCAAATTGCGATGAACCAAAGGGCGACGAGCCAGCCTGCGCAGCCGCGTTCTGTGATCCGGCAAACTGGGTGAATCCCGATTGCGAATTGCTTTGGCTGAAGGAAGTCACGGAGGCCTGCGCGGGATTCGATGACGGATCGGCGGGCGGCGCGGCAGGCTGCGAACCATCACCCGCGGCTGGCGCGTCGGCGGAATCTTGCGAATCGGGCGCTTGGGCCGGCGAGTTGTTCGGTTGCACATCCCCAAGATGCAGGAGGCGGAAATCGCCGCCGGTGATGGGATCCTTGTAAAGCTTGCGAATGTAACGGGTCTGGGAGTCGCCGAGCAGCTGCTCGAGGCGGACGGGATAACTGCCGGTGTGCTTCGAGTAGAGGCGGATGGCGCGGGTGTATTGCACGCCGCGGTGCACCAGTTCCTCTTCGCGGGCGCGGCGGATTTCGAAGGCGATGGTGGGCACGACCACGGCCGTAGCGATGATCATCAAGGAAACGATCAGGAGCAGGGTGAGGAGGACGTATCCCTGCTCGGAGAATCGCGACGATTTGTGGCTCCGCGAGGACATGTGCTGTGCCGCCCTCAGGGGCTAAAGCCCCCGAACATTTTCTCGGTCCTTGCGGCACGACTGAAGTCGTGCCCTTCCCGGTCTCGCCTCCTCCTTGCTTATCTGCCTCCCTAATCAAGTTCCTTCATTCCCGGCGAAACCGGGCTAGAAGCTCAGCTTCAGGCCTAACTGGATAGTCCGGGGACGATGCGCATCGATGGGATGCAGGAACGAATTGCCGCCGGTGCAATTGACAAAACTGGGCTGGCCGTTGGGGTTGCCGGTGGTCAGGTCGGAGGGTGTCACACCGCCGGCGGCGGTGAAGGGCACCCCGCTGACGCCGCCGCCGTAGCAGCTGACCGTGTTCTCGGCGGAGTTGCCAATGTTGGGATTGAAGATGCGGAACTGGGTGTGATTGAAAATGTTGAATGCTTCCCCGCGCAGTTCGAGCGAGCTGCCTTCAGTGATCTTGAAAGTCTTGAACAGTGACATGTCGAAGTTGATGCGGTGCGGGTTGTTCAGGAAATTGCGGCCGGCGTCGCCGAAGGTGAGGCCTTGAGGCGCGGCGAAGGCTGCGGGGTTGTAGAGGAGCGGGCCGATGCTCTCAGAATTGAAGCGGTTCACGCCGGTGGGCAGAGTGCTGCGCGGGCTGGCGATCACGTCGGGGAAGGAGCCGGTTCCGGCGCCGTTGGCGATGCCCGCGTTGTCGAGAACGGAGATGCCGAGATTGTTGCTGCCGCCATTGATCACGCTGAAGGGAGTTCCCGACTGGAAGGTCGTGATGCCGGAGACCTGCCAGCCATCGAGCGCGGTGTGGAAGAACCCGGAGTCGGGCCGGGGTTTGGCTGAGGACGGGTCGGTGGCGGCGTCCTGCGACTCGCGGTAGCTGACCCACCGGCGAAAGCTGGAGGCAAACTTCGGGAGATCGTAAACGTAGTTGAAGTTGAGCAGGTGGCGCTGATCGAAGTTGGAGCTTGCCCAGCTGGAGCGGATGTTGGCGGAGTTGACGAAGTTGGAGTCGGAGCGATCGGAGGAGTCGTCGAAAGAGTGGCTGTAGGTGTATGAGACTCCGACGGTGAGCGGACCGCGAGTGCGGCGCAGCGTGGTCTGGAAGGCGTGATACTGGGAGTCAGCAATATCCTGCAGCGAGAGGATGCGGCGGAAGCCGAAGAACAGGCGGAACTGGCCGGGGTCGGGCACGGTGGCGTTGATCTTGCCGGCCAGCAGATTGATGGTGCCGTAGCAGGCGGCCGCCAGATTGTTGAAAGCGGGATCTCCGAAGAAAACGTTGGGCGTGGTGGGGCCGGGGCTGAAGAAACTTCCGTTCAGGTTCTGGGGATATTGCGGCCCGGGGTTGAAGCTGCACTGCCCGCGTCCGGTGAGGATCGGCTGGCCGGGGCCGTAGGGATTGCCGTTGGGGAAAATGCCGACGTCGGGCCCCACGGGCGGCGGGTTGAGCTGATTGACCTGCAATTCAGCGCTGAGATGCGTTCCCTTGCTGCCCACGTAGGCGAAGGTGGCGATCATGTCCTTGGGCAGCTGGCGCTGCACGCTGAGGCTCCACTGCTGCACGTAGGGCCAGATGGTCTTGGTCGGAATCGACGTTACATCCAGCGGAAACGCAACCGGAGTCCGGTTCGAACCGCCCAGGCCGATGGCGGAGTAGGAAAACGGACCGGGAAAGGGCGCGGTCATGGTGAGCACCAGCGGCGAATTGGCTTCGAGCGAGCCGGTGTTGGCTTCCTTGGCGGTGCCGTGCTCGAAGAACACACCGTAGCCGCCGCGAATCGAAGTCTTGCCGTCTCCCTTGGGATCCCAGGCAAATCCTACCCGCGGTGCCGGATTGAACAGGTGCGTGCTCATACAACTGGAGGGAACGCCGTTCACGCCGCAGTGCACCAGGCCGTTGGTCAGGACAGGCGGGAGATTGCTCATGCTCAGGTTCGTGGGATCGAATGGAATGGGCGTGAAGAGGCCGTCGTTTTTGGAGATATATCCCCCGGCGCCAAGACTCACATTCTGAATCGCGGGAATGGTCAGGCCCTGCCCGAGCGCGGGATTGAAAGCGCTCGCTTCCCAGTTCCAGGCGTTCTCATTTTTCTCGTGGTAGTTGCCGAACAGGCTGAAACGCAGGCCCAGATTGAGGGTCAGGCGCTGGGTGGCGCGCCACTCATCCTGAATATAAGGTTCAGTGATCCAGTAATTGTTGTAGTACTTGAGCTGAGCGCTGTCCTGCTGATAGCTCTGGATGAAGGAGCTGGCAGTCTGGGTGGAAGAAATCAGAAAATCGGCGTAGGCATTGCCAGTGGTGATGCTGTTTTGATTGCTGAAGGTGAGAAGACCCTGCAGATCGCCGGTCGCGGCTCCGATGGCGTTGTTGGTCTCGCTGCGCTGCGCATCGACGAGCTGAACGCCAACGTGCAGGGTATGGCGGCCGAGATTGATGCCCAGATCGTCCGCCAGACTGTAAGTGGGATTGGTGTGTTCCCACGGGGCGAAGGAGGGATCGACACTGAATCCGTTGCCGCCGAATTGCGCGTTGGTGCCCTGAATGAGAATGCCCGGCGGTTTGCCTCCAGCGTTGTTGGGGAAAATGTAATTCATGCAGCCGGAAACCGGGTTGGAGGCGTTGCATGCGGGAACGACCTGATTGACGAAGTTGGCCCCCGGGCCGTTCTGGTTTCTGAGAGTGATGTGGGCATTGACGTAGCTGAGGACAAATTCGTTGAGCAGCTTGGGATTGATGGTGTCGGTGAGGCGGACGACTGCGCTGGTGCCGGGGCCGTTGAGACGCTGCTCCACGGTGGGGAAGCTGTTTACCACGAATCCCCATTGCGGAGTGGTTACGGTTGTATCCCAGGTGTCGTGGGTGTAGCGCGCCATGAAGTGAAGATTCTGGCTGAAGTTGTGGTCGAAGCGGCCGAGTTCCTCACGCCAGTACGTGGAGGGCGAGATCACGGCCACATAGCAGGGGATGTTGGGCTGGTTGGTGAGGACGTTGGTCGTGCCGGCGAGGCTGGAGTTGCATCCGGCGGCCGAGTTGGGCAATGGAATGAGGCCGGTGTTCAGAATGGCCTGGCTGGTTGCGGAAATCGGAACCAGGGGCAGGGGCTGGTTGCCGGCGATGCTGGGACAATCGGGAAACTGGCTGCGATCCACGGTGGAAGCGCCGCTTCCGGCCAGGGGACAGACGTCGCTGAAGTTGGCGCAGGTGGCGTTGGCGGGACAGTTGTTTGCGCCTGTGCCGGCTACCAGGGTGCGCTCGGTCAGGGTAGGCACGGCCTGGTTGAATTCCTGCGGAGTCTTCTCCAGGCGAAACTCTTCCGACCAGAAGAAAAACGTTTTGTCTCTCTTGGCGTTGTAGACGCCGGGAATATAGACCGGCCCGCCGAAGGTGCCGCCGAAATCCTGGCGGCGGTAGAGCGGAGCCTTGGGGGTCAGGTCGAAGTAGTTGCGCGCGTTGAAGAATTCATTGCGTACAAAATCGTACAGACCACCATGGAAGGCGGGCTGACCGGACTTGGTTGTTACCAGGACGGTGCCTGAAGCGCTGCGGCCGTACTGCGCTCCGTAGTTGGAAGTGAGAACCTTCACTTCCTGAATGGAATCGAGGCTGGGGTAGACCATCAACGTGCTCTCGGCGCCGTTGAGGCCGGCGTTGAGCACATCACTGCCATCGACATCGAAGTTGTTGTACTCGACGCGTCCGCCGTTGACGCTGTACTTCACGCTGCCCTTTACACCCACCAGAGCTTCATCTTGCCCGGTCTGATTGCTCACGCCGGGGGCGAGGGCGATGAGCTGAGTAAAGTTGCGGCCATTGAGCCCGGTCTGCAGAACTTCTTTTTCCGTGAGCGTGCCCTCGATGTGCGCGCTCTCGGTCTGAATTTCGGTGGGACCGCCGGTCTTCACTTCAATTTCCGTGACATTCCCCTTGGGCTGGATGGTGGCGTCGAGTTCGAGGGCCTGATTGGCAGCCAGTGTGACGTCGGTGTCGAAAGCAGCAAAGTTGGGCGCGGAGACGGACAACTTGTATTGCCCGGGCGCGAGCCCGTTGAACACGTACTGACCAAGCGAATTGGCGTTGACAGTGACAGCTCCGGATGGGCCGGTTGCGGTAGCGGTGGCGCCCTGGATCACGGCGCCCGATTGGTCGGTGGCAATGCCGTAGAGCGCAGCTTTGCCTTTTTCAGCCTTGACCGTCAATGCCTGCGCGGGCCCGGCGACAGTGCTCGGCGCGGTCGCCTGCTGGGGCGGAGTCTGCTGCGGTGTGCTGGGCTGAGCGTCGAGCGGCTGTTGCGCAGTCGGTTGAGCCGCCGCGGCGGGAGCTTCCGGAGCGGGTGCTGGCGCGAGGGCCGGCGGCGTCGGCGTAAGTACAGCGTCGATTTCGCGGTTCGCGCCGGCCGTGATCGAGGCCTGCACCACAAAGGGATCAAAACCGGGAGCACTGATCCTGATCTGGCAGTCGCCCGCTCCGAGTCCGGCAAGGGAGTACTTGCCGTCGGCATTGGTGGTCGCGGCCTGTGCTCCGGCAGTTCCTTCCAAGGTCACGGTGGCGTTGGCGACGGGCGCGCCCGAGCCGACGATGACTGTCCCGTGCACAGATGCGCCCTGGCTCTGCGGCATCGCAGGAATGGCAGACGCAAGGAGTATGCCGGCCAGGGCGCCGAACGCCGCCCACGCAGGGAAAAAAGAGCGGGGAACCTTCACAAAAGACCTCCAGACCCGATGCCAGGAGAAGTAATGCTTTGAGACTGGGAGCAGCAGCCGAGCAGCCCACGACGAGATTGAGCGGTAAGCCTAAAGGGCGATTGTTACAGAACTATGAAGCGGAAGTTAATTTCGCATGAACGATGGGATGGCGCACGCAGTGCGGCTTTTGGGCCGGTTTTTCCACAATAACGGAGTTCCCGCCAAGAAATTCACTTCCTTTTAATTTAGCGGTCATTCTGCCGTAACCAGCTTCCACGATAGTTCTCCTGCGCAAGCGTTGTGTGCAAACCCACGTCTCAACCAACTCAACCCTGGTTTTGTCAGTGTGCTCGTGAGGGTGAGTGTTCCAGAACAAGAGGAGAGAGGTCCAAACCAATTCGTCCGCTATCGCAACTCCACCACCGGTCAACTCAGTGCAAACGACTAACGACAAACGACAAAGGAGACACGAGAATGTCGAAAAAGATGCTAGTACTCGCGCTGTCGCTCGTGGCGACAGTGCTGCTGGCCACCGCCAGTTTTGCCGCAACACCGTGTAGCACGGGGCTCAATATCCATTACAACGGCATCGGTTCCTCTGCCCAGTTCAACACCCTCGCCTACGCCGCCGCAGATGCGCTCGCGCTGGAAACCGGGTACACCGCGCCGACCAACGTGTGGATGCGCTCCGACGCCGAGATCCTCGACGCGCGGACGGGCGTGAACACGGTCGACAAAGGTCTCAAGGCTGCGGTGTTGTATGACAGCGCCGCAACCTGCAACGTTTTCATCGATTGGCAGGCAGATTCCGTGCAGGGCAACAAGGATTTCTTCTGCTACGGCAAGGTGCCTACCGGATTTGTCGGCCTCGAGGCCGATTGCTTCGGCAACCATGACACCACGCAATCCCCCAGCTGGGAACTGAACACCTGCGTGAACCAAGTGGTACTCGGCAAGAACTGCGCCGGCTCCGCCACGCTTCCCACGCCCATTTCCACCTTCCTGGTTACACAGCCAACGCCCACCAGCGTAGGCGGAGTGCAGCAACTGCCGCCAGCATTTTGCGGCCAGACGCTCGACACCAACAAGACGGTGGGGACCAATGCTCACTACTGCTTCTTCAACAGCGGGCACACCGACGTGCGACCGGAAGATGCTCTGTTCGCGACGACGCGCGCACTGAGTTCGTACAACACCACCAACGGCCTAACCGGCCTAGGCTACAACCAGGCCGCCTGCGGCTCCACTGGCACTGGGGCGGCGACCGTGGGCTGCCCGCTTTTTGACGCGTTCGGCCAGAACAGCGTGTTCTTTGTGCTGAATTTTGCGCTGAGCGGAGCAGATCCTTATACCGGCGCGACTCCCGTACCGGCGTATACGACGGTGTCTCTCGGCGCATCTCCGTTGGTCGTCTTCGTCAACAACGCCGACAGCACGAACAGCCTGGGATTTGGCGTGCAGCAAACCGGCAACAGCACTGGCTACCTGTTCAAGAACATCAATCGCAAGGTGCTGGCGCACATCTTTGACGGCACCGATTCCTGCACGGGGGACCTCCTCCCAACTACGCCGACGCCGGCGGGGTATGCCGGAAAGATTGCGGGTGCAGGCCAACCGATTCAGGTGAACCTCCGCGAACTGCTCTCGGGCACGTACAACGCTTTCGAGTACACCGGTGTGCGCGAGTGGACGGGGAGCGACCTGACGGCTACGGGGTTGATCGTTCAGCAGAATCGCATCAACACGACAGCCTGGATCAGCGATCAGTCCAGCGGCCAGGAACTTGACGTCCGCAACAACCTGCCGCTAGGCCCTGCCACCAACTTCAATACGGGCGCAGGCTGCCCCGGCAGCTCGGCGGCGGCTCCAAATGGAACGGCTCAGTGCGGCGACCCACTCTGGGTTCAGACCAGCAAGTGCAACGGCTCGACTCCAGGGTTCAAAGCCCGCACGGTTGGAACCGGCGAAGAAGTGAAAGCGACGCTGGGGACAATCACCACCGGCGGCGCCCTCCCAGACAAGATCGGCTATTCTTTCTGGGGCTACTCCAACTTCAAGCCCGGCGCCTCCGGTTGCGCCAGCTCCACCAGCGGAAACGTCACGTGCTCCAACTACATTGGGCACTACCTGACGGTGGACTCGATCGATCCGCTTTTCTCAAGTCCGGGCGGCTCGGTCGCTGGCGAGAATGCCACCGGCGCGTACCAGTTCCCGCAGTGCGGCGGCATTCAGGGAAGTGCGGCGACATTCCAGTGCGCCCAGCTCCCGTTCTCTCACATCTATGACGGCACGTATCCACTGTGGTCCTTGCTGCGTCTGGCGACCTTCGGCGCCTCCGCTGCGACGGCGACGCTGGGCGGGCAGGTCACGCCGGAAGGCGTCATCAACGTGGTCGGCCAAGCCCAAAAGGAGGCAGCTCCGGGCTCAGCCGAGCAACTCTCCGACTTCGTTCCGTTCCTGAACAACGTCACGGGGTTGCCTTACAAGCAAGGAGGAGCTTTCCCGACCGGCGCTCTGAACCTGGGAGTGTTCCGTTCGCACTACCTGCAATCGGGTATCAGCCCGAACAACGGCCACAAAGGCTGTGCGCCGTCGTTTAACTTCACCGCCGTTCAAATTCAGGGCGGCAAAGCCTCAGCGGCAACCTGCCTGGTGGATACGGGAGGCGATGCGGGCGGCTCGGTGCTGACCGTGCAGTCCGACGTCGACTTCTTCCTCGATTTCAACGGCGTGAAGGTCAACGGCCTCACGTATCCGTCTGAAATCTACGGCCTCCGCCAGTAAGCAGGGTGGTTGCTGGAATCTCTAGCGGCTGGGGGAAAGCGGGGGGCGCGTTGCTCCTCGTTTTCCCCGGTCTGTTTCTTGGATTAGGTCGAATTCCACACTGCGATCATGATCGTAAGGAGTGCGCAATGCGTTTTGTGAAATCGGAATCATGCAGGCATGGTCTGCTCGAGCTCCTTCAGTTTTGTGTTCTTTTGTTTATCTGCAGCGGCAGCTTTGCGCAACAACCCGCCTCTGCGCCGGCGGTCCAAGCGGGATCGGCGTCTACTGGCAAAGCCGGGCCCGCTGCCAGCGCGGCGCAGTCGTCGGAAGGTTCCAAGCCGGCTCCATCGCCCGCCGCGGATGTGCCCGGTATGGATATGAAAGCTGGAATCCCGCTCTACGAGACGATTCAAGAGGACTGGAGCTCGCTGGAGATCGGAACCAGCAAATTGGAGCCGGAGAAACCTCTGGTCGCCGAGACCGAGCAGCAGGACACATTTACTCGCATGCTGGTGCAGGTGAAGTGGCGGCCGGGCGATCCGCTCGACCTTTGGATCATCGAGCCCAAGGGAGTCACGAAGCCGCCGGTGGTGCTTTACCTCTACGGCTACGATCAGGACACGGGCCGCTTCAAGAACGACCGCTGGGCGTCGCGCGTGACCAGCGGCGGGGTGGCCGCTGTGGGATTCGTCTCCGCGCTCTCGGGCCATCGCTTTCATGACCGCCCCATGAACCAGTGGTTCGTGAGCGAACTCCAGGAGGCGGTGGGCAGCACGGTGCACGACGTCAAGTTCATCCTCGATTATTTGGCGGAGCGCGGCGATCTCGATATGAATCGCGTGGGCATGTTCGGAGAGGGATCGGGAGGCACAGTCGCCATTCTCGCGGCCGCCGCCGATTCGCGGATCAAAGCAGTGGACGCGTTGGAGCCGTGGGGAGACTGGCCGGATTTTCTCGCGAAGTCGGTGCTGGTGCAGCAGGACCCGGACCATGCCGCATACGTGAAGCCGGATTTTCTGAAGCGGGTGGCGCCGCTGGACCCCGTCCAATGGCTGCCGCAGTTGAAGATCCCTATTCGCATCCAGCAGGTGCGTGAAGGCGACTCCACGCCCATAGAAGTCAAGGAGAAGGTGAAGGGAGCAGCGCCCAAGCAGGCGTCAGTTGTGCGCTTTGAGGGGGAGTCGGATCTGGGCGAACACGAAGGCGGAGGGCGGCTGTTCGATTGGATCAAGGAAAGACTGCAGGAAACTGCGGCGCCGGATGCCAGCAAGGCTTCCGTAGCTGGCAACAGCGGCAATGGTTCCATGCCAAATCCGCGGTAGACAAAATTGCGACGAAGAATTCGCGAGCCAATTGCCGAGTGCAGAGCACTCATAGTTGCCAGTCTGGTTCAAGCAAGGAGGATTGTAGTGGTGACGAGCGCGCGTCGAGAGGTTCGCATCTGCCTGTGCATCTGTAGCGTAGTTCTGTGTTGGGTCTTGACGGGCTGCTCCAGTTCCAAAAGCGCTCCGCCGCCGGGGCTTCAGTTTCTTTCGCCAACGTCGAGTCCGACGCTCGACTTCGGGGAAAGCCTGAGCATGACGGTGAGCCAGAGAGCCACATGGACTCTGCAGAGCGGATGCGGCAACCTGAAACCCGCAGGAAGATTCTCCGGCGGAAGCCTGACGGCATCGGGAACCACAGCGACGTATGTGGCGCCACAGGCGACTGGTGCGTGCCAGCAGGACGTGGTGACGGCGTCGGCGTCGAGCAACTCCGCGGCGCTGGCGGTCTTCCTATCCGGCTCGCTGCCCAGCATTGCCAATGCCAGCATTTTCACTTACAGCCTGACCAGCGGGACGGCGCCTCCTGGCTGTGCGCAGGGTCAGACTACATGCTGCCCCAGCCCAGGCACGGTGATCTTCCCCACGGCGTCGCAAGTGAATGGCGTGGCGCAGGGAGCGTTGCAAGTCGGAACATTCGGAATCCTGGGGGGTACTGGGTTGAGCGCGACCGGTGGAGTGCCGCCATACGCGTGGCAAGTCTCGGCCGGCTCGTTGCCGCCGGGGTTGGCGCTCACGCCGGGCAATGACACGTCGACGATTTCCATCGAGGGAACGCCCACCGCACCGGGCTGCACTGCGTTTACGGTTCAGGTTTCCGATTCGACCGCACCGGCAAGTTGCAATCCAACGCAAACGAACGCCCCGTGCGCCAGTGCGAGCTTCAACGTCGTGGTGGTCCCTGCCACGCTCAAAGTGCAGGTATCACCTTATCCGAACGCGCTCAACGACGAGCAGAATGGCGATCAGGGCGTTCCCTATCCGCCGACTGCGCTAACGGCGTCCGGGGGACAGGCGCCCTATTTCTGGTGTCAGAATCCTCCGGAAGGCATACCAGGGCCGACGTCGCTTCCTCCGGGGCTGGAGCTGAATGCGATTGCACAGCCAAATTTTGATTGTCCGCTAGGCGGCGCATCGACTCTTTCGAGTGCGAGCTCGGTCACGATCTCAGGCACTCCCGGCAATGGAGACGATCTAGCGCAAACCGACTCGTGCAACGGCAACCCCCAGACGGGCTGTTACTTGACGCAATTCAAGGTGTATGACAGCCAGCTGCCGTATCCGGCGGTCACGCTGGCCAACATGAATAACATGTCTGATCTGCCGCTGGTGCCGTGCTCGCAAGCCAATCAGGCGCAGACTCTCGCCCTCAACGCGGATACGTTTGTGCAGGGACCGATGGCATTCGTGCTGCGCGGCTTTGACGCGAACGGGCCTGTCGTCATCGCAGGGAGCGTAGGGTTTGACGGGCAGGTGGGGAACATCACCGGAGGAACGTTGGATGTGACGCGCAGCGGCGGCCACCAGCAGCTCACGGTGCAGACCAGCGGCAGCTCGTATGTGGTGGGCAACCTTTCGTTCACTTTGAACGAGGCCGGTGGGATTCCGCCGAGCGTCAGCGACTACAGCCGCGGCTGCATGACCCTCGCGCTGGCGGATACGACGACGGGGAAAGCAGTCGCGCCCGCGACATTCTCGTTCACGCTGGGAGGCTGCTCCAATCACTTCACGCAGAATCAGCTAACCAGCACGAGCCAGTTCGGCTGCGGCGTCGGCAACAACAACCAGCCGCTCGGCAACTATACGACGGGGCGGATCATCGAGTTCGACGACACGACCGGCAAAGGCACGCGGGCCACGGGAATCCTGCGGGCGCAGGACTCGACGAGTTTTTCCGGAGGGCTCAGCGGGCCGTATGCGTTCGGGATGAGTGGAGGCGACGCAGCCAAGCAGCACTATGCGATCGCGGGATCGTTCCAGGCAAGTTCGGGGACGTTGAGCGCGGTCGCGGCCGACTTCGATGATGGCGGAACGCTGGGAACGCAGCTGACAGGCGGTTCGGGCACGTACAGCAACGCGGATGCGAATGGGCGGATCACGGGATCGGTCAGCGTCGGGCAGGCCAGCCTGGACGTGGCGGGATACGTCGTCAGCAAGAATGAAGTGCTGCTGGCGACCACGGACACTTTGAGCGCGGGGCATCCGGTGATCGGCGGCGAGGCGATCACAACCGCGAGCAGCTTCAGCACGGCGGCGCTCGAAAACAGTCACATCTTCCATATCAGCGGACTGGCCGCGTCGGGCCCGGATGTGAGCGTCGGAGTGCTCAACTTCGACGGAGTGGGAGACGTAAGCGGAACGGTGTTTGAAGATCAGGCAGCCACGCTGTCCACGACCACGGTGTCGGGCGTGTACCTGGTGGATGCCCACAGCGGGCGGGCGCCAGTGACCGCGCCGCAGCAGGGGCAGACGATCGGAGCGCATCCGATTGTGGCGTATGTGATTCCAGCGCCGGGAAATCTAACGCGCAGCAATTGCAGCGTGCCCGCCAGCTGCGTGACCGGGTTTCTGGTGGGGACCGACAATACGGCGCAATCAGGAGTGCTCGAGTTCCAGACGTCAACCACAGCTCCGCCGCCGCCGTTCGCGAACTTATTCATTGCCGGCAACTATGCCTACGGCAGCGACGAAAGCATGGATGCGTTGACGCCGAATGTCGAGGGCGACGTGTTCGCAACTCCCTTGGCGAACTCGACCACGAACGGCAACCTGGGGTCCGGCACGGGCAACCCGCCGTTTCTGCAGGATGCGGACTACGGTGATCCGAGTTACTACTGTTTGCCGTCGTCGCAGTGTTATCTGCTGCAGCCGAACCAGGCGTTGAACGCCTCGTACACGGTCAATACGAACGGCACGGGGACCTTCGGAGGCGGAGTGGTCTCGGTCACCAACGGCAACGTAATCTTCTTCATTGATGAGTCGCCGACGAACAAGCATCCGGGCGTGAGCGTGGCGGAGCAGTAAGGCCCCCGAGTTTACAGAGGCACTCTCGGCGATCGCTAATACGTGCTACGACCGTTTCCCGACAAAGTAGCGACGCAGGCTGCCCAAAGAAATACCGGCCAGGCCGGTCCCCAGAAGGTAGATGGAGGAGGGCTCGGGGACGGCGGTCGAACTGGAACCGACGGTGATGTCGGAGAGTCCCAGCTGATCGGCCGGGCCGGTGAAGGTTACAGAGTGGGCAGTGCCTGAAAACGAGAGCCCGACCGTGGACCAGGTGCAGTAGAAAACGGGCCCCGAACAGGCGTTGGAGGAGAGGGAGATGGTGGCGAGGACGGTTCCGGTGCCGTTGGCGCCGCTCCAAACCGTTACGGTTTCGGTCTGGCCCGGCTTGGTGGCCAGGAAGGAATAGAAGAAGTTCAATCCGCTACTGAATCCCGAATTCACATTCATCGTTCCAGTCGCCATCATGCCTGCGCCTGAGCCACAGGTAGCGCCGCAAATAAAGATCGCCGGCTGGCCGGTGGGAGTCTTGGCATAGTTGCCGTGGCCGGCGGGAGCGGGGAGCAATCCGTAGAAATTGGACGAGAACGTGACACCGAAATTGGGCGTGCTGGTCAGGCCGCTCCCGTTGTAGAAGTTGCCCACCTGCTGCAGATCGCCGAGACCCGAGAAATTCAGCAGCTCTCCGGAGCTCGCGTAAGCGGAGGCGGAGAGGATGAGCACAATCGACAGGAAGGCAGCGCGGGATATAGATCGGGTCATGACAATCTCCCAACGGTTCGAAGCTGCGGTGCAGGAAAGCCGCCGTGGCGGCGGCAGAAGAGTCGCAAGCAGTATGGTGCGAAGCGGTTACGGAAAGGTCACGTGAATGTTAACAGTGTGTTAATTCTGGAGGGTTCGGGGTGCAGGCTACGCCGAATGATGTGGAAACCCGGTAAAGCCTTCAGTCCATCTCGTAAATTTTTTTGGTAAGGGCACGACTTCAGTCGTGCCGCCAAGGGGCACATCAATACTGGACTTTAGTCCCTGAGGTGAGCGGTTCTTCTCCCCGGGGTCCTATGGTTGAGACGAGTTCTGGTCTGACGGTTGATGGGCGAGCTGCCACGCGACAGGCTTGATACGAAATGGTCACAGTCGATAGACTCTAGAACCGCAACTCAGCTTTCCGTCAAACCTCTCAAGGATCGCCATGGGCTATCGCCATATTTCGCGCTTCTCCGCAACCGTGCGTCTCCTCTTAATTTCTGCTTTGCTGGCAGGTACCTGCGCGCGGGGGCAGAGCTCCGACACGGCGGTCGCCGACTACGTCAAGGCTGAGATGCAGCGGCAGCACATTCCCGGGCTGTCGCTGCTCGTCATCAAGGACGGCAAGATCGTACGCGCTGAAGGCTACGGACTGGCCAACGTGGAGCTGCAAGTGCCGGTGAAGCCGGAGACGGTCTTTCAGTCGGGATCGATGGGAAAGCAGTTTACGGCCACCGCGGTCATGATGCTGGTCGAGGAGGGCAAGGTTGGACTGGATGATCCGCTGACCAAGTACTTTCCGGACGCTCCGGCTGCGTGGAAGGAAGTGACGGTGCGCGAGCTGCTCAGTCATACCGCCGGTTTTGGCGATTATCCGAAGGATTTTGATTTTCGCAAGGATTGGACCGAGGATCAGGAACTGAAAGTGGTGGAAGGAATTCCGCTGGCTTATCCGCCGGGCACGAGCTGGGAATACAGCAACCTGGGATATCTGACGCTGGGCATTCTGATTCATCGCGTGACGGGAGAATTCTATGGCGACTTCTTGCAGCAGCGGATCTTCAAGCCGCTCGACATGCAGACCGCGCGCATCATCAGCGAGGCCGACATCATTCCCAATCGCGCCGCGGGGTACCGGCTGGTAAAGGGCGAGCTGAAGAATCAGGAATGGGTGGCGCCGATGATCAATACCATCGCCGATGGGAGCCTGTATTTCTCGATTCTCGATCTCGCGAAATGGGACGTGGCGTTGTACACGGAGAAACTGCTGAAGCGCTCGAGCCTGGAGTTGATGTGGACTCCGGTCAAGCTGAAGAACGGGCAGGTGAACAAGGGAGACTACGGGTTTGGCTGGTTCGTGGAGCAGCGGCACGGCCACCGGTGCATTCGTCACGACGGCGCCTGGCAGGGATTTCAGACAACCATCGACCGCTACGTCGACGATCACTTGACCGTCGTGGCGCTGGACAATCTGGCGGAATCGAGTCCGAGCCGGATTGCCAAACATGTCGCGGAGATGTATTTCGGCGAGAAGTAAAGGGCAAAGACGAAGCCCGGCCGTTCACAAAAGCATCACCAGTCGTGCGCTTTCACTTCGTGAAACTTCGTGTCCTTCGTGGTAAATTCACCGGCCATTCCTCCAGCAAAAATCCTCGCGATTGAATATGATGAAGCATTGCGCTTTCTGCGACGGAGAAACCTGACGTGGCTCAGACAGAAACTGACGGCTTAGAAGTAGTGGAAACCAGGGAGTGGGTCGACTCACTCGACTATGTGCTGGAGAGAGGCGGGCCGAATCGGGCCGGGCGACTGCTGCAGCAGTTGGCGCTGCACGCGCGGCGCGAAGCGGGGATCAACCTGCCGTTCTCGGCCACCACGCCATATCAGAACACGATTCCTTCGCGGCAGCAGGCGCCGTTTCCCGGAAGCCAGGAAATGGAGCGCCGCATCAAGAGCCTGGTGCGCTGGAATGCGCTCGCCATGGTGGTGCGGGCAAACAAGATTCAGGAAGGGATCGGCGGACATATTTCGACGTTCGCTTCGGCAGCCACGCTCTACGAGGTAGCGTTCAATCACTTTCTGCATGCGCAGACCGAAACCGGCGATCGCGATATCGTGTATTTCCAGGGCCACGCCGCGCCGGGGATGTATGCGCGGGCGTATCTGGAAGGCCGCATCCCCAAAGTGAAGCTGGAGAACTTTCGCCGCGAGCTGAAGCCGGGCGGCGGGCTGAGTTCCTATCCGCATCCGTGGCTGATGCCGGATTTCTGGGAGTTCCCCACGGTCTCGATGGGGCTGGGGCCGATTCAGGCGATTTATCACGCGCGCTTTATCCGGTATCTGGAGAATCGCGGGCTGAAGCAGTCGACCGGCGGAAAGGTCTGGGCGTTTCTGGGCGACGGCGAAATGGATGAGCCCGAGTCGCTGGGCTCGATCACGCTGGGTTCACGCGAGAAGCTGGACAACCTGATCTTTGTGGTGAACTGCAATCTGCAGCGGCTGGACGGGCCGGTGCGCGGCAACGGGAAGATTATTCAGGAACTGGAAGCAATTTTCCGCGGTGCGGGATGGAACGTCATCAAAGTCATTTGGGGCACGGACTGGGACAGCCTCATCCAGAACGATCGCGACGGGCTCCTGGTCAAGCGTTTGGGCGAGGTCAGCGACGGGCAGTATCAGAAATATTTTGTCGAGAGCGGCGCGTACTTCCGGCACAACTTGTTTGGTACCGATCCGCGGCTGCTGAAAATGGTGGAGCATCTCTCCGACGAGCAACTGGCGCGCATGCGGCTGGGCGGGCACGACCCCATCAAGGTGCATGCGGCGTACAAGGCGGCGGTTGATCACACAGGATCGCCGACAATCATCCTCGCGAAGACGATCAAGGGCTACGGGCTGGGCGAAGCGGGCGAGGGCAAAAACATCACGCACCAGCAGAAGAAGTTGAATGACGACGAGCTGCAGATGTTCCGCTCGCGCTTCGGCATTCCCATCCCAGACGACGAACTGCACAACGCCCCGTTCTACCGTCCGGCCGACGACAGCCCGGAAATCAAGTACATGCAGGCGCAGCGCCAGCAGCTGGGTGGATACATGCCGACGCGCAAGGTGCGCGCCACGCCGCTGAAGCCGTTTCCCGATTCGCTCTTCGAAGAATTTCACAAAGGGACGGAGGGACGCGAGGCTTCGACCACGATGGTCTTCGTGCGGCTGCTGGCGAAGCTGCTGCGTGATCCCGAGCAGGGGAAATACATCGTGCCCATCGTGCCCGACGAGGCGCGCACGTTTGGCATGGAAGCTCTCTTCCGCCAGGTGGGAATTTATTCGAGTGTCGGCCAGAATTACGAGCCGGTCGACATGGACACGCTGCTCTACTACAAAGAGGCGAAAAACGGGCAGATTCTGGAGGAGGGAATCACCGAGGCGGGCTCGGTGTGCTCGTTCATCGCGGCCGGAACAGCGTATGCAAATCACGGGATCAACACCATTCCGTTCTTTATTTATTACTCGATGTTCGGCTTCCAGAGGATCGGCGATCTGATCTGGGCGGCGGCCGACATGCGCTGCCACGGATTTCTGGTGGGCGGCACGGCGGGGCGAACTACTCTCGCGGGCGAGGGCTTGCAGCATCAGGATGGGCACAGCCACGTGCTGGCGCTTCCGGTGCCGAATCTGCTGGCTTACGATCCGGCGTTCGCCTACGAGATCGCCATCATCGTGCAGGAAGGCATCCGGCGCATGTACGTCGATCAGGAATCGATCTTCTACTACCTGACGGTGACAAACGAGCCGCTGCCCATGCCCGAGATGCCGGCCGGTGTTCGCGAGGGAGTCCTGAAGGGTCTGTACCAGTTCAAGGCTTCGACGAAGAGCGACGCCAAGTTGCGCGTGCAACTGCTGGGCAGCGGGACAATCATGTTCGAAGTGCTGAAGGCGCAGAAGATTCTGGAAGAGAATTACGGCGTGGCTTCCGATGTGTGGAGCGTGACCAGTTACAAGGCGCTCTATCGCGATGCCAACGATTGTGAGCGCTGGAACATGCTGCATCCGGCGGAGGCGCCGAAGGTTCCTTACGTCACGCAGACCTTGAAGGATGCGGCGGCGCCGTTCATCGCGGCGTCGGACTACATGAAGGTGCTGCCCGAGAGCGTGGCCAAGTGGGTTCCCGGGCAACTGGTTTCGCTGGGAACCGACGGCTTCGGGCGCAGCGAAAACCGCGCGGCGCTGCGCGATTTCTTTGAAGTTGACGCCAAGCACATCGTGCTGGCGGCGCTGGGAGCGCTGCGGCGCGAAAACAAAATCGGCAGCGATGTGGTGAAGCGCGCGATCCAGGAACTGGGGATCAATCCAGAGAAGGCGAATCCGGCGGTGAGCTAACAAATTGAGCAATTGGGGAATTTGGTAATTGAGAAATTGACGTTTTCAATTTCCCAATTTCTCAATCACACAATTACTCAATGATAGGAATCGTTTCGTGATTGAATTCAAACTTCCGGAGCTGGGAGAAAATATCGAACAAGGCGATCTGGTGCGCCTGATGATTGCACCGGGCGCGACGGTCAGCACCGGGCAGTCGGTCATGGAACTGGAGACCGACAAGGCGGTCGTTGAGGTGCCGTCGTCCGTGAGCGGGACGGTGCAGGAGATTCGCGTCAAGGAAGGCGACAAGATCAAGGTCGGGCAGGTAATTTTCACCGTTGACGGCGCGGAAGCGAAATCTTCCTTAGCAGCATCCAGCCAGGCCGCTGCCGCGGCGCCGGGCCCGGCTCCGCAAAAAGCACCGCCCCCGGCTGCAAAGCCAGAGGCGATGCCCGCGGTTCCCGCGCCCAGCGCGCCAGCTGCAGCTTCGTCAGGCGCCAGTGAATTCAAGCTTCCCGAACTCGGCGAGAACATTTCCGAAGGCGATCTCGTACGGCTGATGATTGCTCCCGGAACAAAAGTTGCCGAAGGCCAGCCGGTAATGGAACTCGAGACCGACAAAGCGGTGGTGGAGGTGCCCTCGTCGGTGAGCGGCGTGGTGAAGGAGATCAAGGTCAAAGAGGGCACGAAGGTCAAGGTCGGGCAGGTGATCTTCACGCTTGAAGGCGGACCCGCTGCCAAGCCCGAGCCGGCGCGGCCGCGCACGGCTCCGGTCGAGCACGTTTCCGGGCAGCACGGGGCGCGGCTGGCGTTTCAGGCCGCGATTCGCGCCGAGGGAAAAACGGAGGAGCAGGCGCTGCCTCCCGACCAGCCGCAGCCGGCGGCGCCGGTGTTCAGCATGCCAGTGCAGCTGGGCAAGGTCGCTGGAGCGGAGCGCCAGCCCATTCCTGCCGCTCCCAGTGTGCGGCGGCTGGCGCGCGAAGTGGGTGTTGATATTTATGAGGTGAAAGGCTCGGGCCCGGGCGGACGTATCAGCGAGGATGACGTCAAGGCTTGTGCGAAAGCGCTGCTGTCGGCGGCGGCGGTGCAGGCTCCGCCGCGTGCGGGACACTTCGCGCAGCCGCAGCTTCCAGATTTTGCCAAGTGGGGCAAGATTGAGCGCGTCTCGATGCGTGGGGTTCGCCGCAAAACGGCCGAGCATCTGGCCGAGTCGTGGAACACGATTCCCCATGTCACACAGCATGATCGCGCCGATATCACCGAGCTCGAGCAACTGCGCGCCCGCTTTGCGCCGAAAGCAGAAGAGGCCGGCGGCAAAATGACGGTCACGGCCATCGCGCTGAAAGTTTGCGCGGCGGCGCTGAAGGTTTTTCCGCAGTTCAATGCCAGCATCGACCTGGAGAAGGAAGAGATTATCTATAAGCAATACATCCACATCGGCGTGGCCGTCGACACCGACCGCGGGCTGCTGGTTCCCGTGATTCGCGACGTGGACAAGAAGAATATCGTCGAGCTGGCGGTGGAGTTGTCGCAACTCTCGAAGAAGGCGCGGGAGAAGAAGCTGACACCCGAGGAGATGCAGGGCGGCACGTTCACCATCACCAATCTGGGCGGCATCGGCGGCGTGGGGTTTACGCCGATCGTGAATTTTCCCGAAGTCGCGATTCTTGGTCTGTCTCGCTCGCGCATGGAGCCGGAGTGGATGGCGGGAAAGTTCGAACCGCGGCTGATTCTGCCGCTTTCGCTCTCCTACGATCACCGGCTCATTGACGGCGCCGACGCAGCGCGCTTCCTGCGCTGGATTGCGGAGGCGTTCGAGCAGCCTTTCTTGCTGTCGGTGCAGGGGTGAACACCAAAATCTTGAACCACAGAGGGCACAGGGTTACACAGAGGAACACCCAGGGTTCCCCTGTGCAACCCTGTGCCCTCTGTGGTGAAAAGCCTTCATGTCAGAAACCACGAACCTGAACATTGCCGTCGTCGGCGCCGGGCCAGGAGGCTATGCCGCTGCCTTCCTTGCCGCCGATCTCGGCATGTCCGTTACGCTGATCGATCCGGAAATCAACCCCGGGGGCGTTTGCCTGTACCGCGGCTGTATCCCGTCGAAAGCGCTGCTGCATGTGGCGAAGTTGATTGAGGAGTCGCATCAGGCGAAAGACTGGGGGATTGAATTCACCGCTCCGAAGATTGATCTGGCGCGCATGCGCTCGTGGAAAGAGGGCGTCGTCAAGAAGCTGACCGGCGGCCTGGGAATTCTCTCCAAGCAGCGCAAGGTGAAATATGTGCAGGGCAGAGCGGCGTTCGAGAATTCCACGACGCTGCGCGTCAGCAAATCCGACGGGACCGAAGAACAACTTGAGTTTGACCGCATCGTCATCGCGACCGGCTCGCGGCCTGCGATTGTGCCAACTCTCAAGCTCGATTCGCCCCGCATGATGGACTCCACCGGAGCGCTCAATCTCGAAGACATTCCCGGAAGCTTGCTCGTGGTTGGCGGCGGATACATTGGGCTCGAGTTGGGATCTGTGTATGCCGCATTGGGCACGAGTGTGACCGTCGTGGAAATGCTCCCTGGATTGCTGCCCGGCGCGGATCGCGATCTGGTCGCTCCGCTGCACAAGCGGCTGGAGAAAATGTTCGAAGCGATTCTGCTGAACACCACTGTCGCCGCGGTGAAAGACGAAGGCAATGGAATTCGCGCCACGCTGACGGGGAAAGACGGCAACACGCAGGAGAAAGTTTTCGACCGCGTACTCGTTTCCGTGGGACGCAAGCCGAATTCAGAAATCCCCGGCCTTGAAAGTACCCACGCGCAGGTCGGCGAGCGCGGATTTATTCAGGTGAACAAGCAACTGCAGACCGACGATCCTTCTATCTACGCCATCGGCGACGTGGTGGGCGAGCCGATGCTGGCGCACAAGGCCATGCACGAGGGCCGCACGGCGGTGGAGGCGATTGCCGGACACAAGGTCGCATTCGAACCGAATGCCATTCCAGCGGTTGTGTTCACCGATCCGGAAGTGGCCTGGTGCGGGCTGACCGAGACCATGGCACAGAGCGAGAACCGCGAAGTGAAGGTCGCGAAATTTCCCTGGGCCGCCAGCGGACGGGCCATTACGCTCGATCGTCCCGAGGGGCTGACCAAGCTGCTCATTGATCCTGCCACCGAACGCGTGCTGGGAGTTGGGATTGTCGGGGTAGGCGCCGGCGAAATGATCGCCGAAGGCGTGCTGGCGGTGGAAATGGCGGCGCTGGCCAAGGACGTCGCGCTGACGATTCATCCGCATCCCACGTTGTCGGAGACGATCATGGAGTCGGCGGAGGTTTTCTTCGGCACCAGCACGGACATCTACCGGCCGAAGCGGGGATGATTCCGGCAGAGCCTAAGGCCGGCTCCGCCGGCGACTGGTGTGGCATGTCTGAAGGCATGCCCTGATACGGATCTCCTCTTCACTACAGCACAGGGCTACAGCGCAGCAATTTCCGGCTCGTCATTTCGATAGAATAATCCCACACTTCCGAATTCTGCGCGGTCCGCGCGCGCCCGCACTGAGCCGGGCGGGAGAATGCCATGTCACCCTTTCCGAGAACGTCATTTTTTCTTCGAACGATATTCAGTTGCTTGCTTTGTCTGTCTGCGTGTTTCTCTTCTGCCCAGACGTCGCTGCAACAGTTGTTGCAGCCGGCTTCGCCCACACCTGCGAATTCGACGAGTGCTCCGACCGACCCGCTGGGTCGCACGACGCCGCAGAGCTCGGTGCTGGGATTTCTGAAGGCGGCGCAATCGGGCGACTACAGCATCGCAGCCCAATATCTGCAGATGAGCGCGGCGCGGCGGCAATCGGAAGGCGATCAACTGGCCGAGAAGCTCAACTATGTGTTGAACAACGCGTTCAGCGGCAGCCCCAGGGCATGGAGCATGCAGCCGGAGGGGACTCCGCAGGAGGGAGTTCCGCTGGGACGGCAGAAGCTTGGGGCCATGGCGTCGGGCGATGTGGAAGCGGACCTGGAAGTGGTGCGCGTGAGCGATCCCAGCGCGGGCAAGATCTGGCTGATTTCATCCGATACGCTGACCAAAGTTCCGGAACTCTACGATCAGGCCGAAGCTCGCCAGGTTGAGCACAAGCTCCCCGGCGTGCTGGTGAAGCATCAGCTGGCCGGAATGCCGTTGTGGCAGTGGCTGGCGCTGCTGCTGGCGGCGCCGGTGGCTGCCGCCCTCGGGTGGCTGGTGATCGCGCTGCTGGAAATTCCAGTGCGTTGGTGGGCGCGGCGGCGCGGTCACGTCGATGTCGCCAATTGGCGCGAGGTTTCCGGGCCGGCATGGTTGCTGGCCGGAACCATCGCTCATCAGTGGTTCGCGCGCTACCTGGGCATGCCGCTGTTGCCGCGGCATTACTACTTTCAGCTCACATCCGTGGCGCTGATCATCGGCGCGACGTGGATTTTCTGGCGCGCGGTACGCTGGTCGCTGCGCCGCGTGCGCAATCGGGCGCTGTCTTATGGGCATGCGGGTACGGGATCGCTGGTGCTGCTGGGCGAGCGACTGGTGAAGGCCGTCATCTTTGTGGGGGGCGTGCTGGCGGTGCTGGGCAGCCTGGGATTCAACATGACGACCGCGCTGGCCGGCCTCGGCATCGGAGGTCTGGCCATCGGCTTTGGCGCGCAGCAGACGATCGCCAATCTTTTCGGTGGCGTATCCGTTCTGGGCGATGAGGTGATTCGCGTGGGCGATGTCTGCACCTTCGGCGATCGCACGGGTACGGTGGAAGATATCGGCCTGCGCTCCACGCGCATTCGCACGGCGGAGCGGACGCTGGTCGCGATTCCTAACGGAACCGTCGCGACCATCAACGTGGAGAACCTCAGCCGCCGCGACAAGATTCTGTTCAAGACGAATCTCGCGTTGCGCCACGAGTCCAAGGCTGATCACGTGCGGTATGTGCTGTCGGAGCTCCGGCGCCTGCTCTACAGCCATCCCAAGGTTGAGACGAAAACCGTGCGCGTGCGTCTGATTGATATTGCAACCGGGTCGGGGAGCGTGGAGTTGTTTTCGTACATTCTGACGCAGGACTTCAACGAATTCGCAGCCATTCGCGAAGACTTGCTGCTGCGCATGCTGGATCTGGTAGAGGATGCCGGCAGCGGCTTTGCGCTGCCCTCGCAGACCCTTTATATCGGGCGCGATGCGGGCGTGGAGAAAGAAAAAGCCGAGAGCGCGGTCAAGAAAATTGACGAGTTGCGCGACGGCAAGCAGTTACCCTTCCCCGACTTTCACGAAGAAGACATCTCTTTTTTCAAAGGATCAATCGACTACCCGCCGAAAGAATCGGCAGTGCGCAAGACGGACAATCCCGGCAAAGCCAGCTAGGCAGAGAAAAACAGAAACCCAGAAACCCCCGACAACGCACGATGTTACGACAGTTATCCTCGTGCGTGACTCCCGGATTCCGCGCGGGAGTTCGAGCAGCGGATAATTGTGCCATGGCCCGCTCTGCGACTCAAACGATCTCCGGCTGTTCGAGCGGGCGCCATTTCTGGAAGCTCTTTTTCCTTTGCGCCGTCGTGACACTGTCGTTCGCGCCAGTTCAGGCGGCAGATCGCAACCGCGTCGGCTCGTTCGAAATCGAAGTTGACAGCGTGACTGGCTTCTTCCCCAGCCCGGGCTATACGGTCAAAATCACGGGCAGTGGACGCATCACTTATCGCGGTTACGACCACGTTCACGCGATGGGCAAACGGCACGGCAGAATATCCCGCGCCGCGGTGGAACAGCTCGTTGCCGATATCCGTGCTTCAGAATTTCTCGATTTGCCCGGTCCCTACGACAATCAGCCATGTTTGGCCATCGACAATTCCGAGGGTGGCGTGAGGGTTCGGCTCGACGGGCGCGAGAAGTCGGTCGGCACTTGTGGTGCGCCACCGTCGGTCGAGCAACTCATGGATGAGGTCGAATCGCTGGCGCAGGTTTGGCGCTGGGTGGTTTACGATCCCAAGGAGTTGCGCTCCGACATCGCCCATGGTTGGAAAGTTTCCGCCCACATGCCGACGATCATGGAGGACGCGATCACATGGGACGCTGACGAGATTATCCGTATTCTTGCCGGCAACGGCGCCGATCTGAACGGACTCGATGATTCGAATATCCACTTCCTGGAAAGGGCGGTCAGGCTCGGAAGCATCAAGGCTACGCGCGCCCTGCTTGATTTGGGTGTGGATTGGCGACTCGAGTCTACGGATTCCGATAACAACATTGCGGTCGAGGCTGCCTGGCGCGATCCCGCAATCGTGAAGCTGTTCCTGGAAAAGGGCGCGGACCCCAATGCCGCTAGTGACGCGGGACATACGATGCTGATGAGCGCTGCGTCCATGGCGAATCTCGACAGCGTAAAGCTGCTGGTTGAGAGTGGTGCAGATGTGAATGTGCGGAACAAACGCGGCCAGACTGCGCTAACGGTTGCCAGCCAACAGCAAAGAGCATATCGGTCCACGCCGGAGAATGCAGCCTCATTTCAGCCCATCATCGATTACCTGCTCGCGCATGGTTCGGCTCCATAGTGGTTTACCGACATTGCCGCGCCTGCCAGCGCCCGCTGAGCCAACTCAGAAATAGATGCGTGGGAAAATACACGCACAGCGGCACCATGACGAGATATCCCGCCAGATACGCCCACCCCGGCAGCATGTGCTGCTCGTGGAAGAAAGGCCCGCGGGCCCAATTCACATCCATTTGCGGCTTCCAGAAATAGTTGATCGGCACGACGATCCACGCAGTCACCGTTTGGAATTTCCATCCGCGGCGGTCGTAGCCAAGGTGCCATATCGCCCACAGCACGAGCGGTGGCGTCGCGACGTGAAACAGGCTCAGGAGCCGGATGGCCAGCGGCAGGCCGGGATCGAACATATATTCGGTGCCGCCGATGAGGTGATGGCCGGTCAGCAGTGCGCCGGCAAGATCGACGATGTAGAGCGACTGGAAGAGCAGCAGGCCACACGCGACCCAGGAGAAAATCAGCGAGCTCTCCAGCCACAGGGCGATTCCGATCAGCACGTTCCCGATATCGCAGAAGAAGAGGAAATTCTGTGGCCCGTATTGCCGCCAGTATAGCGGAGCCCACGCCGCGAGCCAGACAGTCCAGCCGATCTTGAGCCACAGCGGGATGCGCATGGGGCGCTATTGTATGCGTGAAAGTGGTCAGTAATCACAGCCCATCTCACAAATGGCTTGGGTAGGGCACGACCTCAGTAACAGTTCACTGACCCCTGACCACTGACTCCTGACTACTTCTTCAATGTAACTCGAATGACCAACGTAACTTGCTGCCCCTGACGGGCGTACCTACCATGATTTTGTATGGGTTACCAAGCTCTGCTCTTCTGTCCCGAGGAAAAAACCGCCCGCACGGTGACGCAGGTCCTGAGCGAACTGGAATTCACGGTGGAAGCCAGCGCCGAGCCCTTTGCTGCCGTTAAGAAGCTGATGGGCCAGCACTTCGACGCGGTGGTGGTGGACTGCGACAACGAGCAGAACGCCACGCTGCTGTTCAAAAGCGCGCGCAACTCGACGTCGAACCAGGCGTCGCTGGCGGTGGCTGTGGTGGAAGGGCAAGCGGGAGTGGCGAAGGCGTTTCGCATCGGCGCCAACCTGGTGCTGACCAAACCTATTAACGTCGAACAGGCGAAAGGGACGCTGCGCGTGGCGCGCGGATTGCTCCGCAAGGGCGAACCGGCAAAACCAGCGGTGCCCGGAGCCATACCGGCAGCTTCGTCTACGCCGGTGAAGACTGCGCCTCCTGCGGCCGCGAAATCGGCCAGTCCGGCGGTTCCGGTTGCGCGTCCGACAGTGGCGGCTCCGGCCAAACCGGCAGCGGCCGCGTCATGGCCGACACAAGCGGCGGCCGCGAGTTTGTCAGCTCGAGCGCAGAGCCCAGAAGGAATCCACAAAGAAGAAAACGCCGCGGCATCGGCGGCTGCATCTACTGTCAAGAAGGCGCCCGCTGCGCCAGGCGCAAAGACGGCAGCGAGTCCAACGATCTCATCGGTTGCCGCACAGAAGCCCGCGCCCGCGGCCAAGGCAGGCGCGACCGCGTTCGGCAGTGGCGCTGCGAGTGCACCCGCGCCAGCCCGGGAAGTGCCGGAAGTTCCCGTCGCGGAGAGTGCTGCTGTAGCCAAAAACGCAAGTACAGATCAGCTCGACAAGCCAGCCGAAGCACAATCGGCTGGAACCGGGAGTTTCGCGAGCCCCGCGCCAGCGCCGTCGTTTTCCCTGAGCACGGATGTTACCGCGGAAGCCAGCGTAGACCGAAAGAAGATTTTTCTGGGCATAGCCGCCGTGGTGCTGGTGGTTGCGGGCATTGTGACCGCATGGCAGCTCTTGGGAAAAAAGCCGCAGGCGGCCAGCAACACGACGCCGGCAGCGACTACTCCTGCAGCGACCGCACCGGCGCCAGCCAGCGCTCAGCCCGCGCCTGCGACCACAACGCCTTCGGCGTCCGCATCGCAGCCCGCCAACCAGCCAGTTACGGCGGCGGCAAAGCCAAGCGCTGCAACCGATGACACCGAATCCGCACGGGAAGATACACGCTCCACAGCTCCTAGTTCAGCGAAGCCCGCGAGTTCTGCCTCAACCGATTCCAGCAAGCCAGCGGCAGCCGCCAAGCCGGAACCGGCGCCCCTGGTCGTCAAGGGCGGAGCACAGCCCAAGGCGGCGAAAGCAACCGCACCCGATGCGCCGGCTGCTCCCAGCATGATCGGGATCGCCACGCCGGGCGCGGGCGGATCGCTGCCGAATATCGTGGACAACACCGGCATTGCGCCCAAGCCGATTCTGCAGTCCTTAAACGTCTCGCAAGGCGTGTCGCAGGGGCTGCTGATGAAGAAAGTGCAGCCCATCTATCCGCGGACCGCGCTGACCATGCACGTGGAAGGCACCGTACAGTTGATGGCGACCATCGCGAAGTCGGGCGATATCACCGCGATCAAGTTGCTGAGCGGACCACCGCAGCTGACCAGCGCCGCCACCGATGCCGTGAAACAGTGGAAATACAAACCGTATCTGCTTAACGGCGAGCCGGTGGAAATTCAGACGCAAGTCACCGTTGTTTTCCGGCTGCCGCGCTAGCACGCGCCAGGCTGACCATTCCACGCGTCAAAGCCGGCCAGAGCGCGCTCACACTGCAGACGGTGCCGTTCCTTCCGATCGCGAATCTTCCTCTCCAGGGCAGGCAGTAAGTCGAACGTGATGTTTGCCGGCTGGAAGTTCCTGGCATCCGCATGCGTCACGTAATGCACCAGGGATCCGAATGCTGAAACCCGCGGGGCCGGAGCAATCTCACCGCCTTTCAACAGGGCGGCCGCATAAACACCCGCGAGCAAGCCGGTCGCAATGGACTCGACGTAGCCTTCGACGCCGCAGATCTGGCCGGCGAAAAAAATGCGCGGATGGGCCTTCATCTGCAGCGTTTCCTGCAACAGCGTTGGGGAGTTGATATAGGTGTTGCGATGGATCTGGCCGTAGCGCAGGAAGCGGGCGTTCTCCAGGCCGGGAATGAGGCGCAGCACGCGCGCCTGCTCCGCGAACTTCAGGTGATTCTGAAACCCCACCAGATTGTAGGAATCGGCGCGCAGGTTTTCCTGGCGCAACTGCACGACCGCATAAGGCATGGCGCCGGTGCGCGGGTCTTTTAGCCCGACCGGCTTCATCGGGCCAAAACGCAGGGTATCGCGGCCGCGGCGGGCGATCTCCTCGATCGGCAGGCAGCTTTCGAAATAGTTCAGCTTCTCCCAATCGCGCTCCTCCACCGATTGCGCCGCGAGCAGCGCGTCGTAAAAGCGGCCGTACTCTTCCGGGGTCATGGGGCAGTTGATGTAGTCGGCCGAGCCTTTGTCGTAGCGCGCGGCCAGGTAGACGCGCGACATGTCGATGGAATCGGCCTCCACAATCGGGCTGATGGAATCGTAGAAGTAGAGGTGTGAGTTGTGCGCTGCGGAGTCAGGCCCGCAGCTTAGCTGCGTGATCTCGGAAGCGAGGGCGTCGGAAGTCAGCGGGCCAGTAGCAATGATGGTCGCGTCGCCGGCTTCATCGATTGCGGTGACTTCTTCGCGCTGGATCGAGATTCGCGGCTCCCGAGAAAGTGTTTCGGTCACGGCCTGGGCAAAGGTGATGCGATCGACAGCCAACGCATGTCCGGCGGGGACCGCGCATTCCCGTGCGATTCGCAGCAGCAAGGAGCCGGCTCGCCCCATTTCTTCCTTCAGCAGCCAGGGAGCAGTGTTCTCGCTGTCGGATTTGAGCGAGTTCGAGCAGACCAGTTCGGCGAAATCTGCTGTCTGATGCGCCGGGGTGCGGCGCACCGGACGCATTTCGAACAGTTCGACATCGATGCCGCGCCGGGCACACTGCCACGCCGCCTCCGATCCAGCCAGCCCCGCGCCGATGATGCGAATTTTCGCGGTCACGCCGGTTTCTCCGCCAGCTTGCGCAGCGCTTCGCCGGTCAACAGCACCGGACGCCAGTGATCACGGAACTCCGCGCCCAGAGCCTTGTAGAGCTCGATCGCCTTCTCGTTCCAGTCGAGTACCTCCCAGTGGACTCCGTAGCACCGCTCTGCGACGGCAATGCGAGCCACCGCTGCCAGCAGAGCCTTGCCGATCCCGCGCCCGCGGAATGATTCCCGGACGAACAGATCTTCCAGAAACATTCCGCGGCCCGTCCAGGTCGAATAGAACGGAAAGAAAAGAGCATAGCCGGCAGTCTGGCCGTCCCACTCGGCAATCAACGCGCGAAACCGGGGATTGGCCCCAAAGCCGTCGCGAACGAGATCGTCCTCGGTGATGGTTACGAACTCGAGCTCGTGCTCGAACGCTGCCAGCTCATGGACCATCGTCCACAGCAGCGCGGCGTCGTGGATGGTAGCGTTCCGGATATAGAGCATGATCTTCGCCTAGAGAATCTCGCGGAAATCCCCGACGCGGCGCGTGACGCGTTCCCGGTCGAGATATTCCAGCAAAGGAATCGCATACTTGCGGCTGACGCCAGTCAGTTCTTTGAATCGAGCAACGTCGATTTTCGGCGCACTGGTTTTGCAGGCTGCGATCTGTTGCCGCAGATGATCCAGCGTGGCGCGATGGAATACGAGCTCGTCGGAAACCTTGACCAGCGTTCTTTCGCGCAGCAGCAGGGTGACCAGTTTCTGCGCCCGCGCTTTGTCGACTTTGAGGCCGGCGAGCACTTCGTGCAGCGCGGGAACTTTCAAACCTGCGGCGGCGAAGGCGTCCTCGATGTTCCGCTTCGATTCGGCTTCCTCGTCTTTCATGACCGCGCCGCGGCCCGGCAATCGCACAAGGTCTGCCGCGATTTCGAGTTTCTTCTGCTTCGCAAGAGAGGACAGTGCCGCCTCAAACAGTTCTCCCGCCATTGAGAACAAGCGGGTCATGTCATCCTGCAGCTCGCCTTTGGCCATTCCGGGCCGTAGCGGATCCCTTTCGTGGAAGACTGACACAGTGTGAAGCAGGCTTTTCTCTGCCTGACCGAGCTCTGCTTCCGCGAACATCCGGTCCTGAAACCGCACCAGCAGTTTTTCGTTCACCAGCGCGGCAGCAAGTTTAGCAATGGTCTCGCGGGGCCAGCCGGTTTCGGCAACCGCCTCCGCCAACGACAGCCCTCGCTTTCCGCGCCGTGTGGTTCTGAGAGAAAGAATCGCCGCCGGGGATCCCGATTCAAGAATCTCCATCATCGGAACAAAGGGAGTGCGGTTCTCTTCACCGTGACTCTTGCTCTTTCTCGGTCCAACAAAGGGCATGGCATCCAGCACCACGCCACCGCCGATGGTCACAACCGGCGAAAACTGCCGAAGGATGAAACGGTCTCCGGGCAACAGCAGAGCCGGCGCGGGAAGCTTCAGGCGCGCCAGTGTCTCCGATCCGGGCGCGACTTGCTTCGCATCGTGGAGAACGACTTCCACCACCGTCTCCATCGTGTTGCAGTGAAAGTGGGCGCGTGCCCGATTCTTGAGCCCGCGTGGAGCGGAGGGCAGCAGGCGCAGCTTCACCTCAGCGCGCTCCGTCGTGACGAATGTCTGGGGAGGAGCCAGCGTCATGCCGCGCACCAGTTCTTCGGTGCTGACGCCCGCCAGATTGAGCGCCGTGCGTTGTCCAGCTACGGCAACGTCAGCCGAATGTCCGTGAACCTGCACGCCGCGTACGCGAACCTTATTCGCTGTCGGGAAAATCTCCAACTCCTCATCCTTGCGGATTGTGCCTGAGATCAAAGTGCCGGTCACCACCGTTCCGAACCCTTTCATGGTGAACACGCGATCGATGGGCAGACGAGGTAAAGCGCGAGAGTCCCGCACCTCGACCCCGGCCGCCGCTGTGGCCAGCGCGCGCTTCAGCTCTTCGATGCCGGCACCGGTCAGCGAGCTTACGGCTACGATCGGCGATGCGGGAGTTTCCAGGAATGTGCCGCGCAGGAACTCCTCGACCTCCAGGCGAACAACATCGAGAGTTTCGGCGTCGACGGCGTCGGATTTCGTCAGCACCGTGATACCCCGGCGCACGCCCAGCAGCCGCAGGATGTCGAAGTGCTCGCGGGTCTGCGGCTTGATGGACTCGTCAGCCGCGATCACCAGCAGCACCAGATCGATGCCGCCCACTCCGGCAAGCATGTTGCGCACAAAGCGCTCGTGGCCGGGAACATCGACGAAGCCAAGACGCAGCGTTTCCCCATTCGCGCCGGGCAATTCCATGTGGGCAAAGCCGAGGTCAATGGTGATGCCCCGCCGCTTCTCCTCCTGGAGGCGGTCGGCGTCGATTCCGGTCAGCGCTTTGACCAGCGCGGTTTTCCCGTGGTCGATGTGGCCCGCCGTTCCAATGACGATCGATTTCATGCTCAGAGAATCGTAGCAGGAGGCGGGTCTTCCAAGCGCACCGCCTCTTCCCGGGCGCAGGAATTTGGGGAGTGGGCTGTTTTGAATCTCACGCTCTTGTGGTCGAAGCGTGTTTGTAAATCATCCGGCACGCGACTCCAGCTACCACTATCGAAACTCCGATGACGGCAAACATCGCGTACCACGTAATTAAGCCAGAAAACCAAGCATCCGGCATTTTGCGCCGTATCGCTATTGCGGCGAGGGTTGCGGGTGAAATAAGCGCCCGATAGCAAAAGATCGCCGAGACAACTCCAGCCAGAATGCCTTCGACGAGCGCCTTAATTTTCATCATGCCGCCTTGTTAGCTTTCGCCTCCAATAATCCCACCAACTCCTCCAAGCTCCAAGCGTGATCTCTGAGGCGCGCTTCCATCGCGGGCGTAGCCTTTAGCGTTTCGCGGAACCCGACAGAAATTGTAAAGAGCCCCAACAGGAATTTGTTCCTATCCTCGTGCCACCTCAAAATGCGACAATAGAAGCTCTTCCATGTCCATTTCTTTGACTTCTTCCGTTTCTCTGGAGACCCTCCGGCAGCACGGGCTCTCGCTCGATGAATACGAGAAGATCAAGCAACTGCTCGGCAGTCGCGAACCCACGCTGACCGAACTCGGAATCTTCAGCGTGATGTGGAGCGAGCATTGCTCCTACAAGTCGTCGCGCGTGCATCTGAAGCGGCTGCCCACGCGCAGTAAACGCGTGGTGCAGGGACCGGGCGAGAATGCGGGCATCATCGACATTGGCGACGGTTGGGCTTGCGCGTTCAAGATCGAGTCGCACAATCATCCGTCGTTCATCGAGCCCTTCCAGGGCGCGACCACCGGAGTGGGAGGGATTCTGCGCGACATTTTTACCATGGGCGCAAGGCCGGTCGCGGTGATGGATTCTCTCCGCTTCGGGCCGATCACTGCAGCCGGGGAGTCGCGCTCCGCCGGACAGCCGGGGGCGGTTCCTACACAAGCTGAAGTCCACAAGAATCACTCCATTCTGGAAGGCGTGGTCAGCGGCGTCGCGTCGTACGGAAATTGCTTCGGCGTCCCCAACCTCGGTGGGGAGACGAAGTTTGAGCCGTGCTATTCCGGCAACCCGCTGGTCAATGCGTTTGCGCTGGGGCTGGTGAGAAAAAATGAAATCTTCTACGCGCGGGCCGCGGGCCAAGGCAATCCCGTGATCTACGTGGGCGCGAAAACTGGCCGCGACGGGATTCACGGCGCCACTATGGCCAGCGAGGAATTCAGCGAGGCTTCGGAAGCGAAGCGGCCCAACGTGCAGGTGGGCGATCCATTTCTCGAGAAATTGCTGCTCGAAGCCTGTCTGGAAGCCATGCAAACAGGCGCCATTGTCGGGATTCAGGACATGGGGGCGGCGGGGCTGACGTGCTCGACCTGCGAGATGGGCGCACGGGGCCGCGTCGGAATCGAGATCGAACTCGACCGCGTGCCGCAGCGGGAAACCGGCATGACTCCGTACGAGATCATGCTCAGCGAATCGCAGGAGCGCATGCTGCTGGTCGCCCAGAAAGGACGTGAGCAGGAAGTGTTTCGCGTTTTCGAAAAGTGGGGACTGGATGCGGTGGAAGTCGGCACGGTCACGACGGACAACAAGCTGCGCGTGCTGGAACACGGCAACGTCGTGGCGGAGATTCCGAATCAGGCGCTGACGGACGACGCTCCGGTCTATAAGCGCCCGCTGGCACGCTGGGAACCGCCGGTGGCGCGTGAGATGCCAGCGCAAATCAAGCTGGGCAGCGCGACAGTTCGGGAAGGGCACGACTTTAGTCGTGCCGCAAAAGTGTCCCAAGAGAACACGGCTTCAGCCGCTGAGGGACGCGGACCTCAGCGGCTGAAGCCGCAATCAATCGCTGAGTCTAACGGCACGGCTGAAGCCGTGCCCTTTCAAAACCAGAACCATGACGACTTCGCGCAGCAACTCCAGCAGCTGCTGGCCAGCCCGAATATCTGCGGCAAACGCTGGGTGTGGCAGCAGTACGACCACATGGTGCAGACGAACACCGTCGAGGCGCCAGGCGCGGGCGATGCCGGCGTGATTCGCATCAAGGGCTCACAGCGCGGCCTGGCGATGGCCCTGGACGGCAACGGACGCTGGTGCTATCTCGATCCGCGGCTGGGTGCGATGCACGCCGTCGCCGAAGCGGCGCGCAAAGTTGCCTGCTCGGGAGCGACTCCAGTGGCCGCGACCAACTGCCTCAACTTCGGCAATCCCGAAAAGCCGCACATCATGTGGCAGTTCTCGCAGACGATTGACGGCTTGACCAAAGCCTGCGAGGAACTGGAAGTCCCCATCACCGGCGGCAACGTCAGCTTCTACAACGAAACTTTGGGCGAAGGGATTTATCCCACGCCCGTGCTGGGAGTCGTGGGAATTCTTGAGGACGTGCACAAGACCGCGAAAATGCACTTCGCCGATGCGGGCCGCACGGTCGTGCTATTGCACGCCGGCGAAGAGGCGGATATCACCGACGTGGAGAGTGAGTTCGGATCTTCCGAATATGCCAAGGAAGTCCTGGGCGCGCTCTGGGGATACCCTCCGGAACTTGACCTGGAGAAAGAAGCGGCGCTGCAGAAGGCGGTCGTTGAATTGATTCAGCAGGGTCTGGTGGAGTCGGTTCACGATTGTTCCGACGGTGGCATAGCTGTTGCGTTGGCGGAGAAAGCATTCACGAACGGCGTGGGCGCGCGCGTGGACCTCGCCTCCCGCGGGCTTCCGCCCGAGTTTGTGCTGTTTGGCGAGGATGCGAGCCGGATTGTGCTCTCGTGCGACCCAGTGAATGTCATACGAATCCAACAAGTAGCGCAGGAGCATGGCATCGCAGCCGACACGATCGGCGAAACTGGTTCGGATCGCCTGGAAATCTCCATCGACGGGCAGGCGGTTTTGGCAACGGTGGTGGCTGAGCTGAGTCAAGCCTACGAAGCCGCGTTGGGATCCGCGCTCCGAAGCGATCCGGAGCTGGTAGCGGCGGACTGATCTCGATTGCGGGCGCAAGCCCGAGCGGAACATTAAGACCCAGGAGCGAAATGCAACTCGACAAATTTCATGACGAGTGCGGCGTGGTGGCGATCTTCGCTCACCCTGAGGCCGAGAAGCTCGCCTACCTGAGCTTGCACGCGCTGCAGCATCGCGGGCAGGAATCTGCGGGCATTGTCAGCTCAGACGGGCTGAGCCTGCATCAGCACAAGGCCATGGGCCTGGTCGCGGATATCTTCACTGAAGACGTGCTGGCCCAACTGCGGGGCACGCTCGCCATCGGGCACACGCGCTACTCGACCGCGGGCGATTCTGCATTGCTGAACGCGCAGCCCATTCTGGTGCAGTCGAACAAGGGAGCGATTGCCGTGGCCCACAACGGCAATCTGGTGAATGCGAGCCAGATCCGGCATCGACTCGAGGGCCAGGGCTCCATTTTTCAGACCAACAGCGACACCGAGGTGATTGTTCACCTGATTGCGCTTTCGCGCGAGCATACTCTTCCCGAAGCGATGGCTGACGCACTGCGGCGGGTGGAAGGAGCATTCTCGCTGGTGATGATGAGCACCGACCGCATCTTCGCAGCCCGCGATCCGCGCGGCTTCCGGCCGCTGGCCATGGGACGCATCCCGGCGGCGGAAGGCCATCAGCGCGACACCATCGTTTTTGCCTCCGAGACCTGCGCCTTCGACCTGATCGGCGCGGAGTACGAGCGCGACGTCAAGCCGGGCGAACTCATCGTGGTGGGGCCCGACGAAATCACGTCGCGGTTCTATTCCACCAGCGCTCCGCAGTCCAGCTGCATTTTCGAGCACGTCTACTTCGCCCGGCCCGACAGCACGGTCTTTGGCCGCCCGGTGCAGATCAGCCGTGAAAACCTGGGGCGGGAACTGGCGCGGGAAGCTCCGGTGGAGGCCGATCTGGTGGCGCCGGTGCCGGATTCCGGGGTCACGGCGGCCATGGGATATGCGGCCGAGAGCGGGATCCCATTCCGCTTCGCGCTCATTCGCAATCACTACGTTGGCCGGACCTTCATTGAACCGCGACAAAGCGTGCGCGACTTCGGCGTCAAGCTGAAGCTGAATCCGGTGCGCGCGCTGCTCGAGGGCAAGCGGGTCGTGCTGATTGACGATTCGATTGTGCGCGGAACCACCAGCCGCAAAATCGTGCGCATGATTCGCAACGCCGGAGCCACCGAAGTGCACATGCGCATTTCCTGCCCGCCCACGATTTCGCCTTGTTTCTACGGCGTGGACACGCCTTCCAAGAAGCAGCTGATCGCAGCGAACAAATCAGTGGACGAGATTCGTGAATACATCGGGGCCGATTCGCTGGCGTACCTTTCCCTCGAGGGACTGAAAAAGGCTTGCGGCCAGGGCGACACGACTTCTTATTGCACCGCGTGTTACACGGGGAAGTATCCCACGGAAATTATTGACGTCGAAGAAATCCAGGCGGCGATTCGGCGATAACGCGCAGCTAGATCTGCCGGGCGGTCTTTCCGTCCAATTCTCTCTGAAAAAAATAGGGGTGACTCGCGCCACCCCGATCCTCTCGCAACTCAGCTAGTTGAATCCGTGAACCACTGCGTCCGGATTCCCGCGCGTACTCATGCTTTGAAAAGCGCCAATGAACCCGGAGTTACCGCCGGTAAAGTCGGAGGATAGTTGATCATAGTCACCCATGTAGTCACCGATCAGGGGCAGATCAATGCCGTGGGTGGGAGCGAACGGAGCCAGACCGATGTCGGAATCGGTGAAGCTCACGCCCTGGCTTGTGGACTCGCCACAATGGCGGCGAATGGCAAAGTTTTCATTGTCGGCGCGTCGGTCGTACCAGCAAGCCCCGACCACGCCCCGGTTGTCGACGGCGATTCCGACCTGGTAGTGATCGTGCCCGTTGGCCAGGCGCGGCTGAATGTCGTTGTTGACCTTGAACGGTCCGAACCAGGTGTTGCCGCCGTCAAGGGACTGCGTGATCAGAATGTCGTCGAAGGCATAAGCGCCGTCACTGCCGAACGGATCAGGCACGATCTTGTCCCGTCCGTCGGCCCAGCTCAGGTAGATGGTCCCGTCGGTAGCGGTTCCGGAGTGGTCAACCGCCATCGCCATGTCCAGGAAGTCGCGGAACTCTCCCTGGAGAAAAAAGGAGTCGCCCCCGCCTACCAGCACCGCCGCGGTTACGGGAGCTGACAAGGCGCCTTTGAAGCTGGAAATCTGAATTGACCGCCCGCTGAACGGAAAATTGTTTCCCAGGTTCACCCAGGAAACGTACAGCACGCCCTTGGAGTTCACGGCAAGCTGCGAGCCCTGCACGCCGACGAGGGCGCCGGTGGTGGGGTCCGCGCAGAACTGGATGGCGACGTGCGGAGCGCTCCAGGTTTTCCCGGCGTTGGTGGACTCGACGAATTCAATCGCGTTCCGGGGGATCGGAAACTTGTTCTTGTCGACTCCACAGATCGTCCCGGAGCCGTCGAAGTCGGTGTAGGAGACGAAAATGTGATTGTGGTTCGAAGGATCGATGGTCGACCAGGGCTTGTCGAGAAGATGCGTAAAGCCGTCTTTGGCGATGGCCGGGACAGGGTCGCTCCAGGTCTTGCCGCCGTCGGTGGACTTATTGATCGAAACCGCAGCAAAGGGAGCCCCGGTGGCATCGGAGAAGTCGAAGATCTCGGAAAAATAGAAGGTGTTTGGGTCGGAACAGTTCAGCACTGGGTCGCTGGCGACAAAGTTGCCGTTGCCGGACCCGGGGTTGAGCGGACCACCATCGGTGAAGGAAGCGCCACCATTGGAAGAGTAGGCAAAACCGGCCAAAGATTCTCCGCCCGTGCCGGTGAAGAAAAACGGAGTTTCGAAGATGCTGCCGGAATCATTGAAGCCGACCACGACGCTGTCGCCGCAGCGCGCGGTCGAGGTCTCGCTTTGCGTGAATCCCCCAAAGGAGGAAAAGGCTACGTCATTGGCCGGGTTCGACGCGGGGACAATCGACGGAGTGGCGGCGGCCAGGGCCGAAGGCGCAGCCGCTCTGGATGCGAGCCTTGCTCTTACCTGATCCGCGAACCTGGGATCCGTCAGGCTCATGCCGTGTTTCTGCCAGAAATCCGCAAATTGAACCACGTTGGCATACCCGTCGAGCATCTTCCGTTGCGTGGGAGTCAATTTGTTGTACGTTGCCTTAACAGTCTGGAGCGTTTTGTTCAGGGCGACCACTCTCTCCATCGAAAGTTGCGCTTGGCTAAACGAGCAGGCAAGCACACTGATGGCGAAAGCTCCCGCCAGAAGTCGCGTAAGCGTGAATGACTTCATCAATTTCTCTCCTTTTTCCGGACGTGCGTTGTTCGAAACACCTGGAATGATTCAAACTGCGTGGAGTGTGAACCGCGAGTACGAGATAGGGCTAGAAGTAAGCCATCACCGGGTGTTGTTCGTCAAGGAAATTCATCGTCAGACAGCTAATGTTTTGTATTGTGCAGAACCTTGCACACTGGCCGCCGGGAGCGGTGTTTGCGGGCGGAAGACCCCCTGGCAAGCTGCTGAAAAACTCGCTTCCGTGCTTGATTTTGGGTGGCGCAGCGTTTCAGCGCTGCGGTAACCAGCTTATTTTTCAATGCCGGCTTTAGCCGCTGAAGTCAGACTGGCAGCAGAATATTTCTTTCAGCAACCTGCTAGGTCGCCGCAGTTCTGGCCCGGACCACGCGAGGAACTCTTTGCAGGTCAGCGAGAATCTCGACCTCCTGCCACCCGCTGAAAAGATCCCGGGTAGAACCAGCGACTGTGCCGCTGATCTCCATGACCAGCCAGCCTCCCGGCCGAAGCGCGGCGTAGGCTTGCGGCACCAGCCGGGCGATGACCTCCAGTCCGGTCGGCCCGGCAAATACGGCCTGCCGCGGCTCAAATTTGCGAACTTCGAGCTGCACCTGATCAGCTTCCGATTCTCCGACGTACGGCGGGTTGGAGACGATCAAGTCGAAGGAACTACTCTCCGTTCCGGCCAGCAGGTCGGCCTGACGAAAGTGAATGCGCTTCGCCAGTTGGTGCAGGGCGGCGTTGGCGCGGGCAATTTCCAGGGCGTCCGCAGAAATATCGCTGGCATGGATTTCGGCGCCGGGGACCTCCTTGGCCAGAGCCAGGGCAATGCACCCTGAGCCGGTGCCGACGTCGGCGATGCGAGGAAAGCCCGTGTGGGGCGGGCACTCCTGCCCGCCAACTTTCCCCGTGCGAACTAGTTCCAGGATGGCTTCGACCACGTGCTCCGTCTCAGGCCGGGGAATGAGCACGGCCGGGGTCACGATGAGATCCATGCCCCAGAACTCCTGATGCCCGGTGATGTATTGTGCGGGTACACCGCGGGCGCGCTCGGCCAGAGCCGCCTCGTAGCGATCCATGTCGGCTGCAGTCAGTTCACGCTCGGGATGAGCGTAGAGATAGGCACGGTCACAGCCGAGAGTAAACCTCAGCAGCAGTTCGGCGTTCATGCGCGGCGAGGGAACGTGGTCCGCGCCGAGGCGAGCTACGGCCGAAGCGAATGCTTGCTTCAGTTGCACGGCTCTATTTCACCACGGAAACCAGAAGGAATTCAGCAGTCGACAAAAAGCCCTGGAGAACTTGCGAGCCTTCCGGCGTTCGACCGATTCCGTCAGCCACGGGAGCACTGCCATTCGTGGCCAAGGTAGATCATCTGTCCGATGTGGTGCTGCATGTGCGCCGCGCACTGCGTGACCATGTCGAGGCGGTTCCTGGCGTTGGCTCCGACTGCAGTGTAGCCGGCCGACCAGTCCTCCTGGGACTGCGCCCGGATCGTTGCCACGACCATGGTGACGGCATCGTCGAACCGCTTGAGAGCATCCTCTTTCGATGGAGGGTTGGGATCGTTAAATTCCCTTGGCCGGTCGCGCACGTAACCGGTCCTGGCGATCTGCGCGCCGATGTAGTAGCTCAGGTTGCCCGTCAGGTGCAGCACCAGGTGGCCGAAGCTGTTTCCGAAAGGAAAGGGCTTCTGCCAGAACTGGGCATCGCTCAGAGGCGCGGACAGTTCGCGGACGCGCGCAGCATTGACGGTGTAGCGGTCGATGAGAACGGTGGACAGCGTGGAGTGCAGATCAGGCATGCGTTCTTTCTCTTACGAAAAACAATTCTGCGTCCAAAGCCGTGGCGCAGGAAGTGCACGCCCTTACTTCACCACGCTCTCGGTTTCCTGCTTCAGTTTTTCCGCCTGGAAATGAGTGACCAGGGCCTCCATGAGCGGCTGAATTTTGCCGTCCATGACGGCATCGAGCTGGTGCAGCGTAAAGCCGATGCGGTGGTCGGTAACGCGGTTTTGCGGAAAGTTATAGGTGCGGATCTTTTCGCTGCGGTCGCCCGACTTGACCATAGCACGGCGTTCTTTCGCCAGAGCTTCCTGCTGCTTTTCCATTTCGATTTCGTAGAGCCGCGCGCGCAGCACACGCATGCCCTTCTCGCGATTCTTGATCTGCGACTTCTCGTCCTGGCAACTCACGACCGTGTTGGTTGGAATGTGCGTAATGCGCACCGCCGAATAGGTGGTATTGACCGATTGCCCACCGGGCCCGGAGGAGCAAAACGTGTCGATGCGCAAGTCCTTAGCTTCGATCTTGATGTCGACTTCCTCCGCTTCCGGCAGCACAGCCACAGTCACCGCGGAGGTATGGACGCGCCCCTGTTGCTCGGTTGCGGGCACGCGCTGCACGCGATGCACGCCGCTTTCATACTTCAGCTGCGAGTAAACGCGATTGCCTTCGATGATGGCGATGACTTCTTTCAGGCCGCCGACCGACGATTCGGACGCCGAAAGCACTTCCACCTTCCAGCGCTGCATTTCGGCGTACCGCGTGTACATGCGGAAGATTTCGGCGGCAAAAAGCGTGGCCTCGTCGCCTCCAGTGCCGGCGCGAATTTCCAGGATAACGTTCTTTTCGTCGTTCGGATCTTTGGGCAGGAGCAGGACTTTTAGCTCTTCCTCCACGCCTGCGACCCGGGCCTGGAGCTTGTCCAGTTCTTCCTGCGCGTAGGCCCGCATCTCGGGATCTTTTTCTTCCGCAAGGACGGCTTTGCTTTCGGCTATACCCGTAGTCAGATCTTTGTATTCGCGATATTTCTCGACCACGTCAGCGATTTCCGCATGCGCCTTGGCGGTCTTCTGGTATCTCGCCGAATCGTTAACGATCTCCGGCGAAGCCAGAGCCTTGTTCAGCTCTTCGTAGCGGGCTTCGATTTGGTCCAATCTCTCAAACATCGTCGTTGGCCGTTCGTCGTTAGTCGTTAGCCTCAGGCGGCTTTCTCTCGGAGCGAGTTGATCAGGCTATTCAGGCTTCTTCCTATGGCGTCTGACGACGCCAGGATTCGCTGTGCCTCTTCACCGTCGATATATTGTAGTTCCTTTGCGATCATCATTTGTGTTTGCACCTCAAGCAGGGAACCTCTTAAGTGAAGCAGATAGTTCCCAAATTCACGATCCGTGCGATGCCCTTTGTCTTCCGCGATATTGCTCGGGATCGATACCGCCGCTCGCCGCAGTTGGTTACTCAATCCGTACAACTCGTGTCGCGGAAACTGCGCCGTTGTCCGATACACAGCTACCGCAAACTTCATCGATTCCTGCCACACTCGCAAATCCTTGAATGATGCTGACATCGTAAGACCCCCGCCAATCCACTCTAGAATGTCGGGGACAGGAGGCCAACGACTAACGACCAGCGACGAACGACGGTTTCCCGGGGAGGGAACCCCTAGGCAATCACCAATTCCCCGCCACGTTCCTTCTCGAGCGCCATGGCCTGGTCGAGGGCGGTGATGGCGCATTGGGCCTGATCGTCGGACGGCGGCTGCGTGGTGATGCGCTGCAGCCACAAGCCGGGAGCCGTCATCAAGGCAAAGAGCGATCCGCGATGCTTGGCGGCGAAGCGGATAATCTCATACGAGACCCCGGCGATGACAGGGAGCAGCACCACCCGCGAGGCGAAACGCGCCCAGAAGCCTGTGAACGGAATCAGCATGTAGAACCCGATCGAGATCAGCATCACGGTCATCAGAAAGCTGGTTCCGCAGCGCGGATGGTAGGTCGAATATTTCTGCACGGCGGCAATCTCAAGCGGGTCGCCATTTTCGAATGCAAACACAGTCTTGTGCTCCGCGCCGTGATATTCATACACGCGGCGGATTTCCTTCCACAGCGAAACTCCCCAGATAAACAGCAGGAAAAGCCCCAGTCGGACGCCGCCATCGATCAGGTTGAAAATGATGCGGCCGCCCAGCGCAGGGTCGATCTTCTTGAGCTCGGTCGCGGCCAACAAGGGAATGTACTTGTACATGAAAATGAAGAAGGCCAGCGAAAGCAGCAGGTTGCCCGCTGCCAGCCAGTTGCTGAGGGTGGCAGCCTTAGCGCGTGTCTCGGCTCGACCCGATTCTCCCGCGGGCGAGTCGACTCCACTGGCTCGAGAAATTTGCTTGTCAGCCGCCTGCGCCGCATCCGCCTTCTCGGCTTGCATCACATCTTCAATCGCAACGTTGGCCGAGAACCGCAACGCGCGGTATCCCAGATTCATGGCGTATCCCAGCGTCATCACGCCGCGCACGATCGGCCACGCCATCCATTTGTGTTTCTCGGAGGGCCGTTCCAGGGGCTCGCTCATCGTGACCACGTCGCCCGATGGCTTGCGGCAGGCAATCGCCCAGGCGTGCGGAGACCGCATCATCACGCCCTCCAGCACCGCCTGGCCGCCGACCAAGGTCTCTTCGCCGCTTTCGAGCGCCGGGAGCAGTTGCACCGCGGCCAAAAATCGCAGGTAATTTCGCAGAAAACGCACGTCTATTGGATGATCCTTCCGGGGGAGGCGAACCACACGCCAATGTAGTAGGTTATCACAGTTGGCGGGGTCGCTTGGAGAAGGGCAACAACTCCGGAAGTACCTCCACGGCAGGGACTTAGGGCGCGATGATTACGGGACGTCGCGCAGCGGCCAGCCATTGGCCGCCCGGCGCGGATTTCAGGGCTTTGAATGCAGCGACTGGCGACAGCTTGCGAAGAGATCGCGGCAACGACAAAGAAATTGCAGAAAATTGCAATTGTCGCCGGCTACGTCAAGTCGCGCACGGTAGACGAAGCGGTGATATCGGCGGTGTTTCTCTCGGGGCGAGCCTTTCCCGCGTGGGAAGAAACTACGCTGCAGGTTGGCGGACGGTCGCTTTGGCAGATCGTCGCCGAGTTGGCGCACAAAAGTGAAGGCGAGTTAACTGCCGCGTACCGCCAGCACGGCGATCTGGGAGCGGTTACGGGAGACGTTCTTCCACAGCGGGCGGGCCAGGGGCTTGGTGTTCTCGAGGTGAGCGCGCACTTCCGGCAGATTGCGGCCGCGCGCGGAACGGCCACGAAGACCGCCCTGGTTCGCGAACTGCTTTCGCGCGCTGCGCCGCTGGAAGCGAAATACATCATCAAGATCATGACGGGGGACTTGCGGATTGGACTCAAAGAGAGCCTAGTGGAGGAGGCGATTGCGAAGGCAAACAGTGCCGCGCTCGCCGACGTTCAGCGCGCCAACATGCTGCTGGGGGATATCGGAGAAACGCTGCGCCTCGCGGCCGCTGGCAGGCTGGCCGAGGCCCGGATGCGGATGTTTCATCCGCTGGGATTCATGCTGGCGAGTCCGGTCGCGTCGGCGGAAGAAGGGCTGAGTTATTTTCCCCAAGCGGCCGTCGAGGACAAGTACGACGGCATTCGGGCCCAGGCGCATGTGTCCGCCGGCGAGGCGCGGTTCTTCTCACGCACCCGCGATGAAATTACCGAATCGTTCCCCGAGTTGCCGGACGCATTGGCGGGATTGCCCCAGGACGCCGTTCTGGATGGAGAGATCGTCGCATGGGACTATGAACGTGTGGAGCGGACACTCCTGTCCGCTACGACAGCGCAAGCTGCCGGCGTTCTCCCTAGCCAGACAACCGAGGCGACTCTCCCTGTGCAAGCCGAAATCCGCGGCCGCGCCCTGCCGTTCAGCATTCTGCAGCAACGGCTGGGGCGAAAAAAAGTCAGCGAGAAAATGCTGCGGGAGATTCCGGTCGCCTATCTCGTGTTCGATGTGCTCTATGCAGGAACCGAGTTGATGATCGATCGCCCGCTGCGGGAACGGGCGCGCGTGCTCGATGAACTGCTCGCTGCGCCACGGAAAGCTGCGGACCAGCACGGGGGCTTGCGAAGGAGAACGTCCGCGCAGGGGTCTCTCGTTTTTAGCGACGCCACCGGGATTGCAGAGACTTCCCCGGCGGCGGTTTTGCGGGCGCCCGTTTTCCACGCACCTTCTTCGGATGAACTGGAGAAACTGTTTTCCGCAGCGCAAGCACGCGGCAACGAAGGGCTGATGATCAAAGACCTCAGCTCGCCCTACACGCCGGGGAAGCGCGGCAAATCCTGGCTGAAGATGAAGCGCGAATTGGCCACGCTCGACGTCGTGGTCACGGCAGTTGAGTACGGTCACGGCAAGCGCATCGGCGTGCTCAGCGACTACACCTTCGCGGTATGGGATGGAGACCGCCTGGTCAACATCGGCAAAGCCTATTCTGGCCTGACCGACGCCGAAATCGCCGAAATGACGAACTGGTTTCTCAAGCACACAATCGAAGACCAGGGCTTTCGGCGCGTAGTCGAGCCCAAGATCGTCCTCGAGGTCGCCTTCAACAACATGATGCGCTCCGACCGTCACGAGAGCGGCTACGCCCTGCGTTTTCCCAGGATCGTCCGCCTGCGGCCAGATAAGTCGCCGGATGAAGCAGATACGATTGAACGGGTCAAAGCTATCTTTGCCCTCCAGTCGAAGGATGATTCTATTGACAGCTTTCCCCCTCAGACCTAGCCTAGAGGAATGGAAGTGCCCCTCAGCGCCGACTTGCAGGAGAAACTAAGCGGTCTAGCCGCTCAACAGGGACGCACGACCGAGGCGCTGATCGTCGAAGCGATCGAACGCCTCGTCAGCTACGATGAGTGGTTTCTCTGCGAAGTTGAGAAAGGCCTCGCGGCAGCGGACCGTGGAGAACTGGTCGATCATGCGGAAGTCGGCCGAATGATCGAAAAGCGGTATCCTGGCTAATGAGGATTCGCTGGACCGGCGACGCCATCCGCGATTTCACCAATATCTGCGACTACATCGATCAGCGCACTGGCGCTCCCACCGCTCGGCGCGTTGCGCGTGCGATTCACCGCTCAATCCATTCTCTGGAAAACTTTCCCGAACTTGGGCGTACCGGTCGCAAGCCTGATACGCGCGAGCTCGTCTTTACTGGCCTGCCGTATCTCGCGATCTATCGTATCCGCGGAGAAGTCGTGGAGATTCTGCGCATTCTGCACGGCGCCCAAATCTGGCCGTAGGAACGAAGCACGATCCCATCAGTGGCTGTGGTGATGGTGTTCTTCTTCGCTCTCCGCGACCGGAATCACGCATCCGTGCGCCACTTCGCAGATCACATGCTCGAACTGAATCGTCGTGTGGTCGATGCGGAAGTCGTGCAGCAGGCACTCCTTCACGTCGCGCAGGATGCGCTCGCTCACCGAAGGCGGAATGTCGGCGATCGAGATATGGCAGGAAAGCGCGTGGCTTTCCGATCCGATGCTCCAGACGTGCAGATCGTGGACATCGTTGACGCCCTCGATCGAACGCATCGCGGCCTCGATCTTCTCGATCTTCATCCCGCGGGGAGTGCCTTCGAGCAGAATGTTGAGCGTCTCGCGCACGATGCCGAAACCTGACCACAGGATGAGCACGCCGATGCCGACCGAAAGCGCGGAATCAATCCAGTAGTTTCCCGTGACCAGAATCGCCCAACCGCCGGCAATCACAGCCGCCGTTGAAAGCGTGTCCCCGACTTCGTGCAGCAGCGCGCTGCGGATGTTGACGTCGCCGCCGGAGCGATACAAGAGCAGCGCAATCACTCCGTTCATCACGACGCCCGCGGCCGCAACCCACATCATTACGCTGGCCTGAACGTGCTCCGGATGCTGCAGGCGGCGGAACGCCTCGTAGAAAATGAAGAACGACACCGCGACCAGCGAGGTCGCATTGACCAGAGCCGCCAGAACCCCGGCGCGCTGGTATCCGTAGGTTTTTGACGAATTCGCCGGACGCGATTGGAAGTAGACCGCGACCAGCGAAAGCAGAAGCGCGAGAAAGTCGGATAGGTTGTGCCCCGCCTCGGACAGCAAAGCCAGCGAATGCGCCCGAATGCCAGCCACCACCAGCAGCACGATATAGGCGAGGGTCACGGCGAGCGAAATCTTCAGAACTCGCGTGGGACTGCCCGCGCCATGGTGTTGCACGTGCACGTAACAAGTTTACGGGCAGCGAAGGCGCGCTTCAAGCCGCCCAAAGCCAGGAATGTTTCACCATGGAGACACGGAGAGAAAAAAGACAAAGAATACCTTCTCCGTGTCTCTGTGACTCCGTGGTCAAGAATCCTCAACCATTGGATCGAATTCCGGAGGGGACACAACAACCCGTCTCATAAGCGGTCTTGGGAAGGGCACGACTTCAGTCGTGCCGCCAGGGCCGCATTAATACTGGGCTCTAGCCCCTGAGGTGAAAGGTTCTCCTCCCCGGGTCCTATTTGCGGGACGAGTTCCAGAGAATTTTCAGTGCGGGACCGCGCGCACCTGCTCCGGAGTCCATCCCAACTCGCGCAGTTTGCGAATGCTCAAGGCATCGTGACGTTTAGCCAGCCGTACGCCGGATTGGTCGCGCACCAGATCACAGTGGTAATAGGCAGGCTCCGGCAGTCCTAGCGCCCGGAGCAAAAGAATCTGCCGCGCCGTCGATTTCAGCAGATCGGCTCCGCGCACCACTTCCGTGATTTGCATGGCGGCATCGTCCACGACCACAGCCAACTGGTAGGCCGGCACGTCATCGCGCCGCCAGACGATGAAATCGCCGAAGTCGCGCCCCGCTACCAGAGACTGCGGTCCCAGGTGCAAATCAGTGAAGCGAATCTCCTCGCCGTCGGGAACGCGAAACCGCCAATTCACTCCCGCAGGATCACGTGGGACCGGATCGGAGCTTGCCCTGAGCGGAGTCGAAGGGATCCGGTCATGCGGAGCGCAGCTCTGCTGAATTCGCTGTGGCCGGCATTTCCTAGGATACAGCGGCTCATCGTCGGATTCGTTGGGCGCGGCCGCCGCCTGCGCCACATCTTTCCGCGAGCAGGTGCAAGGATAAATCGCCCCCTGATGCAGCAACTTTCTCCACGCGTCCAGATAGTGCGACCGCCGCTGACTCTGCGCGTAGGGAGCGAACGGCCCTCCGCTATCCGGCCCCTCGACCCATTCGATCCCCAGCCAGCGCAAGTCCTCGAACATAGCCTCGACGAATTCTGCACGGCAGCGTTGCGGATCCAGGTCTTCATTGCGGAGAATCAACTCCCCGCTGTGCTCAGCCGCGCGCTGCGCCGCAATCCAAAACGTCCGCGCGTGTCCCAGATGCAGCAGTCCGGTCGGCGAAGGCGCAAGGCGCCCGCGATAAGACTTCGTCGAGGAGTCAACTGACATGAGATGAGCGAGCAGAACTTCACCGAGGACTATCGAACCTGCGCTGGTGCCGCCACAACTCTCTCCGGCGTAATCTGCAGCATGGATTGTCCGCTGACGTGGACGAAGCTCAACTCCCGTGCAGCCAGCAGCGCGTGAATGGCGTCTCTCACCTTGGATCGCGCGACAAAGTTCCCAAAAAACGCTTCGAGATCCGCCTGCTCCACCGCGATCACGCAATCCAGATACTTCGATAGCAACGCGGTTAGAGCCTCCGGCACCGACAATCCCACGCCCTCCTTCACCGCCTCTGGCGCCCAGCGGTAGAGCAAATCCCACACCGAGCCCTCGCTCGGCCGGTAATCCACACGGGTGATGCGGAGCTTCGACCACAACTCTCCCAACGCACTGTCGAGCGCCGGAAACGACACACTTCCGCCCAGCACTTCCTGCATTTGTTGCTTGGAGATCGGCCCGTCGCGCCGTATCACTTCATACGCGTCGCAGGCCAGAGCCGAATACGCAGACCGCGACCCCGCCTTCGGCGCCAGCTTGGGATTGCGCTCGCCGGCCAGCACGTAGAAGTAGGGGAAGGCCGCAGCCGACACGAGAAATCCGTTATTCTCGCCGAACAGGTTGGCTTCAAAAGCGGTCCGCTCGCGCAACAGGCGGACCATCAACTCGGTGGCCTGGGCCGCGCGCGGATCGGCGAACGCGTGCTGCCAGTCCGGCAAGCGATCCTCCGAGCCCACAAACGCGCCAATGAACGTGGGCACCAGCAGCGCTGGCCGCTGCGGATACATCAGGCAGAACCCCACATCCTCCAGAAACACGCGCGCCTGCTCGATCGTCCGGATGGGCCTGCCATCCAGCCGCCACTTCTCGCGCCGCAGTTGCTGTAGTTCGAGATCAGTCATGACAAAGCAGCGAGTCTCGGGCGGTGAGCTACGAGCAAATCTTTAGCCACTCCCAACTCATAGCTCGAAGCTCGCAGCTAGATTCTCTTAAACGCCTTCTGAATATCCTTGACAGAATACCGCAGCACCACCGGCCTGCCGTGAGGGCAAGCCATAGGATGATCCGTCTTGGCCAGCTCGGCCAGGAGCCACTCCATCTTGTGTTGCTCCAGCGGCATATTCACCTTGATCGCCGCGTGACAGGCAATCGACGCCGCGATGCGGGCGCGGATCTTTTCCAGATTGAGCGACTGCTCTTCCCGCGAAAACTGGTCGAGCAGTTCCTGCAGCAGGTGCTCGATGGCCCCCGCATCCACTCCCGCCGGCGCGACCTTCACCGCGACGCTGCGCGCGCCAAAGGGCTCGGCTTCGAATCCGTTGCGCTGCAATTCCTCGGAGATTTCGGCGAACACCGCCTGCTGCGCCGGCGAGAGTTCCAGAACGATGGGCATCAGCAGCCGCTGGCTTTCCACGCGCTGCGCCTCGCGCTGCTTCAGCACGCGCTCAAACAGCACGCGCTCGTGCGCCACGTGCTGGTCGACAATCCACAGACCGTCGTCGTTCACCGCCAGTATGAACGAATTCCGAATCTGCCCTAACGGTTTGAGCGTGCTCAAAGAGGCCAGGGTCGGCTCCTCTTCCCCGACCTCCAAGGCCGGAGCGCAGCCGTGGTCGGGAACGTCGCCGGTCTTTGCGGTTGAGGCTGAGAAGTCAGGCGCAAGCGGGAGATTCTCCAGACCACGCGCCACGGGAATGGCCGCATTGGCCTCGACGGCAATTCCGCCGTTGAACTGGAGCCGCGCAGAAATCGGCGGCAGCATGGGTGCCCGTAGCGCGAATCCTTCGGTTCCCGTCTGCTGCAATCCGGCATCTGGAAGCTCAAAGCCGGAAGCCGGAGGCGCCACTTCTGACGATCGCTCCCAATCCGCTCCTGGGGTCATCGCTCCGGGCGTCAGCGCGCGGCTTGCCGTGGCGTGCGCGCGAATCTCCGTGACGAACTGGGGCACCGGGCGCGCCTTCATCAGCGCTGCCCGTACCGAGTCGCGCACGAAGTCGTGCATGACCGTCTGCTGGCGGAAGCGCACCTCGGTTTTCGAGGGATGCACGTTCACATCGACTTCCGCCGCAGGCAGTTCCAGAAACAGCAGGACGACCGGATACACGGTCGGTGGAACGATATTTCGGTAGGCCTCGGTGAGCGCGTGCTGCACCAGCCGGTCGCGAATCAGGCGGCCGTTGACGAAAACGAAAATCGAATTGCGATTTAACTTCTGAATTTCCGGCTTCGAGACAAATCCATGCACCCGAATTTCGCCCGGTTCTCTCACTTCGATTTCGCCGTCCAGTTCCCTGCGCCGCCAAGGAGGAGGCTGCGGAAGGCCCACACGCTCGAGCGCCTGCCGCGCAGCCACCGGAATCAGCTGATCCAGCGTCTCCTTGCCGAAGACCTGGTAGACGCGCTCGCTGTATCCCGTGACCGGAGGCGCCACCAGCATGGCATTCGCCGCCGAATGCAACTCGAAATGTTTATCCGGATGCGCCAGCGCGTAGTGCGTAACCAGCGACGCAATGTGCGACAGTTCGGTCGACTCGGACTTCAGAAATTTCTTGCGCGCCGGCGTATTGAAAAAAAGATCGCGCACCGTAATGGAAGTTCCCGGGGGCAGTCCCGCTTCTTCCACGCGCGCGATCTTTCCTCCGTTGATTTCGACAACCGTGCCCGCCGGTTCATCCTCCGCCCGGGTTTCCAGCCGCAAGCGAGAGACCGAGGCGATCGAGGGCAGCGCTTCCCCGCGAAATCCCAGCGTGGCCACGCTCAGCAGGTCCTCGGCATTCTTGATTTTTGAAGTGGCGTGCCGCTCGAAGGCCAGCATGGCGTCATCGCGCACCATGCCGCAGCCGTTGTCGCTGATCTGAATGAACCTCTTTCCGCCTGCTTCCACGCTGATCTTGATGCGGGTCGCCCCCGCGTCGAGCGAGTTTTCCAGCATCTCCTTGACGACGGAGGCAGGACGCTCCACAACTTCGCCGGCAGCGATTTTGTTGGCGACTTGCTCGGACAGGACGTGGATTTTACCCATGGTGTGAGTGGACAGTGATCGGTGGCTAGTGGTCAGTTTCGCAGATGGGGTGGGAAAAGCAAAGAAGGATGGTGAACGTATGCACTGGCTATCTATCCCATATGGCCACGCAGCCGACACGTTGGAAGACATGCCTCATTCTTGCATGCTGCAGCAACCACAGCGGCTGAAGCGGACCCGTTGCTGGCTGGCTGCGGCGCGACCGGAAGTCGTATCCTGCCCGGTTGGGGTCAAAGGCTCCTCATCTCTTCATAAGGTTCGGGGGTCAGGGAAACGTCAAAAGCAAGATCAACAGCGGCGGACAGGAGTGTCCGCCCCACACGGGGCAAAAACAGGTTCCTCACCGGGCCCGGTTCGGAATGACAAAAACTTAGGGGCTACTGCGGCGGAGGTTAAGGTCACTGCGGACGCGAAAGCCGGTTGACTGGGATGAGATAATAGAGGGGACGAAAATCCGACGACTCGGAGCGCGGCCTCTACGGGCCGCGCTCGGCGTTATGGGCAAAATTGGGGCGTTTGGAGTGGCAGTTCATGATGAAACGGGGAGCACGGATCAAGAATCACAAGCGGCGGGGAGAATGGGCGGAGTTGGAGTTCATGTCGCGGGCCACGGGAATGGGCTTCGGGGTTTCGCGTCCATGGGGCGAGTCGGCTCGTTATGACGTCGGCGTGGAGTACGGCGGGCGATTCATGCGGGTGCAGGTCAAATCCACGATCTACAGAATCGGCAAGGCGTATGTGTGCAACACGCGGCCGGACAACGATCATCGGCCCTATACGATCGGGCAGATTGATTTTCTGGCAGCGTACGTGATTCCGGCGGATTTGTGGTACATCGTGCCGGCGCGGGTGGCGACGGCGTTGAAGGGGAACATCTGGCTATCGCCACACAAGAAGGGACACAAGTACGAGCGGTTTCTAGAGGCGTGGGAATTGCTCAGAAATGGACCGGGGATGTAGGAACAGCGGCGCTTGCGGGGAGCGCAAGCGCCGCGGTTTTCGACAGAAAACTAGTTCACGGTGAGCGTAAAGCCGGTACTCGCCGAGATCGGGTTCATCCCGCCCGTGGTGGCGTTGACCACAATTCCAGATGAGCCTCTGGGAGTGCCTGAGCTTGGGTTGCCATTGCTCCCCGCGCACGAACTCAGCCCCAGCAGGAAGAACGCCACGGCCACGGTCAGTCCCACCACACGCCAGGCCCGCGCCGAGCGCGTGCGTGAGCCCGCGATGATCAGGATTCCGAAAAACCCGGGCAGCAGCGCCGCATAGAGGATCGCCCCTTGCGACTCGCGGCGGTGTTGGGCTACGGTCGGGCCCTGAGTGGAGATCGTCAGTGAAACCGTCGTCGCACTCGTGGTGAGACTTGGACTGAAATTGCACTGGGCAGCGAGCGGCAGCCCCGTGCAGGTATACGTCACCGGCAGAATCGTCGACGGATTGCCTCCGGGGGTCACAACAAACCCATTCGAACTCGTGACTGTGAGATCGATAGGATTCGATACCTGCCCCTGCAGGACCGTCATCGTCCCGCCCGACACGCCGTTGCTCAGGCTGAAGGTTGGGGACGTCCCATCGTCGGCCTGTGCCGCTGCGTAACTCAGGCTGGAGAGAATGAGCGCAGCCAGTAGTGTTGACATGAGCCACTTCATAAGTTGTTTAAGAAACTCCGTACCCGTGGTGCGTATCGGTCGGTCTGGCTTGAGCTTCTGCTTACCCTTACCCTTGCTTCGATGGATTCCATTGTAAAGGAGGTTGCACGCTCGCCTGAAGCGAGTGGGACCGCCGATCCACAACGTATACTGCCCCTGTTCATTCTCACCTTCACCCATGCCCCCGCCCGACGCGAAATCGCGCCTCGCTTATATCGACTGGATGCGCGGCCTGGCTTGCGTGCTGATGTTCCAGACCCACTGCTACGATTCCTGGCTTGGAGGCGCGGCCCGGCAGAGCCGTTTTTTCATGTACTCGCAGTTGGGCGGAACCTTTCCCGCGCCGCTTTTTCTTTTTCTCGCCGGAATCTCGTTCGCCCTGGTTACCCAGAAACTTTACCAGAAGAATCTCCCGCCCGCGCAGATCGCCCGCGCCACCATCCGCCGGGGCGCAGAGATTTTCGCCTTTGGCCTGCTGTTTCGCGTCCAGGAGTACGCCATTTCCTGGGGCTGGGCGCCGAAGAGCGACCTGCTCCGCGTCGACATTCTCAACACGATCGGCCTGTCGATGATGCTGATGGGAGTCGTGTGCTGGATGGTCCTGAGCGCGGGTGCTCTCACGCGCGAAAAGACCGAGGGTGCCCCGTGTCTCGCCACTACGAGACGTGAGGATACGGCGATTCTTTTCGCCAGCGCTGCCAGTACTGCCTTGCTGATCTCCCTGCTAACCCCGTTGCTATGGACCACCTGGCGTCCGCGCTGGCTGCCCTGGCCGCTTGAGTCGTACATCAACGGAGTGCACAACCTGGGCACTCCGCAACCCTGGCTGTTTCCGGTTTTTCCCTGGACGGCTTTCGCCTTCGCCGGGCTCGCCGTGGGATTCATCCTGCAATCGCCGTGGTCTCGGGCTCGCGAGGCACGAACATTCTTTTCTCTAGGCGCGATCGGCGTAGTGCTGATCGAAGTCTCGCGCTGGCTCGATGCGTCGCCACGACAGCTCTATCCCGTCTACGACTACTGGCATACCAGCCCTGACTTCTTCCTGATTCGCGTTGGAATGCTGCTGCTGATTCTGGCGGGGAGTTACGCGTGGTGCCGCTGGGTGGTCGGAAAGTGGGTTGTCGGGAAATGGACTGCAGGCCACTGGGCGTTCAGCCCGCTGATCGAACTCGGGCAGGCCTCGCTGCTCGTCTATTGGGTACACATTGAATTTGTCTATGGCCGCGTCTCGATCCTCCCCAAGCACGCGCAGAGCGTCCGCACCGCTTCGCTGGGCCTGCTGACGATTTTTCTAGCCATGCTGGCGCTGGCGATGATCCGCACGCGCACCAAGGGATGGATGAAAGGTCGCCGCGTGGACATTAGGTCGTGGCTCCGTCCCAGCGCAGCGCGGACTTGAATGCCGGGAAGCCTTTGTTACGGTTACAGCGTCAATGAATGTTGTCGCCTGATGGCACCAGTTAAACGCTGGTCCCCTGCTCCGGCGATTTTGATCGGGCGCATGGGCCCCGAAAAAACAGGGGACGCTCGCGAAATGGAACGTCCCCTGGCAGTCCACCGAACTTCACTGACTGGCTAGAATTGGACCGCCGGAAGAATGGGCGTTCCTTCTGCGCGAACTGCATCCAGGGCAGTCGGATTGATGCCCAGGGCTTTGAGAATGGTAGGCGCCACCTGCGCCGTGCCCACTCCTGCGCTTACGGTGCTCGGTTTGAACTTCGGATTCGACAACAACAGAACGACGTTCGTATCGTCATGGGCGAACCCGCCGTGCTCGGCCAGTTTGGCGTGGCTGCCGGAGTAAGTGACGCCGACATTCGGGGTCACGATGATGTCCGGGCTGCGGGGGTCCACGCTTGGATCGTTATAGTTGAGGAAAAGCGAAGGGCCGTAGTAGATCTGCCCGAGCGCGATTCCGGTAGTAGCGGAAGCGTTCGCTTCGAGCATTGCGACGGCGGCGTTCGTATCGAAGGAACTGCTCAGCCAAATCACCGAGACGTCATCCTCTGTGGGCCCAATTCCGTTCGGGTTGTTGGTGGATTCGGAAAAGGGAAGAAAGCCGGCATTGGACAACAGGGTAGCGGGTGAGGTGCCATTGATGGTCTGGCCGACGTAGCGGCTGGGATCGATGGGGGACTGGCCGTGTTTGGCAGTGATCACGATCAGGGTCGAATTAAGCAGACCCTGTTTGTTCAGTTCGTTGACGAACGCAGCAATCGAGGCGTCGACGAACTGGAACTCGTTCAGCAAAGCCGCGCCGGGGGTGCCGGCGGCATCCAGATATCCGCCCGTCACGCCGTTGCTCTTTTCAATAAGCTTCTGGCCCACGCTCAAAGCCTGGAAGTTCATGCCGAAGACCGTGGGAACTTTGGTCGCCCTCAAGCCGAGGTGGTCCTTGCCATCGATCTCGTTGAGGATCGCGTCCACCTTCAGAGTGTCGTAGCACTGGATGTTCTCGAAGCTGTTCGTCCAAGCGGTCAGGTCGGAGCCTTTGTCGCGGATTGTGCCGCAAGATATGCCTGTCGGGGTTTTGACTCCGGGAAGAGCAACCACGTTGGAGTTGATTTCAGGCGCGTAGAAGTCATCGAGCGCAGCCGGTCCAATCCCTGAGGCCGCGGAGGAGTAGGCAGGGTGCTTGTCCGACCATGCCGCGTATCCCCCAGCCGCGTGCACTACGCTGAAGATGCTGTTGGTGCGGACGAATTGCCAGGGGAAAACGGGAGCGCAGCCCTGACTCGGATCGCGAGGCAGTTTTTTGGGATCAATGGAGTTGATGCCGCCGTCAATCAGCGACGCACCCGGCGCGCCACCGTTCAACCGGTGCTGGTCGATGTCGATCCCTTCCTCATACTCGGCCCGGGTACCCGTTGGCGGCCCAAAGGGGGTGCACGTACCTGCCGCAACGCCGTTTCCCGTAGTTTTCGCAGGGGGGTCGTAATTCCGGGAATACCCGACGTCGTAATAGACACCGGTCAGGGCCGGACTTCCACCCGTGATGATTGCGGTTAATCCGGGGAAAGAGTCTGAGGGTTTGGAAGTACTGGCGGCGACATAGTTGACCCCGGTCAGCCCGAGGGCCGCAATCGCCGGGCAAAAGGGCTGGCCGTTGTTGGTGGTGCTGATGCCATTGGCGCAGTTCAAGTAATCAACAGCGTGCATTCCATCGACACTGATCAGCAAAACATGTTGAATTTTAGAGCTTTGGCCGACTGCCGTACCTACGACGCAGACAGCCACGAAGGAAAGCAAAGCAAGTGTTTTCTTCATAGTCTCCTCGGGAGTTGACCGGAGGATCATATAAAGCGGCAGGTGAACAGAATGTTAGAGAAAGTTGAATTGTTCGTGAAAACTGAGAGCAGGGGGTCGAAACAAGCGGCACCTTATCAACCAGTTCAATTCACTTGAAGACAAAGAAGAGAAGAAGAGAAATGGTTCGCGTCGGCGGATGCCTCCCTGGGCCTGCTCACGATTTTTCTAGCCATGCTGGCGCGGCGATGATTCGCACCCGCACCAAGCGATGGATGAAAGGTCGCCGCGTGGACCTTCGGCCGTGGCTCCGTCCGAGTCCGGCGCAGACGTGAATGCCGTGAAACTTTTCCGCTGCCAAGTCAATGAGTGCTGACGCCCATTAACGACGGTTAGTTCCGGTTTGCTCGTCATCTGTCCGGTAAGTGAGGGCGCGACCTATAGCAAGCCAAGGTGGTCCTGATATTTGGCCTGCAAGGAGCTTACCAAGGTGTCAAATTCAGGGAGGCTTCGCAGATTCTGGAGGCGAGCGTCTTTCAGAAAAAATGGCCAGCACGCAAATCCCTGATTGACAGCGCGTTCAAGCCATTCAAAAGCTACCTCACGCCGGCCCAACAACGAAAAGATGCAAGCAATCTGATAGTAGGTGTGGTGGGCATGCCCGAAGGATTTGGCGCTGCTGCAGGCGCGAGTCACACACTCCAGTGCCTGTTTATCGTTGCCCACCAAAGCCCAATAGACACCCAGCAAACTGACGATTAGCGGTTCGTCCGGGAAAAGCTGGATCGCTTCGTCGACCAGACCTTTCGCCTCGTTCCAATCGCCAGTCATCATCGCCGGCTGCGGCGCAAAGTAAATTGCATACTTGTGAATCGGATTCTCGGCCCGCCAGGCTTGGATCTTTTTTCGTGCCAAGTCGAGATCCAGGTTCCAGATGTAGACCTGGACAATGCCGTGGCTAACGGCGTTCTTCGGCTGGAACGGTCGTCCTCTTTCATACATCTCACGAGCGCGGTCGAGGAGACCGATGTGAGCCAGGATAGCACCCAGACGGTTGTAAGCGCGCGGTAGATTCTTCTGCAGGGCGATCGCTCTCCGGAGTTCGGCGATTGCATCTAGATGCTGGAAATTTCTAGATGGACTCCACAATAGAAAAGCTCTGGCCACGTGCGCTTCGGGCAGATCCCGATTTAGCTCAAGCGCGCGACCGCAATGAAACTCGGCCTTGTCCCACCATTTGCTGGCCGGATCGACCTCAAGATAACGAGTCGCACAGGCAAGTGAAAGAGTTGCGTGGGCAAGAGAGAAACCCGGATCTCGTGTTACCGCATTGCTCAGCCGTTCGACCGCTTCATCCAGCAGCGCAGGATCTCCGGAAGAGCTAAGGCGGTATCCTCGCATGAATTCCGCATAAGCCAGCTGGTCCTTGCTATGTCGTTGGTCTGGCGCCGTCTGAGGGCGCAAGGGTCTGTTCAATCCACTCGCAATTTGTTTAGCAATTTCATCTTCCAGTTCTGCAAGCCGATCCAGGTCGAGGTCGCGCTTCCATGTGAAGGCCGGGCCCTGCAAATGTGTATCGAACATCTGCAAAGCAAGACGCCACTGCCCCTTTGATTCTCGAATGGCGCCGTGAACTACGAAGCGAACACCGAGGCGTGATCCGACATCCGAAGCGCTCATCTCTGCCGGTACGCTCAGCATTGACAAAGTTGGCAAAACAGCCACATCCTTCAGATTTCCAAGGCGCGATACCAGCGCGTCCGCAAAACCGAGACACACACCCTTGTCGTCTGGAATATTCCCGAGCAGACACAGTGGCAGTACAGCAAGGGTCGCGCATTCCTCCGGGAGGGGAACGCTCCTCCGGTTGGCATCGGCTACCAGATTTTCGTCGAAGCCGGAACGCAAGAATCCCGCATCAATCACGCGCACAGGTCCGACGAAGCGGTACCCTTTGCCAACTACCGTCTCCAGAAAACGCGGCTTCGCTGAGCTATCACCTAAGGCTGTCCTGATTTTTCGGATGACATTGTTGATGCTGGCCTCGGTATCCACAAAGAGGTCTGAACGCCAGAGCTTCGTGACGATGTCCCGACGCGTAACGAGTTGCTGTCGGCGGGCCACGAGAAAAATCAAAAGCTCCATCGGCTTCTTCTCTAGCTTGACCGGCCGCCCCTGGCGTCGCAGTTCATAGCGACCCACGTCCAGCACAACTTCACCGACTTCTCGTTTTGCGCTCGGCATGCGGCCTGCGGTTGCATGCATTATCCCCTAAGATTGAATAATTTACGACGATAGATGAAAGATATGGAAGCGTTATCCTATCCAGATTGCAACGATGCTTTGGTTGGAGCATTATCGTTGGCGATCTGTTATCGACTTCAACTCTGGAGGTAGAGGCTATGAAACGGAACGGATATTTGAAGGTGACGTTAGGAGCGCTGCTGTGCGGGATGACTTTTGTGTTCACCATTGCAGGGCAGACTGGTCCTGCAAAACACGCATTCACTCCCGACGCGGTTCCATACGGCCCGGCACCGGCATTTATGCCTGCGGGCGCCCAACTTGCGGTTCTTGAGGGCAATCCAGGTGCACCGAGCGGAGATTACACCGTACGTTTGAAGATGCCTGACGGATATCGCATCGCGCCGCATTGGCATCCTAATCGGGAAAACGTCACTGTCATTTCGGGGACTTTCAAAGTTGGAATGGGGGACCGCTTTGACGAAAGCAAGATGGGAGATTTCCCAGCCGGCAGTTTCGCTTATCTCGACCCGGATATGCACCATTATGCGATGGCAAGCGGAGAAGTCGTGGTGCAAGTTCATGGAGCGTCTCCGTTACAGTTCAACTATGTCAATCCTGGCGATGACCCAAGCCGGAAAAAGTAGTCCAAAGGTGCGTGCTGGGTAACGATTCGCAGCGGCTTTGGGAGGATCGTCGGCAAACTGGAAGTTGTGTCGATAGTTGGCGAAACATCGCCTTCACTCTCGCTGCCCAGCCACAAACTCCACCACTTCGCGCTCGGCCCACCGCCCGTCGTCGCCGGGATTGCCATTCCGCTCTCCCAGAAACGCGCAGTGACCGCCATCGTCGGGCTCAACGTACGTAATGTTCGGATTTGCCGCGATGCGCCGCACCGTCTCCGGCTGCATCCGGATGAAGGGATCATTCGCCGCATGAATGATCAGAGCTGGCACGGCGATCCGCTCGACCACGTTGGTAGCCGCGGCACGGGCGTAATAGTCGTCGGCGCCGGCAAATCCGCAGTAGTGCGCGGTGATGCGATCGTCAAACAGTCGCAGGCTGGAAACGCCGCGCAACCGCGCCACATCGAAGGCTTGGGGAAAGAACTTCGCCTTGCGCCGCAACCGGCGGAACAACTGCATCAGAAAGTAGAGTTCGTAAATCCGGTTCGCGGGCTCATGCAGCGCGTCCGCTGAAGCAGCCAGGTCCATCGCCGGACAAACCGCCGCTACCGCACGAAACTGCGCCGGCCCCTGAGCGCCCCATTCTCCGGCCAGCTTCAGCACCAGGTTCCCGCCCATCGAAAAGCCGACCAGCGCGAACCGCGATACTCCATCCCTCTCAATCACATCGCGCACCACAGCGGCCACGTCCCCTGACAAGCTCGAGTTGTAGAGTGTGGGCGCAAAATAATCCATTCCGCCACAATTGCGCTGGTTCATGAGCACGACGTTCATGCCCGCCGCCAGCCCGTTGCGCGCGACTCCCAGCATGTACTGCGACTCGGTCGACCCCTCGAGCCCGTGCACTACGATCAGCGTGAGCGCCCGGGCTCGATCGTCCGCCCGCTCCGCGATCCAGTGGCACCAGCAACGCACCTTGATTCCCGGCGCCACCTCAACCAACCGCTCCTCCGCCGGCGGCAGATGGATCTTGCGCGGCAAGAGGAAGCTGGCGATGGTCTGCACATGGCCGCCGCGCAGCCAGCGATGCGCCCGGAACGGTGCGCGTCCCGACCAATCGAGGCGCGGCTGCGAGCCCGGTCGGCCCGATGGTGCAGGCAGGATTTGCGAACTCCCCACAAATTGATTCTAATGGAGTGAGCACCCGGAGTTGTGCATGCCCATTTTCGAATACATCTGCAAGGAATGCCGGCACCCGTTCGAAGCCCTGGTCTACGGCAAAGAGAAGGCGGCCTGCCCCAAGTGCCACGCCACGAAGCTTGAGCCGCAGCTTTCTGTGTTTGCGGTTTCGGCGAAAAGCTCATCTGCCGCCCCCGCCGCCTCGGCCGGACCATGCGGCTCCTGTGGCGATCCGCGCGGCCCGGGCGCGTGCTCCCTGGGCGATATGGACTAGAGTTTTCCGCAGCTACAGGGTTTCCGCGAAATGATGGCGACGAGTTGCTCCCTCGGCACAGCCTGCCTCCCTTGACGAGATTGGTTCCTGGATAGCCCAGTCGTGCCTATCTCTACCCGACCGGTGCCATTGTCACGCTCAGAAAAATGACGCAACCTATCTGCGTCGCGAAAAAACCAGGTTTCGCGGCCTCCCGGATCTCAAAATGCTGCAACTGAACGCGAAGCCGATGGTTGGACCCGCCCAGGCTTCTGCTATCGACCGCAAGCAGCCGCGCCGGCTGCAGGTCGCTCTGTTCCTGCTTCTGGTTGCGTTCGCCATCACCGTGATGAGAGATCGTCAGTTCTGGTTCGGCGGATCCTCGCAAGATTCCGACCTCCTGGGTCCCGAAGTCGAGCACCAGGCTGCGCAGCCGGTTGCGGTCAAGGCAGCGGCGCCCGCACTTCCGGCCCCGGCGGTCAAAAAGCAGGCGGTCGCAAAGATTCCAGACGACGCCGGCGCTCCGGACTCCGGCGTGGTCGCCACCGAGCGCAAAGCCGCGCCGCCTCTGGACATCGAAGTCATCGCCGGCGACACGCACCACACCATCCACCCCGGCAGCAATTTGACGAAGGTCGAGATGAGCAGTGCCCGGCCCGCATTCGCGGGAGCAAGAGCAGCTCAGCCCGGCCCTGTGCTCAGCGCTGCCACCAATGCCGCCGAGCGCGAACAGATCGCCACCTCGGTGCAGCCCGGGCTGGACGCAAATTATCCGCTGCTGGCGCAGCAGATGAAGGTGCAGGGATCGGTGGTGCTGCAGGCTCTGATCGGGACCGACGGCGTGATTCAAAACATCCGCGTGCTGAGTGGACCTTCGATTCTGGCCTCGGCGGCGCAGCAGGCCGTGCGCCAGTGGAAATTCAAGCCCTACCTGCAGGGCGGCCAGGCGGTCGAGACCATGGCCAGGATCACCGTCAACTTCACCATCAGGGTAGCCGACAACTCGCCAACCAGCCAGCTGGGAATGTAGCGCATCTCACGGCTCCTCAAAGTCCAAAGCGTAGACCTCCTGAGTCCCTGTGTCGCGCATGAGCAGAGGAGATCCGTCCGGCGTGAGCCCCATCCACGCCTGAAACGGCAGGATGACGCGGCGAAGATTCTTCAGGCTGGCCACGGTTTCCAGCTTGCGGTCGGACAAGCGCATTCGATAGACCGCCGGATCTGCATCAGATTGAGTGTCGAAATATACATACTTGCTGTCGCGCGACCATTGGATAGCGTTGACGCTGGCCTTGAGTTCCGTCCATTTCTGGGTCGCGATGTCAAAAAGCAATAGCTTTTGACCATCCACTGTGGTAGCAGCCACGTAGCGTCCGTCCGGGGAGAATGCCGCTCCCACTCGCCCCTGCGAATCGGGCACAGTTGTCATTTTCATTGTCTTCAAATCGAGGAAGCGTATGGAGGATTTCTCCGGTCCTTCCGCTTCGAACAGAAGGAGTGCATTCCCGTCGGGAGTCCAGGCTGCACTGTGAACGCTGAGGCCTTCGCTGGCAACCTGCCGCGACGCTCCCGTCGCCGCAGTCACCAGGGAAACGTGTTCCTTTTCACCAGGCGCACCGCCGGTAACGACAATCTGGTTGCCATCTGGCGACCAATCCGCCGATTCGATAGTTAGTGGCGCCGTTGTCAGCTGAAGCTTCTCGCTGCCATCCACGCGGCAACGCCATAACTCCCCCTCCGGCCAGGTAAGGTAACTCACCCACTGACCATCCCGCGAAAAGCTCACGCTCCCGGCCGAAATACCGCCGAGGTAAGAAACGAATTGCCCGGACTTGGCGTCGTAACGGACCAGTTCAGCTCGCTGTTGTGAACCTACGGCGAAGATCTTCTTTCCGTCCGGACTGGGCTGCGGCGCTTCCAGGTTCAGTGGACCCGCGGTCAATCGCACCGGCTCGTGGCTGACCTTGTGCATCAGGTCGCCTTTTTCCCATATGACCCAAAGATCCTGGCGGTTGTTGCGAAGCACGGAAAACACAAAATACTTCCCGTCTGCAGTCCAGTTGCCTTCGCTGGGCTTGCCCTCGCGCCAATCCGCCAGCATCTGATGGAAGTTGCTGCCGTCGGCGGCCATCTCCCACACGGCGTCGCCCGAGGGACCGTTGGTGGTAAGGCGCAATAACTTGCTGTCCGGAGACCATCGCAGCCAGTAGATGTAGAAATCATCGGACAAAGACGCCAGCTTCCGCTGATCTCCGTTACTGCTGACCTCGACCAACTTGTTTCCCCGAGCCAGCAGGCGATCTCCATTCGTCATCCACGCACCGTCACTCCCAGGCGTTTCAACGAAGCGCCGCGGAGAACCTCCCAGCACGGGCACGATCCACATCGGCTGAATCACCTCCGAACCCGTGAAGCTGCTGACCAGCAACTCCGAACGGTCCGGCGAAATGTTGTCCAGCCCGACGTTGGGAAAAGGTATCGGCATCGGAACCGTGTCGCCTCCCGCGGTCGAAGCCTGCGCCACAATGTATCGACCGTTGAGATTCTCCTGGACGTAAATGCGCGAACCGTCCGTCAGTACCATGGCCACGGTCTGGCCCCCAAAACTCTTCGGCAGCCCGTCGTGCGTAAGCTGCGTGTAGCCCGTGATTCGCGGGGGCGGCAGCGTCGGGCGCAAGGTGTAGGCTGCGACGGCCATGATCACGAGAGCTGCGCCCGCGATGCCGATCCATTTTGCGCGGGATCGAGTCGCAGGCTGAACCGTCGCTACGGCGCCGGATGTTGCAGGCGTAGCAGCCGAAACCTGGCTCGTGGAAATGGAAACGCTGCCGGTGCGTCCCGAGTCAATCTCGCGCTGCAGGCGCCTCAAATCCACCGACATTTCCGCGGCGCTCTGGTAGCGCAGCTTGCGGTCTTTCTCCAGCGCCTTGTTGATGATCTCTTCCAGCTTGGCGGGCACTACCGGATTCAACCGTATTGGCGCCACTGGAGCCCGGTTTAGAATCGCGTCAAACACCTTCGCCGTCGTGTTGCCCGAGAAGGCAGGCACTCCCGTCGCCATTTCGTAGACCACGGCTCCAAACGAGAACAGATCCGTGCGCGCATCCAGTTCCTCGCCCGAGGCCTGCTCGGGCGACATGTAGGCGATGGTTCCGACCGCCGTTCCAGGACTGGTCAGGTGGATTTCACTCATTACCGTGGGCGCAGCTCCCAGCGATGCCGCGGAACTGTGCGCCTCTGCCGCTACCTTCGCCAGTCCGAAGTCGAGAATCTTGGCGTGTCCGCGCCCGGTCACGAAAATGTTTCCCGGCTTGATGTCGCGATGAGTAATTCCCTTGGCGTGCGCCGCGTCGAGGCCCTCGGCAATCTCTACGGCAGCCAGCAGGAGTTGATCCGTGGGCAACGGTCTGCCCAGGATGCAGTCGCGCAGCGTCTTCCCCTCCAGCAACTCCATCACGATGAAGAACTGGCCGTCGTGCTTGCCGATCTCATAGATCGTGCAGATGTTGGGATGATTCAGCGCCGATGCCGAGCGCGCCTCGCGGCGAAAGCGTTCCAGTGCCTGGGGATCTTTCGCCAAGTCGTCTGGCAGGAACTTCAGGGCGACAAAGCGGCCAAGATCGGTGTCCTCAGCCTTGTAGACCACGCCCATACCGCCGCCGCCAAGCTTCTCCAGAATGCGGTAGTGCGAAATGGTCTGCCCGATCATGCTCAGCACTGGCGCGAATCTTACGTTTGCGGAGGTGCGCAAGTCAATGAAAGCAGGGCGGTTGAAGAAGCACTGGAGAAGCACGAATCGTCTGCACCAAGGCATGTCCCGATCTACGCACGAGGCGCCCCCAAACTTCAGGAACCTGGGTGCAGTAACGCAGGTTACCTGTGTTTCTGAGCGCCGGTCTCTTAGCATCGGTGGGACTGCTGTCTACGAGGTCACTATGGACCGACGCCGCGAACCCCGCGTTTTCGTTGAGCTGCCAGTAAAGATCTGGGGCATGGACATGAAAGCCCGGCCTTTCACTCAGCCCGCCAGTGTTCGCACCATCAGCGGTCGTGGAGCGACATTGCAGGGCGTGAGCGCGCAATTGAGGCCCGGTGACGTGGTCGATGTGCAATACCAGGGCGCCAAAGCCCAGTTTCGCGTAGTCTGGCTGGGCAAGCCGGGCACCGAAATGCAGGGAGAAGTAGGAGTGGAAAACCTCTCCGCCGACACCCAACTGTGGGATGTCGATCCCCTGCGCTGCGCCGCCTCTGTCGGCCAGGGTTAGCCTTCCCATCCTGCTACACTCCGTTGCATGCGCGTAAAGATCCTCGGCTCGGCCGCGGGCGGCGGGTTCCCCCAATGGAATTGCGCATGCGCGAACTGCCGCGGCCTGCGCGCCGGAACCTTCCACGGCAAAGCGCGCACCCAGGCCCAGGTTGCCATCGCAGCTGACGGACAGTCCTGGTTCTTGCTCGGCGCTTGTCCCGACCTGCGCGCGCAGATCGAGGCCACGCCGGAACTCCGTCCCCGACCGGGGGCAAACGGGGAAGCGGTTCGGCAGTCGCCCATCAGCGGCGTTGTTCTCGCCAACGCGGACATCGATCACACGCTCGGCCTGCTCTTGCTGCGCGAACTGCAACCGCTGCGCGTCTACGCTACGGCCTCCGTTCGCCGCATTTTCACCGAGGACAACTCCATGTTCGGCATGCTGCAGCGCGTTCAAGGGCAAGTGAGCTGGACCGACCTCGTCCCGGGGGCGGCTTTTTCTCTGCGCTATCCCGCCGGTGAAGATTCGGGGCTGCGCTGCCGCGCGATTTCGCTCGGCTCACACTATCCCACGTATGTGTCGTCACGGCGGCGATCCGAGTTGAAGTCCGCAGAAGCGTCGCTGGGGTTGATCGTCGATGCCCCCTCCGGCAAGCGCCTGGCCTATGTGCCTGCCGTGCCGCAGATCGACGAGGCCATGCTCGGGGAACTCGATTCTGTCGACCTGCTGCTGTTCGACGGCACATTCTGGAGTGATGACGAACTCATCCGCATTCAAGGCAGCGGACAAACCGCGCGTCAAATGGGTCATGTTCCGGTCTCCTCAGACACCGGAAGCCTCAGTCAGTTGGCTGGGTTGTCGCGCCCACGTAAAATCTACCTGCACATCAACAACACAAACCCCATGCTGAACGAAGCCGGCCCCGAATATCAGCAGGTACGCAACGCGGGTTGGGAAGTCGCGGAGGACGGATGGCAGTTCGAGCTGTAGCCAATACGACGCACCTGCTGTCGTTGGACGAACTGCGCGCCCGGCTGCGATCCGTGGGTGAGGAGCGCTACCACCACCGCCATCCCTTCCACCTGATGATGCACGAAGGCCGCCTCAGCCGCGGCCAGCTTCAGGCCTGGGCACTGAATCGCTACTACTACCAGAGCATGATCCCGGTCAAGGACTCGATCATCCTCTCTCGCGGCCCCGACCCGGCCTTCCGCCGCGCCTGGCGCAAGCGCGTGGTCGATCACGACGGCGACGCCACCAGCGAAGGCGGTATTAAACGCTGGCTGAAACTGGCTGAGGCGACCAGCCTTGACCCGGAGCGGGTGCGCGCGGGAACTGGAATCCTTCCTGCGACCCGCTTTGCCGTCAACGAGTATCTCAACATTGTGAGGAATCGCAGCCTGCTGGAGGCGGTGGCGTCGTCGCTCACCGAACTATTTTCCCGCGACCTCATCTCGTTGCGCATGGAGATGCTGCGCCAGCACTATCCGTGGCTGTCGGGCGGCCTCGATTACTTTGAGGCGCGTTTGACCCAGGCGCCGGAAGATGCGCAGTTCGCCGTGAACTACGTTTTCGAGAATGCGAAGACGCGATCGGAACAGGAACTTGCGGTCCAGGCCCTGCGCGACAAGTGCGACATCCTGTGGGCGCAACTCGACGCGCTCTACTTCGCCTACGTGCAGCCCGGCTGGCCTCCGCCCGGCGCATTTCAGATCGGCGAGGAGTGAACATGGCTCCCCCTTCTGACTCCAGTCAACCGAAACTGGCGACGGGATGCCGCTGGGGCGGAACCGACGCGGACCGCGTGATTCTCTACCCGGAAGGCGCGATCAAACTGCAGGGCACGGGAAAGCAAGTGCTGGAGCAGTGCGACGGCACCCGCACTTTCGGTGAGCTCGTCGGGGAGCTGCAAAAGCAGTTCGACACCGCCGATCCCGCGAAGATTCGAAGCGACATCAGCATGTTTCTGGAGCAGCTGCAGAAAAAGCGGATCGTGGACTACTGAGAACAAATTGAGTAATTGTGTAATTGAGTAATCGGGCAATTGATTCGGTAGCATGGCCGCAAGTGGCGAGGTTCCAATTACCCAATTACACAATTACCCAATTTCGCCCATGATTCCCCACCCCCTCGCGCTCATCGCCGAAATCACCCACCGCTGCCCGCTGCACTGCGTCTACTGCTCGAATCCGGTGAAGCTATCAGCTGTGCAGTCTGAGCTTTCCACTAAGGAGTGGACCAACGTTTTCCAGCAATCCGGCCAACTCGGCGTGCTGCACGCGCACTTCACCGGAGGCGAGCCGCTCGCGCGCACGGACCTGACGGAACTGATTGCTGCCGCCCGCGCCGCCGGGCTGTACACCAATCTCATCACGTCGGGCATCGGCCTCAGCGAACAGCGGCTGCAAGAGATGGTCTCGGCCGGATTGGATCACATTCAGATCAGCTTTCAGGATTCTCGCGAAGAGGCTGCCAACTGGATTGCCGGCGCGAAAGCGCACGCTCACAAGAGCAATCTGGCGCGGGAAATCCGCCGGCACAAGATCGCCTTCACCGTGAACCTGGTGGTGCATCGGCAGAATCTCGACCATCTCGACGAAATGATCGGGTTCATCGAACAACTGAATCCCGAGCGCGTCGAAATCGCCCACACGCAATACTACGGTTGGGCGCTGGCCAACCGCGCCGCGCTGATGCCAACGCCCGCGCAAGTGGAAAAGGCACAAGCCGTCGTTGCCGAAGCCGAAAAGCGGCTCGCGGGGCGCATTCGCATCGACTCCGTCGTGCCCGACTATTACGCGAAGTATCCCAAAGCTTGCATGGGTGGATGGGGCCGCAAGCTGCTGCTGATCAACCCCGCCGGCAAGGTTCTGCCCTGCCACGCGGCCGAGGTGCTCCCGGGAATGTCATTCGAGAACGCGCGCGACAAGGCGCTCGACTGGATCTGGCAGGAATCCTCTTCCTTCCGTCGTTTCCGCGGCGAAGACTGGATGCCCGAGCCCTGCCGCACTTGCGAGCGCCGCGCGGAGGATTTCGGCGGCTGCCGCTGCCAGGCTTTTCTGCTTGCCGGAGATGCGTCTCTGACCGACCCCGTCTGCTCTCTGGCGCCCACGCATCCGATCGTGGAGTCTGCGCTCGGCGAATCGAATGCAGCGGGAGCAGTCGCGCAGCCGATGGCCGCCACTTCGTTTGTGCAGATTCAGAAGCAGAACGAAAACCTGTGGCAATACCGCACGAATCCAGAGTAGGCGCTACCAGCGCACCCCAATTGTGATCGGGCGCAGGTCGGTGGTGATGTGTACGCTGGTACCGTGCGCCAGGCGATATTCCCCGTAGATTTCGAGATTAGGCCGGATCCGGCGCGCGATTCCGCCGCCGAAGTTTTCCCCAAACTCGTTTTGACTGGCGTGGAGGAAATTGCCATTCACGGGCAAACTGCTGGCGAAACACTTTCCCCACCAGGTAAAAAAGGCGTTGCATGGCGATCCGGGAATGGCCGTGGAAGAATCGAGTTTGCCGGAACGGTGGTAAAAGGACGGACCGAAGACGATGTATCCGCTCCACTCCTTCGTAAAAGGCAAGTTGATAATCGGATCGACCATCAGGGTGTAAACGTGGCTGTTCGCGCCCGGCGCCGACGCTCCCATAGGTCCGAGCGCGGAGTTGCGCAGCGGAAGATTGTCATACTGAAAGTCGGCGCGAAGCCCGAAGTACTTGCTGTAGTTGCGGGCCACGCCGGCGGCGCCGATCAAACCTCCGCCGCGAACGAATTGCTTGGTGGCGCCGCTGTAGGTGGCCGCGCCCCCGCCGACATTGAAGTTCCAGTTCTTATATTCTTGTGGCTTTCTCCGGCGAGTCGTCTCCTCGGGCGAAGCTTCCTCGCTGCTGGGTTGCTGATTCTCCGGCTGCTGGGCCGACGATTGGCTCGAAGGTTGCTGAGCGGGGGCTTGTTGCGCAGGGGGCTGTTGAGCGCGGAGGGCGGTTGTTCCCGCCAGAATCGTCGAGAGAGTCACAGCCGTCAGGACAACTCTGACCTCGGGAACCTTCGCGAACTTTCGAATCATTCATTCTCCTCCCGCTAGCGGGCTTGTGGCGGAACGCAGCGCTCGGCCCGTCAGCGACAGGCATCTGCAAGCCAGCTTGTCCGCGATGCTCCCCGCCGTAGATTCCACTCGCAGCAGGAAGGCACCATATTACCAACTTTGATGCTGAATCGGCGCGTGCAGCCGCCCGCGCCGCCCGCGCAAGATGCGGTTGCAGTTCACTGGGGCAGGCCGCGCACGTATGATAGAGAATCCATTTTCGCGGCGAGATGAATCAGTGCAGGATAACTCCGCAAACCCGCTGACGAATGCGAAGCCCCAGGGAGACGCACGACCTTCGCCCTGCCGTGTCGCGTTGATCGGCTTTGGTACGGTCGGCCGAGCGGTGGCCAAGATCCTCTGCGAGCGTCGCGACGGCCCGCTGCGTCTGACCCACATCTCGAATCGCAACGTCGAAAAGAAAAGACAGTCCTGGGTTCCGGCTGATGTGCTGTGGACCGACGACCTCGAACTGGTGCTGCATTCCGACGTGCAGATCGTGGTGGAACTGATCGGGGGACTCGATCCCGCGGGGCAGATTGTGCGGCGCGCGCTGGAGGCGGGGAAATCCGTTGTAACCGCCAACAAGCAGCTCATTGCGCGGCAGGGCCCGGACCTTCTGCGTCTGGCCGCGAGCCACGGATGCCGCCTCGAATTTGGGGCTTCGGTGGCCGGAGGAGTTCCGGTGCTGCCCGCCCTGCGCACGGGGCTGTGCGGAGACCGTCTGCACGGCATCGCCGGCATTCTCAACGGCACCTGCAACTACATTCTGAGCCGCATCGAGCATGCGCGCATCCCGTTCAGCGAAGCGCTTGAGGAAGCCCAGGCGCGGGGCTACGCCGAGGCCGACGCCTCCGAAGATCTGGACGGTGGGGATGCCCGCGCCAAGCTGACCATTCTTGTGCTTGCCGGACTGAATGCTCAGGTCACGCCCGAGTCGGTGCGGGCGCGCTCCATTCGTCCCATCGACGCCGTGGACTTCGACTACGCCGCCGAACTTGGGTGCACGATCCGGCAGATTTCACGCGCCGATCTGAACGAGGGCACGCTCTTTGCCGAAGTTGGGCCTTGTCTGGTCCCTGCAGATTCGCCCTTCGGGCGCGTGCAAAAAAATCTGAATCTGGTGCTCACGTCCGGCCAGTACGGCGGAGATATGGCGTTTCTGGGAGCGGGCGCGGGAGGCGATCCAACGGCAGTGGCAGTCGTTTCGGATCTTATGTTCGTGGCCGAGAGTCTCTCCGGGGACGCGCGAGGCGCAGCCAACAAGGTTTCCGCGCCCGCAATCAGCAGTGATTTTGAGACGCCCTGGTATCTGCGATTCTTTGTGCGCGATCAGCCCGGAATTGTGGCGCGGCTGGCGCAGATTCTGGCCGAGCACCGCCTGAACATCGACTCGGTCTTGCAGAAGCCGGGTTTCGACAAAGCTGCGCTGCCTTTCGTGATTACGCTGGAACCCTGCCGCGATTCCCAGCTGCATCCGGCTCTCGAAAAAATGTCAGGACTGGATTTTGCGCTCCGGCCTTGCTTGTGCCTGCCGATTCTGCGCTAGAAAGAAGTAAGAAATAGCGTCGGTCGCTCGGTAGGGGCGTCCGACGCTATCGAGGAACTACTTCCAGAAGGGATTCTTCAGTTCTGCCGGTCGGTGCGCGCTGTCGGTTTGCGCTTCCGTGTCCGTTTCGTCCGAGATCTTCTCATCAGTTAAGCGGGAAGCCGGCGGGGCCGACAATTCGTTGCCCTTCTCGGTCTTGCCTGGTGAAAATGGATAGTTAGAGTTCATTGGCGAAAATCCTCCATACTTTATGATCTAGTTTCATTAAACACCCACGGAAGCTGGCCTGGGCACAAAAGTTTTGATTGGCCGCATCGAAAAACCAGCACTTTCCCGCAATGAATATCCCCCTGCAAAGGACGCCATCATGAAATACCGCACGCTCGGACGCACCGGCATCGAAGCCGGCGAAATGGCCCAGGGACTCTGGGGCATGAGCGGCTGGACCGGATCGGACGATGAGGAATCGTTTGCTGCCATGCAACGCGCGATCGACCTCGGCTGCAATTTCTTCGATACCGCCTGGGCCTACGGCGAAGGCAAAAGCGACGGCATGCTGGGCGAGATTATGGCTCGCAACGCCGGCAAGCGCTTGTACGCTGCGTCCAAGATTCCTCCGGCCAACGATCGCTGGCCCGCGCTACCCGAGTACAAGTACCACGATGTCTTCTCGGCGCAGCATGTTTTCAAGTACGCCGACCTGATTCGTAAGAAATTGCGCAGCGACACGATCGACGTGTTGCAATTTCACGTGTGGGATGACAGCTGGACCGACGAGCCCGAGTTCCGCAGCACGGTCGAAAAACTGAAGCGGGACCAATGGATTCGCTGGTTCGGGCTCAGCATCAACCGCTGGGAACCGGAGAATTGCATCAAGGCTCTGCGCACCGGGTTGGTGGACGTTGTGCAGGTGATTTACAACATTTTCGATCAGTCGCCGGAGGACGAACTTTTTCCCGTATGCCAGGAGCTGAACATCGGCGTGATCGCGCGCGTTCCGCTCGACGAAGGCAGCCTGGGCGGCAAGATGACGCTCGAAACGCGCTTCCCCAAAGACGATTGGCGCGCCCTGTATTTCGGTCCGGAGAATCTTACGCCCACGATCCAGCGCGTCGACAAGCTGAAAGAGATCGTACCCACGGGCATGACGCTTCCTGAGATGGCGATGCGATTCGTTCTTTCTCATCCCGCGGTCAGCACGACCATTCCGGGCATGCGCAGACCGGAGCACGTCCGTCAAAACATCGCCGCCAGCGACGCCGAGCCGCTGGACAAGGCCCTGCTGGCGGAATTGAAGAAGCATCGCTGGGATCGCAGGCCGGCCCACTGGTCGGACTAGAAGACAAACCAGAACCCCGCGCATCCCCCGCAATCCTACGAGCGCTGGTAGTAGTCTGCGCTCGCGGGCTATTCTCGCTTGCGGCTGGGTCCGCCCCAGCCATTGCAGACACAAAACCGCGGCGAGGCAGCCTTGTTCAAGAGCACGTTTCTTTCATTCCTGACAATCATCGCGGCCTTATCGCCGTTGTGTGCCCAGAACCCGCGCGGATCGCTGCGCGGCAGCGTGCAGGATCCCACCGGAGCGCGCATCCCCGCCGCCACGATCGTAGCCCAGTCGGCGGATTCATCGCTGCGCCGCCAAGCCGCCAGCGAAGATCGCGGCGAATTCCGCATCGACGACCTGCCGCCCGGCAACTATCACATCACGGTGAACGCAGCGGGCTTCGCGCAAGCCCAGGCCGATGTCGCCATCGCCGTCAGTTTCGTGCGTGACGTTACGGTTACCCTCATCCCGGCAATCGGAACAGAAACTGTCCACGTGCAGGCGACCGCGTCATCGATTACAACCGAAATCAGTGACACATCGAGCGCGGTACGCGGAGGCGTTGTGGGCAGCCAGGACCTCAGGACTTTGCCGCTGCCGGCCCGCAGTTTTGCCAACATCGCTTTTCTCGTGCCGGGAACCGAGCCCGTCGAACCCTCCGATCCCACCAAGGCGCGAATCACCGCCGTTTCGACCGGCGGAAGCTCGGGCTTGAACAACGAGTTGTCCGTCGACGGCGCCGACAACTCCGACGACTGGATTGGCGGCTTCCTCCAGAACTTCTCGCCCGATGGCGTTCAGGAATTCGCAGTGCGCACCTCGAACGAGGACGCAGACACGGGCTCGACCACGGCTGGCTCGGTCGTCATCACTACCAGGCGCGGGACTAATGAATGGCACGGCAGCGGCGCGTTCTTTGACCGGCAAGCCGCGCTCAACGCCCGTTTCCCCATCGAAAATCCGGCGCCCAATCCCAAGCAGCCATTCTCGCGCCAGAATTACGTTGGAACTTTCGGCGGTCCGATCGCGAAAAACAAGGTCTGGCTCTTTACCTCGTTTGAGAATGTGCACGAAAATGCGAGCATCGCCTACAGCCCGGCGAGCACTACGCAGTTCGACGCGCTGGCGCAATTGGCATCCGACGGATTGATTCAAGGCGTTCCTTCAATCGCCGTCCCTTCCACCGTCCCCATCCCATTTCGCGACTATCTTGGCTCCGTGCGTTTCGATTGGGCGCAATCGGCGAAATCGACCTGGTTCCTGCGCGCTTCGCAAGACAGTTATCTCACGCACAACGCTCTGGTGCAGCAAGGCACACTGCCTTCCACCGGGCTGACCACGCATAACAACTATTGGAACGTGGCGCTCGGCAATACCTATACGTTCAGTTCGACCTGGCTCGGCAATCTGGTCGCCGATGCCAGCCTGTTGCACCTGACGCAGACTCGAAACTCGTCGCTCGGTTTCGCGCTGGCATTTCCTTTCAGCTCGACCGCGCTGACCGTTACCGGCTTTGAAACTTTTGGCGACAACCAATTCGCCACACCGATCACTCTCTTCCCTGACCTGCGCAATCAAGACAAGTATCAGCTCCGCTACGATGTGAGCCACGCCACCGGCGATCACTCGCTTAAGTTCGGAGTCAACTTCATGCACGAGCCCGTGCTGAGCGGGGCGTTCGCGTCCACCCCGGAAACTCTGGCAAGGTACATGAACGACCCGGTTTTTTACGTGCAGAATCCCGGCGTGTTCGGGACATTCCGTCCCGGGTGTGTGGGCTTCAGCGCTTCCGACGGCTCCACATGCGCTGCAAGTCCCGGAGGCAACGGCAGCTTTTCGCAAAACGTGCAGCGCCTTGGGCTTTATGCCGAGGATTCCTGGCGCGCCACACCACGGCTCACGGTGAACTACGGCTTGCGCTATCAGACAACCTGGGGGCTGTTTACCGGCTCCGGCCGAAGCGAAGCAGAGAATCCCGCGTTTCTGACTCTGAAAGCTCTGCAAATACCGGTTGTGCCCGCCGTGCCGCACGACTATCACAAGCAGATCGCGCCCCGGCTCGGGATCGCCTACTCTCCCGCCGCCAGCGGGAATACCGTGGTGCGCGCCGGGTTTGGCCTCTACTATGACGATTTGGCCCAGAATGGATGGGCCACTGCATTTCAAGCTGTGAATGCTCCTCCCGGACCCTGCGTCGATCCGGTGCAGAATCCAACCGGGGCTGAGAACGCCGGCTGCATCCCCGGAAGCGCTCTTGGAGGTGCGGGCAGCCTCATCGGCTCGGGCTACAAGACTCCGTACGCGATTCACATTACCGGCGGCGTGCAGCACGCTTTCAACGAACGCTGGCTGATGAGCACCGACTACGTGCACGAACAGGGCAATCACGGATATCGCCCGTTTCCTTATGCCGGCGGCACCGATCTTCTAACTCCGCTCATTCCCACCAGTGATCCAAACTACGCGAACGATCAGGCCAGCGTGGTGCCGAATGTCAACGTGTTCGAGTCGATCAACCGTTCCAGCTACAACGCGCTGATGCTGCATCTGCAGGGGAATTCGCACCGTTTTAATCTGGTCGCGAATTACACATTCTCCCAAGCGCAAACCTGGGGATGCGTGCTCGGCGAGCTCTTTGATTACGTAGACGGCACCTGCCGCGTACCAAGCGGCTTTCCCAATGCCGGCGTACTGGATGCCTTCGGGCCCGGCGACTACGGCCCGTCTGGGGAGGACGTTCGCCATCGCCTCGTGCTGGCTGGTACCGTGCATGTTCCCGGCGGTATTGAATTGAGTACCGTCAGCCAGTTCGAGAGTGCGCGCCCCATTACGATCACGACCGCCAACCCTACCGGACGTATTTCAATTTCCTTGAACAACGGTCCGGACACGTATACCAGCCTCGACGAATTCCGCGGCCGGCCTTACATTCAGTCAGACCTGCGGGTCACGCGGCCCATCAAAATCAACGAGCGATGGCGAGTCGATCCCTTCATCGAGTTCTTCAATCTCTTCAATCGCAACAATCCCGGAGCGAACTTCGCCGTGAACATCTCCCAGGTTCCGGGCGTGCAATTTGATGCGAACGGCGCCGTCAATGGAATCTGCAATCCAACCTGCGTGCCGCTCACCAGCCTGAAGCAGCTGGAGATACCCGAAGGCGCGCTGGGAGATTTCTTTGGTCCGGGGACGACGGTGGGAATTCCGTTTGCCGCGCAGGTGGGAGTGCGCGTCACCTTCTAGACGCGCTCGGAGACTGCGGCCCATTTCGTAACCGATTTTGGGAAGGGCACGACTTCACAGTCTGCGGAAAAACTCAAGAACCGCAATGAAGCGGGAAGGGCACGAGTTCACTCGTGCCGTTAGGTCGTTGAAATGTGTCCGCGCTTTAGCGCCTGAGGTGCGCTTTTTGCGCCATCGATTAGTTTTTCCGGAGCCTGTTCAGTCGTGCCGTCAAGGACCGCATCAATACTGGGCTTTAGCCCCCGGGGTGACCGGTTCTTCTTCCGAGATGCAGCCTGAAAATCCGGCAGAAAACAGCTAGCGCACCAGCCACTCGGTAGCCTGGTGCACCTGCACCAGCAGCTGGCTGTAGGTAAAGGCGAATATCGCGAGCGTAGTCAGGGCCGCAGTCAGCCCGTAAAACGGCGACCACTTGCGTCCTGTCACTTGACGCTCGGCCCTCCATGAAATCAGCCGCTCCACGCGCGCGTTGACGTCAGAAACCGACCCATGAACCAGGGCCGCGGTCAGATCCACAGAACCCTCCCCGGGAGTGAGCCGCGAAAGTTTGATCAGGGCAGCCGCCAGATCCAGCGCTTCCGCCGCGTCGGAAACCGCGGCATCATCGGCCGCCATCTCCGTCGCCTCCAGCCAGGCCGCTTCCAGCTTGTCCATGCCGGGGAAGGCCACGAATCGCAGTAGCAGCTTTTTCAAATTGTCGCGGCGGCGCACGTGCGCCACTTCGTGATTCAGAGCCGTTCGCAACTCGGGGGCGGTCAGCACGGACTCAGCCGCATGTGACAACAGCACCGTGGAGCGGGCAATTCCCGTAGCCGTCATCGCCGGAACCGCGGGCGCAATGCGCAGAACCCGCACAGGAGCGGCAGTTTGGACGGGCTCGGCATGGATAGTCCACGCGGAAATCGCGCGCCGGGCTTTGCGCAAAGCAAGGCCGGCATTAAGCAGGCCGAAAATCCCGAGAGCAGCGCCGCACAGGGCCAGGGCCAGCGGAATCGCGCCGATGGGTTCGTCGATCGCGCGCGGCTCGAGCAGAACAAACGACGGAACGGCAACCGCCAGAGTGACCGCCGCTGCCGTCAGCAAGGGGAGCACGCGCAGGGCAAAGAGCCAGTCGGCAATCTGGCGCGCGGGATGTTTCTCGATCCGCAGCCTGATTCCGCACCACAGCAGTTCCACCCCGACCGACAAGACGCAATACACGATCACGAAAACGGAGAACGAAACCACGATGCCGCGGGTCGCGAACATCATCGGGCCTCCTTCGGCTTCAGGTCGCCGCGCGCATCACCCCGCCGTACCTCGCGCCGTTTCTGCTCCACCAGACGCCACAGGTCATCCAGCAGGCGCGCGTCACGGGCGCTGACGATTTCCACCAGGTACGACAACGGCAACGACGAGGCCGAACTCGCATTGAACAATCGCTGGAACGCTGCGACCGCGACTTCGCGCTCAAATTCCTCGCGGCTCAGTCGCGGAGTGTAACGGAACGCCCGCCCCTCGGCCGCGCGCGACAGCAGATTCTTCTTGAACAGCCGGTCCAGCGTCGTCATCACGGTCGTATAAGCGAGGTCCTGGTAGCCATCCTGCTGCAGTTCGCGTACGGTCGCGTTGCCGCGCTGCCAGAGCGTTTCCAGCAGACGCCCCTCCAGCGGACCGAGTTCGGGTAAAGCGGCGCGGAAAGGCATGATCTGTTCTACGTGGGGGGAGACTGGATTTTACCTTATGGGGAGACTGCAGGCCACAGGATTACGGCACGCCGTTATTGCCGCACCCTGCGAAACGATGAATTGTGCAAATTCTTGCAGTGGCGACCCCGGAGGGAGTCGAACCCCCAACCCTCAGATCCGAAGTCTGATGCTCTATCCAGTTGAGCTACGGGGCCGCGAAACGGGCGCAAACACAATAACATACAGCGCAGCCCACGGCCTGATTTACCCTCTCTTGACGCCATGCAGCGCGAACGGAATGTTAAACGGCACGAGTACCGTTGGGAATCCCAGTGCAGTGGTCGCGCCGGCAACAAGTGGAGCCGGGGCAGAAATCGATGCGCCCGGAATCGCTCCCTTCAAGCCTCCGCAGATTGTTTGGCTGGAGCCAGCGCGATCAGGGCTACGCCAACGATAACGAGTGCAGGTATGTCGCCCAGCAGATGTCCGCGCTCGCCGGCATTCTGGAAGGCCTGCACCGCCATGATGGCCGCGTGAACAAAGCTCGACCAGGCGGTAAAAGCGATCAGACTGCGATTCGCCGATGGGTTACGCGATGCCAGCAGCAGAAAAATCCCAAGCGTGGCGTACACGCCAAGAATCATCTGTTCGTATTCCGGCTGGTTCGGCTGCCATCGCCACCCGCTCGGCCATAGAAACATCATTAGAGGGTAGACCCCTAGCAGAAAGATCAGCCCCACCAACACCAGTACAACCTTCAGCGCGCGGTCTCGATTCATGGTGCTCTCCTCTCAACGAACTCAAATCGCAAAACGTACGCCCGTACATACTGCTGTTGTGAAAGACCACTAGCGGGGGAATGTTAGGTCGGTCAGGC
>DATFNR010000076.1:0-18130 GCA_035266285.1 Candidatus Sulfotelmatobacter sp.
GCGCGGCCAGGCGGCGACGGGCGATGGGCGTCAGCTCGATTTCCGGCGGGAGCATCAGGTAGGCATAGGCGCGGCGGTTGGAGCGGCCCACTCTGCCGCGTAGTTGATAAAGTTCCGAGAGGCCCAGGCGGTCGGCGCGGTTGATCAGGATTGTGTTGCAGAGCGGAATGTCCAGGCCGTTTTCGATGATGGTGGTGGCGACCAGAATGTCAGCCTCGTGATGCATGAATTTCAGCATCACTTTTTCCAGCTCTCCTTCAGACATCTGCCCGTGGCACACCGCGACCCGGGCGCGAGGCACCAGTTCCTGCAACTTGGCGGCGATTTCCCAGATGCTTTCGACGCGGTTGTGGACGAAGTAGACCTGGCCGCCGCGTTCGAGTTCCTGCTCGATCGACGACTGAATAAGTTTGTCGTCCCAGCTGGCGACGACAGTCTGAATCGCCATGCGGTCCTTGGGCGGCGTTTCGATCACGCTCATATCGCGCAGGCCGACCAGCGACATGTGGAGCGTGCGCGGGATGGGTGTGGCCGACATGGTGAGGACGTCGACCTGTTTGCGCATCTGCTTGATGCGCTCTTTGTGGCGGACGCCGAAGCGCTGTTCTTCGTCCACGATGAGCAGGCCGAGGTCAGCGAACTTCAGATCTTTCGAGAGGATGCGGTGGGTGCCGATGAGGATGTCGATTTTGCCGGCTTCGGTTTTCTGCAGAATTTCTTTTTGCTGTTTGGCGTTGCGGAAGCGGCTGATCATTTCGATGGTGACGGGGAAAGGTCCGAAACGCTGCTTGAAAGTTTCGTAGTGCTGAAAGGCGAGGACCGTGGTGGGGGCGAGCACGGCGACCTGCCGGTTGTCGCCGACGGCCTTGAAAGCGGCGCGCATGGCGACTTCCGTCTTGCCATAGCCCACGTCGCCGCAGAGCAGACGGTCCATGGGTTGCGTGGATTCCATGTCGCGGGTCACGTCGGCGATGGCCTGGGCCTGGTCTTCGGTCTCGTTGAACTCGAAGGCCTCTTCGAACTCGCGCACGAATTCGTTCCCGGCGGGGAAAGCGTGGCCCTGGGCCGTTTTGCGTTCGGCGTAGAGTTTGAGAAGTTCGTCGGCCATGTCTTTCATGGCCTTGCGCACGCGGGCTTTGGTTTTGGCCCAGGCCTGCGTGCCGAGATGGCTGAGAGCCGGCTTGGCGCCTTCCGAGGAACGATATTTCTGGATCAGGTCGAGGCGGGTAAGCGGAACGTAGAGGCGCGCGGACTCGGCGTATTCGAGCAGCATGAACTCGGCGTTGCCGTCGCCCTGATTGATTTCTTTGAGTCCCTGGTATTGGCCGATGCCGTGTTCGACGTGGACGACGTAGTCTCCGACCTGAAGGTCCCGGAAGTCGGAGAGGAAGGCGGAGACTTTGGATTTCTGGCGCTGCGGGCGGGAGGCGACGGTGTCGGACTCGTCAAACAAATCGCGCGCGCCGAAGATGGCGAGGTTGGCTTCGGGGAAGATTACGCCGTCGGGGACGTAGGCCTTGGCCAGCGTGGTGGTCAGGACTTCGCCGGCGAAGTAGCTGGTCTCGTCGGCGTAGCTCTCGCCGCCGCGGGTGCGGCTGCCCAGGCGGAAGCTGACGTTGTATTCGGTGAAAATGTCGGCCAGGCGCTCGACTTCGCCGGTGTTGGGAACGGCGAAGAGGACTTGCTTGCCATCGGCGGTAAGTTTCTGCACCTCTTCGAGCATCGAGGGAACCGCGCCGTGGAAGCGTGGGGTGGGCTGGGTCAGGAAGGAAATCGAGTTGTCGTCTTCGCTGCGGGCGATGCCGAGATGTTCGACGTCGGCGCCGGCCAGGGACGCAACTTTTTGCCACCAGTCATTGGGCGGCAAATAAAGATCGGGCGGGCGGACGAGGTTGCCGATGCCGCTGCGTTCGTGAGCTTCCTCGACGCGGGTCCAGAATCGGTCGAATTCGGAGCGCAGGAGATCGGGCTCGTCGAGCAGGACGGCAGCGCGGGGAAGGAGATCGAAAATAGTTTGATCAGCGCCGGCGACGGGGGCGTAGAACTCCCAGCCGGGGAAGGTCGTGACGCCGCCGGAACGGACCGCGGCCTCGACAATTTCTTCCGAGCCCGGCTTTCCTGAGCCAACGATGCGCTTGCCGGAAAGGCGGGTATGAATCGCGCCTAGAAGCTGGTCGCTGACGGGAGTTTCGGTGAGCGGCAGCAGCAGGGCTTCGTCCATGGGGTTGGAGGAGCGCTGGGAGGCGGGATCGAAGCGGCGGATGGATTCGACTTCGTCGCCGAAGAATTCGACGCGAACCGGGCGCTCGGCTTCGGGGGAATAGACATCGAGGATGCCGCCGCGGATGGCGTACTGGCCGGGCATTTCGACGACGTCGGCCGAGGCGTAGCCGACGGTGTTGAGGTGGGCGAGGATAGCGTCTACGTCGAAGGATTCGCCGCGGCGCAGGGTGCGGGCGAGATCGGAATAGTAGTCGTTGGAGCGCAGGCGGATGGCGGTTGCGGCGACTGGAGCGACCACAATTGACGCTTTGCCGGTGGCGATCTTCCACAGCGCGGCGGCGCGTTCCTCCTGGAGTTCGGGATGAGGCGAAAGATTCTGAAAGGGCAGCACGTCGCGGGCGGGCAGGGCGACGACCGCTTCCGGATCGGCGGCGGCAGTCAGTTCGCAGAAACCCTGGAGGACAGGAACGAAGTCCTCGACGGCGCGGTTGTCGTTGACTACCACGATCAGGGGACGGTCGGACATGCGGCGCACGAGCACGAGCAGCAGGGCTTTTGCCGTGGGTGTGAGACCAGAGACACGGATCCGCCCCGTGCCCTCCTTGAGGTGGGAGGCTACACGCGTCAGGGCGGGAAGCATTTCGACGTCCGCGAAGAGCTCGCGAACGAAGGGAAGCAGCATGCAGTTTGATTCTAACGCAGTTTGATTGTAAGAAGGAACGGGGTGCGGCGTTGGGCGGTCGCTGGGTTTGTGGCCGCCTGCTTTGGGGACTGGCGCCTCGCTATGCTCGGCTGGACGGCCGAGGCGGCCGTCCCTACACTGCTATTGGGGTAGGACTTTCTTTGCGCAAAAAAATAAAGTGCGATTTTGTCGATTTTTGTCGCGTCACTCGTCTTACCAGTGAGGCGCCGGTTTGCAAGTCGCCGCGGGCTGGGCCGAGAATCAACTCATAGTTACACGGAGGAATGAAATGCGAGTCATGGTGTTGGTGAAGGCAAACAAGGAGTCGGAAGCCGGGGTTCTGCCCTCGCGCGAGATTTTGGAGAAAATGGGCAAATTTAACATGGAACTGGCCAAAGCCGGTATTCTGCTGGCGGCCGACGGTCTGCAGGCAACCTCAAAAGGGAAACGGGTAAAGTTCTCGGGAACCAAGCGCGTGGTCACCGACGGCCCGTTTGCCGAGACCAAGGAACTGCTTGCCGGATACTGGTTGTGGAAGGTGCAGTCGATGGACGAAGCCGTGGAATGGCTTAAACGTGCTCCGTTCGACGATGGAGTCGAGATCGAAATCCGCCAGATCTTCGAGGCGGCAGACTTCGGCGAGGACCTAGCTCCGGATATGAAAAGCTATGAGGAGCGCTTGCGGGCGCAGTCCAAGCAGAGTGCCTAGGAATCGCGCTGCGAAACAAAATTGAAGCTTTCTGCGGTTATCTGCGTTCAAAGTGACTGGAGGATTTTGATGAAGAAATTCGTTCTGCCAATGCTCACCCTCGTGCTCCTGGCCGCTGTGGCGTTTGGTCAAACTCTGACGCAAGCCGACCGGGACCGGGGGGTGCAGTATCTTGAACAAACCCGGGACGGAGTGGTTACGGCCGTGAAGGGATTGTCGGACGCTCAAATGAAGTTCAAACCGGCGCCGGACCGGTGGTCCGTGGCCGAAACGCTGGAGCATATTACCGTCTCGGAAGACTTTCTGTTTCAGAACGTCACCAACAACATCATGAAAGCGCCGGCCGGAGCGCCCGACCGCGATACGGCCAAGATCGACGCTTTCGTTCTCTCCGCGATCCCGGACCGCAGCCACAAGGCGCAGGCTCCGGAGCCGCTGAAGCCGACCGCGCGCTGGACTCCGGCAGAAACGCTCGATCATTTTCTGCAGAGCCGGGCCAGGACCATCGCATTTCTGCAATCGACACCGGACCTGCGGGCGCACGTGGTAACCAGCCCGCCGCTGAACCAGCCCATGGATGCGTACGACTGGCTGCTGTTCATCTCCGCGCACAGCGAACGGCACACCAAGCAGATTCTCGAAGTGAAGGCGGATCCTAATTTCCCTAAGAATTGAGATCCACTCAACGGGACACTTCGTCATCCAAGAATTCAAAAAAAGGAGATAAGGAATGTCTACAAAACCAACACACGAACAAGCACAACTCCACCTGCAGGTTTTCGAAATGCGGCGCGAAGCACGGCTGCGGCAGGCACGGGACTGGTTCTTCAAAAACTATTTCGCCGACACCTTCGAAGAATCAATGCGCATTGCCGGCATGGGAACCGAAGGCGGCACGAACGTCATGATGGTGATTGGGTACTGGGAGCAGGCCTGCGCATTGCTGAACTACGGGCTGCTCCACGAGGATCTGTTTTTCGAAACCAGCGGAGAATTCTTCGGGGTCTGGGAGCGGGTCAAGGCGATCGTCCCGGCATGCCGAGAGAAGTTTGTCTACAAAGATTACCTGGCGCACCTGGAAAAAGCCGCGCAGCGCTTTGAAGCTTGGTCCGAGAAGCGCACACCGGGCCATGTTGAGGCGATGCGCGAGTGGATGAAGCAGGCGCGGACCCAAATGACAAAGGCAGCTTGAGACCATCCGGGCCTGGACCCCGCCCGGAATACGAAGGGCGAGGTTCCGGCCCGGACTTGATTTCCATGCGGAAGCAATCGTTTCAAATCCAGGCTGAAGCGGGGGGCATTGCGGTGCAGGCGCCTGACGCCGGAAAGGATGTGGCATGAGCAAGGTACGGGTTCTGGCAGGTACGCGAAAAGGCGCGTTCATTCTTACGTCAGATGGGAAGCGCGAAAAGTGGGAGGTCAGCGGGCCGCATTTTGCCGGGTGGGAGATCTATCACATGAAGGGATCGCCGGCGGACCCGAACCGGCTGTACGTCTCGCAAACGAGCGGATGGTTCGGGCAGATCATTCAAGCCTCTGACGACGGCGGCAAGACGTGGTACCAGCCCGGGACACCCAAGGGAGAACCAGTTGCGCCAGGCCCGCCGAAGGCTGCCAGCAACAAGTTCGTCTACGATGTGTCACCCGAGACAGGCAAGGCGCTGACCACGCACCAGTTCTATGACGGCACGCAGCATCCCTGGGAATTCAAGCGGGTGTGGCATCTGGAGCCGTCGCTCACGGATCCGGATACGGTGTACGCGGGCGTGGAGGACGCCGCGCTGTTTCGCTCGACGGACGGCGGCAAGAACTGGCACGAACTGTCTGGCCTGCGCGGGCACGGCACCGGGCCCAAATGGCAACCGGGAGCGGGCGGGATGTGCCTGCACACGATCATCCTCGATCCCAGCAATCCGCAGCGCATGTACATCGCGATCTCGGCGGCGGGCGCATTTCGTACTGACGACGGCGGTGAAAGCTGGAAGCCGATCAACAAGGGACTGTACTCGCAGTACATCCCGGACCCGACCGCGGAAGTGGGGCACTGCGTGCATCACATTGCGATCAACCAGTCGCGCCCGAATGTGTTGTACATGCAGAAACATTGGCACGTCATGCGCTCCGACGATGGCGGGGAGCAGTGGAATAAAGTCAGTGGAAATCTTCCGACAGACTTCGGATTCGTGATTGATGTGCACGCGCACGAGCCGGAGACGATCTATGTTGTGCCGATCAAGAGCGATGGGGAGCACTACGTGATGGACGCCAAGTTGCGCGTCTACCGCAGCCGCACCGGAGGCAACGAGTGGGAGCCGCTCACCAAGGGACTGCCGCAGAAAGACTGCTATGTCAACGTGCTGCGCGACGCCATGGCCGTCGATTCTCTCGATAAGTGCGGCATTTATTTTGGAACGACCGGGGGACAGGTATACGCCTCGGCCGACGCGGGCGATTCGTGGGCGCCGATTGTGCGCGATCTGCCGGCGGTGCTTTCGGTTGAGGTGCAGACGCTGGCGTGAGGAAAACGACATGCAGAAGATCACTACGTTTTTGTGGTTCGACAGCCAGGCGGGAGAAGCCGCTGAACACTACGTTTCCATTTTCAAGAATGGGAAAATTCTGAATGTTCATCGCATCGACGGAAAAGTGTTGACCGTGACGTTTGAACTGGAAGGTCAACAGTTCATCGCTTTGAATGGCGGGCCGCTGTTTAAGTTTACGGAAGCGATCTCACTGTTTGTCGACTGCGATGGACAGGCGGAAGTCGATGAACTGTGGGATAAGCTTTGCGCTGGTGGAGAGCCGAGCCGGTGCGGCTGGCTCAAGGACAAATACGGGTTGTCGTGGCAGATCATCCCGAAGACATTGATGCGGCTGATGGGCGACTCGGATCCGGCGAAATCGCAGGCGGTGATGCAGGCAATGATGAAGATGAACAAGATCGTCATCGCAGATTTGCAGAAGGCGTACGACGGGAAAGCCGCTTGAGCGGGCTCGTAGGGACATGAGCGTCGCCGCCATAACGCGCATACTGCAAGGCGGAGACCGGCGATCAATTGGAAGGTCGAATCACGTGGTGGCGCAAATTCTGCAGCAGCCCCGCCGCTTCGGCGAACTGATGGAGTGCCTGTGGAGCGACGACCCCATCATCCGCATGCGAGCCGCTGATGCCGCGGAGAAGGTTTCCGTCCGGAAGCCGGAGTGGCTGCAGCCCTTCAAGGCGAAACTGCTGGGGCTTGCCGACGAGACGACCCAAGCGGAGATGCGCTGGCATTTGGGGCTCATGCTGCCGCGGTTGCCTCTAACACGGCAGGAACGGGAGCGGGCGAGGGCGCGGTTGCGCGAATATCTGAAGGACCACAGCTCGATTGTGAAAACCTGCGCGCTACAGGGTCTGGCAGAACTGGCGATGGGCGATGCCAGCCGGGAAGAAGAGATTGTGGAACTGCTGGAGAGAGCCTGCCGCACGGGCACGCCCGCGATGAAGGCGCGCAGCCGAAAGCTGCTCAAACAGTTTCAGGGGCGAAAGGAATCATGATTCGCGTTATATTGCCGCCTCATCTTCGCGCGCTCGCCCATGCCGGCAGCGAAGTCGAGCTTGAGGTCGAAGGCCCGGTGACGCAGCGCTCGGTACTCGACGCGCTGGAAGCTCGCTATCCCATGTTGCGCGGCGCGATTCGCGAGCACGGGACGCTGCAGCGGCGGGCGTTTTTGCGCTTCTTTGCCTGCGAGGAGGATTGGACCCACGAGTCGCCCGATGCGCCGCTGCCCGAAGCCGTCGCCAGCGGGAAAGAGCCGTTCCTCGTGATCGGAGCTATCGCGGGCGGATAGAACTCGTCTCAGAAATAGGACCCGAGGGGAAGAACCACTCACCTCGGGGGCTGAAGCCCAGTATTGATGCGGGCCTTGACGGCACGACTGAACGGGCTGCGGAAAACTAGTCGATGGCGCAAAAAGCGCACCTCAGGCGCTAAAGCGCGGACACATTTTCAACGGCTTAACGGCACGAGTGAACTCGTGCCCTTCCCGTTTCGTTGCGTTCCTTGAGTTTTTCCGCAACCTGTGAAATCGTGCCCTTGCCAAAACCATTTGTGAGATGGGTTGCAGTGTGATCTCGCCCTGAAACCGCTTACTGCTTCACACTCTCTAACAGTTTCTTCTCCGCGTCAGTGGGAGGTTCGAATTTGCCGCCGAGGTACTTCGCCAGAAATTCCTCGGAGGCCGCGTTGAAGGCCATGCGGTTTTCGGGACGCGCGAAGCCGTGTCCCTCGTCCGGAAAGACATAGTATTCCACCGGCTTGTTGTTTTTGCGCATGGCGGCGACGATCTGATCGCTCTCGGCCTTGTTGACACGGGGATCGTTCGCTCCCTGGCCAATCAGCAGCGGGGCTTTAATCTGGTCCGCCTTGAACAGGGGCGATTGCGACTTCAGGAAGTCCTCGTTGTCGCCCATGCGCTTGTGGAAGACCGCCAGCAGGGTTGACCAGTACGGCGGGATCGTCTTCAGCAGCGTGTTGAGGTTGGAAGGGCCAACGATATCCACACCACAGGCAAACGCGTCGGGCGAGAAGGCGACGCCGGCGAGAGTGGCATAACCACCATAGCTGCCGCCCATGATGCAAACCTTTTTCGGATCGGCAATACCCTGCTGGACCACCCAATCTTTGCCATCGAGCAGATCGCTGTGCATGGTGCCGGCCCATTGGCGGTCGCCGGCGTTGAGATATTGCTTGCCGTATCCGGTGGAAGCGCGGAAATTGGGCTGCAGCACGGCATAGCCGCGGTTGGCCAGCCATTGCGCGTAGGGGTCGTATCCCCAGAGATCGCGGCCCCAGGGACCACCGTGGGGGAAAACGACCATCGGCAAGTTCTTAGGGTCAAGACCGGCGGGGGTTGTCAGGTACCCATAGATGGTCATGCCATCTCGCGCTTTGTATTGGATGGGCTTCACCCTGGCAAGCTTGTATTTCTCAAGTTCGGGCCGGTTGCTGAACAGCATCGTGGCCTGCTTTGTGGCGCGGTCATAAAGGTAGTAGTAGACCGGAGCATTGTCGCCTTCGAAGGTGACGATCCACTTGTCGTCTGTCAGGTCGCGGTTGAGGTTGCTGATATCGGCATCGCGAACCTTGTGGAGGGCATCGAAGTCCGCCTGGATATCCGGGTCGAGAATCTGGAAGTCGCGACGCTCGCGGAGGAAGACTACGGCCTGCAGTTTGTTGGTCTTCGGCTGTTGCACGGCGAACGAGACATCGAATTGGGGATCTTCAGCGACCACGGTGCGCTTGCCGGTTGCGATGTCCACGGAGAGCAGGCGCGCGGCATTGGCATCGAGCGAGGTCATGATCCAGAGAGATTTGCTATCGGGAGAGAAGTCGACGATGTTGCCAAGAGTTTCCTCGGGGCCCCATTTCATCAGATCACGCCACGGTGATTTGACATCGTCACGGACACGGATGATGGTGCCGCCGTCATCGGTCGTGACCTGAGCGGCGCGCACCTGGAGGTCGTGGTCTGGCTGCCAACCGGCAACGTCGCCGGGATTTTGGGTGTCGAGCGCGACCTCAGCGGTCTTCAGATTTACACGGTAGACGTCGAAGACTTTGGCATCGCGCTTGTTGCTCTGGATCAGGAGCGTGTCGGGATGAGTTGGCTCGAGCGCCACAATGTCGGCGCGCGACTTCTCAAACGGCGTGAGATCTTTGGTTTGCTTCGTGGCCAGGTTGGTTTGATAGATCCGCCAGTTCTCGTCGCCGCCCTGATCCTGGCCGTAGAGAATGTTCTTCGAATCAAACTGCCAGGAAAAATTGCGGATGCCTCGCTTGCGGTCATTGGTGATGACGCGGTCGTCGGTCTTGCCCAGCGTGCGCACCCAGACATTCAGAACGCCCGCGTCGGGCGCGAGGTAGGCCAGCATCGTGCCGTCGGGAGAAATCTCCGGAGAACTGCGTTCGGGGTTGCCGAACAAATCAGCCCGAGGGATCAGAGGTGTTTGCCCCAGGGCCAGCGTGGCAAGGACAAACGGCAGAAGAACGGATAAGACGAGGGACAGACGGGAACGCCGCATGGGGACAACCTCCGTGGAACACGAATTCTACCTAGGGGATGCTGAAAAAGTAATCTCTGCCAACCTGTCCGACCTCAGCGGTTAAAGCCGGCATTGATATGAATCCCGTTATCGCAGCGCTGAAGCCCTGCGCCACCCAAAATCAAGCCCGGAGGCGAGTTTTTCCTACAGCCCGCTAGGGCTCAATACGAGAAACAAGGCGAGAGAGTTCCGCCAGTCAGGAACATGCCCGGAGCAAGGGGCGCGTCAGGCAGGTGGGCCCGCCGCTGCCGTTGATGCAGATTTCGGTGCCGGGGAAGGTGCGGACGTCGAATCCAGCGCGGCGCAGTCGGTCGTTGGTTTTGTGATTCTCCTCGACGGCGAGCAGGCGGTTGTCCCCGAGCGCCAGCACGTTGCAGGCGAGCGTGTCGCGCTCGGAATCGTCGATCTCGATAAAGCGGAATTCCCGCGCCCTGAGCAGTTCGACCGTTTCGATAGACAGCCAGGGAAGATCGACGAGCGCAGTGTGATCGTCGAGCAGGCTGATGAGTGACATCAGGTGCAGACATTCGGAAGGTCCGCGGCCGTACGGCAGCGGCGCCGAGAGGACTTCCACTCCTTTGGGCGCCAGCAGGTTTCGCATCTGCGCGATGCCGGCAGCGTTGGTCCGGTAGCCGCGGCCGATGAGCAGGGTCTTCGAGTCGAGCCAGACGATGTCTCCGGCTTCGGTGGTTCCGGGCGACGCGATCGCAGCCAAGATCGGAAAGCCGAGCGACCGGCAGAATGCCCCGTGCTGTTGGGCTTCGCCTACCCGGTTCGATTTGCCGGGCCGCATAAGAACCAAACCGAAATCGGTAGCCAGCGAGGCGTCGTGGGTGTAGACGGCGTCGAGGGAAAGATCGTCGGCTGCAGGAAGCTCGAACACTTCTGCGCCCGCGGTTACCAACTCGCGAACCAGCGCGGCGTGTTGCGACTGCGCGGTTTCGACGTTGGGGGCATGATGGAATCCGAAGTCGCGCCACGTGGCCAGGCGCTGCGGCTGATCCCAGCCCGCAGTGCGGGGCGAGCACACCAGCACGCGCCGGAGCGCCCCGACCATGGAATGGCCGTTGCACCGGGTTTCGGTAGCGATTGTGGATATGGCGACTCGATTCATTCAGATTCTCTTGCAGAAAAGCGACCACCGGGGCTGAAGCCCCGATCATAGCGCGTTCTTACGCGGCCCTAAAGGGCCGCTCTTCCACGTTACCTCGGCGGCAGCCCTCTCGGGTGTGCATTCTTTGGGCAAAACCTCTAGAACTCGGCGTGCGCGCGGAGGGTAGGCACCAGGACGGGGCCGCGGTCGCGATTGTAACTGGGATTGTTGATGTGCTGCACGCCGGGTGCGAGGTAAAGTCCACGCCAGATGTGGGCCGTGTAGTAAGACTCGACGATATCCTCGCGGCCGTAGTTGAGCTTGCCGTCCCCAAGCAGGAAGCCGAGGCCGCCGGCGGCAAGATAGCGCTGGTGATCTCTGGCGATAGCATTGGTGACGAAGGCGATGCCGGCGCGGTCCTGCTTGCGATGCCACCAGGCGCCTCTCGCGCCCAGACCTTCAGCAAAGGTCTGATCGACTTCGGTGTAGGCGAAGAATTCAGTCTTGCCGTTATCCCATCCGAAGCGGGCAAAGGCGGTGAGGTAGTGGGTGAGATTCTGTTCTACGTTGACGCCGAAACCGTACTTGCGGGTGATGTGCCACGGATGGTTGGTGATATCAGTCGTAGTTCCCTGCTGCTCGGCGAGAAGGATCTGGTCACGATAGATGCCCATGTTGGCGTAGTTGGTAAAAGCGAGCAAGCGGACGACGCCCGATTTTTTCGGGAGGAATCCATGGCGGAGTTCGTATTCGAAATTTTCGGCGTGGGCCTGCCAGGGCTTCCAGACCAGATCGATGCCGTTGGCCACTTTCGGCATGAGGGCTTCGCCGAAGCGGAATCCCCAGTTTCGGTCCTCGAAATCGGCGGTCAATCCGATGGTGTAGCCGCGCGTGTCGGCGGCGTAGTCCCAGGCGCCATTGTTGTCGATGGTCCAGTTGTTGAACTGGAATCTGGTGTCGGAGCCGACGGAGTTGACATCGAAGAAGTCGGGCATGCTGAACTTACCGAAGCGGAGTTCGAGGCGGCGGCGTGGCAGTTCGTCGAAAAGAGACAAGTTGTTGCGCTGGTTCTCGACCTTGTCGTCGCTGAGCGCGAACACTTTGTGGAACATACCGCGGCCCAGATAGGGAGCCTTGCTCAGTAAGGGATTGCGCACGATGTCGAGGTCGGTGTTGCCGGCAAGCCCGAAACCGAGGCTGAGGGCGGAGCCTCCGGCTTCCTCCAGAGCGCCGACAAACTCGGTGGAGTTGTTGAAGCGGATCCCTCCGAACATGGTCAGCACCCGGGACGTTGCCTTCTCATAGTGCGGGCCCAGGCTGTGAGGTCCGCTGTAGGGCGCGTGGAATTCGGGATGCGTCTGAAAGATGAAGTTGGCCTGCCCCGACAGCCAGAAGCGTGTGTCCTTGAAGTGCGGGAACATGGCTTCGGTGCTGTCGTCGGCAGGGGGGGAGGGTGGGTCAGCGACTTCAGGCGCGTTTTCAGGCGTGCTGTTCGGCGGCACTGGAGTCTGCGGGCTGGACTGGCCCAGGAGGAAAAGGCCCGAAAGCGAGACGAACGCGAAGGCCAGCCTCAGCCAGCCTGCGATGACATTCGCGATGTTTGTACGGGCCTTCATCTTGTGCACTTTGCGGTTCGATTTGAGCCGTCCAGCCCAGGTTCTGCTGAGCATAGACAAGTCCCACGGAGTTAACCGGATTGTACCATCGGGCATTAACCGTAGTTAATTCCGGCCAAGAACCAACACTCCTGGGTGGGGATATCACGTCGATGTGAACCCCGCCAACCCTACGCCCCGCCGGTTAAAGGAGTGTTACGAACTTGGGAGTGCGCTCACGCGCGGTCAGCAGAGATCCGCTGACCGCGCCCACTGTATTTGCAGCTTGGGTTTGCCGTCTCTGTCGCTGACCACGACCCAGCTCATGCGTAGCGGCGTACTTTCCGCTCGGGCTTCGAGCTGCCATGCGGAACCATCTTCGTATCGGACTACGCGAGCGAGTTGTGTCGTCGTCAGCGCCAGGGGAGGTGCGAACATCGTCATGCAAGCCATTGCCGGTTTCCTCCTTTCTGTAGATTTCGGCCGAGTTGTTGGATGTCATGCGGCATGCGAACGCCGTAAAAAGTTGATAAAGATCGTGAAACACGGCGCGGCCGAGGCGCGATATTCATCGACCCGTGTCCAATGTTGAGCTCAGCCTTTTCGCGCCCTGAAAAGCAGCGCCGAGCCGAAGGTCTGAGAGCTATAGTCGCCGAGTCCCGTTTCTGACAACGTCTCCCCAAGGCTTTTCGCCTCAAACAAGCGAGCGCCGTGACGCAAGGCAAAACGCGAGAATGCCGATTCGGTGGCCGCGAAGGTGAACCCAACTAGCTGAGCTCCCGGCTGCAGCGTTCGGGCGATCTCGCGCAGGGCAACGCGCGTGTCTTCGAACAGGTGCAGGGAACCGCAACAGAGAGCGGTGGCAAATCTTCGATCCGCAAAGGGTAACGCCTCGACGGTGGCTCGCGCGAAGTGGACGTTAGGCACGTTCTCGCGGGCTGCGTAAGTACGGCCCTGCTCCAGCATGCCGGCCGAAATGTCGATGCCGAAGACAGTCGTCGCCTGGGTGGCGATTCGGCGGCCGAACGTTCCTGGACCGCAAGCCACGTCGAGCAGATCGCCCGAGACCGTTCCGGTCATCGCTGCGACAGTGCCGATCAGTTGTGGCAGCGAAGTAACGCCTTTCACGCCGGCCAACCGCATTACGATCGGATACCAGAGCTTCGTTTCATAGATCGGCGCCAGCCAATTGAAGAGTCCGGCGTGCCGAAGCGACCAATTGTTGCGGTGCCGCAAATCGTCGCCGATGAAATCTGGAATGTCGCGGCGCACCGGATACGCCCTGGCGCAGGCGGCGCAGCGAAGCGCCTGCTGGTCGGCGGCCAGCGGGCCCTTGCACTGCGGGCACACATAGACAGCGAGAGCAGGCGCCAGGGTTTCTCCGTGCTGGATCTCGCCTTCAGCGAATGCTGACGTTGTGTACACACCCCACCTCTTTGGCCGACAGGTCATTACTGCGGACGTGCGCCGGTTGGAGCACAGCGCTCCCCTCCGGCAGATGCCGTGAGTCGCTGCGACTGTTCGCTGGAAAGATCAGATGGTCAGGTTAGAAGAGGCAGGCGTGAAGCGATAGCAAAAAGGTTGGCTATCGGGTCACATCCACCGCTTCTGCGCCGGAAAGCCGCCGAACTCTTTCGGAGGCTCGCTCCCACTGCTAGTATTCTTACGCTCTTGCCGCAAACCAGGCGGGCGCACTCACCTTCCGCCCGCAAAATCTTATATCATACCCCCCTAGGGTATTTGTCAAGGAAAAACACGGGGGCACGCCAAAAGTCATGAAAGACAAGCTGCCGGAGATTTCGAAGGAAAAGCAGAAGCTGTTTTCGAGGATCAGACGCCTGGGCGGACAGGTCTCGGCGGTCGAGCGCGCCGTGGCCGACGGCGACGAGTGCGCCGACATTCTGATGTTGCTGGCCGCCATTCGCGGCGGCGTGAACAGCCTTATGGCGGAAATTCTGGAGGATCACGTCCGGCTGCACATCACGCATCCGAATCGCAGCGTAGAGTCGCCGGAGGAACTGACGGAGGATCTGATCTCGCTGGTGCGGGCTTACTTGAAATGAGTGTTGGTGAACTGTCCGGCGTTTCGCGGACATGAGTGCCCGCGCCACAAAATCAAAAAGGACAGCCCGGAGCCCCCGAGACTGTCCCTCAAACCCTCCCGGTTAGAAGGGCAACTTGATGACCCTACGATAGCTTTGCAAGGTTGCAAGCTGATTTCAGAATGATGAATATCTGATTAATTCCGGCGCTGCTATATTAGTCGCTTGCGTGCGCTGATCTGTTGACGGGGCTTCATCACTAAGCGAGGACTCGATGCCGTCCACCACTTCCCGTAAAACCGAGCACTCCCGCCGCTTGCAACACCGCGCCGAGAGCATGATTCCCGGAGGCGTGAACTCGCCGGTGCGGGCGTTTGGTTCGGTGGGGGGCGATCCTGTCTTCATCGTGCGGGGCAAAGGCGCGCACGTCTGGGATGCCGATGACAACGAATACGTCGACTACATCGGGTCGTGGGGACCATTGATTCTTGGGCACGCCGAGCCCAGCGTGCTAGATGCGATCGTAGGCGCAGCCTGCAACGGCACCAGCTTTGGAGCGTCGACGCCGTCTGAGGCGGACCTGGCCGAGCTGGTTTTGGCCGCGTTTCCGCCCATGGAGAAAGTGCGCTTCGTCAGCTCGGGAACGGAAGCCACGATGTCCGCGATCCGGCTGGCGCGCGCTTACACGAAACGCAAGTACATTGTGAAGTTTGAAGGCTGTTATCACGGACATGCCGACGCGTTGCTGGTGAAGGCGGGGTCGGGCGTGGCCACGCTGGGGATTCCGGGATCAGCGGGCGTTCCCGAGGAATTTATTCAGTTCACGGTGGCGCTGCCTTTCAATAATCTGCAAGCGGTGGAGCATGCGTTTCAAAAATACAAACACCAGATCGCCTGTGTGATCGTGGAGCCGGTGGTTGGGAACATGGGGTGCGTTCCGGCGGCGGACGATTATCTGGTGGGGCTGCGGCTGATTACCGAGCGGGAACGGTCGGTGCTGATTTTTGATGAGGTGATGACCGGATTTCGCGTGGCGTTCGGCGGCGCACAGGAGTTGTACAACATCAAGCCCGACCTGACGACGTTGGGGAAGATTATCGGCGGAGGGCTGCCGGTGGGCGCCTATGGCGGGCCGAAGGAGATCATGGATCTGGTCGCGCCGCTGGGGCCGATGTACCAGGCTGGCACGCTTTCAGGAAATCCGCTGGCGATGGCGGCGGGCTGCGCGATGCTGAAACAGTTGCGCGATCGCAAAGGCGAAATCTATCCCCGTCTTGAAAAGCTGAGCGCACAGCTGGCGGAGGGCGTGGCGGCAGCGGCGAAGGACGCCGCCGTCAAGCTCTGCCACAACCGCGTGGGATCCATGTTTACCTGGTTTTTCCAGGCGGGGCCGGTGACGGATTGGGATTCGGCCGCGAAGTCGGACACGGAAGCGTTTGGGAAATTCTTTCGCGGCATGCTCGACGCCGGGGTGTACCTGCCGCCTTCGCAGTACGAAGCGGCGTTTTTGGGGGCCGCGCACACGGAAGAGGATGTACAGAAGACCATTGCGGCGGCGAAGGAAGCGTTGGTCAGGATGAAGGGTTAAGAAGAGGCACTCTTGATGAGTGAGACCGTTCATCTTTCGTTTCGCTACTCCAAGAGCGACATCGTGTGCGCCATGCGTTCCCACTACGCTTCGCGTATGCGCCCTCGGCTCGACCTCGTCATGGCCGCTGGGCTTGCGGCGGTCGGCACCTACCTTTGGCGCTTTCAGAGTTCACACTGGTGGGGTGTGTTTGCCGTCGGAGCTTCGGCTGCTTTCCTTCTTCTTCTCCTCGCCGCATTCGTAATCTTCCCATCCCTGGCTTTCCGGCTAGAGCCTAAGTACCGCGACGACTATTCGCTCATATTTTCACCGGAGGGGATACGGTTCCGAACCGCGCACATCGACTCCCAGCTTCAGTGGACCTTGTATTCGCGGGCGCTAGTCGATGCAGACTCTTACATTCTCTACTACGGCTCGCGGATGTTTACCGTGATTCCGAAGCGCGTTTTTCAGAACTCTGAACAACAAAGTGCCTTTGAGCAGATGATTGGTCAACACATTCCGAAGATCGTCACAAACAACTAGAGCCCTTCTGCATCATCCGCGGTACGGTGACGAACTCGCAGCCGCTTTCTTTGTAGCGCGCGATCAGGTGATCTGTGGCTAGCACGGTTTGACTGCGGTCGGCACCCATGTGTTTGTGGCCGCCGTCATGCAGCAGGATCACATCGCCGCCGCGCATCTGCTTTGCGACCTTCCGCTCGATCACCGCTGCGGGCGGCGCGTTCCAGTCGTAGCCGGTCACATTCCACATCACGGGTTCAAGGCCAAGTTCGCGGGCGATGCGGAGAACGGCGGGGCGGCGACCGCCGAAGGGAGGGCGGAAGAGATTGGAATGTGGGCCAATCGCGTCGTGCAGGGCTGAACGGCATTCCGCGAGCTCTCTGCGAATTTCGGCATTGCCCTTGAGCGTCAACAAGGGATGCGTGAGGGTGTGATTGCCGATGACATGTCCCGCCTTGACGACCTCGCGGGCGATGTCGGGGCGCTGCTGCACGTAGCGGCCGATGAGGAAGAAAGTTGCATGAACGTTGTGTTTGGCCAGGACCTCGAGCAGGCGCAGCGTGTGGGGATCGTTGGGGCCGTCGTCGTAAGTAAGAGCGAGCTGCTTGCTGCCGGGCGCGACGCCGATGAAGGTGCGCCCGTACCACTGGCCCGTCGGCGACATGGACTGGTAGCCGGCGGCGACTGCCGCGGCTGTGGCTGTTCCGGCCAGTAGGCCTCCGAGCATGGGAGGCATTGTAGCGGATTGAGTAATTGGGTAATTTTGTAATTGAGTAATTGAAAAACTTGGGTTGGAGCATCAATCGATTCTTAAATTTCCCAATTACTCAATTTTGCAATTTCCCAATCTGCCCTGTTAACTCTTCCCTCAATTGCCACCCGGCGGCATCCGAGCTATTCTGCCATTTCTGAAACATCGTCCCAAGAAAACATGGCCAATCTCTTTGAGCTGCCCCGGTACATTGCAGTGGAGGGCCCCATCCGAGTCGGCAAGAGCACGCTGGCGCAGATTCTGGCCGAGCGGCTGAACGCGCAGCGCGTGATGGAGCCGGATTCGAATCCGTTTCTCGGCGCGTTCTATGAGGGAGAACGCGGGGCGGCGTTTCAGACCCAGTTCGCCTTCCTGGTCCGGCGATTCGAGCAGTTGCAGGCGCTCGATTTGGGGCCGCGCTCGCGGCGGATGGTGGTCGCCGACTACATTTTCGAAAAAGACAAGCTGTTTGCCTGCCTCAACCTCACCGACCAGGAACTCGATACCTACAACCGCTACTACAACCATTTTCGCGAGCAGTTGCCCACGCCCGACCTGGTGATTTATCTGCAGGCCACACCGTCGGTACTGAAGAAGCGGCTCAAGAAGAAAAATGCGCCGGGCGAACGGGCGGTGAACGATGAGTATCTGGAGGAAGTGGTTAAGGCCTACGAACACTTCTTTTTCCACTACACGTCGTCGGATCTGCTGATCGTCAACACGTCGGAGATCGATTTCGTCGACCGCAACGAGGACCTGCAGGAACTGCTGCGCAAGGTCAGCGAGCCGATCAAAGGCACCCAGTACTTCCTGCCGCTGGGCGGGCAGGAAGCGGTAGGAGCGTGAGTCAGTAGTCAG
>DATFNR010000077.1:0-59855 GCA_035266285.1 Candidatus Sulfotelmatobacter sp.
GATCATGGCGCACAGATCCGCCGTGCCATCTGTTCCAGGATTGTCGATGCGAACCGTCTGATCCGGCGCACCGGCTACGTTGTTAGCGAAATAGTTGATCTTGAAGACATCCTGAGCCGACGCGCTGAGTCCCAGCACGCAGAGCCCCAGAATGACCAGGGAAATCGTAAGCATGTGACGCTTCATCACGAGACCTCCTCGTTGTAGTGGCGCTGCCGTGCTGGGGGGAGGGAGCAGCGGGGACGCGCTTGAAGAACCTTGATCGCTTATAGGAATTTGTGCAACTACCCACGTAGCTTAGCCAAATTCCTTAGCTTGGCTAAGCTACTCTCATCGGATTAGTCGCGCAATTCCCCAATCGGATTAGATGGTCTGCCTAGTCTTTTCGCTTAGTCCGGATTGATTAGCAAGCTTGGTAGTTTTGGTTGCTCGGCGCTGCAATGCGTTTGCTAGTGCCGCGCTTCATGTTGGGGAGGAAATTCTACCTGCCAATCGGAACAAGGCAGCCTACGACGGCCGCCTCGATCGCGTTGTTTGCACAAATTTGCACAAACCAGCCAGGAATGCGCTTATTGAGAGGAGGGAGGCGCGCCCCCCTGCTGCTGTTGCTGCCGCCGCTGTTGCAGCACCTGCTCGTGTTGATGCAGGAAGTCTTTCTGCATTTGATCCAGGACCGGGCCCGGAATGGCATCCGGCGGGTCATTTTGCGCAGGCGGAGGTGGCGCAGCATCCGCAGAAGTATCGTCTGTACTCACGGCAAACCCCGCACCGTACAACTGCGGTTCGGTATCAGACGAAGGGCCGGCGGCCGCAGCCTCTTCTACCCCGGGCGCCACCGCTCCGCGCGGGAACAAGAGGACGCGCGCGGGAATGTGGGGCGTCCGGGGCAAGGTCACGATGACAAAGTTGAAATCAGAGCCGGTCAGAAGACCGGTCAACACTGCGTCTGCCGGAGCGGGGCCAGTCCGCTGCACCACACGCTCCAACCCGCCCCCCGAAGGCACGTCGATCACGGCGCCCGTCTTCTGGGCCACCGCCTGGAGCACCTCCGCCAGCGTGGATCCATCAGAACGGATCGACAGTTTCCCTTCCTCGTAGATAACTTCTGGCGAAGAAGAATGAACGCCATTCACGCCCTGGCTCACTCCCGAAGATGCCTGCGCGGGCGCCGCCTCTGTGCCGGCGGGCGACAACTGCTGAGCAAAAGAATAGGAGGTCAGCATCATCGCCGCCAGCGCGACACTGACAATTCCATATCGCTTTGTAGGATGCACTGCGGTCACAAAATCACTCCGGCGATGATCACTCCGGCGATCCGTTCTTCCCTGACGGCGGTAGAGTCAAATCCCGCTGGGGAACCGGCCTCTCGCACTGCTGTGGGCCCGGGGAGGTTTTCTGGCTCTTGCCTGAGGCTTCCTTGGTGGATTGCGGCTGCGTCGATCCCTGGACAGCCTCCTCGTTGACGACTGGCTTGTCACTCAGATCCGATTTGATGCGCATGGAATCGTCGGCCGGCGCAGCTTCCTCCCCCTCGGGAGCGGCTGCATCGCTTGCTGAACCAGGATCTGCGGCGCTTGTATCGGGCTGAGTCTTTTCGGCAGCGCTACCCGGGACTTTGCAAGTCGGATCGGCAGGGGGTTTGGCCGCAGCCGAGGGCTTGTCCGTCATTTTCTGCGTATCCGTGGCCAGGGCGCTTCCCGGAAGAATCCCCACGAGGATCCCGACCAGCAGAAATGCTGGCAGGAAACGGGGAATAAGCAGCCGAGCGGAGCAGAAGCAGGAGTAAAAGCGGAACACGAAGTCCTCCACAGACGGGGCTACTGGGCTGTATGCAGTTAACCACCGTGGCTGGGAGGGCACAACCCCACTATCGAGCTAGTCAAAAGGTTTAGTGACCGCATCGGTACTCAGGTAATACTAGCCCATTGTTACTAATCCACAAGAACTGAACCAAAATGCCGCGCCCATTGTGCTTGACATATTAGGAAAACTAGCGCAAATTGACTTGTACGCTCTTAGGGCCCCCACGCTCCCGCCAGTGCGCTGCTCCCCCCTCGGCTGGAGTCCAATTGATAGTAAGTTTGAGACAAGTAACAAATCAGCGGCAAACCGCGCCCCGAGCCGGTTTGAACCGCGACGGACTGTATCCCAACGAGGAGGGCGAGTGTCGATCGTTCCCAGTGAAAGTGGCTTCTTGCTTTTGGATTCGTCTTTGAATCCCCTCGCCTCGAATGCGGAGGCGATTCAGATCCTTTCTTTTCCCAGCAAACCTGACCGGATCAAACAGGTCAACACTTTTCTCTCCGACCGCATCCGCACCGCGCTAGTGGACCACCGCTCACAGGAAAGCCTGGGCTTCGTAAAGGAGTACAAGTCAGGCCGCCGGCGGTACGTATGCCGGAGCTTTCAGATCGATTGCGACGGAAGGTACAACCCGCGCCCCACGGTTGCAGTGCTGCTGGAGCGGGCTACCTCCGGGGACGCGGTTCTGGACGAGATCTCAACCCAGTTCGACCTCACGCAACGGGAACGCGAAACCGTGGAACTGTTGCTGCAGGGTCTGACGAGTAAGGAAATCGCCAACCGCATGGGCATCAGTCCCAACACGGTGAAGGCCTTCCTTCGCCTGGTCATGGTGAAAATGGGGGTCTCCACACGCTCGGGTATCGTCGGCCGCATCGTCTCCTCCAAGGGCCAGGCGTAAAGTCCATAGTTAAAGTAACCGATCAGAACTAATCCAATTGAGCACTTTACTGCGGGGCGCGTTCGCGGAATGATTCCTGTACGTGAAACACGCGAGCGAACACGAGCGGCGGCAGCATCAACGCTTCCCCCAGGTGTTGGAAGTACGCGCGAAAAGTTTGCCTCCAGTACAGACTCCCCTGATTCCCTCCAAAGAATTTGACGGCCGCATTCAGAATGTGAGCCGGGGCGGCGCCTGCATACTCAGCACGCTTCCCTTGCCAGCAGCCTCGTTTGTGAAGTGTGACATCAATGTGCCCGATCTGCCGATCTCGATTCCGACCCTCATGCAGGTTCGCTGGAGCGCGAAGCGGGGGCACAAAAGCGTCAGTTACCTCAGCGGCCTCAGCTTCATCGGATAAGTCCGGTTCCTCACCCTCCCCGCTATTTTCAGACCCAAGAATCGACCACTCTAAACTTCGGAATTAGTCTTTCTCGATTACTGAACTAGTCAGATGAGGTTAGACCAATTATCTACTCCTTTTGGGTTAGACATAGCTGGGGATTGCGCCGGTTAGCCGAAAGGATATAGTCCTAAGAGGCTAGTACAGCCCCAGCCCCTTCCCCTTCCAAATACCCCGGGAGTGTGAAATGTTCGCCCATTCGATCCGTACGTTTCTCGCGCTTTCCTTCGTGTCATTGTGCCTTCTGCTGAGCGGTTGTGGCGGCGGCGGGTCGCAGGCCAACAATAGTCCTGTTCCCCCGAAGCCCAAAACCCTGACCCAAGTGAGCGTCAGCCCGCAAACGCTAACGCTGGCGAAGGGGACCAACCACCAGATGTCGGCCATGGCGCTTTTCAGCGATGGCAGCCAGCAGGACATTACGAGTACAGCCGCCTGGAGCGCGAACCCGGCCGCCTCAGTGTCGGTCACGACCGGAGGTCAGGCGACAGCGATGGCTGTGGGAACTGGGCAGATTTCGGCGAAATATCAGGGCATGACTGGAAACGCGTCGATCACTGTGACCGCTGCAGCTCTATCTTCCATTGCGGTAAGTCCTAACCAGTCTTCGGTGCCGGTCGGCGTGTCTGAGCAACTGTCAGCTATGGGGACGTTTACCGACGGGTCCACGATGGATCTGACCGGCACGGTGACCTGGACTGCCACCCCCGCGACCTCCGTCGCCCTGAATGGGGCAGGGATGCTGAAGGGAATGGCGGTCGGGACCGCGCAAGTTTCCGCGCAATCTCAAGGAGTGACCGGACAGGCCTCGGTAACGGTGATGCCGCCGGCGCTGGTTTCGATCGCAGTCACTCCCAATCAGTCGGATGTACCCGTGGCCAGCACCGAGCAACTGACCGCCACCGGAAGTTACACTGACGGGTCCGCGGCGAACATCACTGCGCTGGCAACCTGGAGTACGATTCCCGCTGCTTTTGCTACAGTCAACGCCACCGGAATGGTTTCTGGAATCTCAGTGGGGAACGTACAGGTTTCCGCCGCGTATCAGGGCAAAGTCGGTCAGGCTCTGGTGAGCGTGCCCAACCTGATATTCATCACCGTCACACCCAATCCGTCTTCCCTACCCAAAGGCACGGACGAACAGTTGACCGCGACCGGCCTGTATTCGGATGGATTCAAATCCGATCTGACGCAGTTGGCCTTGTGGCAAACGAATCCGGCGAGCACGGCCACCATCAATGACACCGGCGCTCTGAAAGGGATGGCAGTCGGACCGGCGCACATTACGGCGCAGTATCAGGGGATTACGGGGAACGCCTCGGTTACGGTGGCGCCGCCCGTGTTGGTGTCGATCGCGGTGACTCCGGGTTGGTCAGCCGTGGCAGCAGGAGCTTCGGAGCAATTGACGGCGACGGGGACGTTCAGTGACGGATCTACCAAAGACATTACGCCGTCGGCGCAGTGGGCCTCGTACCAGGCGACCATCGCCAGCGTCGGAACGCACGGAAACACAACCGGCAACTCGATGGGCACGACGGGGATTAGTGCAGCGTCAGGGACGGTTATCGGAGGGGCTGAGGTAACCGTGCTTTCTGCGGCTATCGCTTCCCTGGAGGTCGTCCCCAATACGGCGACTATGGGCGTGGGCGGCAGCCAGCAATTCCTGGCCATTGCCCACCTCAAGAACGGCGCCACTCAGGACGTATCGGGCGACGTGGTCTGGAGTTCAGTTCCCTCGAATATCCTCAGCCTGACCAGTGGTGGAATGGCCGGGGCGGTACAGGTGGGTTCGACGAAGCTAACCGCCAGCGCAGGGGGCGTGAGCAATTCGGCCGCGGTACAAGTGGTCCCCGAGCTTGCCGTGAACTACTTTGATCTGGCCGCCGCCCAGGCCGCAGGGTCGGACGGTACCATTCGCGTGACCAATCCTGGCCTTACGGGCGCAGATCTGTGCGCCATGTTCTACGTCTACGATCAGAACCAGGAATTGAGCGAATGCTGCGGCTGCGTGGTATCGCCCAATGGCCTGCGCACACTGTCGCTGGTTTCCGACTTCAACTCTGATCCATTGACGGGAACGCCGCCCGCTCGCGGAGTCATCCAGATGGTGCCTTCCGATCCGGCGGCGAACCCGACGTGCAATCCGTCATCGCTCGCACCCAGAGGGGTGGTATTGGGTTGGAGCAGCAACGTGCAGTTGCTGAACAGCGGCACCTTCCAGATCAGCGAGGAGAAGTTCAGCTTTGCCCCGCTGGTGGGCGCTGAGCAGCAGGAACTGGCTGGTCAATGCGGCGCCTTGCAGCAGCTTGGCAGCGGCCAGGGAGTTTGCACCTGCGGGACTGGCGACTAGCGAATCAAGGCGAGCGAAGCAACGCCAGCGAAACTGAGTGGGCGCTGGCGCGCTCCAACGAGAAAGGTGAGGCCAAACATTAAAGATCCGTCCCAGATTCTGCGGCAGAAAGAGATGGACATTGAGCGCGTGCGGCAACAGATCGAAGCGCTCCACCTTGTCCTCCCGTTGCTTGCCGAAGAGGAAGACTGGATCGCGCATGGAATGGCTGCGCCGCCGCTGGAGCGTGCCGGCCGCATCTAGCCGAAAAAAAAATCGCGCCCGGTGGTTTACGCTGCCCGTCCAGATCGACTCGGCAACGGAGAATCACCGGGCGCTCACTTCTGAGCATCCCAATCCAACCTCGTTATTTGCCGGCTTCCAGGTTCTCCGCGATCGCAAGTATTTTGGTGACGCTATTCCAATTGCGAGCCGTGCCCGCAACCCCTAGCAACTTCTCGACCGATGACCAGGGAAGCTTGGACTGACCAACGCCATCCGGGAAGTAGATGTAGAGCTCGCGTCCCTTGAGATGAATTTCTTCCGGATAGTCCTTGAAGGCGGTCAGCGAATCTGATGCACCGGGAGCGGGCTTGCCCGCGAGGAACGTGACCAGGAACTTGCTTGGCTCCACATTGCGGCGCCGGGCGAATGGGTTGGCGGCAACGGTTTTTCTCAGCTCATCCGCGGTGCGGAGCAGCACTGCCGGCCGGAATCCAAAAGCGCGCCCGATCCCATCCTGAATTCTCGTCGCAATCGCGGTGTGACTCCTCGCTTTTGTGCGGAAGATGACGTTGCCGCTCTGCACGCAAGTGCGCGGATCCTGAAACCCGAGAGATACGTAAAGGTCCCGCAGAGCGTCCATCTTGACGCGGTTGGAGCCGACATTGTTGATTCCGCGGAGCATGGAAATCAGTACCGGCATAGTGAGTTTTCCTGGGCCGCCTCCAAGCGGGTTGCGCTGACCCGCGGCCGTCATGATAGGCGGTCATGATATGCAAACCGGGACATGATAACCAAGCCAAGGGCATGCGGTCGACAATCCTGCCCTGACGATCCTGCCCTTATGAGCCTGCCCTTCTGATCCACGCCGAACCAAGAAAAGCACTTTGAGGGGCACGGACACTCTTCGAGAATCGGGCTAGAGCGGCGCACGCGGTGCGCTCAGATTTGGCCGCGCCTTCGTCGAAAGCAGATCATAGGGGACGTCAGGCCCTGCGAGGAGAAGTGTTATGTCGGGACAGGTCATCTTGTATTTCGACGATCAGGCGGACGCACTGCGCTTTGCCCTGGCCGCCGGTTCGGTGATGGCGGGCGAAGGCAGCAAGTTCACGAGTGAACTGCTGGAAGAGACGGCGCGGGTCAATCGCATTCGTCTCGACGCGGTCAATGCCGGGAACGGGAAGAAACCGACCCCCGGACGGGCCGCGTAACCGCCGCGGGCCCTTGCCTGCGCAATCACAAGCGCTCGTGATGCGGGTCACGGTCGGGGTTCCGGCGGCGTGAAAGCATTCCATTTGTGGTTTGGTACGTCCTTTTTGTACGTCTCTCCGATTGCGGCAGGACAACGCCCCCCTCCGTGCTGTGCTACGCTGGTTTTGAGCCCTCCGATCATGTCGAAAACGTAAGAGCGGACCGAGCAGCGATCTCCTGGTTGGTTTCGACGGGCAGGGAGGTCTTGTGACCGCTGAGAACATGCTGGCAACCCGGGAATCCGATTGGAGTGAGGCAGTGCCGCAGCAAGTGCAGGCCATTCTGGCGGCCAGCGAACTGGCCAAGCTGATCGATGCGCTGGTGCGGAAGGGCTACGAGGTCGTTGGACCGACCGTGCGCGACGGCGCGATCGTCTACGACCAGATTGAGTCGGTGCAGGACTTGCCCGCAGGCTGGACCGACGAACAGGCCCCCGGCCACTATCGTCTGAAACGACGCGACGATGCCGCGTTGTTTGGTTACGTCGTCGGGCCCCAGAGTTGGAAGAAGTATCTGCACCCCGCCGAAGTACGTCTCTGGTCCGCCGAACGGCAAGGCGGAACCTTTCGCATTCTGAACAATGAAGCCAAGCCCAGGGCGCCGCAAGCGTTTCTGGGAGTGCGGGCCTGCGAACTGGCGGCTATCGCAGTGCAGGACCGGGTGCTGATGGAAGATCAGCATCGCGATCCCATTTATGGAGCTCGGCGCTCGGGTGCGTTCCTGATCGCAGTGCAATGCACGCAGTCAGCGGCTACTTGCTTTTGCGCCTCAATGGGAACCGGGCCTGCGGTTTCCGAAGAAACCGCAGCGGATCTGGTGCTCACCGAATTGCTCGGACCCGCCGGGCATCGCTTCCTTGTGAGGGCGGGCAGCGAGCGTGGCGCGGAAGTGCTTGCCGAACTCAAGACGTCGCCCGCCAAGGATGCTGACCTCCACGAAGCTGACGAAGGAGTGAAAGCAGCCGCGAACCAGTCGCGCGCTATCGACACTCACGACATCAAGGAACTGCTCTACCAGAGCTTTGAGCATCCTCGCTGGGACAACGTCGCGGCCCGCTGCCTGACCTGCGCCAACTGCACCATGGTGTGTCCGACCTGCTTCTGCACCAACGTGGAAGATACGAGCGATGTGACGGGCGACCATGCGGAACGCTGGCGGCGTTGGGATTCCTGCTTCACCGAGAGCTTTTCTTATATCCATGGGGGCAGCGTCCGTACCTCCAGCAAAGCCCGCTACCGCCAGTGGATGACGCACAAGCTGGCCTCATGGATCGATCAGTTCGGCAGTTCGGGATGCGTAGGTTGCGGGCGCTGCATCACCTGGTGTCCAGTCGGCATTGACATTACCGAAGAGGTCCGCGCCCTGCGGCAAGGAGGCACTCATGGAGACTCTTGAGCGAATCATCGGGGAACACCCGTTCTTTGCCGGGCTCGAGTCTTACTACACGGGGCTGCTGGTGGGCTGCGGCGCCAACATACGCTTCCAGCCCGGGGCTTACATTTTCAAAGAAGGCGAAGAGGCGAACGAGTTCTACCTGATCCGCAGCGGGAGGGTGGCGCTGGAGATCGCCGCGCCCCAGCACAAACCGATCGTGATCGAGACCCTGTCGGAGGGTGACATCCTGGGCTGGTCGTGGCTGCTGCCTCCCTACCAGTGGAAGTTCAACGCGCATGCGGTGCTGGACACGCGCGCTATCGCGCTGGATGGGAAATGTCTGCGCACCAAGTGCGAGCAGAACCATGACCTGGGCTACGAGGTTCTGAAGCGCTTTGCCCAGATCATGGAGCGGCGCCTGGAGGCTACCCGCCTGCAGGTACTCGACGTCTACGCCGCACGGTGAAGTTTATGGCAACCGCAGTTGCGACCGACGTGATGATCCCGCAACCCTACCTGGTGCGCGATGTGTCCAAGGAGACCTCGGACACGTTTACCCTGAAGCTCGCGCCGGAAGCCGGAGCAAACGGGAACTCCTTCCAGCCGGGACAGTTCAGCATGCTGTGGGTGTTTGGGGTGGGGGAGTTGCCCATCTCGATCAGCGGCGATCCCGGCCAGCACGACCAGTTGGTGTACACGGTGCGCTCGGTAGGTCAGGCGACGAATGCTCTTGTGAACCAGAGCGTGGGATCTGGCGTCGGAGTGCGGGGTCCGTTCGGCAAGGGCTGGCCGGTGGAAGCCGCTCGCGGAAGGGATGTGATCCTCGTGGCAGGAGGAATCGGACTGGCGCCATTGCGGCCGGTGATCTACGAAGTTCTGCACCACCGCAAGGACTACGGCCGGCTGGTGATTCTCTATGGGGCACGCAGTCCGCGCGACCTGCTCTATCGCAAAGAAATGGCGGCCTGGGCTCGACACCGCGACACCCAGGCACTGGTGACGGTGGATTATGGCGGGATGAGCTGGCGCGGGCACGTGGGCGTGGTCACCACGCTGTTCAAGTACGCGCGGTTGAAGCCATCCAACTCAGTGGCGATGGCTTGTGGGCCGGAGATCATGATGCGTTTCGTGGCCCGCGAACTGGAGACGCACGGACTGAGCCGCGACGATATTTACCTGTCGATGGAACGCAACATGAAGTGCGCCGTGGGCTTCTGCGGACACTGCCAGTACGGGCCGCACTTCATCTGCAAAGACGGGCCGGTCTTCACCTATACGCAAATGAAGCCGCTACTGGAGAAGTATGAGCTCTGAGTCCAAATCCGCGTCTAGCCCCGGGTCGAAGCCACAGCCGAAGCCACGGCCGAGGATCGGCGTGTTCAAGTTCGCTTCCTGCGACGGCTGCCAGCTCAGCTTGCTCGATGCCGAGGATGAACTGCTCAGCGTGGTCGGCGCGGTCGAGATCGCCTATTTTCCGGAAGCGACGCGCACCATGCTGAAGGGGCCCTACGACATCGGGTTAGTCGAGGGATCGATCACGACGCACCACGACGCCGAGCGGATTCAGGAAGTGCGCCGCAAGTGCAAGACGCTGATCACCATCGGAGCCTGCGCCACGGCCGGCGGAGTCCAGGCGCTGCGCAACTGGAAGGATATCGACGAATACATCCGCGTGGTGTACGCCTCGCCGCAGTTCATCAGCACGCTGAAGCTTTCCACCCCCATCGCTGAGCACGTGCCGGTGGATTTCGAGCTGCGCGGCTGCCCTATCAACAAATATCAATTGATCGAGCTGATCACGGCCACGCTGGCCGGACGCAAACCGAACGTTCCCACGTACAGCGTGTGCATCGAGTGCAAACGGAAAGAAAACGTGTGCATCGCGGTGGCGCGCGGCGTTCCCTGCCTCGGCCCGGTCACGCAGGCGGGCTGCGGGGCGTTGTGCCCGAGCTATGACCGCGGCTGCTATGGCTGCTATGGGCCCATGGAGACACCGAACACGGCTTCGTTGACCAGCCAGTTCCGCATCCTGGGGCAGAACGACGCGCAGGTTTCGCGCGCGTTCCGCAGCTTCAACGCCTGGGCGTGGCCGTTCCGCAAGGCCAGCGAGGAGTGTGAGCGGACATGACCGCAAGCGGCGGCAGGACCATCAAAGTCGACACGCTGGCCCGGGTGGAGGGCGAAGGCGCGCTCTACATCAAGATGAAGGGCGAGCGCGTGACCGACGTAAAACTGAAGATCTACGAGCCGCCGCGGTTATTCGAGGCGTTCTTGCGCGGCCGTCATCTTTCGGAGGCGCCCGACATCACAGCCCGCATTTGCGGCATCTGCCCCATCGCCTACCAGATGAGCGCGGTGCACGCCATCGAGCGAGCGCTCGGCATCAGGATCGATCCCGCAGTCCGCCTGCTGCGCCGCCTCTTCTATTGCGGCGAGTGGATCGAGAGCCACGCGCTGCACGTCTACATGCTGCATGCGCCGGATTTCCTCGGCTATCAGGATGTGATCGAGATGGCCAAGGATCACCGCGCCGTGGTCGAGAAAGCGCTTCGCCTGAAGAAGATCGGGAACTCCATCGTTCATTTGCTGGGCGGGCGCGAGATTCATCCCATCTCGGCGGCCGTGGGCGGCTTCCACAAGGTTCCGACCAAGCACCAGTTGCACGCCCTGGTCGATGATCTGCAGTGGGGGCTGGAAGCATCGCTTGAGACCGTGCGTTGGACCTCAACCCTGCAATTCCCCGACTTCGAGCAAGACTACGAGTTCGTGGCGTTGCGCCATCCCGACGAATACCCGTTCAACGAGGGGCGGTTGGTCTCCAACCGCGGCCTCGACATCGACGCTGCGGAATACGAGGACCGCTTCGTCGAATTGCAGGTAAAGCACTCGAACGCGCTGCATTCCGTGATCCGCGGGCGGGGCTCGTACCTGGTTGGCCCGCTGGCGCGGTTCAATTTGAATTTCGACAAGCTGCCCGAGGTGGCGCAGAAGGCGGCGATGGAAGCGGGCCTGAAGCCGCCGGTGAAGAATTTGTTCCGCAGCATCACGGTGCGGGCGGTGGAACTGGTGTTCGCCTTTGCCGAGGCCCTGCGCGTGATTGCGACGTACGAACCTCCGGCTGCCCCGCGGGTTACGGTTCCGGACCGGGCGGGCGTCGGTCAGGCGATCACGGAGGCGCCCCGCGGCATCCTTTACCACCGCTACGCGGTCGACGAAAAAGGACTCATCGTCACCGCTAAGATTATTCCTCCCACATCCCAAAACCAGCGCCGCATCGAAGACGATCTGCGCGAATACGCACCGCAGCTGGCTGCCTGGCCATTGGAAGAGGCGACCTGGAAATGCGAGCAGGCGGTGCGCTGCTATGACCCGTGCATCTCCTGCGCCACTCATTTCCTGAAAGTCGAAATCGACCGGGAGTAACATCGCAGGGGCGCGGACCCACCAGTTTGCGACGACGGAACTCCCTGACATGCTGAGCGTTGGCTGCTTGATCATTGGCTGCGGAAATCGCCAGCGAGGCGATGACGGCGCCGGTGTCCTGGCGGCGGAGCGACTGGGCACGCTCGGAATCGAGGCAAAGACTTGCCTCGGTGAGGCCTCGGAACTGATGGAGGCGTGGAGCGGCGCAGACGAGGTCATTCTCATCGATGCCGTCGCAACCGGGGCTGCTGCCGGCACGGTTCATGTGTGGAACGCGCGGCTCCCGATGGCCCGCGGCCGGTCGAGTTCGTCGACCCATGGGATGGGCGTGGCTGAAGCCATCGCGCTGGCTCGTACCCTAGATCGCCTTCCCGCCCATCTGCGCGTGTACGGGATCGAAGGAAAGCGATTTGAGGTCGGGACCGAAGTCTCTCCCGAAGTGATGCGCGCAGTCGAGGAAGTCGTGCGTCGAATTGCGAACGAGATCGCGCAAGGTCAGGAGAGCTCAAGCGCGAGATAGTCGGCCTTCCCCACAATCCTATTCAGGATTATGACGCCGAACCGGCGTTGGGTAACACCTCCCGCACCTCGGCGAGCTCGCGGGCGGCGTGAGAGCATTCCCATTGTGGTCCAGTACGTCCTCTTTTGTGTCTTTTCTCCGCTGGCGGCACGCCAATGCTCTCGCCGCAAGTGCTACGCTGGCTCACATGCCCAGAAAAGTGTTGTGGACGTGAGTGCGAAAGCCGCGAGCTTGCGCCCGGCCGGCGAAGCCGCTCGGCGATAAGGGCCAAGGCTGCCTGGTGAGAGGTTGGCCGAGGAGACTGTCAGATGCCCGCCAGTTCGGCAGTTCCAGGCGTGAAAGACAATCGCGAGAAGCTTCTGGAACGTGCCATGTCGCGCCACCAGTATTCCGGCGACGCGCTCATCGAGGTGCTGCACACGGCGCAGGAGCTGTTTGGGTTTCTTTCGCGTCCGTTGCTGAAGACCATCGCACATAAACTCCGGCTGCCTCCCAGCCGCGTGCTCGGAGTGGCCACTTTCTATCATTTCTTTTCACTCAAACCCAAGGGTGAGCACACGTTCGTCGTGTGCATTGGAACCGCCTGCTATGTGGCCGGCGGGCTCAGCCTGATCGAAAATCTGGAGCGACACTGTGCCAAGGCCGGACAGACCACTCCCGACGGTAAGGTCAGCGTCGAGACAGCGCGCTGTATCGGATCTTGCGGGCTGGCTCCGGCGGTCATCTGCGACGGCGGAGTTCTGGCGCGGGTGACCCCGCAGGCGCTGGAGACGGAATTGAGCAAGATAGGCGCGCAATGACGGCAGAAGAGTTATCGGAAAAACAGGCCGAGGAAGTGGCGCGGCAAAAGGGCTTGCAGAACCGGATCCTGTGCTGCACCGCGGCCGGATGCGTCTCTTGTGGAGCCGACGGCGTACGCCGCGCCCTCGAAGCCGAGATCGAATCCCAGGGCAGCGGCGGGCGGGTCGAGGCCTGCGGCACCGGTTGCATGGGAATGTGCGGTCGCGGGCCGCTGGTGCTGAGCTCGGCCGACCGGCAGCTCTACGGCAACGCCACCGCGGCCGACGCGCACGCCCTGGTCAGCGGAGATGCGAAGGATCGGCAGAGCCTGGCTGGGCGCTCCATCGATCTGAACGCCCCGTTCTTCTCGCGGCAACTGAAGATCGTGCTGGCCAACAGCGGCCGGGTCGATCCTGAAAAACTTGCCGACTACATCGCCGCGGGAGGGTATCAGTCGCTGGCTAAAGCGCTGGAGGAGATGACTCCGCGCGCGGTGGTGGAAGAAGTCAAGAAAAGCGGATTGCGCGGACGCGGGGGTGCGGGCTACCCGACCGGTCTGAAATGGGAGCTGGTAGCCAAGCAGGTGCTGCCCACCAAGTACGTAGTCTGCAATGCCGATGAAGGCGATCCCGGCGCGTTCATGGACCGTAGCGTCCTCGAAGGAGACCCGCACCGTGTGCTGGAGGGCATGGCCATTGCCGGTTATGCCGTCGGGGCGCAACTGGGATACATCTATGTCCGCGGCGAATATGGGCTGGCCATTCAGCGGCTGCAAACCGCCATCAAGCAGGCCGAGCGCGAGCATCTGCTGGGCGCCCGAATCCTGGAACAGGGATTTCAGTTCCGCATTGACCTGCGCATCGGCGCCGGGGCGTTCGTGTGCGGCGAAGAAACCGCACTGATCGCCTCGATTGAAGGCAAGCGCGGGCAGCCCCGCCAGCGTCCGCCTTATCCCCCGGCTTCGGGGCTGTGGGGCGCGCCGACTCTGATCAACAATGTCGAAACCTTTGCCAACATTCCACCCATCATCGAACGGGGAGGCGACTGGTTCGCGGGCATTGGAACCGCCCGCAGCAAGGGCACGAAGGTGTTTGCGCTGGCCGGCAAGATCGCTAACACCGGCTTGATCGAAGTCCCCATGGGTGCAACCCTGCGGGAAATCCTGTTCGATATCGGCGGCGGCATTCCCCAGCGAAAATTCAAGGCGGCGCAAACCGGCGGACCGTCGGGGGGCTGCATTCCCGAGCAGTTTCTCGACCTGCCGGTGGACTATGAATCGCTGGCCCAGATCGGCTCCATCATGGGTTCGGGCGGCCTGATCGTCATGGATGACAGTTCCTGCATGGTGGATGTCGCGCGCTTCTTCATGGAGTTCTGCATGGATGAATCCTGCGGCAAGTGCATTCCATGCCGGGCGGGAACCGTGCAGATGCACGACATCCTGCAACGGATGACCACGGGCGCGGCTTCGGAGGAGGATCTCGATACCCTGAAAGCCCTGGCTGCCCTGCTGCGGGAAACCAGCCTCTGCGGACTGGGGCAGACTGCGCCGAATCCGGTGATGAGCACGCTGAAGTATTTTCCCGAGGAGTATGAGGCGCACATTCGCGATAAGCATTGCCCGGCCGGGCACTGCCGCATGCCGGCTGTGAGCCGGGAGGCCACCGCATGAGCGTAAAAACCCTCCAGATCGATGGCAAGGCGGTGACGGGCATGGCGGATGACGCCATTTTCACGGTGGCCTGGGAACACGGGATTCGCATTCCGAGACTGTGCCACGTTGGCGGGCTAAGCGAGGTCGGCGCCTGCCGGCTCTGCATGGTGGAAGTGGAAGGCCAGAAGAACCTGCAAGCCTCATGTCTGACCCCGATCGAGGAAGGCATGGTGGTGCGGACCGACACGCCACGGCTTCAGTCCCATCGCAAACTGATTGTCGAGTTGCTGTTTGCCGAGCGCAATCACGTGTGCGCGGTCTGTGTGGCGGACGGCGCCTGCGAACTGCAGGATCTGGCCGTGGCGCTGGGCATCAATCATGTGCGTTTCCGATACCGGTTCCCGTCTTTGCCCGTCGATACCAGCCACGAGCGTTTCGCCATTGACCACAATCGCTGTGTGCTGTGCACCCGCTGCGTGCGGGTCTGCGACGAGATTGAGGGAGCCCACACCTGGGACGTCTGCGGTCGCGGTGCCGGCACCCTCATCATCTCGGACCTGGGCGAGCCCTGGGGAGCCTCGGAAACCTGCACCAGCTGCGGCAAATGCGTTCAGGTTTGTCCCACGGGGGCGCTGTTCGACAAAGGGAAGACGATTGCGGAGATGCGCAGAGACCGGGGCTTCCTCAAGTACATCGTGACCGCCCGGGAAAAGAAACAGTGGATCGGATGACCCAGAAACCTCGTCTCGCCACGATCTGGCTGGGCGGCTGTTCCGGCTGCCACATGTCATTCCTCGATCTGGATGAGCGCCTGATCGATCTGGCCGCCCGGGTGGAGTTTTGCGCCTGCCCGCTCACCGACTACAAGGATTTTCCGGAGGTCGACATTACCCTGGTGGAAGGAGCGGTGGCCAACGAAGACCACCTGGAGCAGATTCAGCGGGTGCGGCGGCAAAGCCGGATTCTGGTCTCGCTGGGGGACTGCGCGCTCACCGGCAACGTGACGGCGCTGCGCAACATGTTTTCGGTCGAGGACGTCCTCGACCGGGCCTATCGGCAGACTGCGGCCGTGGTGACCGGCATCCCGTCGGGCAACGGCGCGGTGCCGCGGCTACTGGACCGGGTCCGGCCGGTGCACGAAGTGGTGCAGGTGGAGTACTTCATTCCGGGCTGTCCGCCCTCAGCGGATACCATTCACGAATTCCTGATGGCCCTGCTCGACGGGCGCACGCCGGCGCAGGCTGGGAGGTTTGGCTAGATGACCGAACGCATTCTCATCCATCCTGTCACCCGGGTCGAGGGCCACGCCAAGATCTCGATTTACATTGACGACGCGGGAGCAGTAAGTTCGGCGCAGTTTCATGTCACGGAATTCCGCGGCTTCGAGAAGCTGTGCGAGGGCCGCCCGTTCTACGAAATGCCTGGCCTGATGAGCCGGGTGTGCGGCATCTGCCCGGTCAGCCATGTGCTGGCCAGTTCGAAAGCGGGAGATATGCTGCTGGGCGTCGAGATCCCGCGCGCCGCGGCCAAGCAACGCCGGCTGGTGAACTATGCCCAGTTGCTGCAGTCGCACGCCTTGAGTTTCTTTCACCTTTCGGCGCCCGACTTTCTGCTGGGCCTGGATTCGGCGCCGGAAAAGCGCAGCATCTTCGGCCTGATCGAGCAGGACCCCGAGTTCGCGCGGCGCGGGATTCGCCTGCGGCAATTCGGCCAGCGCATCATCGAACTGGTGGGCGGCAAGCGCATTCATCCCGCCTGGAGTGTGCCCGGCGGAGTGCTGCACGCGGTGGGGACGGCAGAGCGCGATGAAATTCGGGGCTGGATCCCGGAAGCACGGCAATCCATCGAACTAGCGTTGCAACGGCTGAAACAGGCCTCGACTCGCTGGCTCCCGAAATCGAGCATATGGGCAACTTTCCCACCTTGTTCATGGGCACAGTAACTCCCGAGGGCGTTCTCGAGTATTACGACGGCCAGATTCGCATCGTGGATGCGGAAGGAAACACGGTGGCCGAAGGCCTGGACCCTCTGCGCTACGCTTCCTACCTGGCGGAAGCCAGCGAAGAGTGGTCCTTTATGAAGTTTCCATTCTACAAACCGCTGGGCTATCCCGGGGGCAGCTATCGAGTGGGACCGCTGGCCCGCCTCAACGTGGCTCGATCGACGGGCACGAGCGGCGCCGACCGCGAATTGCGCGAATTCAAGCAACGCGGCCAGGGAGCAGTTTGCCAGTCCTTTCACTATCACCTGGCGCGTCTCATCGAAATGCTCCATGCCGTCGAGCGCATTGAAGAACTGGCGGACGATCCCGATCTGCTACGGGAGCATGTGCGCGCCAAGGCGGGACAAAACCGGAACCACGGAATCGGCTCCTGTGAGGCTCCCCGCGGCACTCTTTTCCATGACTATGAGGTGGATGACGACGGCCTCATCCGCAAAGTGAATCTTCTGATCGCCACTTCGCAGAACAATCTGGCCATGAATCAGGCGGTAGAGCAAACCGCCCGCCGCTTTGTTCGCGCCGGGGCTTTGCAGGAGGGGATGCTGAACCGCGTGGAAGCGGCGCTCCGATGTTTCGATCCCTGCCTTTCCTGCTCCACGCACGCCGTGGGGCAGATGCCCCTGATCATCGAACTGCGCAACTCCGCCGGCGAGTTGCTGCAGCGGATGGAGAGGAGCTGATTTCGTGGTGCTGTGCATCGCAATCGGCAATGCGCTGCGCGGCGACGACGGAGTCGCTCATCGCGCCCTCGAGCTGATCCGCACTCGCGCCGGGGTTTCGCTGCGCAGCGTGGTTCAGCTTACGCCGGAGTTGGGGGAGGAGATCGCAACCGCCCGCAGCGTGATCTTCCTGGACGCCGATCCGTTGTGCATCGAGCCCCTCATCGAAGCGGTGGCGCCTGACGGCTTGCGCGTCACTCCGCTGACGCATGCCATGACTCCGGCCCAGGTCGTTGCGGTAGCGCGTCATCTGTACGGTTTCAAAGGTGAGACTTTCCTGTGCCGGGTACCCGCGGCCGACTTCAACGACGGGCCAGGCCTTTCGCAGCAGGCCGAAGACGGAGCCCGCTCCGCCGCGAAAATCGCGGAGAAGTTTCTGGCGACGCTTCCGATTTGAACAGCAGCTTCACTCCTTCGTTGTGATTGGCTCTCGCAATGGCCTGCGAACGCTTACGCTGTTCCAGAGTTGGTGAAGGCTTCCAGCGCATCGGAGAGCGTGGGAAATATCAGGAAGATGTTCTCGACCTTGGTGATTTCGAAAACCTTCTGCACTCGCTGGTTCAACCCCGTGATGGCGATACGGCGGCCCGCTTTGGCGCAGGACGTGTAAGCGCTGACCAGCGACCCCAGGCCTGACGAATCAAGATAAGGGACGCCGGAAAAATCCAGAATCATGGTGGGAGCGCCTTCGCGCCGAACTGCGTTCAGAAACGGCGGCACGTTCTCCATGGTGAGGGGCCCGCGGAAGCTCAGCACCCCATGATCCAGCCGCTCGATCTGCATTGGCTCCGACGGCATAGCAAGTGAGGGAGATTCTAGGCCAGAAATGAGCCGGGTTCAACCGCTGTGTAAGCACCCGGCGTGCGGTTTGCCTGCTGCCTTGCTCGCGACATGGTCTCCCGGCCTGTTTCGGGCTGTGAGAACTCACATTTGTAATGTTTTTGTGTTTTCTTCTTGGCGGCCCACCGAGCGAGGCTCTGCGCAGTTACGATTGCTTTAACGGCGAGTGGGGAGAGACGGATGGCTAGCAAAAGTGGAAATCGTTGCCGGCACCTCTGACACTCGCGATCTTAGTACTCAATCCCGGAAATCCGACAGACATCCCAAGGGAACACAGGCTCGCGTTCTGCTGACTTCGGTCTTCGGGCCTTACGCCCAGGACGACGAATTCGGCAGCCGCTCCATCAATCCGATGGAGCTTTATCACAATCAGGTGACGCGCGCGCAGGGCAGCTTCTCGCTGCGCATGTTTCACCGCTCCTGGGGCATCATGATGATCCAGGCGAACATTTCCGCGCCCTGCGCCGTGCTCGACTTCCCCACGCGCGAGGACTTTGCGCGGGAGGTGAAGACCAATCGGTATGACATCGTCGGCATTTCGTCGATCATCGTGAACGTGGCCAAGGTGCGCGAGATGTGCCGCATGACGCGCGTACTCTCGCCGCAATCGGAGATTGTCGTGGGTGGTCATGTGGCAGCAATTCCGGGAATCGAAAGCATGATCGATGCCGATTATATTGTGCGCGGCGAAGGCGTCGCGTGGATGCGGCGTTACCTGGGCGAAGATGAAACGGCGCCCATCCGCCATCCCGCGATTGTCTCCGGAATGCGAACGCGCATCATGGGCATTCGTCTGCCGGAACGCAAAGGCGCGACGGCGGCTACGATTATCCCTTCGGTCGGCTGCCCCATGGGATGCAATTTCTGCACGACCTCGGCATTTTTCGGCGGGAAAGGAAAGTTCGTCAACTTCTTTGAGACCGGGGACGAACTGTTTGACGTCATGAGCCGGATGGAGGATGAGCTCAAAGTACACTCGTTCTTTGTCATGGACGAAAATTTCCTGCTGCACCGCGAGCGCGCGATGCGGCTCCTGGAACGCATGCAGCAGGCGGGCAAGAGCTGGTCGTTGTCTGTCTTCGCTTCGGCCAACGCGATTCGAAAATACTCCATGCAGGAACTGGTGGATTTGGGAGTGTCCTGGCTGTGGATGGGACTGGAGTCTCCACGGGCCGGCTACAGCAAGCTGCAGGGCACGGACACGCGGGAACTCACGCGCGAACTGCGCGAACACGGAATTCGTGTGCAAGGATCGACCATCATCGGACTGGAACACCACACCCGCGACAATATCGTTACTGAAATTGAGCATGCAGTTTCGCACAACACCGACTTTCACCAGTTCATGTTGTACACTCCGGTGCCCGGGACTCCGCTGTATCAACAGATGGCGGAAGAGGGGCGCCTGCTGCGCGACGTCGATTACGCTGACGTTCACGGCCAGTTCAAATTCAATTTCACACACGCGGCGATTTCCAGGGACGATTCGAAGCGCTTTCTGGATTGGGCCTTCTGGCGCGACTACGAATTGAATGGTCCGAGCCTGTATCGCATCTCGCGAACTCTGCTGGCAGGCTGGAAACGTTACAAAGACTGGCCGGATGCGCGCGTGCGGGGACGGTTTGCGCGAGAGATGGGGCGGCTGAGCGGCATCTATAGCTCGGCATTGTGGGCGATGGAGCGGCAGTTCAAGAAAGTGGATGGCGAAGTCAGCCAGCAGATTCGTGCTTTGCGCCAGGAATTCAAGCAGGAATCCGGAGTCATGGCGCGGATGCTGCCGGCGGTGCTGGGTCCGGTTCTGTTGTGGACGACGCGTCGGGAAGAGAGACGGCTGGCGCGGGGAAAAACGTACGAGCCGCCAACGATCTTGGAGCGGAGCAACTGGCTCGAGGCGTAGCGCGTCATCGCGCCCGGACTATCCTGTGCGGCGTGTCGACAGTAGGCTCAGAATCTCGCGCAGTCCCTGGCGGATGTGCTGGATCTCGGGCGAGGAATGAGATGGGAACGGGATGGCGGTCTGTGTCTTGTCTGATTTCGTTTCCGCTCGTAAGTGCTGCCGCGCCCCGGCGATGGTGAATCCCTGCTCGTAGAGCAGTTGCTTGATGTGCAGCACGCTCTCGACGTCGCGCTTGCGGTACATGCGCTGCCCCGTGCTGCTTTTCACCGGCTTCAGTTGGGAAAATTCGGACTCCCAGAAACGCAGCACATAAGCGGGCAGGTGGCACAGGGTCGCCACTTCTCCAATGCGGAAATACAGCTTGTCGGGGATGAGGATCTCATCCGACTTATGCTTGCCCGAATTCTTCTTTCTGGCAGTCATGTCTCCGCCATCAAACCTCGGGCGGTTCGCTTATTGTGACACACCCGCGCGGGAATGGGTCTGCAGATTTTTTGCGGTCGTGATTGCCAATGGAAAAGCCCCTCAAGAGGTGCTTCTCTTGAGAGGCCAGTGGAAATCGGTATGCGAGGTTTCGTCTCGCCGACGGTTAGTGCTTCTTTTTCTTTTTTGCCTTCTTCTTCGTTGCCATGAAGGTTCCTCCGTGAGCGATTTTCCCTTGCAAAGGGGCGATTGTTTGGGCCCGTACTTGAAAGGCCAGCCCCACCAGTAGTAGGGCATAGCCTCATGACTCAAGATATTGCGGCAGTATGAAAGAAGTGTCAACAGAATTTTGCACGATTATTCACTTGACACAAAGTTAGATTTACGTTAACATGCTTCTATGAACATTAGAGAAGCACACGAGAAGTTTGGAACCGACGAACAATGCCTTCAGTACATCGAGAAAATGCGCTGGCCGGACGGCATTGTACGCTGCATTACATGCGGCGATAAGAACGTCGAGAAGTATGAGCGCCCCGCGCCGAATCCGAAAAAGCGGCGCTCGGATGATCGCCCGAAGCTCAAGGCGAATCGCCGCAACTGGTTTTACATCTGTCGCAATGCAGACTGCCGTGAGCAGTTCTCCCCTACGGCTGGCACACTCTTTCACGACACGCATCTGCCGCTTATAGTGTGGTTCCAAGCAATCGCGCTGATGCTGAATGCGAAAAAAGGATTGAGCGCGGCGCAGCTACAGCGCGACCTGGGGATCGGCGGATACAAAACGGCGTGGTATCTCAATCACCGAATCCGCGAAGCAATGGCCGATGGAGCGATACCGAAGCTCGGCGGTATCGTCGAGATTGATGAAACCTACGTAGGTGGAAAACAGAAGGGCAAGGGAGTTTCATACGGTCGGATGCAGAAGCAAGTTGTAATGGGTGCGATCCAACGCGGCGGAGAACTCCGCTTGCAGCACGTGGACCGAGCCACGCTGAAAACATTCCGCGAGTTCATCAGCGCGACAGTGAGCGACGATGTTGAGCGAGTAATGACAGATCAGCATCCCGCGTACCCTACTGCTCTCGGATCAAAGTTGGCGGACAAACACGAAACCGTGAATCACATAATCGGTGAGTACGTGCGGGGAGATGTTACGACCAACTCGATCGAGTCGGCATTCTCGCTATTCAAGCGCGGCGTGATAGGGCAATTCCACAAGCTGTCAGGCAAACACCTGCACCGCTATCTAGCAGAGTTTGAGTATCGTTTCAATCGCCGTCATGACAATGGCGCTTTCGCTGAAACCGTGCGCCGTCTAGCAGGCATAAAGCCGTTGCCGTTCGAAAAGCTCACTTACGAGAAGGCTTAGGTTTTGTTTCTCCGTCCTTCTTTGCGGCCTTTATCTCGGACGTTTTCTTCGGTGGGTTTTGCAACATCCGGCGGAGGACTTCGTCGAACTGTCCCTTGTCCGTTTTCACCTGTAGCACCTTCGTTCACCTTAGCATATTCCCGAGCAATCCACTCCCTCCAATGTGGCACGATCCCCTCTTCGATGCATTGAATGATGAAGTCGTCTGCGGTCCCATATTTAGTCAGGCTCTTTATTTTCCTGTCTAGTTCGTTGGGCAGGAACAGCGTGTGGCTTGTTGTGTCTGCGGGCTGTTTCTTGGGCATTAAGGCGCTACTTCTTACACTTCGAATACTTCCAATACTTCCATCTTGACTAGGAAGTGTTGGAGGTGTATGAAGTGTAGGAAGGCTCATCGACCTGAGCAAGCCCGAAACTGTTGGGCTGGCAGACCAAAGATCACAATGGGTTGCGGTCGGTATTGACTAACTAGGTTCCAAGGAATAAAGTCAGGCGTTTTGGCCGACGATCAATCGTCTGGCGCGAAGGTCTTTCAAAGTTTGATGAGGAAGGTGGGAGAATCGAACTCCGCCGTGCGGTAACACGGCTGACCGCTTATAAGGCAGCTTCCGCGCCCAACGGGTTGCACCTTCCAAGTCAAAGAGCCGATGTGATTCGAAGGCATCGGCGAAAAACTGGTGGGCGTGATGGGGATCGAACCCACGACCTCTGGCTTAGCAAGCCATCGCTCTCAGGTTCTCAGAGTGTCCTCGCGAAAGACGGCTCTGAGTTCCAGTCCCGAAGGCTCCACTGAGCTACACGCCCATTGGTTTCCCTTTATCTACCACAAACTTACCCGGAAAAGCGATAAGGAAACAGATACAGAGCGTGGACGCCCTGTGGAAATCTATCCCTAGATCGTCAATTTCTACATCTTGTGTGCCTCACAACAGAGGCACAAGATATGCCCCTGTCACGGCAGCATCAGTATCTCATTTGTGTCAAGTGAATAATCATGGAATTTTGCAGTTCCGCACGGATTTCTTCAAGCCGTCGTCGGTCGCCAGTCGTTCGCCAAGCCACAAGCGCCGAGCCGGCAACACCGCGATTCGCCAATGGCCAACGGCGAACGGCCAACGACTGGTAGTACACTGCGCCTCATGCGGCGCGATCCGGTTGAACTGGAAATCTTCAAGAACCTTTATCACTCGATTGCCGAGGAGATGGGGGCGGCACTGCGGCGCACTGCATTCTCTCCAAACATCAAGGAGCGGCGCGATTACTCGTGCGCGGTGTTCGACAGCGCGGGCGAGGTCATCGCCATGGGCGACCACATGCCGGTGCACCTGGGATCGATGCCCATGTCGGTGAAGGCGGCGATTGAGGCTGGACCGATGGAGCCTGGGGATATCGTGATGCTGAACGATCCGTTTCGCGGCGGTACACATTTGCCGGACATCACGATGGTCGCGCCGGTGTATGTGGTGAAGCGCGCGATTGCAGGCGGCAAAACCGGCGGGAGGAACCAACAGCATTCCCCTGGCTTTCGCGGGCAGGAGTGCCCGCGCCACATGAGCCCCGATTTCTATGTGGCTTCGCGGGCACATCATGCCGATGTGGGCGGAGCCTATCCCGGCTCGATGGGACTTTGCCGCGAAATCTATCAGGAGGGTGTGCGCATTCCTCCGGTGAAACTGATGCGCTCTGGAGCGATGGTCCGGGATGTGCTCGCGATGCTGCTTAACAATGTTCGTACGCCCGAGGAGCGCGAAGGCGATCTGGGCGCGCAGATTGCCGCCTGCCACACCGGCGCCGAGCGATTGCGCGAAGTGTGCGTGCGTTATGGACTGACGCGCGTAAAACAGGCCGCCGCGGAGTTGCACGATTATTCCGAGGAACTCATGCGGGCCTTCCTGCAACGTGTGCCACCGGGAACATACACCGCGGAGGATTTTCTGGATGGAGATGGCATCAGCGACCTGCCGGTGAGGATTGCGGTTGCGGTGAGTGTTCGCAGTCCGTTGGACGCTGTCGCGTCCAAACGCGGGCAAGAGTGCCCGCGCCACACGGTCACGGTCGACTTCACCGGCAGCGATCCCCAGGTTGAAGGGAGCATCAACGCAGTGGCGGCGATCACGTATTCGGCATGCTTCTACGTCTTTCGCTGCCTGATGGCGGAGGACGTTCCGGCCACGGCGGGGCTGATGCGGCCGGTCGAGGTCATCGCACCCGCGAGGACGATCGTCAATGCGCAGCCCCCTGCAGCCGTTGCCGGAGGAAACGTTGAGACTTCGCAGCGCATCGTCGATGCGCTGCTGCGGGCGCTGGCGCAGGCAATGCCCGAGCGCATTCCCGCCGCGGCCTCGGGCACGATGAACAATCTGACCATCGGTGGCATCGATCTGTGGAAAGACGACCCGCGCACCGGCGAGCCGTTCGCCTACTATGAAACCGTCGCCGGTGGCATGGGCGCGCGGCCGGGCAAGGCGGGCGTTTCCGGCGTGCACACCCACATGACGAATTCGCTGAACACGCCGGCTGAAGCATTGGAGTATGCGTATCCGCTGCGCGTGCGGCGCTATTCACTTCGGCGGGACAGCGGAGGCGGCGGCAGGTTCCGCGGTGGCGACGGCATCGTTCGTGAAATCGAAATGCTCACCGATTGCGAGGTCACTCTGCTGGCCGACCGTCGCTCGCGCGGTCCATGGGGACTGGCGGGAGGTAGCGACGGTGCCGCCGGAATCGCAAGTGTGATTCGCCGCGACGGATCCGTGGAGAAGATGCCCGGGAAGTTCAGCGCGCGTCTGCGCAAGGGGGAACGGATCAGGATTGAATCGCCAGGAGGCGGCGGCTGGGGAACATCTCCGTCCGGTTGAGCCCCCAAAGCATAGAGGTGAACGCTGGCATTTGAAGTGAGCGAGCACTACCTCGAAGAAGCGCGCCGCCAACTGCGCGGACACAAGCGCATGGGCGAGGGGGCGATGGCCCAGCTGCGCGATGAAGACTTCTTTGTGGCGCTCGACCCGGAGGCGAATTCGATCGCAATTCTGGTCAAACATCTTGCCGGGAACGTGCGCTCGCGCTTCACCGACTTCCTGACCACCGACGGCGAGAAGCCTGACCGCTTTCGCGATCGCGAATTTGAAGTCACCGGCGCGACCACTCGTGCCGACGTGATGCAGTGGTGGGAAGAAGGCTGGGCGTGCGTCTTTGGGGCGATCGACCCGCTGAAACCCGAAGATGTGATGCGCACCGTCACCATCCGAGGCGAGCCGCATACCGTGCTGCAGGCCGTTAACCGCCAGATCGCGCACTACGCCCAGCACATCGGTCAGATCGTGTTTCTGGCCAAGCATTTGCGATCGAAAGAATGGAAGACGCTGAGCATTCCGCGCGGCAAGTCGGAGGAGTTCAAAGACCACACGGTTCTGGCGCAGAAATACGAGCGCGGCGTGCCGAAGGGGAAATAGTTCGCCCGGGCAGCCTGATACTTTCCGATCAACGACCCGGTGCTAGAATCATACGTTTTGTGTTTGCACCCGATTTCGGTTTTATGTCCTTCCTAAGGTGGCAATCATGGCTGGAACAATGCTGGCGGTGGTCAAGCCGGAGGCTGCGCCGGGCGCCGACGTCCGCGAGGTAAAGATTCCCGCCTTCGGGCGCACCGACGTGCTGGTCAAGGTGAAAGTCGCGTCGATCTGCGGAACCGACCTGCACATCTACAACTGGGATCGCTGGGCGCAAAACCGCATCCATCCGCCGCTGATTCCGGGGCATGAGTTTTGCGGAGAGGTCGCCGCCTTCGGCGACGAAGTCACCAGCGTGAAGGAAGGCGATTTCGTTTCCGCCGAAATGCATGTGGCCTGCGGCAAGTGCCTGCAGTGCCGCACCGGCGAGGCGCACATCTGCCAGAACGTAAAGATCATCGGCGTCGATGCCAACGGAGCTTTCGCTGAATACGTTGTCATCCCCGAGTCGAATATCTGGAAGCTCGATCCGGCCATTCCGCAGGAGTATGCGTCGATTCTTGATCCGCTGGGCAACGCCGTTCACACCGTACTGGCCGGGGAGATCGCTGCCAAGAGCGTGGCCATCACGGGATGCGGCCCGATCGGATTGTTTTCGATCGCCGTGGCCAGGGCGGTGGGTGCGACCTCGGTGTTTGCGATCGAAGTGAACGAGCATCGTGCACGCATCGCGCGCACCATGAAAGCAGATTACGTGCTCAACCCCGCCAAAGAGGATGTCGACGCCATCGTGATGGAGAAGACCGGTGGACTGGGCGTCGACGTAGTGCTCGAAATGGCCGGGCATCCCGATTCGATTCGAACAGCATTCGACATCGTGCGGCGCGGCGGAAGAATCTCCCTTCTCGGCCTTACCTCCAAGCCCATCTCGCTGAATTTTTCTGAAGACATTATTTTCAAGGGAATCACGGTACAAGGCATCAACGGCCGCCGCATGTACCAGACCTGGTATCAGATGACCGCGCTGCTGAAAGCCGGCAAGCTCGATCTACATCCGGTAATTACAGACCGTATTTCGATGAAGGATTTCGGCAAGGCCATGGAGCGGCTGAAGACCGGCGAGGCCAGCAAGATTCTCGTATACCCGAATGGAGTGCGGTGAATTCTTTGCCACGGATTTACGCGGATGGACACGGAATCCCGCGCTTGGTCATTCTGAGCGAAGCGAAGAACCTATGCAGTCTGCTCGCGCCAGCAAGGTTGCATAGGTCCTTCGCGCAAAAAGTGCGCTCAGGATGACAGTGAGTGAGAGGAGTTTTATGTCGACGCAAAGCCCAACCCGCACCAATCCGCTCTCTTATCTCACCGAGCAACTCGACGACCTCAAGGCCAAGGGCACGCACTTCAAGCTGCGCGTGCTTGAGGACGAGCAGGCGCCCCTCTGCACGTTTGACGGCAAGAAAGTCATCAATATCGCGTCGAACAACTATCTCGGACTGACCACGCACCCCAAGCTGCGCGAGGCGGCTCTGGAGGCGACACGCAAGTTCGGCGTGGGATCGGGCGCAGTCCGCACCGTGGCCGGGACGATGAAGATCCACATGGATCTGGAGGAAAGGATCGCGCGCTTCAAGAACGTGGAAGCCTGTGTGGTCTTTCAATCCGGTTTTGCGGCCAATGCCGGTACCGTCTCGGCAGTGCTTGGTAAAGACGACTTCATCATCTCCGACGCGCTGAATCACGCTTCGATCATTGACGGCGCGCGGCTGTCAAAGGCGAAGATTCTGGTGTTCCGCCACAAAGACATCGCGCACGCAGAAGAGCAATTAGCCAGCATCAAGAACGAGCCAGGTAAAAAGCTGCTGATCACGGACGGCGTCTTCTCCATGGACGGCGACATCGGTCCGCTCCCCGCACTCTGCGACCTGGCCGAAAAATACGGCGCCATTATGATGGTCGACGACGCCCACGCTTCCGGCGTGCTGGGGCGCAACGGGCGCGGCACCATCGATCACTTCAAAATGCACGGTCGCGTCGATATTCAGGTGGGAACATTGTCGAAGGCGATCGGCGCGCTGGGTGGATATGTCTGCGGCACGCGCGATCTGATCGATTTTCTCTATCACCGGGCGCGTCCGTTCCTGTTTTCGACGTCGCATCCGCCGTCTGTGGCGGCAACCTGCATTGCGGCTTTCGACGTTCTCGAAAGCGAGCCCGAGCGCATGGAAAAGCTCTGGGAGAACACGCGCTTCTGGAAGAAAGAACTCGGGGCTCTCGGCTTCGATATTGGCGGACGCTCCACTCCGGCTAGCGAAACTCCGATCACTCCGATCATCATCGGCGACGGTAAACTCACCATGGACTTCTCGCGCGAACTGTTCAAAGAAGGCGTGTTTGCCACCGGCATCGCCTTTCCCACGGTGCCCGAAGGCAAAGCGCGCATCCGCACCATCATGTCCGCGACCCACACGAGGGAAGAACTGGAGCAGGCGCTGGAGGTGCTGGGGCGAGTGGGCAAGAGGATGGGGATTCTAGGGAACTGACGAACTGCGCAGCCGAGCTTTGCTCGGCCTGGACGGGCGAGGGCGCCCGTCCCCACACGAACATAAAACCTCAACCTTCGCGGTAAACAATCTTGCCGCCCACAATCGTCGCCACTACCTTCCCGGTAAATTGCCAGCCGTCAAAGGGAGTGTTGCGCGAGAGCGAGCGCGATTTCGCCGCTTCAAACGTCCAGCGCTTCTTGGGGTCGAAGATAGTCACGTCGGCGGGATTGCCTTTCACCAGCGACCCACGTCCGCGCAGATCGAAGACCCGCGCCGGGCCTGCGGTAAACAGTTCGACAATGCGCGTGAGAGGGGTTCTATGGTCGCGGTGGAGCGTTGTGATCGCCAGCGCAAGTGCTGTCTCCAAGCCTGTGATGCCGAATGATGCACGCTCGAACTCCAGCTGCTTTTCATGCGCAGCGTGAGGAGCGTGGTCGGTGGCGATGGCGTCGACGGTGCCGTCGGCCAGCGCCACCAGAATCGCTTCCAGATCGGACGCCGTTCTCAGCGGCGGGTTCATCTTGAAATTGGTATCGTATTCACCCACGTTTTCGTCGATCAGCGTGAAATGATGCGGCGTGACTTCGCAGGTCACACGGGCTTTGGCACGCTTGCCGCGGCGCACCGCCTTGAGCGCGTCAGACGTAGAAAGATGAGCCACGTGCAGGCGCGAGTCGCGAATCTGCTGGGCGAGCGTAACATCGCGATCCACAATCGCCGATTCGGCAGCCGCCGGCATGCCGCGCAAGCCAAGCCGGAAACTCGTTGGCCCCAGGTGCATCGAGCAATTTTCAGTCAAGCGTGTATCTTCGGCGTGCTGCACGACCGGAAGATTCAGTTCTGCACCCAGCCGCAACGCCATACGCATGGTGTCGTCTTCAAGTATCGGTTTGCCGTCGTCGGTGACCGCGACCGCTCCTGCGCGCTGCAGCGCGCTGAAGTCGGTCAGCGTTCCGCCGCGGCTGGCGCGCGTGGCGGCGGCGATCGGAAACACATTGACCACAGCTCCGCGCTCGGGACGGCGCAGCCACGCGACCCACTCCGGCGTGTCAACCACAGGCGCGGTGTTGGGCATGGTGCAGACCGACGTGAAGCCGCCGGCAGCGGCCGCGGAGGTGCCGGTGGCAATGGTCTCTTTGTAGCCCTGGCCGGGCTCGCGCAGGTGGACATGCAGGTCAATGAAACCAGGCGCGACGATCAGGCCGCGAGCATCGAATTTTTCGTCGGCGCTCCCGCGGATTTTGTTCGGCGGCGCAATCTCGGCAACGCGTCCTTCGCGCAGCAGGATATCCACGGGCGCATTGATCTTCGCCGCCGGGTCGATCAGATGACCGCCTTTGATCAGCAGGCTCTTGCTCTCCAGGCGCGTCATCCGGCTACCTCAGAACGAACCGAGCTGTCATCCTGAGCGCGCACTTTGCGCGAAGGACCTCTGTACTCGCCGCGGCCAGCAAGAAACTGCGCGGGTCCTTCGCTTCGCTCAGGATGACAAGAGCTACATGAGAGAAGGCGGCTCACCGTGCCCTCCCCAGCGCCCGCGCCAGGATTGCCATACGCGTGGGGACGCCGTTGCGGACCTCATCCACGATCACGGACTGCGGACCGTCCGCGACTTCGGCAGTTAGTTCGAGGCCCCGGATGATGGGGCCGGGATGCATCACGATCGCATCGCGCCTGGTCAGCTTCAGCCGCGCCGGAGTCATCTGGTAACGCGCGATGTAGTCCTGCAGGCGAATCTTCTGGCCCGCCAGGCGCTCTTTCTGCACTCGCAGCAGCATGATCACGTCCGAACCGCGCAGGGCGTCTTCCATGTGACGCGTGACGCGCAAGCCGGGAGCGAGCGTGGCGGCGACATCGGGAACAAGTTCTGGCGGGCCGCACAGGATGAGCTTCACGCCAAACTTGCTCAGCAGGTGGCAGGCGCTGCGGGCTACCCGGCTGTGAAAGATGTCGCCGATGATCGCCACCTGGAGTCCAGAAAACTTTCTTTTGTGTTTGAGAATCGTGTAGGCATCGAGCAAGGCCTGGGATGGATGCTCGTGCATGCCATCGCCGGCGTTGATGACGGGGATGTCGAGATGCCGCGCCATCAAAAGAGGCGCGCCCGCCGAGGGATGGCGCATCACGATGCAATCGGCGCCCACCGCGCGCAGTGTGTATCCCGTATCGATGACCGATTCGCCTTTTTCAATGCTTGATCCGGAGGCTTGAACCAGTGTAGTGATGGCGCCCAGCGATTTCGCGGCAATTTCAAACGAAGACCGAGTACGGGTGGAGGATTCGTAAAACAGAAGCACGATGCGCTTACCGCGCAGCAGCGGGCGCGGCTTCAGCGGATTCATGCGGCGGGCCAGCTTGAGCAGGCCGAGGATGTCCTTTGCCTCGAGGGGTTCAATCCCGAGCAGCGAACCGCGTGCGGGCGTATTCATCGCATGAAGAGGGAACGGTGCATGATACGCGGCGAGCAAGCAAGCCTGCAAGGGTCACGGTTACCGGCGATCGGACTGGGGAAACGACGCGAAAGCTAGGGCTTGCGACCACGGGCGAAAATGGTAGCGGCGAGGATGCCGCCCAAGCTGCCAAAAACCATAGAAAGCACGAAAAGGACCACGCCTCCGCCGGCCAGACTCTCCAGAAACCCGTCCGTAGTCTTCAACTGGTCTAAGCCGGCCTGGAGCCAGGAATAGTTCGGATGAGAAAGCACAAAGTTCTGGCCTTCTTGGACAATCTGCTCTTGCAGTTTCGCCCGGAGTTCGGGAACCATGACGACCAAAACAGTCAACGATGCCACGAGGGCGAAACAGAGCAGGCCGCTGATTGCTCCCAGGCGAGCGCCGGTAGAGGATTTGATGGCAATCCCCGGCCGGCGTTGGCGATAAAAGACGACAGCAAGGAAGCCCGCGCCTAGTATGGCAACGAGCGTATTCAGACGGGCCAGCATCAGTAAGAACGCAACTGCAGCGGCGAGCGCGCATGGCTTCGCGGTGTCAGACCACCGTGCCGGAATTGTCGTTCCGGAGGCAGCCGATGAGACCGCAACCGCTATCGAGCCATTCGACGGCCCTGCCACGCCGGTTGCAGCAGCGCTGGCGGCGGGCTCGGGCACCACCACGCGAATCTGCGGAGCGGAACAGTGCGGGCAGAAGGGAACCCCTTCTTCCACGCTTTGGCCGCACTGGTAGCAGGGTTGTTCCATCGGTGCTCAAATCATGAGTTGAAGACAGGCGTGTTTCTGAAAGTACCGCAGGCAGCGGGGCGGAAGCAAGGACGGCTTATCAGGTTGCGACGGACGGAAGAGACTGAGCCCCATCCTGCCGCTTGTCCAAGCGCATCGATCCACGTTGCTGAAGCAATCAACAAAACTCAGCGCTCAGATTTCGCCGCGCTTGCCGCGAGTATGGACATATACGAGAGCGAACGTCGATCCTTTGCTCGCATCTCGGGGCTCGATAGCTACAATGTGCTGGTCGTCCTCGGTGCCGACTTTCAGTTCGGTGACCGGTCCCGAATCCTCGTCACATTTTAGCGCCTTGCTGTCTTCGGAGCCCTTGCTATCGTCATGCACTTCGACATCACCACCGTGCCGCTGGGTGTGACACTCCAGAACCTTGCCGTACTTCCTCAGTTTCTCGCGATAGAAGTCGACGATCTTGGCAGGCGCGTCGTCGGAGTCGTACTTGGCCACAACCAGCTTCATCCCAAAAGCTTCGGTCAGAACACTCAAGTTGGCATTGCCGTTGCTTTCGTTGTCAGATTTGAGGCGCGCCCCAGGATAAAGCGGCAGGCCAGTCTTGCGCGCGTCGGCGTCGTTGCCGATGTGCATGTCGCCAACGGAACTGCGGATGTCGAGCTTCTTGTTCTGCGCGCCAGAATCCTGCGCCAAGACCGGCAGGATCAGCACTACAGCCAGTGTGAGCGCCAATGCTAGATGGCGAAACATAGATAATCCTCTCTAAAAAGCGGCTGGGAGTTAAATGTCGGCTTCTTTCCCGTGCGTGCGGACAAACACCAGCGAGAAGCTCGATCCCTTGCCATCCGGCTCGACTGAGACGATGTGCTGGTTTTCTTTGGTTCCAACCTTCAGCTCGACGGTAGAGCCACCGGACTCCTCGCAGGTCAACTCATGAGATCCGTGGTCGGAGTCCTTGATGTCGGCGTCCACGTTCATATGGCTGGTGTGACACTGCAGAACTTTGCCGTATTTCTTGAGCTGGTCCTGATAGAAGGCCACCAGCTTCGCCGGCGGATCGTCGGACTGGTACTCCATGGCCACAACCTTCAATCCGTAGCCGAAGCCTGAGATGTTCACGTTGGCGCTTTTATCCTCGCCGTTGGAATCCTTCTGCTTCAACTGCGCGCCGGGATAGACTGCCAGGCCGATATCTGCGGCATTCGCTTCCTTGCTGACATGAATGCCGCCGACGGGCGTGCTGATGTCGACCTGCTTTTCTTCGCCGTTCTTCTCTTTCTTCACGTTCACGCTGCAAGCGAAAACAAGCAGCGCAAAAAAAATAGCCCCCAACATAGAGATGATTCGTAGCTTAGTTCTGCGCATGCGGAAATCCTCCACCAGCAACTTGTACCGGGCGCTCAATACCGGCACCACGCTGGGCAACATTCGGAATCGTAACCGGCAGATGGCCGCGGATGGGAATCTCGCCAAATAGCGCCTTGACTGCAGCCACTTCCGAGACCGTCGCGTTGGAAAATGTGCACATGTAATTCTCGATCCTGGGGAAATCGCCCGCCAGGTAGGGATTCCCCATGGCAATGACTGCCGTCCTGGTGGCGGCGCGATCGAGCACTTGCTGCAACAGCGTTCCCGTTGCGTCTGCCAGGGCCATCGAGTTGCCGACCTTTCCTGCAGTCGGAATTACGTAAACCGCAGCCACGACCGTCTTTGCGGCGTCGACTGCCTTCAGCACCTCATCGCTCATGCCGGCCGCAATCCTGGGATCGACGTAAATCACGTGAGCGTCTGGAATGCGGGCCCGCAATTCGCGTCCGAAAGCGCGGCCGGAATCCGTGCGCACATCGTCTGAGAAGAGAACGGCCACCGTCTCGTTGTGGGTCTCCTCTCTGGTCATGTACGGAAGAGCAGCCTTGGCGGTTCCCTTGGATTTGAGGGGAAGAACCTGGGCATTGTCGCGCACGAGCGTGATGGCGGCATCGGCGACCTTCTGGCCGAACAGGATATTTTCCGGTTTTCCCACGGAAGTAGCCAGCGTATCGAGGTCGACAGTGCGCGATTGGTTCAGGCCCAACGATGCCTTCATCTTCAGCATCTTGAGGACAGAGCGATCGAGGCGCTCGCGGGAAATTTCGCCCGATTGCACCGCCTTCACCATGGCCTCGTAGGACGCAGCGAGATCGGCTGGAATCAGCAGCAGGTCGTTGCCTGCCTTAAAGGCCTCGACTGCTGCCCGTCCGATGTTGTTGGCAAAAAGATGAGTCAAGCCGGCCATGTCGAGGGCGTCGGTCACGATGAGGCCTTTGAATCCCAGTTGCTTTTCGAGAAGATCCGAAACGACCGAGGGCGAGATGGTGGCAACGTGGTTGGGGTCAGAATCCAGAGCCGGCACCGTAACGTGCGCCACCATGACCGAATCGACGCCCGCCGCGATCGCCTGGCGGAAGGGCGGGAGTTCAATCGAGTCGAGATGGGCGCGGTCGACGCTGACGCTGGCCACTCCCAAGTGCGAGTCGGTCGCGGTGTCGCCGTGTCCGGGGAAATGTTTTACGGTCGTCAGCATGCCGGCCTCGTGCGCCCCCTTGATGTAGGCTGCGACCAGATCGCCGACCTGCTTCGGGTCTTCGCCAAACGAGCGCGTGTTGATGATGGGATTGGCTGGGTTCGAGTTGACATCAGCATCAGGAAAGAAATTCCAATGGACGCCAATGGCCCGCGCTTCCTGCGCCGTGATGCGGCCAAATGTCTCGGCGTCGTCGGTCTTGCCATCGGCGCCAAAGGCCATCGCGTGGGGAAAATTGGTCGTCCCCATGAGGCGCGTGGAGACTCCACGCTCAAAATCTGCGGCGATCAGCAAGGGCAGCTTGGAGTCGTGCTGCATCCGGTTCAGCAACTCCGCCGCTTCGTAGGGCTCGCTGCGCAGAAGAAATGGCCCATCCACGTGCACCGTCATGGCAAACGAACCGATGTGGTACTTCTCCATGGACTCGCGCAGTTGCAGATACTCCGGGCTCTCCACGTTGAGGAAGCTGGCGCGGCACCAGATCATGAAGACCTGACCGATCTTTTCTTCTAACGTAAGCTTGTGCAGGGTCTTCTCGGCCCACTTGTCGCCCCGCGCAGGGTCTATGGGAGCAGGACGCTGGTGCTTTTCTTTGGCGAGAGTAGGCGCAGTGAGGATCAATGCGAGGAGAATGACAGCAGCGATTCGCGGCATGCAGGAACGATAGCAGAAGTTTCGCGCTCGAGCGCCCAGGCTTTCGCCTTCTACCCGCGACATTTCTTCGAATCACGGTTCACCCGCGTGAATCCAGTGAGCCTTCGACCTGTGCGAATGCTTGGGCTTGAATCTCGGGATCGTCGCCGAAACCTTTGAGCCAGGTGACTTCCGGTTCGCGCCGGAACCAGGTCATCTGGCGCTTGGCGTAGTTGCGATGCGCCTGCTGGGCAGACTGCAGGGCTTGCTCGGAAGTAAGCTCTCCGCGCAGCAGTTGGACTGCCTGTTTGTATCCGAGCGATGCCAGAGGGCGCGCCGCAGGGCCGTATTTCCGCAGCAGGCGCTGGGTTTCCTCAACCAGACCTTCATCGAACATTTGACGGGCGCGCGCGTTGATTCGCTCATACAGCGCGGTGCGATCTGGATCGAGGCCAAGACGCAAAATTCGGAAGCCCTGCAGGGGATCGCGTCCCTGCTGCCAGAGTTCGGTCATCTTCTGACGGGAAGCAAGGCAGACCTCAATGGCGCGAATCAGCTTAGGAGTGTCGTTGGCGTGAATTGTCTCGGCGGCGGCGCGATCGAGACGCTTCAGCACTCTGTGAAGGTAACCCGATCCGCGATTCGCAGCGCATTCCCGCAGGCGCTCACGCAGGTGTTCTGAACGCTGTGGACCGGGAAAAAGTCCGTCGAGCAGGGCGCGCAGATAAAGTCCCGTCCCGCCTACGACGATGGGCAGGCGGCCGCGGCCGTTGATTTCGGCGAGCACTTGCCTTGCCTGCCGGGAGTATTCTCCGGCGGTCATAAACTGCAGCGGATTGACACAATCGAGCAGATGATGCGGAAGCAGAGCGCGTTCTGAGGGACTGGGCTTGGCCGTGCCAATATCGAACTCGCGATACAGCGCCACCGAGTCGCAATTGACGATTTCCCCGCCGAACCGCTGCGCAAGCGCCAGCGACAACGCAGTTTTTCCACTCGCGGTCGGCCCGAGGAGGACCAGCAACAACGACTGCGGACTTGGCTGCGGCGAACCGACGCTCCCTGCGCCCACGTTCAGCGGAGGCTCCAGTGAATTCCGTGCCAGTAGCGAATAAGAGTGAGGACAAGCAGGAGAAATGCGATCAGGAGCAGTCCGGTGGTTTCCGACGCGTACACGGCGTGCCGGTGATGCTGGTGCGACGAATCTTTTTCGCGCTCTGAGGAGGGCACAAGGGTATTGTAGCGCGCGAAAAGCACTTCTTCACCACGGATGCACGCAGATCACGCGGACTAGAAAGTCAAAAGGGAATCCACGAAATCCGCGTACATCCGTGGTAACGAAGTTGCAGACAGACGACCTGTGAGGCCCAGCCCCCGACACCTGCTACACTACGTCGTCGCGTATGGCGGTTCCGCAAAAAAACAATCGGATCGCCCGCTTCGGGGTCTTCGAGGTCGATCTGAGCGCGGGCGAACTGCGCAAGAGCGGCGTCAAGCTGCGCTTGCAGGGCCAGCCCTTTCAGGTGCTGGCGTTGCTGTTGGAGCGCGCAGGCGAGGTGGTCACGCGCGAGGAATTGCAGCAGAAGCTTTGGGCGTCAGACACCTTTGTCGACTTCGACCACAGCCTGAATACGGCGATCAACAAGGTGCGCGAGGCGTTGGGTGACTCGGCATCCAGCCCGCGCTTCGTTGAGACCCTGGCCCGTCGCGGATATCGTTTCATTGCGCCCGTGCAAAACGGTGCGCCCTCGAGCGCCATGGACGCATCCACGACAGAAACCGCGCGGAATTCCGGATCGCCTCCGCCAGTCCTGCACCCTGACCTCGACGTTCCTGTCCCGCACCGTGAGACCACGCGCGGGCTATTTGCCCTGATCCAGGTCATGTATCTCGCGTTCTATGTTGCGGCGCTGTTGCGCATCCATGCCATTCAGAGCATTGCCGATTCCTTCCTGCCGCTGTGGGGCGCAACAACTCTTGCCGGTACAGTCATGGTAACCGCCGGAGTGGGCATTCCTTTGCGCTGTTACCTGATTTCCGCCGTGGGCTTCGACTACCAGCGGCTGGGCGAGAAATTTCGGCAGATGTTCCCCTTCGTCCTGGCGCTGGACCAGCTATGGGCGGTAGCGCCATTCCTGCTGATGCAAAAGATTGGCCTGGGCGCGGCCTTCGCCGCCAGCGCCGGCTTGCTGTATCTGCCATTTTCGGAGCGAACCCTGATTCGCATGGCGTATTTTGGGCTGCGGTCGCCCCAAGCCGGGCGCGGCTGAGCCCCGATTTTCTATGGAACCGATCTCACGCCTCATCCGTAACTACGTCTAAGGAACCGGGCGGGCGTCTGCCTGCCTGGTGGAGGATCTCTCATGAAGCGCATCGCACTCACCGTCATCCTTCTGAGCCTGGTGGCCGCCTTGCCGGCATCGGCCGACGATTGGTCGAAGACTTTCACCCTCACCGGCAAGCCCGACCTGCGAGTGGAAACTTCTGACGCCAACATCCACGTCACCACCTGGGACCAGAACACGATCGAAGCCCGGGTTACCACGAAAAAGTACAAGATCGGCGACGGCGGCATTCAGATCGAAGATCACCAGAACGGCGATACGGTGGAGCTGGAAGTCCGCTACCCGCATCACGCCATCACCATCGAATGGGGACAGCATCGGGTCGACATCGACATCCGCATGCCCCGCGAAGGCAAGGTCAGCCTGCGAACGGGAGATGGCAAGGTCGAACTGGCTGGATTCAAGGGCGACATGGACCTGCACAGCGGCGACGGGTCGGAGATCCTCGACGGCGTTGACGGCAAGCTGCGGGCCAGCACGAGCGACGGGCACATTCAGGCCAATGGACGCTTTGATGAACTCGACCTCAAAACGGGCGACGGCCATGTCGACGTCCGCGCAGTTGCCGGGTCTTCGCTGAACAGTGGCTGGCGACTCGAAAGCGGCGATGGCAACGTCACGCTCGAGATTCCGGGGGAATTGGCAGCGGATGTGGACCTGCACACTGGCGACGGCCACATCGATCTCGACGTGCCGGTTACGACTTCGGGGCAGATTCGCGAAAATGAGATCCGGGGCAAGCTCAACGGCGGCGGCAGCCTTCTGATGATCCGCACCGGCGATGGATCGATTCGGCTGCGCAAGAGTTGAATCGGAAGTCATTGCCCGCCTGAACTGTCATCTCAACGAGCCACCAGCCTTTGACATTCGGGCGTGCTGGTCAGGGCTATACTCGTGGGTCCTGCGGTTCGACTTCATATCAAACCAAGGATTCTTCATGGCAAACACTCGTGTGAGTCTGGTTGCGCTTGTGCTGGCCTCATGTCTGTCACTGGCTGCCGCTCAGCAGGCCGGGGTGGCGAAGTCCGAGCCCGTGCTCGATGTCACTTCGATGGACCGGAGCGTCGACCCGTGCGTAGATTTCTTCGCATACTCGTGCGGCGGCTGGATCAAGAACAATCCCATCCCGCCCGACGAGTCGGCGTGGGACACCTATTCCAAAATGCAGGACGAGAACCTGGCACGCCTGCGTGGAATTCTGGAGGAAGCGGCGGCTCCAGAGCCGCAACGCAGCGCGGTCACGCAGAAGATCGGCGACTACTACGCCTCCTGCATGGACGAGAAAGCGATTGAGGCCGCCGGCGTCAAGCCCATCCAGCCGCTACTGGATCGCATTGCCAATCTGAAATCGAAGGCCGACTTCGCCGAGATGGCGGCCGCCATGCCTCCGTACGAAGATTTCTTCCGCCGTGAGAGCGTGTTTTTCCGTTTCCACTCAGATCAGGACTTTAAGGATTCGACCCAGGTCATCGCCTGGCTCGACCAGGGCGGGCTGGGATTGCCCGATCGAGACTACTACCTGAAAGACGACTCCAAATCGCAAGAACTGCGCGCGGCCTATCTGGCGCATGTGCAGAAAGTGTTCGAATTGCTGGGCGACAAACCGCAGGCTGCCGCAGCCGAGGCGAAGACCGTCCTTCGCATCGAGACCGCTTTGGCCACGGGGTCAATGGCGCGTGTTGAGCGCCGGGAACCGAAGAATCTCGACCACAAGATGACCAGCGGCGAACTGCAGGCGATTGCCCCGGCCTTCCCCTGGCCGGCGTACTTTGCCAAAGTCGGGCTGCCGTCGCTGGCTTCGCTCAATGTGGCGTCTCCCGGGTTTTTCAAAGCACTGAATGAAGAGCTGCAAAATGAAAGCCTCGACGATTGGAAAGTTTATTTGCGCTGGCACCTCGTGCACGAAGATGCGCAAGATCTCCCCGCCGCATTTCTGAACGAATCGTTCAACTTCTACGGAAAAACGCTGGAAGGAACCGAGCAGCTGCCGCCGCGCTGGAAGCGCTGCACCAACGACGTGGACAACGATCTTGGCGAGGCGCTGGGACAAGCGTACGTGGCCAAATACTTCTCGCCCGAAGCCAAAGCACAGGCTCTGAAGATGGTGAAGGAAATCGAAGCTGCCATGGAGCAGGACATCGAGTCTCTTTCGTGGATGGGGCCGGCCACCAGGCAGCGCGCCCTGGAAAAGCTGCACGCTGTCGCCAACAAAATCGGCTATCCCGACAGGTGGCGCGACTACAGCAAGCTGGAAATTGTTCGTGGCGATGAGATGGGCAACGTCTTGCGTTCGCGCCAGTTCGAGTTTAACCGGAAGCTCGGCAAGATCGGCAAGCCCGTCGATCATGGCGAGTGGGGCATGACTCCTCCCACGGTCAACGCAGAATACGACCCGCAGTTGAACGACATCAATTTCCCCGCCGGCGTGCTGCAGCCGCCGGCCTTCGATATGCATTCGGATGCTGCTCCGAACTACGGCGATACCGGCGGCACCATCGGCCACGAACTCACCCACGGTTTCGATGACGAGGGCCGCAAGTTCGACGCCCAGGGCAACCTGCGAGATTGGTGGACAACCGAAGACGGGCAGGAATTCGTCCAGCGCTCCAGCTGCATCTCCGACCAATACTCCAGTTACACGATCATTGATGACGTCAAGATCAACGGCAAGCTGACGTTGGGCGAAGATGTCGCCGACCTTGGTGGGTTACTCCTGGCTTACAACGCGTGGCAGAAAGATACCAGGGGCCAGGAACTGCAGCCGATCGAGGGTTTGACGCCGGAGCAGCGCTTCTTCGTGGGCTATGGACAAAGCTGGTGTGGCCGGGTCCGAGACGAAGCAAAGCGGCTGCGAGCTACGGTCGATCCCCACTCTCCGGAAAAATATCGCACCAACGGCGTGGTCTCAAACATGCCGCAGTTCGAGGAAGCCTTCCATTGCAAGGCAGACTCGCCAATGGTGAACAGGAACCGCTGCCGAGTGTGGTAGCAAACCGCTGCAACTAGGAGGCGGTGACTACTCCATGTCCGCCTTGTCCGGGTTGTAGAAAAAGCGGAAGCGGAGTGCCAGATATGGCCCGTTGAACTGGCTGGGGAGCGGCGGAAATGGATCCGAGGCTGTGATGGCGCCGATAGCCGGACGATCCAGAGCAGAATCGCCCGAAGTAGCTGTCAAGATCAATCCCTGCACGCGACCATCCTTCATGATGTAGAACTCAATGGCCAGCTTTCCTTTCTTCATTTCCGCCGACTCCGGAATCAGGTGATACCAATTCTCCCGGACGTCTTCCAGGATGCGCTGGAGGTAGGGGCCGAAGTCCACGCCCTGGGTGTCGCTGAGGATCTCAAGATTGCCCACCTGGCGGCCGTGGGTGCCCGTGTTCAGCCCAAAATCGCCTTCCTGGCCACCACCTCCGGCGCGCCGCGCAGCTGCAGCCTCCGCCGCTTGCTGAATTGCTGAGCCTGCGCTCATTCCCGCCGCGTACTTGCTGAAAGAGTTGTTGGGCCGAGCCGGCAGCTGCAATTGTGCGGTTTGATTGTTCTCAGGACGCGGGGCCGATGGCTGCCCCGGCTGGGTTTGCGGAGCCGGCGGCTGGGCCTGCGCCATGGCCTGAGGAGCCGCAGAGGGCTGCGGTGCGCGCGGACCGGCCATCCCCGGAGCGCCCGGAGGCGGCGTCAGAATCCTCCGCAACTCCTTGGGGTCCAGTTCGGGATGGCGCGTCATCGCGATGCGGTCTTTGTCGGAGAGGACGTTGGTCTTGGGCTTCTGCGTCAGTTTCTGCGCGTCCGGCGGCAGGGCGAGGAATGTGACGTCCTTGTCTTTGGTCGGGTTGACCGGCACGACCAGCACCGTGCGGAACGGAATATATTTTTCGATCAGCTTGAAGTTCCACAGCACCATGATCAGCACCAGGTGCACGATGATGGACACCCACACCGCTTCCCGCCAGCGCGAGCGTTCCAGGTCGTCCTGCAGCTGGATGAGCAGGTGAGGCACCCGCGCATCGAGATCACGGTAGGCCGTTTCCCAGTCGTTCGTGTCGTAAAGGCCGAATTGCTCCGGCTGCTGGGTCTCGGGTGGACTGGCCGGGTCCTGGAATGGGATTTGCGTGATCGGCATGCGCTGGTCTTGAGTCTGTGGAACCCGGCTGTAGACGCTCAGCTATACGCTGGTCGTTAGACACGAAATCGACTCGCAGCGTTGCATCCGGCCTTCCCACAAGAGATGCCGCCCGCGCATTACAACCAGTTACCTCTATTTTCGCATCTTTCGCGCCATTCTGCTCAGGGCAAATCCGGCGCGACTTAGGTGTGTAAACATATGTAAATGTGGATTTATTCCGTGACTCAGCTCTTGCCCCGCGCGATGCTCGCGAGATCAATTCTCTGTCCGTGATCGCGAATAGCCGCGATGATTTCCAGCGCCAAAGCCAGCGCACGCCGCCCATCTTCCAAGGGAACAGCCGGAGCCGATCGCTCCCTGACTGCCTGCAAAAACGACGCGAGCTCTGCGTGCAGAGGCTCTTCCGAAGCTACCGGAGGCTTGGTCACTCCGATCTGAGGATTCGGCGAAGGCAGCCCCGACGGCTTTCCATCCTGGCCTACGGTGAAGACCAGCACTTCCTGACGCCCATAGTCGAGCGAAATGTACTGCCGCGGCTGGAAAAAGCGCAGCTTGCGGACCCGTTCGGTGGAAACGCGGCTGGCCGTGAAGTTGGCCACGCAGCCGGATTCAAGTTCGATCCGCACGTTAGCGATGTCGACCTTCCCCGACAGGATGGGCAGTCCGACGGCGCGAACTTCTTTCACCGGAGATTTGGAAAAGGCCAGCACGATGTCGAGATCGTGGATCATCAGGTCGAGAACGACGTCAACGTCGAGCGACCGCGGCGTGAACACGCTCAGCCGGTGTACTTCAAAAAACATGGGCTGGGTCAGCAGCGGGAGCGTGGCCCGCACCGCAGGATTGAAACGTTCGAGATGGCCCACCTGAGCAATTCGCTTGTGCCTGGAAGCAATCGCCACCAATTGCTCCGCTTCGGCGAGGGTGGCTGCAAGCGGCTTCTCGATCAGCACATCCACGCCCGCCTGCATCAGTTCGCGCGCCGCGGACAGGTGATGTACGGTAGGAGCGGCCACCGACGCAGCCTGCAGTTCGCTATGCGTGGTGAGCATTTGCTTTACCGAGCCGAATGCCTTGCAGCCGAACTCCCGGGCTACCGCGTCGGCGCGATTCACGTCCGGATCGACCACGCCCAGCAGGCGCACACCTTTCCCTTGCTGTTCGAGTTCCTTGTAGACCCGGGCATGATTGCGCCCAAACACCCCCACGCCTACTACGGCGACGGAAATCGGGTCCTGGGACGGCAGCAGAGATTCTCGTTGGCCGGTTGCCGGAGAGAAATTGTAAACGGAAACCGGAGAAAGGGCATCTTGCAATAGATGACTTCCGCTTTGAGAATGCGGGGTTTCGCCCCGCCGCGATAGTCGCTTAGTGCAGCTGAAACGGCGCAACGGCACACCTTGGCGACGAAATGGCACGAGGAAGGAACCGACTCTATCCTATGAAGACCATCGCTCTGCTCACCATCTCCAACATCTTCATGACGTTTGCCTGGTACGGTCACCTGAAGTATCGCGAGGTCCCGCTCTACAAAGTGATCATTGTGAGCTGGCTGATTGCCTTTTTCGAATACTGTTTTCAAGTCCCGGCGAACCGAATTGGCTCTTACGAGTTCACCGCCGCGCAGCTCAAGACCATCCAGGAGGTGATCACGCTGACGGTCTTTGCCGTGTTTTCGGTCTTGTACCTCGGGCAGCCGGTACGCTGGAACCACGTCGCGGGATTTGCGATGATCGTGGCGGCTGTGGCCGTAATCTTCAAGCAGTGGTGAACCAGGTTCGTGTTGGACGGCCGTTTTTGCTTACTTCGACTGCGCCTTCTTCAGAATGGCAATCTGCCCCGCGTGGTAGAGCTCATGCTGCGCGATGCCATGCAGCATGTGATAGAAGTCGTATCGCTTGCCCGGCACGCGGTCGCGCAAGCGCGCATCCGACAGTGCAGCGACGGTCTTGACGAGCTCGTCGTGCGTGCGTTTTGCTTCTGCCACAGTTTTGCGCCACGCCTCCTCGGTCGGCGCGGGTATCGGGGGAAAGTTCTTGTCACCCTTTAGCTGCGTTTTCTTACCCGCCAGGCGCCGTATACCAGCGCCGTCCCATGCAGCAACGTGCAACAGCAGTTCCCAAATGCTGTGCACATCTGGTAGAGGCTTGGCAGAAGCCGTCTCCGCGTCGACGCCGTCCAGCAATTCCAAAAGGGCCGGGCCATGCCAGGCGTCCCCGTAAAAGGCGCGGTGAAGTTGATCGGCAATCCGGGCGCCTTCCGACTTCCGTCCCGCATGCTTCCCTTTCATGAAACCAGCTCCTTTGTTTTTCATTCGGCGACCATCACGATCCCCGCGGCATTGGCCGCGTCAAAAATCTTCTCCCCGTCCAGCAACAGGCACTTGCCCGCATCCAAAGCCAGGCACGTCGCACCCGCCGCCTGCATGACCTCGATCGTCTTCACGCCAATTACCGGCACGTCATACCGCATATCCTGATTGGGCTTGGCGATCTTCACCACGGTGAGGGCACGGCTCAACGTGGAGGCGTCGCTGTCCAAAGACCGCATGATCTGGGCGGCGCGTTCAATGGTCGCATCGGTGCCTTCCATGGCTTCGACCGCGACGCAGGCCGATTCCGCGATCACCACGGTCTGGCCAATGTCATGCTGCGCCAATTGCCTCGCGACTGCACGTCCGTAGTCGATATTCTTGCGTTCCTGTTCGCTCGGCTCCCGTTGAGTGAGCACCCCGGACTTCACTAACAATGGCTCGAGCAACCAGGTCGATTTTTCGAGAGTGATGCCCTCTTCGGCCAAAACCTGCGCCACCGCGCCCAGCAAGGAATCGGTGTTGCGGGTTGTGAGCGACAGCAAAAGCTTGGCCAAGCGCCAGTCCGGCCGAATGCTGGAAAAGATCTGCTTGTGCTTCACCTGCCCAGCCATGATGGCGCGCCGCACGCCCTCGCGCTGAAAAGTCTCGATCAGCCGAGAAAGCTCGCCCAGGGAAAGCCAATGAACGGCGATCGCTCCGCGCGACTCGATTTCCGGGAACGCTTCCTCCTTGATCGCGGCCACAATGACGTCGTACCCCTGCGCGCGCGCCGCCTCGAGCACGAGAAAGGGAAACTTGCCATTGCCGGCGATGAGACCGATGCGTTCCATATCAGTTGCCAGTTGTCAGTTGTCAGTTGCCAGTGCTGTCGCCTCGTCTGACCACTGATCACTGCTCACTCACTTGATTATTCCCCGCTCTGCGGACTCGATAAAACGAATCAGCATGTCCACGTCCTCGCCGTGATTGGCTTCGGACTTCAGTTTTGCGAGCGCCTGGGACGTGTTCATCTTCGAGGCCAGCAGGATCTTGTAGGCATGATGAATCTTTGCGATGCGCTCTGGGGAGAATCCGCGCCGCTCCAGGCCGACTTTGTTCATCCCATAAGCGTGGGTATCACGCGCCGCCGAGGTCATCGAAAACGGGAGCACATCCTGTGTGATGGTCGTCCCCCCGCCAATGTACGAATGCGCGCCGATGCGCACAAACTGGTGCACCGGGCACAGCGCTCCCACCACCGCCCACTCCTCGACCGTCACGTGACCGGCGATGGTGGCCCCGTTCACCAGCATGGCGTGATCCTGGATGACGCAGTCGTGCCCGATATGCGTGTAGGCCATGATGAGCAGGTGGCTGCCAACCTTGGTGACGCCTCCGCCTTTCACCGTGCCGCGATTGATGGTTACGTACTCGCGAATCTCGTTGTGATGGCCAATCTCGAGGCGCGTTGGCTCTCCCTTGTAGGTCACATCCTGCGGATCCATGCCGATGGCGCAAAACGGAAAGAATACGTTATCGGCGCCGATTTTCGCCGGTCCCTTCATCGCAACGTGCGACAAGAGCTGACACCTCTCGCCCAATGTGACATCCGCGCCAATCACGCAATAGGGCCCGACTTTGCAGGATGTGGGCACCGTGGCTCGCGAATCGACAATGGCTGTGGGATGGATATTCATCTGCGATCGGCTAGGGGTTCCTGGCATGGTTGATGTGTTGCGTGGGCGCGGGAAAACGGCCGGCCTTTGTTATCCGTTCTCGCTGTTCCCGCCCTCGTGGTTCGATCGCCGTCCACGCCAGCTCTCAATGAGTTGGCACGACACGCCCGCCTCGGCCACGCGCGTGCTTCCGACGTAGGCATAGCCCTGCATCTTCGCCGCGGTCAGGCCCGGTACAGCGCGCCAGCCCTTTACTTCCACTTCCAACCGCAGCTGGTCACCGGGGCCGACGGGTTTGCGAAACTTCGCCCGGTCGATACCCGTAAAGACCATAACCTTGTCATGACGGTCCTCGACTTCAGTCAGGAGAAGCGCTCCACCGGCCTGCGCAATGGCCTCCACGATCAGCACGCCCGGCATGATCGGCAGTCCGGGAAAGTGTCCGACAAAGAATGGCTCGTTGATCGTGACATTCTTGAGCGCGACGATGCGCTCCTTGCGTTTCAGTTCGAGCACGCGGTCGATCAGCAAGAAAGGATAGCGGTGCGGCAGAATCTTCAGAATGTCGTGGATATCCAGGACAGTTTTTGCCCCGGCAGCCGGTGTTTCCGTCACGGCGGGAGTGCTCTTACGCATGGATTCGCCCCAAATGGCTTGAAGATTATACTGTACGCCTTGTGCCGCGAGGCGCTTAGCTCTGCCTTGAGCGGCGGAAGACACAATGCCTGCCAGAAAGATGGAACGCACGAAGACCTCTCCCGACGATGTCGTGTGGCGCGAACGCCTGCAATACTGCGAAGCCCGGCAGCCGGCGCTGGTCAAGACGATCCGCCAGTTTGTCGAGATCGAGTCTCCCAGCGACGACAAGCCCGCCGCCGACCGCATGTCGGCGTTTCTCGCGGGAGCGTTTGAGGCGCTCGGAGGGCGAGCCAGGGTCCACCCCGCCCAAGAAGCCGGGAACAACCTGCAGGTTGATTTTCCGGGGCGCGAGAAGATCAAGCCAGTCCTGTTACTGGGCCACTTCGACACGGTCTACTCGCTGGGCACGCTCGCAACCATGCCCTGCCACGAAGCGGACGGGCGCTTGTGCGGGCCTGGCGTACTCGACATGAAGTCGGGCATCGGGCTGATGCTCTACGCGATCGAGGCCTTGCAAGCCTGGCATTCCGGTCTGCCGCGGCCGGTCACCGTGTTTCTGGTCTCGGATGAAGAAATCGGCAGCCGCTCTTCCCGCAGAATCACGGAGACGCTGGCCAAGCAATCGGCTGCCGTGCTTGTCCTGGAGCCAGCGGCGGGAACTCGTGGAGCCGTGAAGACCGCCCGCAAGGGTGTAGGCGAATACAAGCTGACGGTGACAGGCGTGGCCTCGCATGCCGGCCTGGACCCGGGCAAAGGTCACAGCGCGATTATCGAACTCGCCCGGCAGATGCTCACGATCTCCAAACTGAACAATGTACAGAGTGGCGTCTCCGTCAATCCCGGAGTGATTCGCGGCGGAACCCGCACCAACGTGGTCGCGGCGGAAGCCGTTGCCGAGATCGACGTGCGCATCGCGCATGCCAGGCAGGCCACGGTAGTCGATCGCAAACTCCGCTCGCTTAAGCCAGTCGACAAGCGCTGCAAACTCAGCATGACAGGTGGAATCAACCGGCTGCCCATGGAGCGGACGGCGGGCGTGGCCGCTCTCTACAAGAAGGCGCAGACCCTCGCCAAAAGAATTGACTGGCATCTGGATGAAGCGGCGGTGGGCGGCGGCTCGGACGGAAACTTTACCGCCGGGATCGGCATTCCGACTCTCGACGGAATGGGAGGCGTAGGCGATGGGGCACACGCCGTCCACGAACACATTGTGATCTCAGAACTCCCGCGCCGCATGCTGCTGCTGGCAGGCATGATTGAGGCCATCTGACTCCCGGGACGATCGCATGCTTAAGTTTATGGTTGTGCTTTACCGGCGCCCGGATCTGACACACGCCCAATTTCGACGCCACCTGGAACAGATTCACGGCCCTCTGGCAAAAGCTCTTCCCGGCCTCAGAGAGTACACGCAGAATTATCCCTGTGCCGATGCCAGGCGAAAGCCGCCGGGATGGGATGCCATCGTCGAACTCTACTTCGATGATTGGGCGGCGATGGAGTTGGCTTGGGCGAGCCCGGAGGGTGCAGCCTCGGATGCCGACCTTCCAGCTCTTGCGGATTTGACTCGCACCAGTTGGTCTGCTGTGGAAGAGATCACCTGGCCGTGAAAACCAGGAAATAGTCCATCTGGTCTTTCTTCACGAAGTCGTATTGCTCCAGCAGATCGTAGCCGGCCTCTTTCGCCTCGCGAATCACGATGTCGCGCCCGACACCATGGTTCTCCCCATTCCCATTGCGATCGATGACGCCCACCTTCGCCCCGGAACGGAGTGCTGCGCGCAAATTCTTCAAGAGCGCAACTGGCTGAGCGACCTCATGGTAGGTCTTGAGCAGCAATACCGCATCCACGGAGGCCGCGGGCAAGAGCGGGTCGTCCGGATGGCTCAGAATTGTCTTCACGTTCTGCTCCTTCTTGACCCGTTCGTCGATGTGGCGGATCGCCTCCGGATTGATGTCGACCGCGTATACCAGGCCTGCCGCGCCCACACGCTTGGCGGCACGAACTGTAAACCATCCCGACCCCGCGCCTATATCGGCCACTGATCGTCCCGGCGTGATGCCGAGGATATCCATCACGCGATTGATTTGCAGGCGCTCGTCGCGGCCCGGAGAATCAAAAATCGAGAGGTCGCCGGTGTAAGGGTCGCTGGTCTTACGCTGCGTGTCCGAAGTGGCAGACGACGTCTGAAGTGCACTCTGCGCGCGAAACGGCTGGAGAGTTAGTACAACCAGCAGGAGAGCAAACAGTGATGACAGAATTTTCCGCATAAGGGACAGCCTTCCCATAGCACTCGCGCTGCAACAATAGACTTCAGCAAGCGGCGGTTGTGAGCATCCCCGGGAGACAGCCAGCGGTTGCTCTGTCGGCGGTACGCCAGTTTTTGACTCGTCGACCTGCGTAGCCTAGAATTTTACTGGAGTCGTCGGTACAACCCTGCTCGAGCTTGTTAGCCGGTCCATGGAGGCATTGTGGGTGAGTTTTCCATCTGGCATTGGTTGCTGGTCATAGCGATCGCCCTGCTCCTGTTTGGCCCGTCCAAGCTTAGCTCGCTGGGCAAGGGTCTGGGCGAGGGCATTCGCAATTTCAGGACTGCGATAAAAGAGGGGACAGAAGAGAAAAAAGACGAAAAGGCTGAGGAAAAGAAGCCCTAGTCAGGCCTGTCTGCTCCGCGCTTTCGCTGTACGGTGTTTACTCCTCTACGACGATTTCCTTTAATTCACGCAGCATCCGCAACACCAGCGGTACTGGCAATCCCACCACGTTGCTATAGTCACCTTCGATGCGCGGAATCCAGCGCGAAGCCACGCCCTGGATGGCGTAGGCTCCAGCTTTGTCCATCGGCTCGCCGGTCGCGATGTAGGTGCGAATTTCATCGTCAGACAAATTGCTCATCGTGACCAGAGTCGTTTCGGATGCAGTTCTCAGTTCCTTGCTTTCGGTTCTTGCGTGCGGCACGTTTCCGGAAGTCTCGTCTATGCTCATCACGTTGTCACTGGCAACTGGCAACTGACGACTGACAACTGGGGCTATCACGCACACACCCGTGATCACGCGATGACTACGGCCCGAGAGCAGGCGCAAGATGCGGGCAGCATCTTCCGCATCGACCGGCTTACCCAGGATGGTCTCATCGACCACCACGATTGTGTCTGCTCCCAGTACGAGATCTTGCGGCCTCTTTTGCGAGACGGCGAGTGCCTTCTCCCGCGCCAGGCGCTCCGCGCACGCCTGCGGCGCCTCTCCCGGGAGTGGCGTCTCGTCGATATTCGACGGCTGCACAGTGAATGAGATGCCGGCGTTGCGCAGAAGCTCCTGACGGCGGGGCGAAGCCGACGCGAGAACGAGCATGCGGAATTCTATCGGAAGGTCTCGAGCCGCTACGAGCTGACCAGCTCGATCCGATTCCCGAACGGATCTGAGATATGACAGCGCCGCACGCCCGGGATGGTGTCGTCATCTTTGGCCTCCACTCCCCGAGCCCGCAGATGCGCGGTCAAACCGTCGTAGTCGCGGCATCGCAAGGCAGGATGCGCCTTCTTGGCCGGACGAAAATCCGGGTCGACGCCGAGATGAATCTGCACGCTGCCGCTTTCAAACCAGCATCCGCCGCGCTTGGCCAGTTCCGAAGGTCTAGCGACTTCAATCATGCCCAGCAGGTCGCGATAGAAGCCGCGGGCGGTATCCTCCGCGCCTCGCGGCATTGCAAGTTGAACGTGATCGATTGCGGTGAAGGGATCATTCGCCACGAGATCTATTTGGTCGAAAACACGTTATTTGCTCCTTAGTGGGAAGGCGGAAGCGATCACCAGGATGCGATCTCGATTTTACCGACAACTGACAACTGGCCACTGGCAACTGTTTCTACCTAATTCCCACCAGCCCGCGCACCGACTCAATCAGCTTGGCCGAATCGTAGCCGATCCCCTCTTTGAACACGGTCTCTACGTTCTCGATGTCTTCGATCTTCTTCGACGGATCGCCCTTGATCACAACCAAGTCTGCCTGCTTGCCGGCGGCGATAGTGCCGATGCGGTCGGCCTCGCCCAGATACTGCGCGCCGTTGTACGTCGCGATGTGGATCGCTTCCAGCGGCGTGAAACCTGCTTCGACCAGCAGTTCGACTTCGCGTTGATCGCCAAACCCGGCCAGATCTCCGCCCAAGCCGGTGGGATCTTCGCCCGCCAGCAGCAAGCCTCCGGCCTGAGCGAAGGCATGTTCAAATTCTTCTTCCTGCTCGAAGAGCCGGCGCCATGGAGTCGGCCGCACTTCTCCTGTCTTGGGATCCTTTATCGGCAAATCCGCCCGGACGCGGTTTTCGAGGAACTGGTTGCGCGCCTCCCCCGACATGGCATCCAAAACGCGCTGCTGCAGAGGAGCTTTGCCGGGCACGAAGAGCTCAAAGACCGGCAAGGTGGACGTTACGGCCACGTGATGAGCAACGAGATCGCGAATCATTTCCTGCATGGGGGCATCGCTGACACGCATCCGGCCCAGTTCGGTGGCCACCGCGGCCATCGTAGCCATGGAATCGATGGGGCACTGGTCGGGCTTTTTCCCGGAGAAGAATTCGGTATCGACCGTGATGCCGTGTTCGAGATCGTCGATCCCGAGCGCTGCAGCTTCACGAAATCCGATCGAGCACAGATGCCCCGTTACTTTGATGCCGCGTTTGTGAGCGGCATCGATCGCGGCCTTGAGCACAGCGCGCGAAATGAAGTTGTAGGCTTTGAAGTTATCGACTCCGCGGTCAGCCCAGAAATTGACGGTAGCTACTGCCTCCTCCGGGGTTTTCAACTCCGTCATTTGCGGCGCCCAACTGCCCGGGCCTTCCAGGTAAGGCCCGGTCACGTGAATCCGCGGACCCGCCGCTGCGCCGCTGTCAATCTGCTTTTTCAGAGCAAGGTCCATGTAGGGCTCGATGCTGCCCGTGGTACGAATCGTTGTAACGCCCCCAGCCAGGTACAGGCGCGGAAAGCTGATCGCCATTTCATCAAAGATGGCGTCGCCCGCTGGATAAAACATGTGATCGTGCATGCCGACAAGCCCGGGAATCACGCTGTATCCATGCAACTCGAGCACCTGTGCGTCCTTAGGCACGCTGGCCGACGAAGCATCGCCGACGCTCTCGATCTTTCCCTTGCTTAAAACGACGGTTTGATCTTCGCGGGCTGGAGCGCCCGTGCCGTCGATCACGCGCACGTGGGTCAGGGCCACGACCGGGGCGTCTACTTTAACGAATTGCCGCACCTGGGGCGACGGCGTTTGTGCAGCGGCCACGGAAGCACAACCGAGTGTGATCAGAACAAAAGTTCTATGCATGATTCCTCCCAGAAACACCCTGCAGCTCCTGGCTCTTAGCCAAAAAGCTAAGAGCTAAGAGCCGAATTGATTTCAGAACCAGGTGCCCGCGCGATATGTGCGATATTCTTCGCCAAACTTTGCTTCCAGTACCTGCGACTCCCTGTGCGCGCGCCAGACCTGCATGGGGATGATCAGGACGAAGATCAGCAGCCAGATTGGGCGCCCCGACACCAGGATTGCACCAACGATCACGCACGACCCGAAGAGATAGATGGGATTGCGGATCTTCGAGTAAAGCCCGCGCGTGACCAGCTGCCTAGCCTGCGCCGTGGCCGTGAAAGAACTGCCGAGTTGAAAGCGCGCAACCGTCCAGAGAACGAAGCCAGCAAACAGCAGGCACATGCCTGCGGTTTGCATCAGAGTCCAATGCGCGGGGAGAAATTTCCAGACCATCGCGCCGGCGCCGACTCCGACGATGAGCGTGAGCATGATGTGTTTGCGAACCATCGGTAAGTGTCGCAGGAGAGAGTAAATCAGGAGGGACAACGGAGCAAGACTTTCACTGGAAAAGCGAAAGGCCTCGATGATTCGAGGCCTTCTACATTTCGGGTCAACACGGCACCCCGCGACAAGATCAGTATCATCTCGCCATCTGAGAGAGTCAAGTTACTTTTGTTGGGAGCTTATCCCCGCATTTCGCCCCCACAGAACCACCGCTCCACTGAACCGAAGCGTGGACCCGACGGGATTCGAACCCGCATCTGCGACCGTCGCGAGGTGCCGTGTTTCCGTTACACCACGGGCCCGACCAGACTGTAGCACCTGCGCGCTGCGCCGACTGCGTTCGTCGTCACTTTCAACAATTACAGAAGGGAACGCGAGCCCAAATCGGGAAAGGCCACCTGCTAGAATCGTGGTTGGCCGCCCTCGCCATGGATTCCCAGCACATCCGCAACTTCGCGATCATTGCGCATATCGACCATGGCAAATCCACGCTGGCCGACCGCCTGCTGGAATTGACTGGATCGCTGACGGCGCGCGAAATGCAGGCCCAGGTGCTCGATTCCATGGACCTGGAGCGCGAGCGCGGGATTACCATCAAGGCCCACGCGGTGCGCATGGCATATACCGCGCACGACGGTGAGACTTATCAGCTCAATTTGATCGACACGCCCGGCCACGTGGATTTTTCCTACGAGGTCTCGCGCGCGCTCGCGTCGTGCGAAGGTGCATTGCTCGTAGTCGACGCCTCGCAGGGAGTCGAAGCGCAAACCTTGGCGAATTCCTATCTCGCGATCAATCACGGCCTTGAAATCATTCCTGTCATCAACAAGATCGATTTGCAGAGCGCCGACATTCCCCGCACGAAAGAGATGATCGAGGGCGCGGTCGGTCTGGATGCCTCCGACGCCGTCCTGATCAGCGCTAAGACCGGTCAGGGCGTTCCCGACGTGCTTGAGGCGATCGTCAAGCGCATCCCTCCGCCCAAAGGGTCGCCCGAAAACCGGCTCCAGGCGCTGGTTTTCGATTCCTGGTTCGACGCCTACCGCGGGGTGATCGTGCTGACTCGTGTCTTGCAAGGGACGCTGCGCAAGGGTCAGAGAATCCGTCTCATGTGGAACGGAACCACCTTCGACGCGGAAACTCTCGGCGTGCTCACGCCCAAGCCGGTCGAGATCGATCAACTTGTGGCCGGCGAAGTCGGATTCGTCGTCGCCAATATCAAGAATGTCGCCGACACGAAAATCGGCGACACCATCACCGACGACGCCAATCCCGCCATCGAGCCGCTGCCCGGCTTTGAAGAAATCAAGCCCATGGTCTTCGCCGGGCTCTATACAGTCGATGCACACGAACACACACAATTGCGCGAGGCTCTCGAGAAGCTGCGCCTGAACGATTCGTCTTTTTTCTTCGAGCCCGAAAGCTCGGTCGCGCTCGGTTTCGGCTTCCGCTGCGGCTTCCTCGGCCTGCTGCACATGGAGATCATTCAAGAACGCTTGGAACGCGAGTTCAATCTCGACCTGATCACGACCGCGCCCGGCGTGCGCTACAAGATCACACTCACCGACGGCAAGATGATCGAAATCGATAACCCGTCTCGCTGGCCTGATCCCAGCGAGATCGCCAAGGTCGAGGAGCCGGTAATCCTGGCCACCATTCTCACCAACGAAGAATACGTCGGCGGAATCCTCGCGCTCGTCGAAGAAAAGCGCGGCAAGCAGAAGACCTTCGAGTACGTCAGTTCGTCGCGCGTCATGTTGCACTATGAGTTACCGTTGAACGAGATCGTGCTCGACTTCTACGACCGCCTGAAATCCGTTTCGCGCGGCTACGCTTCGCTCGACTACCATCTGGCCGATTATTGGGAATCGCCTATGGTCAAGCTCGATATCCTGGTGGCGGGAGACCCAGTCGACGCTCTCTCCATCATCGTGCACCGCGACTTCGCCTACGAACGCGGTAAGGTTTTGGTTTCGAAGATGCGAGAACTCATCCCGCGTCAGATGTTCGAGGTTCCGATCCAGGCTTCGATAGGGGCAAAGATCATCGCCCGTGAAACCGTGCACGCCATGCGCAAGAACGTCCTCGCCAAGTGTTATGGCGGCGATATTACCCGCAAACGAAAGCTCCTCGAAAAGCAAAAGGAAGGCAAAAAGCGCATGAAGCGCATCGGCCGAGTCGACATCCCGCAGGAAGCTTTCCTGGCCGTGCTGAAGGTCGGCGAAAGCTAGCTCGGGCGAACCCGCTCGGAAGCTGTCCAAACTGTGAATTGCCACAGAGACAGGCCTCCAACGAACCACACCTGGACCTGCACGGCGGAGACTGGCTCGGTCGAAAATGTGCAAATCTCAAAAAAGGAAGAAGGTTGCCCGCGTGGTCGAGCGCTCTGTGTTAATCCCGCGTTAATTGCATAACTGGTTACTATTCATGGATTTAAAGGGCGGCAGTTGCCTTCGGACGCAGGGCAGTCCCTGTCATGTTTCCGGCAACGCAAGAGACTGGCTTTTCGTTCCACAAGCTTTTCCACAGGATAACATCGAGTGTAGAGCGGTGTCTGCAAACTGAAGTCTCTAAGGTGTTTACCAGCCCGATCTGCAGTGTTTCCTGTAGCTCGCGACGTCATTCGCCGGGCCCAACGTCGCCCTCCACCAGCGTCTCAAATCGGGTGCAGTGCTTCAGGAATGCCATCTTCATTCTGCCGATGGGACCGTTGCGTTGCTTGGCGATGATGATCTCTGCCTTGCCCTGCAGCTCGGGATCATCCTGCCGGTAGATTTCTTCTCGGAAGATGAACATGACCAGATCGGCATCCTGCTCGATCGATCCCGATTCGCGCAGGTCGGCAAGTTGCGGGCGGTGGTCGCCGCCGCGACTCTCTGGAGCGCGGCTGAGCTGGGAAAGCGCAATCACCGGCACGCTGAGTTCCTTCGCCAGCGCCTTCAGCCCGCGGGAAATTGCCGAGACTTCCTGGGTACGGTTCTCGAAGCGCTTTCCTCCGCCTGACATCAGCTGCAAGTAGTCGACGATGATCAGGTCCAACCGTCCCTGCGCCTGCTTCAGTCGCCGCGCCTTGGCCCTCATCTCGCTCACGGAGATTCCAGGGGTGTCATCGATGTAAATAGGCGCGTGCGCCAGTTGCTCCATGGCGCGCACGACTTTCTTCGTGTCGTCCTGCCACAGCGAGCCGGTTCGCATCTTGTGGGCATCGACTCTGGCCTGCGAACAGAGCAAGCGCAGCAGCAGAGCCTCGCGCGACATTTCCAGGGAGAAAACTCCCACCACCTGCTTGTCCTCAATGGCGGCGTTCTCGGCGATGTTCATCGCGAAGGCGGTCTTGCCCATCGACGGCCGCGCCGCAATGATGGCCAGATCGGCGCGCTGCAATCCGCTGGTCATCTCATCGAGATCGCTGTAGTGCGTGGCCAGGCCCGTGATCCTCTGGCCGCGCTGCAGCAGAGCATCCACCGAACCGAAGGACTCGCGAACGATCTCCTGTACGCCCATGAAGCCGCGGCCAATGCGTTTTTCCGAGAGCTGGAAGATGGCAGCCTCGGCATCGCTCAGCACCTCTTCGGCCAGGTCCGATTGGTCGCTCGCCCGGGCGATCGCCGTGTTCGCGGCGGAGATCAGGCCGCGCAGCAGCGCCTTGTCGCGCACGATCTTGACATAGTGCTCAATGCTCGGCCGGTCGGGAACGCCCTCGATCAGGCTCGATACGTAAGCCACATCGCCAATCGCCTGCAGATCTTTGTGCCGGTCGAGTTCCTCGATCAGCGTGATCATGTCGATCGGCCGCGACGACTCCTGCAGGTCGACCATGCGCGCATAGATCCGCCGGTGCGAATCGAGAGAGAAGTCTTCGATCCTCAAGTGCTCGGCGGCCTGGTTGTAGGAGAAGTTGTCGAGCAAAATCGCGCCCAGAATCGAGCGCTCGGCTTCGACATTCGCGGGAAGCGTGCTAATCGTGTATTCGGAAGTTGCCATGTTCACCCAGGATTTCTATCTTTGGCCCATTATGCCGTAAGCGAATATAAAGCGAAACATGAATCTTGAGTCGGGAACCATCCGGGCTCGTAGGCTACACGCTCCTTCCGGAACTGACTCGGGTGCATAGTGTAAGTCGAATGCGGGAAAACAGTTCTGCGCCCACACGGTGAAACCGTGAAGAACCTGTGAATCGTTCTCTATTCCTGTGGACGCAGTCGGAAAACCAGTCAGATCATCGTCGTCTTCACTCTGGTTGCCTCCGCTTGTGAGCGTCTATAATCCAAGGTTCGGCCTTGTGCCGCATTCCCACTGTAAGGATTCAGCTTGCTCGACTTTTTAGGCGATTTACAACGTACACATATGTGTGGCGTCCTGCGCTCCTCCGATGCCGGCAAAAAGGCCGTGCTCATGGGATGGGTGAACCGCCGTCGCGACCTGGGCAGCATCATCTTCATCGATTTGCGCGACCGCGCTGGCGTGGCCCAAGTCGTGATCAACCGTGAACGCAACGCCGCGGTCCACGACAAAGCCGAACTCCTGCGCAACGAATACGTCATCGCCGCCATCGGCACGGTGAAACTGCGCGATGCCGACACCATCAACAAGAACATCCCCACCGGCGAGGTCGAGCTGGTCGCCGACGAGATTCGCATCCTGAACGAGTCGAAGCAGCCGCCGTTCCTGCCTTCCGACACGGCGCTGACGAACGAAGAAACGCGGCTCAAGTACCGTTACATCGATCTGCGTCGCGATGCCATGCAGTACAACATCGAGACACGGCACAAGGTGACGAAGGCGATTCGCGATTATCTTTCCGAGCAGGGGTTTTTCGAGATTGAAACGCCATTCATGACGCGCTCAACCCCTGAGGGCGCGCGCGACTATCTGGTCCCCAGCCGCGTGCAGCCGGGCGCGTTCTACGCTCTGCCGCAGTCGCCGCAGATGTTCAAGCAGATTCTGATGATTGCCGGGTTCGACAAGTATTTCCAGATCGTGCGATGCTTCCGCGACGAAGATTTTCGCGCCGACCGCCAGGCCGAGTTCACGCAGATCGATCTGGAGATGTCGTTCCCGCAGGCAGAACGCGTTTGGCAAGTCGTAGAAGGATTTCTGGTGGCGGCGTTCCGCGCCGCCGGCTATGAGATCAAGCCGCCATTCCCGCGCATGGACTACGACGAGGCGATCCGCCTGTACGGCATCGACAAGCCCGACCTCCGCCTGCCGCCTTTCACCGACGTGCGCGACTGCTTTTCGGCCGAAAACCTGCAGGAACTGGCGATCAACGCGAACCTGCCCGTCATTGCCATCCGCACGCCCAAAGTCGGCGAACTCTCGCGCAAGGAGCGCGACGATATTAAACCGATGTTCCACTCCAAGGGCGGAGCGAAGATTTTCGAAGACTTCAAACGTATCGGCAACAAATACCCGGAAGCTGCTGCAGCGATTACAAAGAAGTGCGGAGCCGAGGATGGCGACCTCATCGTGCTGGTTGCCGGATCGGCGCAAGCCGGCCCGCAAACCGCGATGCCCGCCCATCGCAAAGTCACGCCCGCGGAACTGGCAATTTGCGCCTCGGCCGGTCTGTTGCGGCTGGCGCTGGCGCAGAAGTACGTGGAGCGGCACAAATGTTTTCAACGCGGCGACTTCCGATTTCTGTGGGTTACGAACTTCCCCATGTTCGAGTGGGATGAGAGCGAAAAGCAGTGGATGGCCGCACACCATCCCTTCACTTCGCCTCATGAAGAAGACATGGATCTGCTGGGCGCCGGCGTCGACTCGGTGAACGATCCGCAATCACCGCTCAGCGCCGTGCGAGCGCTGGCCTACGACGTCGTGCTGAACGGCACCGAGCTGGGCTCGGGCTCGATCCGTATTCACCGCCAGGATATTCAGAGCAAGATCTTCCGCGCACTGGGCATGACCGACGAAGAAGCCAAGGCCCGCTTCGGATTCTTCCTGGAAGCGCTCGAATACGGTACGCCTCCGCACGGCGGCATCGCACTCGGCCTCGACCGCATCGTGATGATCCTCGCCGGCGCCGAAAGCCTGCGCGAAGTCATTCCCTTCCCCAAAACCGCCCGCGCCGTCGACCTGATGGTCGACGCACCAACGCCGGTAAGCGAGCGCCAGCTAAGGGAGCTCGGGATCCAGATCAAGAAGTAAGGTGTGCTAGTCTGCCTGTCATGGCAAGTTCGAAGCAGAAAAAAAAGGCCAAGAGGAAGATTCCGACCAAGACCGCTCGCGAATCCGGAAAGCGGATCTTTCCTCAGACCCCACTAGTTCACTCCAAGCACTTCCTCAGCGACAAGGTCGAGCATTTCACGGAATCTGTGATCCGTGAGATGACCCGCCACGCCATGCTCTACAACGCAGTCAACTTGGCGCAAGGATTCCCCGACTTCCCGGCTCCCGCAGAGATCAAACAAGCCGCGCAGCAGGCTGTTGCCGCCGATGTGAATCAATACGCCATCACTTGGGGCGCGAAGAGCCTGCGCAACGCGATCGCGCGGCAGATGGAAGCGTCGCACGGAATCAGGATCGATCCCGAAAAAGAAATCACTGTCTGCTGTGGCTCGACCGAAGCCATGATCTCGACCCTGCTCGCCGTGTGCAATGCCGGCGACGAAGTCGTGATCTTCGAGCCGTTCTATGAGAACTATGGCCCTGACTCGGTGCTCAGCGGCGCAAAGCCGAAGTTCGTCAGGCTGCGTCCGCCGAAGGACGAAAACGGCGAGTGGACCTTTGACGAAAAAGAGTTGCGCCGGGCCTTCGACCGGCACACCAAAGCCATCATCGTCAACACGCCGAACAACCCCACCGGCAAGGTGTTCACGCGAGCCGAACTCGAGTTGATCCGCGACCTCTGCGTCGAGTTCGACGTGCTCGCCATCACCGACGAAATCTACGAGCACATCCTCTACGACGGAACCCAGCACATTTCGATGGCGTCGCTCGACGGCATGCGCGAGCGCACGGTCACGATCAACGGCATGTCGAAGACCTACAGCGTCACGGGATGGCGCGTGGGGTGGGCCATTGCGCCCGAAAAGATCACCAACGCCATCCGTAAGGTGCACGACTTTCTGACCGTGGGAGCCCCCGCGCCTCTGCAGGAAGCCGGCGCCGCCGCTCTCAACCTGCCTGCCGAGTACTATGGGAAGCTGGCCGAGGGATACCGCGTTCGCCGCGATCATCTCATCCCCGCACTCACGGCTGCCGGTTTCAAGTGCTTCCGCCCGCGCGGCGCCTACTACGTCATGACCGACATCTCTGCATTTGGTTTTCCCGACGATGTCTCGTTCGCCAAGTATTTAGTGCAGGACATCGGCGTGGCCACCGTGCCGGGTTCGAGCTTCTATCGCGATCCGCGGGACGGCGCCCGCCAGGTTCGTTTCGCCTTCTGCAAGAAGCCAGAGACTCTGGATGACGCTGCCCGTCGGCTGCAAAAGTTAAGAGCGCCGTCGCGTGCCTAATTCCCGATGATTCTGAGGGCCATTGCGCCACGAATATTTCCGGTCGGCTGGCCGCTGGCCTGGGTGTTCGGATACTACCGGCTTTCGCTTCCAGCGGGCGTCGCCTCGATTCTCGCTCTTCTCCTTGGCGCCCTCGGCACGATCGCAGGCTTGTATCTCTTCGTTCGCGGTTTCCACCTCCTGCAGCAGAAACGTTGGATCGAGGACACTCCGGTCACGAAGATTGCTGCCGCGGCGATGGGGCCGGTGAAGGTGTTCGGTAAGGCGACCGGACCGTACACGCTGCTCTCGCCGTTGGCAAACGTCGATTGTTACTACTATCGGGCTGTGGCGTGGAATGGTGTGGACGCTCAGAACGAACAGGAATTACAGGGGCGAGCCACGGAAATTCTCTTCACGCCGCTCTTTGTGGAAGATGAAACCGGGCGCCTCATGGTCGATCCGCGCGGCGCAGAGATCGAATTGCCCTCCGCGTATGACGAACAGATATCCGGCAGTTCGATGACGGAGTGCTCTCGCCGCTTTCTGCGGAGGCATGGCCTTTCCACTTCTGGCGGCACAACCGTGAGCGAATACGCCATCAAGCCCGGCGACCCCCTCCTGGTGCTGGGCACCCTGGGAGAAGGCCGCGGTCTGGGCAGCATGGCCGATGCCGCAGGGGTTGGCCATCGACCCGCTTATCTGAGCCGCGAAGCAGCTGACCTGCAGCGGCGCGAAGAACTCGAGGCCATGGGGATACCGATCACGGAATCGGCGGGACTAGCCGCGAACGGCGATTCTGTCTTTGACCTGCTTCCTCGTGTGACTCTGCAGGCAGGCGACAATCAACCGTTCGTTCTGTCGCGTCAGCATCCCCAGCGCATGATCGACAATCTCGCGGGTAGGTCGACTCTCGACATCTGGGGCGGCCCGGCGATCATGCTGCTCAGTCTCGGACTGCTCCTCAAGTGGCTGGGTTTGTGGTAAATGAGACGGAGTACCGGTCGATTTGCTGATCAATCCGCGGGCCCAGCGGCTGCCGGGTAATGTCTTAATTTAAGACAGCACCCGGCTGCCGCCGGAGACGCAGTTCCACAACGATGTGGAGTATACTGCGGAGAAGTTTCGAATTCTTTACCGGGAAGTGCAATCATGGCGTTGAACGTGGCCGAGCAGGTGTCAGAGCAGGTTCCGGCGGACGATTTTG
>DATFNR010000078.1:0-2667 GCA_035266285.1 Candidatus Sulfotelmatobacter sp.
GCCCTGCGGGAAGTGGCTTCCGGCGCGGGTTCGATCATGTGCAGGCCGCACTCTTTCTTGGCGAATCCCGGCCAGCGTCCAGCGCGCGGATCTTCTCCCGCTCTGACCGCGCGCGTGCAATGCGTGCAGCCGATGCTGGGATAATCCATGTCGTGCAGCTGGTTGTAGGGCACGTCGTGATCGTGGATGTAGCGCCACACCTGCTTCGAGTTCCAATCCACAATCGGGTTGACCTTCACCAGGCCGAATTTTGCGTCCCACTCCACCCGGTGCGCTCCGGCGCGATGGGAGGTCTGATCGCGCCGGATGCTGGTAACCCACGCGTCCAACGTCTTGAGCTTGAGGCGGAGCGGTTCGACTTTGCGCAGATTGCAGCAGCGGTCGGGATCGCGAGTCCACAGCGCCTCACCGTGCATGCGTTCCTGTTCCTCCGGCGAGAGCGCGGACATGACTTTCTCAATGGTGATGCCGTATTTCTCCTCGATGCGATCCATCAGGCTGTAGGTTTCGGGGAAAAGGAATTCGGTGTCGATAGTGAACAGGCGAAAGTTTTTATGCACGCGCGAGGCGATGTCGATCATCACCATGCCCTCGGCGCCGAATGCGGAAGAGATCGCGATGCGGTTGCCGAAGGTCTCGAACCCCCACGCCAGAACCCGGTGCGGACTCCAGGTTTCAGCAGCGCTCTGGACCTCGGCGACGGCGATCCGACCGGCAAGCTGAGGGGTGAGCGGGGCCTGGAGTTCACTTTGGCTTGCGAACCCGCTTATGATCTGCTCTTTCAATTTTCGGGCTCCTGGCTTGATCCCAATCCCCCAACCGGGGAGCGAAAATCCGTCAACAGTGCTAGGGCGTCGGCGCCGGCGGGCACCGTGAAATCCTGCGCGACGACGACCGGGTCGGCGAATCGCACGACTTCGCCCACCACCAATAAGGTCGGTGCGGGCAACTGCGGTGCGCAGTGCAACTCGGCGATCGTGGCACGATGCGTTTGCTGGTGCGACGTTGTGGCGCGCGAGATGATGGCGCAGGGAATCTCGCCCGACAGGCCAGCGGATTTCAGCTTCGCAGCAAGCTCGGCGTAGTTGTGGCCGGGCATGTAGATGACCAGCGTGGCGCCGCCGCCGGCGAGCTTCGCCCAGTTGGCAGCCTCGCTGCCTTCCGCCTGCTGCGCGGTGATAAATACCAGAGCTGAAGACGCTCGGCGATGCGTCAGGGGAATCTGAGCTGCGGCTGCGGCCCCTAAGGCTGAAGTGACGCCGGGAACGATTTCGTACGGGATATTGGCTTGGCGCAGCGCTTCAATTTCTTCCCCAGCGCGTCCAAAGATCAGCGGGTCACCGCTCTTCAGGCGCACGACATTCATTCCGGAGTCGGCAAGAGCGGTCATGAGGAAATTGATTTCTTCCTGGCGGATCTTCTTGGTGCCGGCCCGCTTGCCGACGTTGTGGAGTTGCGCAGTTGGAGGAATGATCGCGAGGATCTCCGGAGAAACCAGATCGTCGTGCAGAACGGCATCGGCGGTGCGCAGAATCCGCAATGCCTTCAGCGTAAGCAACTCGGGATCGCCCGGCCCGGCGCCAACCAGATAAACTTTGCCCTTCATGCTCGGTCTCCTTGTGCGGCGAGAACCGGTGCGGCAAGCTCGGGGGTGACGAGTTCGGGAACAGCAAGCTCAGGGGTCTGAGCGAGAGCTGCTTCCACCGCTTGCCGGCTGGCCAGCGAATGCAGCAGGTCTAGCTTGCGTTCCTTGTCGAGATTGCTGGCGAGAATCAGACGGCGAGTCTCGCCCAGTTCCGCAACCCAGGTGGCGTATCCCGGGCCAAACTGCTTCTCGAGCTGCTGACGGATCTTCTGGGCCAAAGATGGACTTTGTCCGGAGGTCGAAACCGCGATCTGCAGATCGCCCCGGCGCACCACGGCGGGATAGAAGAAGTCGCAGAGATCGGGGACATCAACTACGTTGCACAGCACGCTCCGCTTCTGAGCTTCTTCATAAATTTGCTCATTCAGGCTGCGGGAAGATGTGGCCACGACCGCGAGGAATGCGCCCTCGAGATCTGCCGGGGTGTAAGCGCGCAATTCGAGCTCGATTTTTCCCTCGCGCGCCCACTGCAGAACGGCGGGACTCGCTTCGAGCGCAATCACGCGAATGCGCGCGCCAGTCTCCAGCAGGCCGCCGATCTTGGGTTCGCCGACTTTGCCGGCGCCTACCACCAAGACCTGCCGGCCAGACAGTTTCAAAAACATGGGGAACAAGTTAGTCACCGCTTCCTCCTGCCAAATGGACCAGATTTTGAGGAGAGGGCAGATCGCGTGCTACTGCGGGCACGAATTCACCCGCCAAAAATTCGCGTAACTGGGCGTCGCTGTGCCGGGTAAAGAATCGCCGCAGATTCTCGCCGGGCTCGCGCTGTTCGAGATACCGGCCCAGCAAACGCTCGAGCGCGTCCGGAACCTCGGTCGCGGGGCAGCGATAGCCGACGGGGCGAGCTGTCGCCTGATGCAGGCCCAGCGCTCCGCCAACGCAGAAGTAGTAGGCATCGACCATGCGGTCATTGACCTTGATTTTCTTGCCTTCGATCCCGACGTCAGCAATCCAGTGCTGCCCGCAGCTGTTGGGGCATCCGGTAACGTGCAGCTTGAGGTGCTGATCGAAGCCGGGCA
>DATFNR010000079.1:0-14438 GCA_035266285.1 Candidatus Sulfotelmatobacter sp.
GGTTCTGGCAGGTTCTGACCTGCAAGTCGAAAGATCCATTCGAAGAGTTCTACTCCCCTGACGCTACCGTCATCACGGGCAAAGCCAAGCGTGCCGAGCGGGCGCAGCTGGCCGTGGCTCGCCGGAAGCGCGAGATCGCGCAGACCAGCGACGCCAGCGTAGAGCTCGGGGCGATCGATGTGGAAATCGTCGGCGACCAGGTAGCCATTGCCTCCTACACCTACAATTTTCGGAGGATTCGCAAACGCGGCGATGGCGACGTTCGGCGCCACACGCCCCACGGCCGCGCCACGCACGTGTTTCAACGGGACGCCGCCGGCAGCTTGCGGATTGCGCATGAACACCTCAGCTCTGCTGCTCCAACCGGGGTTCAGCCCGTGCCCAGGGAGTAGACGTGCGTGAGTTGCTTCGGCGGGTGATCCCTGCCGGGGGCAGGGACGAACATGGAGAAAATTTCGGCCGAGCAGGTTCGGGACAGGGTTCAGCGCTTCTGGAACGCTTTTTCGGGCAAGGCCAAATCCGAATTTGAAGACATGTATCTGCCGTCGGCAACGGTGTTCGCCGTGGACGGGCGGCGAAGCGAGTTGGGGCGTCTTACCGTGGTGCGCCGCGCCCGCGAACTCATGAGCCAGTCATCCTCGGTCACGGCTCGATTGGGGACGATCGAAGTGCAACTGCTCAGCCCCGAGGTTGCCGTGACCTCCTACCCTCTGCATTTCTGCACCGTCCGCAGCATGCCCAATGGCCGCCGCTACCGATCGGAAATTCCCTACCTGCGCGCGACCCACGTTTTCGCGCGCGATGGCGAAGGCCATCTGAGAATCATTCATGAGCACTTGAGTTCGGCGGAGCCGGTTGTGGTGCAGGAGCTAACGCAGTAGGTTGTGCCGGGTCCCGGATGCACCTTCAACAAACGAAGGCCGGACATCCCGGAATTGCTTCCGGATGCCGGCCCACGTCTTCCTTCAACTTGGAGAGGAAAGCTTTTTGGGTGCCCCATTTCTCGCGCGTTTTGTGCGCGAGAAGTGGGGATTTTAGGCCGACCTCAGTTGCCCGGGTTTGAGTTTGAGGCCGTGGTCGGAGTCCCGTTCGTAGCGCTGGCCCCGAACCGCGCCAACCGCGGATAGAACGGCGTGACTTCAAACGGCATCTTGTCGCGCGCCGAGGTGATCGCGACCGGAGCCGCCTTCACCATCTCCGCCTTGTCGTCCCAGGGATTGATCTTCACGCGGCCGCCCAGAGGCAGGGCCGCGATCTGATCGAGCTTGTTGTTGTCGAGTGCCGGACCCTGCGTTTCCAGAGCCTGCAGGCGGGTGACAGAACCGCCTTCGGCCAGAGGATTGCCCAGGTGCGTCGTTAACAGGGCGCCGAGAGCCGGAGCGCGCAGTTGCAGCGCCTTCAGGAACAGGCCCACGTTGTCGAGCTTCTGCGCGTAGGGCGAATTCTTCAGCAGATCGATGGCTTTCTTGTCCGCTGCCTGCTCTTCCTCAGGAATGTGCTTGAATCCCAGGTTCTGGTAGGTCCCTTCGTCGGAGAACAGCATGCGGTCGTTGAAGGCGTACTTGGAGCCCAGGTTGTGGCCGAGCACGATGTGCGCCAGCTCATGCGAGAGCACCGCCGCCAGGCTGGCCTCGTCGGGCAGAACGTCCACCAGGCCACGGCTGATGACGATGGTGTTGCCCACGCTGAAGGTTTCGAGCGGCGCGGTCAGCAGCACCCGCGTGCGCACGGGCCGCGGCAGATCGATGTTGTTGGTAACTTCAAGGTTGTTGACCACGGTCTGCAGAATGTGGTCGAGGTCGCCCTCGGGAGCGAGCAAGCCCGCCCGGGTCAGGCGCTCTACGACGTTGTCTTCGGCCTGCTGCTGCCACTCGCGCTCAGCCTGCAGCGGAGAAGCATCCTGCGCCGCCGGGCTTTCGTCTTTCACCGCGTCCACGCGGATCTGCGTCAGCTCGTCGTCCTTGTCGCCCTTCTTCAGGTCATAACCCCAGATGCGGGTCTGCGCTTTGAAGGCAAGCTTGTTCTTCACGCCCGCGCTGAAATCGCCTTCCTCGCTGTAAATGAAAGCCGGCACCCAGTAGCCGGGGATCAGGTTCAACCGCCAGCTGTCCATGTGGAAGAAGTAGGTGTTGCGCGTGGGCGGATAGTACGTTCCGTTCAGGCGCACGATGTTGAAGTCCTGGTCTTCGACCCAGATGCGGCCCAGGAAGCGGCCGCGGCCGGATTTCGGCTTGGGCTTCACGTCAAACACCAGGCAGCGCACTTCGCCCAGAAATTCGCGGCGAATATAGCTGAAATCGTAATGTTCGCGGTCGAAGTCGGAGCGGTCGGCGTAGACCATCCAGGAGAAGCCCATGGGCTGATACTGCACCTTGTAGAGCTTCTGCAGCCCGCCCAGCAGACGCGTCTGCATGCCCTTTTCTTCTTCTTTCAGATAGTCCTTACGATCCACGGTCTCGCCCATATCCAGGCGGCCGAGGAAGTAGTGATCCTCGCTGGGAATCGGGCCAAGCTGGGGATCGCTGGTCAGGTTCTGCAGATAGGTCTCGACCACGGGCGTGCGGTTCGACAGGGCCTTGATCAGGCCGTGCTCGCGCTCGATGAACAGGTTCACCACCTGGTCCATGGTGGTGGGCGCAGCCAGGGGCGCGGGTGCGGCCGGAGCCGTGCCTGCGCTGGCCGCGCTGGCCGGAACCGAAGTCGTCGAGGCCTGCGCGGTCTGGGTCGTGGCCGGGGCTGCCGGCTGAGAAGGTTGAGCCGTCTGCGTCGCGTCAGGCGCCGGCGACTGCGCGGCCGGTTGTGTCCCGTCCGCTTGCTGGGCGGACGCGCTCATCGCTCCGAGCAGTACCGCCGTAAGGATCCAATTCCAAGTACGCATGACTCTCTTCTCCGTAAATCAGTTATCAGTATCCAGTACCTAGTACCTGGTACTCAGTACCCAACGAACGCACGCTACTGGGTACTGAGTACCGGGTACTGAGTACTGCTTTTCAGTACGCCATCTGAAACGTCACATGCACGATGGCGGTTGAATCCACCGGCTGCCCGCTGTGCAAGGCCGGCTTGAACCTGATCTTGTTGGCGGCGGCGATGGCAGCCTCGTCCAGCCCGTGGCCCAGGCCGCGCACCACCTTGTTCACATGCAGCGAGCCGGTTGCCGAAAAACTCACCTCGAGCAGCACCTCGCCCTCGAGCTTCAATGCCCGCGCCTCGTCCGTGTAAACCGGATTCGGCTTGTAGGTGATCTCTACCGGCGTGGTAGCTGCACCCGCGTCTGGTGCCGCGATTTTCGGCCCCTGATGCGCTGCAACCGTCTCCGACCCGAATCCGCCGGTCGAAACACCCTGCCCGTTGCTGCGGCCGTCACCGTGGCCGCCGTTGGCAATGCCATTGCCAAATCCGGCGCTGGCCACCGTACCTTTGATTCCGTTGGCCCCGCCCGATCCGTTCCCTTGTCCCTGGCCCGCGGGCATGTCAAACGATCCCAGCGCCGCGGTGTACAACTTCGCGCCCGCCTTGCCTGTACCGGGCAGTCCATTGGGATCGCCGAAGCCGCCGGTCTGCACCTTCTCGACCGGAGCATTCACGGTCGGCGTCTTCGAGCTTCCCTGAAAATCTCCCGTATGCACCAATTGCGGACGGGCTCCGCCGCTCACCGCCATCTTGATTTGCGGCGCGGCGAACTGGTTCACCACCACCTTCGGCGCTTCCACGGGCTGCGGGACGTTGTGACGCACCTCGCGCGGCACCACCAGCTTGGGCTGGTCGAGTACGGGCTGCAGCTTCACCGCCGGCAGCAGCTTGGGTTTAATCTTCGGCACTTCCGGCTTAATGGGTTCGGGCAGGGGCCGCAGCGACGGCATGGGAATCAGTTCGGTGATGTGATACTGCGCCAGTTGCAACCTCTGCGGAATCAGGAGGCCGATATTAAGAATGATCAGTACGGCCAGCGCCACCAGACCGTAGCTGGCCGCCATCGCCTGCTTGTTGACCTTGCGCTCCGGCAGTATTCCGAGTTGAAACCCGCGGTAAGCTGTCGCCATCTAAATTCACTCCATAGGGGCCCGGTCGGGGAGAGTTCCGGGACTTGGAGTCTTCAAAATACGAGAGATAGGACAGGGGGTAAACGTGTCCACGGCTCCTGACCTTAGGTAACCAGGGCTACGACCCTTTGGGGAAAGTAGCCCGGAACGGGCTCGGGACGCGGCTTCTGCGGCAATTGCTGTTCACCCTGAACTGAGGAAAAACGGGAAGAAAACCAAAGTACAGGGGTAAAACCCGGCGCTATCGTATCAAGTGCCGCGCAGGATTGCCCTCGGTACCGTCGGTGATGAAAGGGCCTTAAGAAGGGGAGTGTCGACGCAAAGAAGAAAACACCAGAAACACAGGAATTCCGGCCAGAATCACCAGCAATCCATAGCCTGAATTCGGCCAGTCGTTGCGGAAGGTGTAGCACAACAATGCCGCCGCCACGGCCACGAACAGCGCGGGCACGACCGGATATCCCCACATGCGGTAGGGCCGTACCGCCTGCGGTTCACGCCGGCGAAATACGAAGACCGTGCTGCCCGAGATCATGTAGAAGAGCCACTCGGCGAAGATCGCCAGCGAAAACAGCTGGCGGAAATTCGCTCCCAGCAGGAGCAGGACGATCGACAGCGCGCCCTGCACCGCCAGTGCCATCGACGGGGTGTGAAAACGCGGATGCACCTCGGCCAGCGCGCGGAAGAAATATCCGTCGCGCGCCACCGCATAGGGCACGCGCGCTCCGCTCATGATCGTGCCATTCAGCGTCACCAGCATCGACAGCGCCATGCCGGCTGAAACGATGCCGGCACCCATCCGCCCCATGACCAGCGCGACCGCATCCGAAGCTGGCCGCGGCGAGGCGGCAATCGCCTTCGCCGGCAGCACATATTGCACTCCCGCGTTCATCAGCATGTAGAGCGCGGCCACGACGGCCACCCCAGCGATCAGCGCAACCGGAATATTCCGCTCCGGACGCTTCACCTCTCCCGCCACCATGTTGAGATCGTTCCAGCCGTCATAGGCCCAAAGCGCCGCCACCAGCGCCGCGGTGAAGCCTGCGAGTCCGCCCTTGGCGCCGGCGAACGTCCCGGCAAAATTGTGCCAGCCTGCTCCCGCGACGGCCCCGGCAAAGCACACGACCACGATCCCCACAATGATCACAACCTTCAGCAGCGTGAACACCAACTGGAACTCTCCAGCCTTTTTAACCCCGACGTAATTGAGGAGCGAAATCAGGATTGCCGCCCCGATCGCCACTACCTGCCCCCAGCTAATCGCAAAAGGATGGGAGATCACGTTGGCAGAGAAGAAAGAGAAGACCGGGAACGTCCCCAGAATCCGCACCAGCCCGGTCACGACCGTTGCAATCGATGCGGGCTTGGCGATGACGAACCACGTCCAGGCATAGAGGAATCCGGCCAGAGGCCCGTAGGCGTCGCGGACGTAGACATACTCGCCTCCGGCCTGCGGCTTCATGGCGCCCAGTTCGGCGTAAGTGAGCGCCCCGAAGAACGACAGCAGCCCGCCCACAATCCATGCCAGGTAGACGAGTTTGGCGGAGCCGACCGCCTGCATCATCTCGGAGGGGACAAGAAAGATGCCGCTGCCAATGATCGTGCCGACGACGACCGCGGCCGCGTGGCTGACGCCGAGGTCGCGGGAAAGCTCAGGACGGAAGGTGGCGATCTCAGGCATGATCGAAGTGAGCCAGTATACGCGAGAGGCGCAGCAAAGCCCTTAACCGCGAAGGTCGCAAAGAAAGGCCGCAAAGATCGCGAAGAGAAGCTGCTGACTTTGCCCCCCTTTGCGTCCCTGGCGGCGGTTCTTAGCGCACTTTGCGGTAAAGGTCTTGGTGTTGGAGCTGAAGGTTATCTTCCGACAGTTCTTGGTAATTGTTGACCATCCGTCTAATCCCGTCCTTGAGGAGGACGACGTGAAAGTTGATCAATAGACCGACGTGAATGTCCAGTAATCTGAGGTGTGACAACAACTGCGCCTCATCTACTGGGTGGAGTGTATCCTTGCATTTGATCTCAACCACGACCGTGCCCTCAACCACCAGGTCGGCGCGAAATCCGCACTCCAGCTTTACTCCGTCGTAGACAAGCGGAACCGGCCTTTGCCGCTGCACGTGAAACCCGAGTTGCTCCAGTTCGTAAGCGAGGCAGGCCTCGTACACCGATTCCAGCAGGCCTGGCCCTAGCCGCCGATGAACCTTGATCGCAGCTCCGATGATCTGCGGCGTGATGTCCTCGCGAGTCAAGAGCTGAGTCCCAGCCGCCACCTACGCTCGCTGCAGCACAAGACGGTCAATGTCCGCAAGAAAAACTCGATCTTGTTCCCAAAACGAAACAGCAAAGACTTTTTACCGCAAAGGACGCGAAGGAAATGCCGCAAAACACGCTAGGAAAACCAGCGACAAAGCTAGACCAAAGGGGTTGCTTTTCTTAGCGTGCTTTGCGGCATTTCCTTCGCGATCTTTGCGGTAAAAATGTGTTCACTCAACCCGGTCGCGATCTTAGGGGAGAACCTGCTCTCGAACGATTGCCATGCTCACCACCCACCCCACTGCAAACGTCACCCCGCTCCCGATCATGACCCACCACGTCCACGAAACCCGTGTTCCCAACCAGAGATAAAGCTCCGTCGCAAACCCGCACAACATCCCCACCATAGCCCCGCGTTGATTGGCCCGGCGCGTGAGCACGCCGAGCAGGAACGCGCCCAGCAAAGCCCCGTACGCGACCGACGCAATCTGCAACCCGACTTCTACGACTCGCCCGGCTTTGTGCAGCGCGACTACCGCCAGCGCAAACAGCACCAGGGCCCAGGCGAGCGTCGCCACACGCGCGAGCCGCATCTTGGTTTTCTCATCCGCTTGCGGCCGCAGCCGCACGTAGAAATCCAGAATCGCGCTCGACGACAGCGAGTTCAGCGCTGCGCTCAAATTCGACATCGCCGCTGCCAGAATGGCCGCAATCAGCAGTCCCGAAACGCCGTGCGGCATCTTCGTGACAATAAACGTCGGATAGATCCGGTCTGGCTTCCCGAAACCCGCCGAGGGCACGCGGTAGTAGGCCCACAGCATGATTCCCACCATCAGAAACAGCGCAAACTGAAACAGCACTGCCACGCCACTCGAAATCAGTGCGGTCATCGATTGTTTCTGCCCCCGCGCCGCCAACAATCGCTGCACGATCAGTTGGTCGGTGCCGTGGCTGGCAACGGTGAAAAATGTTCCGCCAATCACTCCGGCCCAAAACGTGTATGGAATGAAGAATCCACCGCTGAAATCGAACACCTGCAGCTTGCCCGCCCCTGCCGCCGCCGCATGAATGGCCGTCCAACCTCCGGGCACAAGGTGGACGATCGTTGCGATCCCCACGAGCGTTCCGCCCACGTAGATTGCCGTCTGCACCACATCGGTCCAGATCACCGCCGCCAGCCCGCCTTCGTACGTATAGATCAGCGTCAATGCCGTGATAATGGCAATCGATGCCACCTGTCCGGTGCCCAACGCGATCGCTACTACAATCGAGACGGCGTACACGCGCACGCCTTCCGCCGCCGCCCGCGTCAGCAGAAACAGTCCCGCCGTCAAAGAGCGCAGCCCGCGCCCGAACCTGCGCTCGATCAATTCGTAAGCCGTGTAGAGATCACCGCGGAAGTAGTGCGGCAGCAGCAGAAAGCTGATCACCGCGCGCCCGATCACGTATCCCATCACCACCTGCAGGAAGGTGAAGTTGGTATCGTAGGCCAGCCCCGGAATGCTGATGATGGTCAGCGTGCTGGTTTCGGCCGCGACAATGGAAAGTGCGATCGCCCACCAGGGAATGTCGCGCCCCGCCAGAAAGTAGTCGCGCAGCGAGCGATGCCGCTTGCGGAAGGTCAGGCCAAACAGCGTGATCCCGGCCAGATATAGCGCGATGATGGCGAAATCAAGCTTGTTCAGGCCCATGCGGAAATTTGGTAATTGGGTAATTTGGTAATTGAGTAAATTGAAGCCGTACAGCCTGATTCTGGTCTTGTCTCTGGCGAAATCAATTATCACGGGAAGCGCAACCTTCCGCGAGTGAGACTCTGGAGTCGTGAGCAGGGAGCCGGGAACTCAAGGCTCGCGACTCCTGTGGTAGAACTAACCCGTGTCCTACTATCTCGGCATCGACGGCGGCGGCACTAAGACGACCTGCGCCGTAGGCGACGACCATTCTTTGCTCGCCACCGCGACCGCGGGGCCCAGCAACATTGTGCGCGTGGGTGAAGCGCAGGCGCGGGCATCGCTGCAGGAAGCGGTGCGCCAGGCGTGCGCTGCGGCTGGCATCGACCCCGGGCAAGTCGCGCATACCTACGTTGGAGGCTCGGGCGCCGCTCGCCCCGAGTTGGCCGCTATCGTCCGCCGCTCGCTCGCTGAAATACTCTCCACTCCCATCGACGTCGTTGGCGACATGCAGATTGCGCTGGAAGCCGCCTTCGATGCCGGACCGGGCATCGTGGTGAATGCCGGTACTGGTTCCTTCGCGTACGGCCGCAACGCGCAGGGCAATACCGCCCGTGCCGGAGGCTGGGGATTCGCCATCTCTGACGAAGGTTCGGCGCACTGGATCGGCCGCAGCGCCGTCAGCGCCGTGCTGAAAGCTGCCGATCTGACCGGAGAAGCCTCCGAAGCCCGCGTGCTGTTGCAGCAATCGCCGTTTGTCGCCGCCCTTCTCAAAGCCTGGGGTGTGTCGTCCTTTGCATATCTGGCGCGCGCCGCCAATTCGATTCCGCCTCTCGACTTCGCCGCGCTCTTTCCGGCTGTCGCCGGCGAAAGAGACGATTTAGCCCTGCAAGTTCTGACTAGCGCCGGCAGGGAACTGGCGCAGCTCGTCGCGGTTGTGATCCGTCGCCTGTTCGCCGGGAACGACGTGGTCTCCGTCCCAGTGGCCATCACCGGAAGCGTCTTTCGTCACGCGCCCCGGGTGTGTGAGGTTTTCTACAATGAACTTCGCCGGCTCGACTCGCGGATAGAGACCAATGCGCAGATTGTCGAGCCGGTTGAAGGCGCGCTGCGCCTGGCCCGCAGAGCGGGTACTAGAGGCGCTTCGAGCTAGGCAATGGCGCGTGGGGACAGCCGCCTCGGCTGTCCGCCGGGCAAAGCCCGGCCTGGTGGAACACGGAAGCGAGTCACGTAGGGACGGTACATTCCAGACACTTATCGCCAAAGATGACAGGAATCGGGCCCAAAATCGCGGCCGATATCACAGCACCACCGCTGCCCGGTAACGCCGATCCCGCGCTCACCGAAGACCAAGCCCTCGCTCTTCTCGACAACCGCGACCTGCCTTCTGACGCGATCGAACAGATCATCAAAAACTCTGCGCTGATGAAATCCCGCAAGGTGCGTTTGGCCCTGGCCGCTCATCCGCACGCGCCGCGCCGGATCGCCCTGCGTCTGATCCGCGAACTCTACAACTTCGATCTAATGCAGTTTTCGTTGACGCCCGCGGTCGCCGCCGATCTCAAACGGTTGGCCGATGAACTGCTCGTCTCCCGCCTCGCCTCGATCGCGCTGGGCGAGCGTATCTCGCTGGCCCGCCGCTCCTCGGCGCTGGTGGCCGCTGCCCTGCTTGTTGATAAAGAGCCGCGCGTCTGGCAAACCGCGCTCGAAAACCCGCGCGTGACCGAAGCCGCGATCGTGAAGGCGTTACAGCGTCCTAACGCAACCGCGGCATTCGTCGAGGCCGTTTGCCATCACGCCAAGTGGTCGCTGCGTCCCGAAATCCGCATGGCCCTGCTGCGCAACCGGCACACTCCGTTGGCCCGCGCGCTCGAGTTCGCCCGGCGTGTGCCGCCGCCAGTGCTGCGCGACATCCTGCATGCCTCGCGCCTGCCGGAGAAGATCAAGGAGCATTTGCGGAAGGACCTGAATGGCGGAGAGAGAGCAAACGTCGAGAAACACGATCGACTCAATTGCCAAACTGCTAGAATACCGTCCAGAGGGCACTATGGCTGACCAGACCGCACAGGAGCGCGAACAGGCTCACGCGCTGCTCGATATGCTTCCTGAGGAGAAGGTCTCCGCGGTACGCAGCCTTCTCGAAGTGATGGTCGAACCTTTGTCGCACTCTCTAGCGGCCTCGCCGGCTGAGGAAGAGGAAGTTACTCCCGAAACCTCGGCTGCGATCGACCGCGCTCGGAAATCACTCGCCCGCGGCGAAGCGATTTCTCACGAAGACGTCTTGCGCGAATTCGGCGCGAAGAAATGACGGAGCCGGAGATTCCTCGGAGACTTGCGCTCCATTGACCGCGAGACCGCCCTGCAGATTCTTCACAGTCTGGATCGTTACCTCTCCAAGCGCGTCGGCGACGTGAAAAAGCTGAAGCCTCCGCTCGGAGGCTTCCGGCTCCGTTGCGGAGAATACAGGGTATTCTTTGATTCCAAAGGTGACGACCGGATCGAGATCACGGCGGTGCGACATCGGCGGGAAGCGTATCGATGAGATACGGCTGGCACTAAATCGGTTCTGACCCTGACCGCTAGCCCCTAGCCCCTGCCGTTTCCTCCCGCTTCCCATGCTTCATCTCGACAATCGCCGCGTACAGTCGCCTGCGCGTCTCATGCCGCTCGTAGGCGCGCGTGATATAACGAACGCGAATCTCCACCCCCGAGCCCGTCGGGCGCACGTTGATCCCCGGCTCGGCCGATAGCGCCCGCGCCCGGTAGCGCGCGTTGGCCTGCCGCCATTCCGCTTCCGCCTTTTCCGCGTTGGCTTTCGTTTCTTTATCCACCAGCTGCCGCAGGCCGTCGATGACAGGATACGGGTCCTGGTCTGCTGGAATCGTAATCTGCAACTCATCCCACATCCACTGTCCTGACGTCGTGAAGTTGAAGAAGTGCCCCTCGATGGCGAAGCTGTTTACGAACGAAACTCGCCGCCCCGTAGGATGCCCGGCATCGGTCCAGCTGCCGGTTTCGAGCAGCACGGTCTTCAGCAATCCCACCTCGACCACTTCGCCGGCGACCCCCTGGATCTCAACCCAGTCGCCGACGCGGATGCCGTTGCGGCCCATCAGAATGAACCATCCGAAGAAGGCCACGATGAAATCCTTCATCGCGACCGTAAGCCCCGCGCCCGCCAGTCCAAGAACGGTGGTCGTCTGCGTGGGCATGCCGAAAATGATGAACAGAATCGCGATTGCGCCCAGCGCCTGTGCCGCGAACTTCACCACCGCACGCAGCGTGTCGACGCGCTTGTTTTCGGCAGTCACTCCGGTGAAGAGACGCTCGATCAACCGGTCCACCAGGTACACCGCCAGCAGCACCAGCAGAATCCACAGCACCGCTTCAATCAGGTTGTGCAGGGCAGTGCGCTCGCGAGCCGCGACCAGAGCGATCCAGTTCGCATAGATGTCCGCGAGTTCCTGTTCATCCTGCAGACGGCGTCCGCGGTCGGCGAGGTTCTTCTGATCGTTGGTGTATTGCTTCAGCGCGTCGATCGCCGCTTTGGCCGCGGCTTTCGAATCGTCGCGGCTTGCCGCCTGGCCGCCGCTGGAAAACCCCTTAGCCTGCTGCCTCGCGGCCTGTCGATTTTCCTTGTCTTTCTCGACCCGCGCTTCCAGTTCGGCGTGCTTCGTGCTCAGGTACGCCTCTTTTTCGATAGTTTCAGTGCGGGCATTCTGCAGCTGAGCTTCTTTGCTGCGCAACGCCTGCCAGGAGCGAAACACGCTCAGCAAAGTGTGCGTCTGGTAGTCCTGCTCATGGGGATTGACCGCTGATCCGGCCGCGGCCACGTTGTGGTCGCCCGCTTCGTGCTCTTCCTGCAACCGCTTGATCTTGGCTTGGGGATCCCCGCCCGCCTGCTCAAGATCCTCGGTCGCGTCGTCGAGTTCGTCCTGATCCAGATCGGCCTGCGCCTTAGCCACGTCGATCTGATCCTGCAGGTTGTCCTTTTGCGATTCGGGCGCCGCCGCCAGTTTGCGCGTGAGCAGTGTGATGCTGTCCTGGTCGTCCTTCAGGGTCTGCTGGGCCTTGGCCTTGCGGGCGGCGATCTGTTTGGCTTCGGGCGAGAGCGGAGGAGGATTCTGCTCCGCCGTACGCAGGGCATCGAAGAACGTGAGGTCGACCTCGTGGTCGCCGACTTTTTCCGCCTCATGCGCCAGCGCCTGCTCTGCCGGCGTGCCGGCCATGGCCGCCATGCGGCGCGCCGTGTCGAGAGGACGCTGATCGACCAAGGGATGCTGCGCCGGAGTCTGACGCGCTTGGAGCTTCTTGCCCGAAGCCGTCGCGGCTTCCTCGGTCGCCGGCGGCAAAGGCAGCGGGCGCGACCATAGCAACCCCGTCACCGCCGCCGCCACCAGCAGCAGCAACACGATCGCGGTAATCCACTGGGGGACTTTCATGACCGAGTGATGGTGTTCAAACCACTGTAACAAGAAATGGCTGCCGCTTGCGATGCCGTACGTTGGTAACGTTTTCCGGCGCGGGTGGCCGCTCCTAGAATCTCAGCATCGCCCCAGCACGGCGTGACGCGTATGCTCGATTCCCTGCGATCGACGCTCGACGAACAAATTCTCAGCCACCCCTGGAATCCGGTGTCGCGCCCGGCCGTGGCGGCCTGGCTTGTCTTCTATATTGGATTCCTTATCTACGCTTTCTTCGCCCGCGGCGGATTCCTCTTCATCGACAGCGCCAACCTGGTCGTGCACGAAGGCGGACACAACCTGTTCGGCTGGTTCGGTCCCACGCTTGGCCTGTGGGGAGGCACCCTGCTGCAATGGCTGGTGCCGTTCCTTCTGGCTGCGTATTTCTTCAGCCAGCGCCAGACCACCTGCTTCGTCTTCTGCCTGTTTTTCTTTTTCGAGAACTGGCTCTACACCGCGACCTATATGGCCGACGCGCGAGCGCAGGTGCTGCCGCTGGTGACCACCGGCGACCCGGATTTTGTGGAGCACGATTGGTATGTCATTTTTTCGAGTCTTGGTGCTCTGAACCACGACACGCAGATCGCGTCCGTGGTGCGGGTGCTCGGCTGGTGCGGGATGATCGCAGCGGTAGGCTGGCTGGCCGCAAGAGCAAAAGCCGGAGGCAAGTGACATTGAGTGTCAATCGGCAATCGCAAATCGGCAATTGCAAATTCAACAATCAACATTCAACAATCATCAATCAATAATTTCCTACGGCACCCAATCCGCAATAAAGATATTCGTCTCATGCGGAGCCTTGGCATTGCGGTTCGACGCCCACACCAGCTTCTTGCCGTCGGGCGAGAACATGGGGAAGCCGTCGAACCCGGGGCTGTAGGTAACGCGCTCAAGGCCCGTGCCGTCGGGATTGATCAGCCACAGCTCGAAATTGCCCATGCCGCCGGTGGCGTGCGTCTCAGGATCGTAGTTGGACGAGAAAATAATCTTCTTGCCATCGGCCGTGAACGCCGGCCCGAAGCTGGCGGCGCCCAGGTTCGTGATCTGGCGCTTGCCGCTGCCATCAGCCTTCATGATCCAGATTTCGAGCGACGTCGGCCGGATCAGATTTTGCAGCAGCAGTTCCTTGTAATCGCTAATTTCTTTTTCGGTTTGCGGATGGTAAGCGCGATAGACAATCCATTTTCGATCGGGCGAGAAGGTCGGACCGCCGTCGTAGCCCAGTTCGTGCGTCAACTGCTTCACGTGTGTGCCGTCGGAGTCCATCGAGTAAATATCGAGATCGCCGTGGCGCAGGGAAGTGAAGACGATCTTCTTGCCATCGAGCGAGATCGTCGCCTCGGCATCGTAGCCGGGACTGGTGGTGAGTTGTTTCAGGTTCGAGCCATCAGGGTTGGCGGTGAAAATGTCATATCCGGAATACACGGCCCACACATAGCCCTTCGAAAAATCCGGACGCGGCGGACAATCAGGGCTGGCGAGGTGGGTCGACGAATAAAGAATCTTCTTGCTGTCAGGATAGAAGTAGCTGCACGTGGTACGTCCCTTGCTGGTCGAGACCATGTGCTGGTCGCTGCCGTCGGCGTTCATGATGAAGATCTGGTCGCAACCGTACGGCGGGCGGGTGGTTTGGAAAATCAGCCGTTTCCCATCCGGAGACCAATAGGCTTCGGCGTTCTGGCCGCCGTGAGTGAGTTGATGCAGGTCTGTGAGCTGAACCGATTGCGCGGCAGCCAGCGATACGGCCGCCACAGCGGTGAAGAACATCTTGCGCATAGGAGGCAGTATACGCTAGTGCGAACGCACAAAGCACCGCTTCCTCGCGGTCGCGGCTCAGAAGGACTTGAAGATCATCCGACTCGATACTGAGCCGCCACCGCGAGGAAGCGGTGCTTTACGCTACCCCGGCCCCTGCCGCAGAGTGATCCCCGTCAGCGCCAGCGTCAGCCCGATCATGATCACCACCGTCGCCCAGGATGCCCAGTTGAACCAACGCGGGTTGACCCACT
>DATFNR010000080.1:0-9328 GCA_035266285.1 Candidatus Sulfotelmatobacter sp.
TGAACGGAATCTCCGGAATCAGGATGACGTGCGCGCCCCCCGAAATCCCGCCCGCCAGCGCGATCCAGCCGCAATCGCGTCCCATGACTTCAACCACCATCACCCGGTGGTGCGACGCCGCCGTGGTGTGAATCTTGTCGATCGCGTCCGAGACGGTGTGCAGCGCCGTGTCGAATCCGAAAGTCAGCTCCGTGGCCGAAAGATCGTTATCGATGGTCTTGGGCACGCCCACAATCTTCAGGCCTTTCTGAAACAGTTCGTGCCCGATCTTCTGCGAGCCGTCGCCGCCGATGGTGATGATGGCGTCAATCCCCAGCTTGCGGGCGTTCGCGATCACCTCGTCGGAGATGTCGCGCACCATCTCCACGCCGTTCTCCTCGGTCTTGTAGCCGAAGGGATTGCCGCGGTTGGTGGTGCCGAGAATCGTTCCGCCGCGCGGCAGAATGCCGCTGACGCGGTCGAGCGTCAGCTCAAACGATTTTTCCGGCCAGATCAGGCCATCGAAGCCGTCAGGGATTCCAATGACTTTCCACTTGTGCTTAAGGATGGCCGCCTTGGTGGCGGCGCGAATGACCGCGTTGAGGCCGGGAGCATCCCCGCCTCCAGTAGCAATGCCGATGCAACGTATGTCAGACATGAGGAACTCGTAGTGGATCGTTAGCAAGATATGAATGAATAAGGACCATGTAGGGACAGCCGCCTCGGCTGTCCAGCGAAGCGAAGCGAGCGCCCGTCGATGATCCACCCGTCATCCCGATCATACTGTCTAGGTTTGGTGTAAGAGAAAGTCACGAATGGGCGTAGGAAGATAGAACAAGCGTGGCAGAGAAAGCTGGACGGGAACGAAAACGGGTGCCCCATTTCTCGCGCGCTTTCTGCGCGAGAAGTGGGGCCTTTGATGTACCTACCACACGAAGCACCCACCCGAATCTTCTGCTCCCACCACGACCAATCGTTGATCCGGACCAGCCCGACTTCTCCACAGGCATAAGACCGGAAACTGCTCCACCGCCAAATGTTCCGGGCTTTCCACCAGTCCGCGCACCACCGGATTCCGATGCATATACTTCAGCTTCTCGACCTCTTTCGGCTGACTCCAGACATTGAAATCGTAAAACCGCCGCTGCCAGAAGTGCCGCGGCTCGCCGTAATAAGTCGCCCCGGGTGCCCCATTTCTCGCGTCCTTTGCGAGAAGTGGGGCTTCTGAATTCGATTTCCCGAAAAGCCGCTGCGCAAAACCGAGCTTCACAGCCTGCACCACAATCGAGGGAGTCCCCACCAGAGGCTCCGAAACCAGCAGGTGCACGTGCTCAGGCATAACGACATAACCGATCACGGCAAAGCGGTAGCGCAGGCGCATCAGCTCCAGGGCGGTGAGAAACAGATCCCGCCGAGCCGGACTCCCGAGCCGAGGCTCGCGGTGGTTGCAACTCCAGGTGATGAAATGCAGGTGCCCCGTTACCGTAGTAGCGCTTCAGTCCCCACGGCATGGGGAAACGGTAGTGCGCAGGTGCCACCTGTGTCTGTGACGAATGAACATTCCGAGTCCCCTTCGCAGGAGAGGATTCCTATCGTGGGAAGTGAAGAATGAAACGGGTTGGTGCGAACGGGTGCCCCATTTCTCGCGCGTTCTTTGCGCGAGAAGTGGGGGTTCTTCTTGGTTTCACCTCGGACCCTCGAATAGTCGTTCTGGATCCAAACTGACGTGAACACCAACCGTTGGGATGGAGGATCGAGATCCTAACAGGGAGTCAAAAGCCCCACTTCTCGCAAAGAACGCGAGAAATGGGGCACCCAGATCTAATAGACGGATGATCTTTAGTCGGGCAAGAAGTGGGCTACCCGCCAAATCAGCGCCCTACTGCGAGACCGTAACCGTGATCGGGTTGTTGCTGGTGATGCCTTCCAGGGTCGCCGAAATGACAGTCGTGCCTCCGGTCCCCGTCGAATTTGCGGTCATAACGCCCCCGGCGGCGATCATTGCAATGGCGGTATTCGATGAGTTCCACGTCACAATCTGCGTGATGTCAAAGTTGCCGGTGCCGCTGATTCCTTTTGCGGTGAAATTTAGTGTGCCGCCCTGTAGAGCGGTGGTACCTGAACCCATGATCGTGATGGAGGTCAGGTTCGGGGGCTGAACATTCACCGCTCCCGTCGCCGTCAAGGTGCCGTTTTGCAGAGCGGTCGCGGTAACGGTCATCGCACCGACCGTAGTAGTCGAGGCAGTTACCAGCCCGCCGGTGGAGATAGTCGCCGCCTGCGGACCGCCGGTCGTGGCTGGAGCAATGCCCCAGGCCACCGACGCGCTCCCGGTGCTGCCGTCGTTGAAGTTAGCAGTCGCGGTCATCTGGACCGTGTTGTTGGTCGTGCCCGCATCAATCGTCGAAGTTGAGGGCACCACGGTGATCGAGCTCAGCGTCGGCTTCACAAAAAATCCCCGGCAGCTCATGGCCAGGGCTAACGTCACGAGGGCGGCAAAGGCGCCCGCCAAGCGGAGTTTGGACTTTGTCGATGACATATGCTTCGATCGCTCCCGGTACGCAGGACTCTAGTTTTCCAAGGTTTAGGGGCGCGCCGCCTGGGGGTTCGGCCCGCTTTTCGACGTGTTCTCAGGGAAAATTGTAGCAGAGATGGTCCCGGCTGGCGCGTCCAAACCAGCCCTGAACCGGAGGTCCTGAACCACCTCTGCTAATCAGCGCCACATGCTAACGTCCCACCAGTAGAACGCCGCCTGGCCTGGACCTTGCAGAAAAATCGCGTCCCCTGAGGTCGAGAAATAACGCCACCCGAGGTCATGTAGGGACAGCCGCCCTCGGCTGTCCATCCGGGCGAAGCCCGGCCTGTTCCGGCTGACCTTCCGCTCTTGAATTACCTACATGCAATCCAACACGCAATCCCAGCAAGCGGAGCTTCGCTCCGCCGGACAGCCGAGGGCGGCTGTCCCTACACAAGCCCATGGCAAAAAGGCCAGCGCCGATATCAGCCGCTGGCCTAGCTCCTGACCCCTGACTCCCGACCCCTGACCCCCGACCCCTGACCCCTGACCCCTGACCCCTGACTCTAGCCCTTACCGCCCCTTCCGAGGCCCCTGTTCGTGGGGCGGCGGGCCCTTGTGCTGCGGCGGAGGCGGGCTGGATTTGTGCGGTGGCGGAGTCGACATATTGCCCTTCGGCGGATTCGGCGGCGGGTTGTTTCCCGCAACCCTGCTCTTGGGCTCATACAGCGGATTATTCCCGCCGGTCTTGTTCTCCTTGTACATAGGGTTGGTCGATGCATTCTTGTTATTCGACCCGCCAGCCATCGCATTTCCTGCCGCGCTGTTTCCGGTCGAATTGCCACCCTTCGCAGGCGGTGTGAACGGCCGGAATCCATTATTCGTTCCATTGGAACCGCCCGCCGTGCCCTTTGTGTTGTTCAGGGGCATCGACGGCCCGCGCGCCGCCTGCGGCGACATCGCCGGAGCATGGTACTCGCCGCCGGGCGACTTGGCTGCAATCGCCGAATGGCTGCTGAAATCAGCCGGCTTGGCGGTAGCCGCGATCGACGGCTTGCCCTGGTTCACGCTGGCAAAGTTCTGCTTGTTCTGCGCCGCCAGCTGCTGATGCTGGGCCTGCGCCGCCGGCATCGGCGCGTGCTGCTCATGTTCAGCCGCCAGCTCCTGCTGCGTCGGCTGCGCCGTCACCCCGCCCGTACCGCCATTGTAGCTGACGTTATTCACCGTGGTGTTGTTGACGATGACCGTCTTGTTGTAGACGTTGGTCACGTTCGTGACGCTGACGTTGGTGACTGCGCGGTTGTAGTAGAAACCTCCGCCCCGCCATTCGCCGCCCGCAAAGCCCACGCCGCCGTAGCCGAATCCGTAGTTAATCCCTCCGTAGAAGCCCACGTGCGGTCCCCAGTATCCGGCATGCCACGCGTAGAAACCGCCGCCCCAACCCCAATAACCGGGAGTCCACAGCATACCCACTGGAGCCAGCACCCATGTGCCCGGCACCCAGTAGTAGCCGCCTTCATCATTCCAGGCCCAGTAGCCCGGAGTCCACAAAAAGCCTGGTCCGGGGGCCACGGGCTGCGCATAAACTGGCAGTGCCGGCGGACCAATGCGGACCGAGATGCCGACCGCAATCTGCCCATACGAAGCAGCAGACAGCGACATCAGCACGACGGCACAGAGCAACCAGCGGACTACGGTTCGATTCGTTTTCATAAGGGTTCCTTTGGGGCAGCGAGGCGATGGGTACAAGGGCTCCACTGGGCTCCATTGTGGCGCAAAAATCTGCACCGCGCCTAATTACGTTCCTCACATGTAAACACTGGACTTTCGAGTATGTTGCAGAGCCGGAAATGGCTTGGAATCAGCAGGATGGTGCTTGGGCACCGGAGGGCCTGAAGCCGGGAGGTCGCCTCGATAGGTCAGCTGCGAAGCGGCGGAAGGATACAGCCCAACTGCGCAAGCAGTGGGGGCGAAGACGCGGGAAGGAACAAAGCCCCGAAGGGGCAAAAGAAAACCTCTTAAATCCAGCTAGTTTGACCTACGGCCGCGCGTGATGCGCTCGTCGATGGGCTTGCGGCCGGCAAATCCTTCCTGCGTGCCATGCCAGTGGGTAATCGCCTTTTCCCCCAGCTTCCAGCACAGCAGGACGATCTCGCCTTCGACCTCACAAGGAAAATCCAGCAGCCCAATGTTCAGGTCTTTCACCTGCACGCCGATGGAATCGATCTCGGCCAGCGCGTCTTTGGCGCGCTGCTCGGCCTTGGTGCGTTCGGCCTTGCGCCGGGCCAAAGGGACGATGTCGAGGAATGTGCCGCCATTCAGGAAAATGCGGTGCTGCAGCGCCTGCATCTCGGCTTCAAACTCTTCGATCTGTTTCTTGGCGGCAATCGCCGCGCGCAGCAGCGACTCCAGCACCGGAAGCAGCGAGTGAGCCTCATCGAGAGTAAATGTGCGGTCCGACATGCTTCTATTTTACTGCAACCAGCGCGTAGCCAACAGCCTGTGTGGCACGGGCACTCCTGCCCGCGAGGGGTTGACTTCTGTCGCGGTAAATCCGCAGCAGATCCGTGGAAACCCCCGCCCAGAAGTAAGGTGTTTTCAGTGCCCGCGGCCATGCGAAGGATCGGCCGACAAAGCCGTATTCACATCCACGTGCAGCCCGACGCCCGCGCCAGGAGGATAGCATTCGCCGTCGCGGCTGTAGTTCGTGCATCGCCCGGCGACATCTTTGCGTTGCGGCGACTGCGCAAATTGCCAGACTTCTGCAAAGTCGACGCCACTCTGCGCCGGGCTCGGCGGATTTTTGGGGAACGCACACCCGGGCGCAGGCGGGCAGGCGTCGTTCGTCACCCAGTAGACGATCTCGCGCCCACCGGAGTGCTGGCGAATATCCTCGGCGGTCACGACTTTGCCGTCGTCGGCAGCGGCCATCCCGGAACAATAGATTCCGGCGCGGAAGCCTGCCGCCACAACTCCATCCACCCAGGCATAAATGTAAGCTTTCTGCTCGGGCAGCATGCGCCCGCCCTGCTCCTGATCGAGAAAAATGATGGTGTGCGCGGGAAAGCCCTCGCGTCTTGTCGCAGCAGTTGCGACCTGCGCGTCCGTTCGCCCCAGCGCCGTGGCCTTGTCCTCGGATTTCAGCTCCGCATACAGCCGCCCGTTGAACAGCACCAGAAAGCCGAATCCGGCGGACTCAACTGCCGCTCGATGCCCGGCCCACGAGTTCGTCTTCTCGCCCGGAGGATTGTTCAGCCAGTAGCCCGCATAGGAAAAATGCTGCCGCAGGGTTTTGAGATTCGCGTCGCCGGGATATTCGTTGCGGTCGAAACCGAGATAAGTAGAACTCTGCGCTTGAAGCATGGCGCAAGGGAAAACGAACACTGCGGTCGCTACAATTTGCCAGCACTTCACTCGCTCATCTTAAACGGAACGGACCGCGGCGGCTAACAGCCGAAATGTCTCTAGCCACCTGGTCGGCACGATTGCAAGAGGCTGTGGAAAAACTCAAGAACCGCAACGAAACGGGAAGGGCACGAGTTCACTCGTGCCGTTAAGTCGTTGAAAATGTGTCCTCGCTTTAGCGCCTGAGGTGCGCTTTTTGCGCCATCGATTAGTTTTTCCGCAGCCTGTTCAAGTCGTGCCCTTCCCGGTCCTTAAGGTGCTGCGCGCACTCTGGGATCTCGGGGGTGGAACGATTCTGCTGATGGCTGAAAGCTATCCCCCAATGTGCACCATGGTTCGCGACGCCGGCACAAAATCCGGCTCCCCGATATGATGCCGCTCTTCTTTCCTTTCCACCACGCCGCGAATGAACTCTTCCAATTCCTCATCGCTGGCGCCCCACCGCATCTGCGCATGCAGGTCGTGGTCCCACACCGAGAACAGGCAGGTGCGAATCTTGCCGTCGGAAGTGATTCGGATGCGGCTGCAATGCCCGCAGAAGGGATGCGACACGGGCGCGATAATCCCAATCTCTCCAGCACCGTCGTCAAAGCGGTAACGCCGCGCGGTTTCCGAGCGCGCGTGCGGAATCTCCACCAGCGGCCGGTACTCGGCCATGCGCGCCAGAATCTCGTCGAGCGTGACCACGGTCGCGGGGGACCAGGTCCGTCCCTCTTCCAGCGGCATGAACTCGATGAAGCGCACAATTACGTCCTCCTCGCGCGCGAACATGCCGAATGGAATGATCTGATCTTCGTTGAAGCCGCGCATCAGCACGCAGTTCACCTTCACCGGTCCCAGCCCTACGCGCCGCCCGGCGCGAATGCCGGCCAGCACGTTGTCGAAACCGGTGGGCACGCGCGTGATGCGCGCAAAGCGATCGGGATCCACCGCATCCATGGAGACCGTAACGCGAGTCAGGCCCGCGTCTTTCAACGGCTGCGCCAGATCGGCCAGCAAGTGGCCGTTGGTCGTGAGCGCGATGTCGAGGGTGTTTCCTGGATCCCCAATATCCTTGTCATTCCGAGGAGCAAAGCGACGAGGAACCTGCTTTACCTGGGTGTCTCCGCTTTGAAGGGGCGCGGCTTCAGCCGCGCCGTTCGATCTCGACGAAGAAGCGGGCTTTAGCCCCTGCGGGCGCAGCTTGGCCAACTCTCGTACGAACTCCACCACCCCGCCGCGCAGCAGCGGCTCCCCGCCCGTCAGCCGAATCTTGGTAATCCCCATCCCCACCAAAACCCGCGCCATGCGCAGGTAGTCGGCAAACGGCAGATCGCCATACAGCGCCCCCTCATTTCCCGTCCGGCAATACACGCACTTGTAGTTGCAGCGGTCGGTGATGGAGATCCGCAGATCGGTAATCGCGCGCCCGAATTTGTCGTGGAGAACAGCCATTAGCTCTTAACTCATGGCCGTTAGCTATGCCGCAGCAGGTCGAGCTAAGAGCCAGAAGCTAACAGCCAAGAGCTGATTTTTTGGGAAGAAAACGAACAGCAGGCAGGACCATTCCCGCGGCCGTTTCCTTTCCAATGCGCCTGAAAGCGCGGGAGGCGCGGGCGTTTCCACCAGCACCCTCGGAATAGTAGCGCGGCCCGTCTCGGCGGCTGATGGGGGAGCGTCCTCGCTCTCCCGCTGAGGGCGGGACGCCCTCAGGACAGCCGGCAAGATGCCGGCGCTACCATCCCTCGCCGCCGAAGCCTTGAGGTTGCCCAAAGGTCGAGGCGGTCGGAAACCTCATCCATTATAGATTGGGCTGGCTCGCGTGTGTGCGTGTTTTGCCAAACGACTAGCGACCAACGACGAACCACTACTTCAGCGCGTTCTCAATCGCCCTCTCCGCCAGAGGCGCCATGATCTTGTGTCCGGCGTCATTCGGATGCAGGCCGTCTTCAGCCAGGTCCTTCCTCAGCAGTCCCTTGTCGTCGATCATTGCCGAGAAATAATCGAGATAGACAATCCCATTCTTGCCGCAGTAGTCCTTGAGCCAGCTGTTCAGGGCCAGAATTCGCGCCGGCGGCCGCTGCGCAAAGAAATCCTTCGCCTTGTCGGTGTAGTTGTGCACCGGCAGCACCGACGCCAGCACCAGGCGGATGCCGTGTCCCCGCGCCAGTTCCGCCATGGACGCATAATTGGCCTCAATATCCTCGTTGCGCATGGGACCGGAGTTGCCGGCAATGTCGTTGGTGCCCGCCAGAATGATCACCACCTTGGGGTGCAGATCGATCACATCCTGGCGGAAACGCACCAGCATCTGCGGCGTGGTCTGCCCGCCAATGCCGCGGTTGAGGTACGGCTTGTTAGGGAAAGATTCCGCCAGCTTCCACATGTCGGTGATGGAGTCTCCGAAGAATATGACACGCGCTTCGCCTGTCGCCGGCGGCCCGAGCGATGCGTTGGCCTCGCGATACCGCGCCAGTTGCCCAAAGTCGTCGGTGTAGACGGCGATCCGCGACGCCCGGTACTGATCCAGCCCCGGAAAACCAGTGGAGGGGATTGAGGGCGCTGGCTGCTGGGCGAGGGCGGAGGTCAAAAGCAGAAAGATAAAGATGAGGACAAGGCCGAACGCTCCGTGTACGCGCTTGGCAGACATGACGAGCATGCTAGCACGGCAGAGAAAGCACCAGATTCCACGCTGCGCTCGGAATGACAATTCTTAGGTTTATCCGTGTGAATCCGCGTAAATCCGTGGCAGAGAAGTTTCTCGCTGGCGAGTCCTGTGCTGAGCCTCGCTATGCTCGGCTGGACGGGCGAGGCGCCTGTCCCCACACTCCCGCTGTGTCCACCGTCACACTCTGCCGTGACATATCTCACTGCCTCAATCCCCGCCCGGGTAGAGCCTCTGAGTGTATATAGCGCTTACCGCGCAGTCTGTCGGAGGGGCCCTCCAGCCGCGCGGCGCTTTCCAGTTTGGCCCCTGTTCGCCATCCGCGAACTCAACTCTCTACATCTCGGTCGGAGGATCGCATGCTCCATCTCGACACCGGCAATACTGGCTTCATGATCTTATGCACCAGCCTGGTCATGCTGATGACCCCGGGACTGGCATTTTTTTATGGCGGCCTGGTGGGCCGCAAAAACGTCCTGGCCATCATGATTCAAAGCTTCGTTTCCATGGGCTGGACCACCGTCATCTGGTACCTCTACGGGTATTCTTTGTGCTTCAGCGGCGACTGGCACGGCGTCATCGGAAACTTCCACTACGCATTCCTGCGCGGGATCAACCTCAGCACGCCGTCGCCGAACGACACCATCCCCGCATTCGTGTTCATCGCTTATCAAATGATGTTCGCCATCATCACTCCGGCGCTCATTTCCGGAGCCTTCACCAACCGGGTCACATTCAAGGCCTACATGCTGTTTCTGACCGGATGGCTGACCTTCGTCTACTTC
>DATFNR010000081.1:0-13002 GCA_035266285.1 Candidatus Sulfotelmatobacter sp.
ACCAGGAGCGGCATTCCGTTCACCACCAGCTTGCGACCGACTACGTTCGGGTCGCGCCCGAAGCGCCGTTCCCAGCACCCATAGCTGATCACGGCCACCGGGCTGCCGCTGACCACGCGATCATCTTCCTCGGTCAGCAACCGCCCCAGCTCGACACGAGTCTCCAGCGTTTGAAAGTAATTCCCCGAAACCAGCTGGCCAAGCACCATCTCGGGTTGCCCCCCGCCGAAGGACGCATAAAACGTTCCCGGCCAGGACATGGCGGCGAGTTCGGCGCCGTGCGGCATGACCGCCCGCGCATCCTGAAACATGGGATAGGAAAACCGCGAACCATGCGGCGGATTGTCTTCCACCAGATACAACTGCTCAGGATCCGCCACTGGCAAAGACTTTAGGAGCACCGCATTGACCAGAGTAAAAATTCCGGTGTTAGCTCCGACTCCCAGAGCCAGCGTCAGCACCGCCACCGCTGTGAACCCCGGGCTTTTGCGCAGCTGCCGCACGGCATAACGAAGATCCTGGACGAGGCTGTTCATAGACGAATCCTCATTCGTACCGCAGCGCAATCATGGGATCGACCTTCGCCGCGCGCCGCGCCGGAATGAAGCCGGCAAACGCCGCCACCGTGGCCAAAAGGAGAAGAACCGAGATTAACGAAAGTGGATCGGTACTGTTCAAGCCGAACAGGAAGCTGGCCAGTACGCGGCCACTGACGAGCGACAACGGAACTCCGACGGCGAGCCCGGCCCCCACCAGCAGCATGGCCTCCCGCAGGATCAACTCCAGCACATCGCCACGACGGGCCCCCAGCGCCATACGCACTCCGATCTCGCGCGTGCGCCCGGCAACGGTGTAGGACATGACTCCGTAGAGTCCGACGCAAGCCAGCAGCAGCGCCAGTGCGCCGAAAAAGCCCGACAGCTTGGCGATCGCGCGCTCTGTGACCGCCTGGCGGCTGACCCTGTCCGACAGCGTACTCACGAATGTGATGGGCAGTTGCGGATCGGCCTCCCTGATCTGGCTGAGCACGCCGCTCACGACCGCAGCGGGCGGGCCCGCGGCGCGGACCTCGAGCACGAACATGCGCGGATCGGGAACCTGCCGATAGGGCAGGTAGAAGCGAGGCGTGATTTCGCCGCGCAGGTTGATGACCTTGGCATCGCGGGAGACGCCTACGATGGTGAGCGGCTTGTCCAGCCAGTCGGGATCGTCAATGGTGAATTGACGCCCCACCGGATCCTTGCGCACAAAGAACCGTTTCGCCATCGTCTCGTTGATCACGACAACGCGCTGCGAGCTGGCGGTGTCCTGCGCCTCAATGCCGCGCCCGGCAAGGATGGGCATCCCGACCACCTGGAAGTAGTCCGGCCCGACATAGTCTTCGCGCGCGAGTCGATCCTCCTGCTTGGCGGAGCTAAACCCCGGCACGAGGATGGCGTCGCCGGTTTCGCTGCCGGCGAAGATTCCGTTCTTGGAGTACGTCGCCGCCTCGACTCCGGGAGCGCTGGCGAGGCGGGCAGTCAGCTGCTCCGCTAGCAGTTTCATTCTCGGAGTGTCGTAACCGGCGCCGACCGCGTCCACCAGGGCGACGATCAGGTGATCCCGATCGTAGCCCAGGCTCTGCTGCAGCAGGTTGCGCAGGCTGCGCAGCAGCAGGCCGGCAGCAAACAGCACCAGCAGCGATAGCGCCACCTGCCCCGCTATCAATCCTTTTCCCAGTCCGAACCGGGAAGCTCTTTCGGCCGTAGCACGGGCTGCATCCTTGAGCGCGGGCGATACCTGCACCTTGGTGGTCTGCAATGCGGGAAGCAAGCCGAACAGAACTCCGGCAATCAGAGAAATAGCCGCTGTGAAGGTGAGCACGCGCCAATCGGGCGTCAGGGGAAGAACCGTGCCCGACCCAATGATCCCCACCAGAAGAGGGACGCCCCAAACCGCTAGCAGCGAACCGGCGCACCCTCCCACCAGCGCCAGCAGAACACTCTCGCTCAAGAGCTGGCGCAGCAGACGGTACCGATTGGCGCCGATAGCCAGCCGGATCGCCATCTCTTTGCGGCGTCGCGAAGCCTTGGCAAACAGCAGATTGGCGACATTGACGCAAGCGATCAACAACACCAGGCCCACCATCCCCATCAGCAGGAGCAGTGACGTTCCGTAATCGCCACGCAGCGACGACAAACCACCCGCGCCCCGGGAAACGGCGATATGGTTGTCGGCCACGTCCCGCCGATCATCTGCACTGAGTGTGGCTCCGAAACTGCCTCGCAATGCCTGCTGAAACACCAGATCCAGATTGGCTTCCGCCTGCGGCGCAGTTACTCCCCCCTTCAAGCGCCCAACCAGCAGCAGCCATGAATCCGCGGCAGAATCTCGCCAGTGACGTCCCCGGACGATCTCCGGCTGCATGCTCAACGGGACAAAAACCTCCATGCGGTCGCCGACTACGTCGCCGTCGAATCCCTCGGCCGCCACTCCGACCACGGTGAAGGGGAAGCCATTCAAGCGGATCTCTTTCCCTACGACCGACCATGACCCCGCAAACTTGCGCTGCCAGTAGGCATAGCCCAGCACCGCGATCGGATTAGCATTCTCGGCCGTATCGTCGGAGTCGGAGAAAAGCCGTCCGGCGGCGGGTTCGACGCCGAGGGTGCTGAAATAGTTTCCGCTCACCATCCGCGCCGTAATTTTCTCGTTACCTGTTTGGCTGCCCCCATCATCGAGCTCTACAGACCCGGTAGCTCCCGCGCAGAGCGCGCTGAAAACGGAATTTCGGCTGGCCAGTTCCTTGTACAGCGGGTAGGAAAACACGTCGGTGCGCGGCGTTCCATGGGCATCCATGTTCACATCGGTAGGATCGCCCACAGCCACCAGCTGTTGCGGATCCGTCACCGGCAGCGTTTTGAGCAGCAGAGCATTGACCACGCTGAAGATCGCCGTGTTCGCGCCAATGCCGAGAGCCAGGGTAAGCACTGCGACTAGCGTAAAGCCGGGACTCTTGCGCAACTGGCGCAAGGCGTACCGCAGATCTTGCAGCAGGCTGTTCATCCAATCTCCTCATTCGTAGCGCAGCGCCACCATGGGATCGACCTTGGCCGCCCGCCGCGCGGGTACGTAACAGGCCAGCAGCGCAATCACGCACAAAACCGCAATCACCGCCCCAAAAGTGAGGGGGTCGGTCGGCCTCACTCCAAACAGCATGCTGGCCATCAGTCGCGTGAGAGCGAAGGCCGCGGCAAGCCCAATTCCCGCTCCCACCATCGTCATACGGGCGCCGTCGCTCAGGATCATGCGCAAAACGTCATGCTGTTGTGCGCCCAGCGCCATGCGCACGCCAATTTCCCGGGTGCGCTGACCGACCAGGTACGACAGCACGCCGTAAATCCCGATGCTGGCGAGCAGCAGCGCCAATCCGGCAAAGGCACCGAGCAGGATGAGAGAAAAACGCTGACTGGCGATCGATTGCGCGACCACCCCCTCCTCGGCCTCATAGTCGGAGACAATCATGTCCGCGTTACTCGCCATGAGTTTCTGGCGGATCGTCTTGAACAATGCCGCGCTGCCTTGTGCCGTTCGGGGGCGCACGAAGACACTGAACCCGTGGGCGAGGCCTTTTACTTCTCCGCTTCCGCTTTGCATGATGGGCCGATACATCTCGGTCTGAAGCGACTGGAGCGCGTCGTCGGCCAACCCCCATTGACTCACATGCCCAACCACACCCACGATTGTCAGCGGAACCTCAACCCGTCGATTGGAATCGCTGTCGAGATCGAACACGCGAATGTTTTTGCCGATGGGATCCTGGCCGGCGAAGTATTTCTGCGCGAAACTCGTGTCGATCACTACGACACGCGCGGAATGCTCGTTGTCCTCTTCGCGGAGGAAGCGGCCACGCAGCAGCGGAATCCGCATGACCTTCAGATACTCCGGTTCCACCGTGTACTGCAAAGCTTGCGGAATATATTCGGTTCGCGGCGTGGGCAGTTCCTGACCGTCAAGCAAGAAATCGCTCTCGTTGTCGCCTTCCATCGGTGTCGCGCCGTCATGCAGCGACATTGCCTCAACCCCCTGCACGCTGCGGATGGTCGTCTCGATTTGCCGCAGCGCGGCGCGGATTGACTCTTGCGACTGGCTGGCCAGAGAAGGCGCCGGAGTCACACCAAAGCGTGACAGGCCGCGTGGATCAAATCCGGGATCGACCTTCCACAGCGAGATCAAAGTGCGGCACATGAGCCCCGCGCCCACCAGTAGCACTAAAGCCATCGCCATCTCGCCCATCACCAGCGCGGATTGCATCCTAGATCGAGAACTGGAGATCGTTCGCCCGCTGTCCTTGAGCCGTTCGCTGATGTCGGTGCGAGCTGTGCGTATCGCGGGCAGCAGGCCGAACACGATCCCGGTAAGGAGCGAGATCGATAAGGTAAACAAGAGAACCCGAAGATCGAGTCCGATCTCCTCGGACCGCGGAACCGTTTGCGGCACAGCCGCAATCGCCGCCGCCGTTCCCCATTTGGCGAGGAGTACACCCAGCACACCGCCCAACAACGACAACAGGATGCTTTCGGTTAGAAGCTGGCGAACTACGCGCGCGTGACTCGCACCAAGTGCCACACGAACCGAGAACTCGCGCTGGCGGGCCGTCGACCGCGCCAGAAGCAGATTGGCCACATTCACGCAGGCGATCAGCAAAACAAACCCCACCGCTACCAGCAGCACAAGCAGAGCCGGGCGCATGTCGCCGACGATCTCGTCTTTCAAGGGGATGAGGTTGGCTTGGATATTGCGGTCAACGTCGGGATAGGCATCGGCCAGGCCGGCATTCACCCGCTTCATATCGTCGCGCGCCTGCGCCAGCGTGACCCCAGGTTTCAACAAGCCAACCGCGTCCGTGCCCGAATGAGAATCTCTCAGGAAAAAGGCCGGGTCAGGCTCCTCCCCGATGGGTTCGTACACATCGGCGGTTTCGAAGTTAAAGATGTGCAATCGAAATGACGCTGGAATCACTCCGATGATCGTGCGCGCCTGCCCTGCTACGATGAGCCCTTTGCCAATCACATTCCGGTCCGAACCGAACTTGCGCTTCCACAAACCTTCCGAGATCAGGGCCGTGGGATTGGCGCCACGGCGGTCTTCCTCGGGAGTGAAATTACGTCCCAGAATCGGTTTTACCCCCAGAATCGGAAAGAAACTGGCCGATACGTGTCGAGCGGGTACGTCTTCCGCTTCCCCCAGACCTGTGATGGCGCCATCCGCCCAGCCGTATGCGGCCACCGCTTCGAACGCGCGATTGTCACGCTGCCAATCCAGAAAGTTGGGATAGGAAATCGAGTAGTTGGAAAAATTCTCCTTCCCCTCGAACATCGAAACCAGGCGGTCTTCATTCGGAAATGGAAGCGGGTTGAGCAAAACTGCGTTGACCACGGAGAAAATCGCCGTGTTGGCGCCAATCCCTAAAGCGAGCGTAAGCACTGCGACCGCCGTAAACCCCGGACTCTTGCGCAGCTGCCGCAAGGCGTAGCGCAGATCCTGCAGCAGGCCGTTCATGCGCCCACATCCGCCAGCAGCTTCTTCAATTCCTCTTCGGCCACTACTTTTCCGTCAAACAGGTGCACCTCGCGTTGAGCATGTTTGGCGAAGCGCGGGTCGTGCGTCACCATGCAGATGGTTGCGCCCTCGCGGTGCAGGTCGGCGAGAAGTTCCATGACTGCTTCACCATTGCGAGAATCGAGATTTCCCGTCGGCTCGTCCGCCAGCAGAATCGACGGCTTGCCGCCCAGCGCGCGCGCCACCGCGACGCGCTGCTGTTGACCTCCAGAGAGCTGCGAAGGATAGTGCCGCACGCGGTGCGCCATGCCTACGCGCTCGAGCGCCTCCATCACCCGCTTCTTGCGCTCGACCGAAGGCATGCGCTGGCGGTAGGTGAGCGGCAGCTCGACGTTTTCGTAGACGGTGAGGTCGCCGATAAGGTTGAAACTCTGAAAGATGAATCCAATTTCCTGGTTGCGGATACGGGCCCGCTCGGCGAAGTCCAGGTTCTCGACCGGCTTGCTGTTCAGAAGGTAGCGGCCGGATGTGGGAGTGTCGAGCAGCCCGATAATCGACAGCAGCGTCGACTTGCCGCAACCCGACGGTCCTGACATGGCCACATACTCGCCCTTATTGACCGAAAGATGGACTCCCGACAAGGCATGGGTTTCGATCTCGTCGGTGTAGAAGACCTTCGTCATATCGTTGATCTGGATCAGAGCCTGGCTTGCTTCAGTCATGGATCGTTCGCCTCGATTTTTGGTCTTTGAATTCGTGCCCGGGATTCTCAGTCTTGCAGCCGAATACGGTCGCTGTTGTCCCAGCGCGACATGTCCGACAGCACGACCGTGTCGCCTTCATGCAATCCGTCCACAATCTGAATCGAGTTCACCGACGCCCGGCCCACCTTGACCGGGACTCGAATCGCATCGTGTCCATCGCTTTCGAGCTTGAATAGACTGATCGTGCTGTTCTCCTGCCCAAATGCCGGCCGCCCCACGTACAGGACGTTGTCCAGCCGCTCCAGGTCGATGGTGCCGTCCACGCTCAGATCGGGCCGGGCGCCTTTGGGCAATTCGCCTATCAGTTTGACGTCGACGGTGACCGTTCCGTTTTGCACGGCAGGATCGACGCGCATGACCGTGCCCGAAATGACGCCGTTGTGAGTGTCTACCGATGCCGGCTCGCCAATCTGCACGTCCCGCGCCTGGGTCTCGGCGATCTTCAGCTGCGCCATCAGGTGGTTGGGTTGCACCACCTTGGCCAGCATCGTACCCGGCAACACGTGCTCGCCGACGTGCAACGGCATCTCGACGAGTTCTCCCTCGATGCCCGCGCGCACTCTTAGCGCATCGAGCTGTTTTTCTTTGAGTTCGGCCAGAGCCCTCATCTGCTCCACTCTGACCTGTTGCTCGGCCAGCTGCGCATCAATCGACTTCTGGCTGGCCGCCAGGCTCTGGTCCGCCAGCGAATTGCGTGTGGTGAGTTCGTCGGCTTTTCCTTTGGAAGCTTTGTACGCCAGACCCGAGATCACGCCCAGGTCATAGAGCGATTTATCGGTCTGCGATTGCAGTTGCGCCTGGTTGTAGTCCGCCGTGACCGTAGCTGCACCGGCCTTCTGGTTCATGTAGTCGCTTTCCAGCTTGGCCCGCTGACTCTGGTACTCGGCCTGGGCAGCTTTCCATTGCAGCTGTGCATCCACCGCCGCCTGCTCCACCTGCGGATTGCTCATATCCATCAGGATGGTGTCGGGTTTGACCACCGACCCCGGCAGCATGCGAATTCGTACGACCGTGGCTTCGGTCTGGGCGGGAATCTGCAGAACCGATTCCTGCGCCGGAACCAGCGAACCCAAGCCACGCACCTGGCGCAACATAGAGCCGCGCTTCACCGTGTCGGTCCAGACCGTGCCGCGCTCCACGCTCGGGGCCGCTGGCTTCAGGCGGGCGACCACGAAGAATAATGCCGTGACGACGACCACGACTGCGGCCACCAACGCGACCAGGCGCTTGCGTTTGCGTTCCTTCAAATCTGGGCGGGCGATATCCATCACAATGAGCAATTGGCAAGTTCTGCGCCAATCGCACCCTCTACGCAAGATATTGAAAAACAACACGATAATGTCGCCGGCCAGGACTCTCGTGACGATCGCGCTGTCCGGTGAAGGAGTTCTGGTGTCCATTTCCGGACGGTCCAATCTGTCGTTTGCTGCGCGGTTGCAATCAGAGGTGACTCGGCTCACCTCTGTTCGCTCGCGGACACCGCACCGCGATTACGGACACTGCACGGCTCGAAGACGGACTCGCTGGCTGGATAATCTGGCCAGGATCAATCACATCCTCGAACACGCTTTGGCTAACAAGATGCACCACATTCGCTTTGCGCTTAGCGGGGCTTGCGCTCGGGATCTTCGAGGGCACGTATCTCTTTGGCTGCACCGGAAAGAACAGAGAGAATCGGAATAAGGTGGGCGAGCTATGGAAAACTTGATGCAAGACCTGCGCTATGCGCTGAGGCAGCTGAAGAAGAACCCTGGGTTCACGGTGATCGCAGTTCTCACCCTGGCGCTCGGCATAGCCGTGAATGCTACTGTCTTCAGCACATTGAGCGCGTTCCTCCTGCGCCGTCCGCCCGGGCACGATCCCGAGCGCGTGGCCGTAGTTTCTGGCGTCGACCCGACGCGCGGGTATCACGCCGACACCGCCGGCGTCTCGGTGCCCAACTATCTTGCCTGGCGGCAAGCCAACCACGCTTTTGCCGAGATAGCTGCGGCCGATGAGTACCGCACCGTCAACATTACCTGGAACCAGCAATCGGAGGTGCTGCGCTCGGCCGCTGTTTCGCCGAACTATTTCGGCGTGCTGGGCGTCACCGCCATGCTGGGCCGCACCTTCGCCGGCGACGAAGACCAGCCGGGGCGGGATCACGTCGTAGTCCTCAGCCATGAAATTTGGGAGCGCTACTTCGGCTCGGACCGTTCGGTGATCAATCGCACGGTACGCCTGAACCGCGAGAACTATTCCGTGATCGGAGTCATGCCGGCGCACTTCAGGATGCTCGACTTCGTTCCGCAGGTGTGGACCCCGCTCGCACTCGCACCTTCGGACCAAACCGCCGACGCTCGCCGCGACCGCTCTCTGCTTCTGTTCGCACGCTTCAAGCCGGGCGCGACTCTGGAACAGGCGCGCGCCGAAATGGCCACGCTCGCCCGCCGCGCCGAGGAGAGCTTCCCCGACACGGAAAAAGGCTGGGGCGCCGCCGTGCACACCCTGCCCGACTACATGATCTACGACTTCGGTATACGCAGCGGCCTGGCCGTGCTGATGACGGCGGTCGCTTTTGTGCTGCTGATTGGCTGCGCCAACGTGTCCGGCCTGCTGCTGGCGCGTGCCGCCATGCGCCGGAAGGAGCTTGCCATTCGCCGCTCCCTTGGAGCCGGCCGCCTGCGCATCGTGCGACAGTTGCTTACGGAAGGCTTGGTGATTGGGCTGCTCGGCGGCGCGTTCGGTCTGTTGCTGGCCAACGGCGGCGTCAAATATGTCCGGGCTGGTATGAACTTCAACGACTATGTCAGCGGCGTCGAACTCACGCTGGATTCGAATGTTCTGCTCTTCGTCACCGGCATCTCGCTCGCCTGCGCGGTGTTGTGCGCCCTGGCGCCCTCGTTGAATGCATCGCGAACCGATATCACTACGAATCTCAAGGACGAAAGCCGGACGGTTTCACCCGGTCGCTCCCACAGCCGTCTGCGAAGTGTGATGGTTTCGGGCGAGATCGCGCTCGGCCTGTTTCTCCTGGTCGGAACCGGATTGCTCATCCGCGGATTCTTCCTGATCGAGCATCAGAACCTGGGATTTGCCTCGGACCATTTGCTCACGGCGACCGTGACCCTGGACGATGCGCGATATAAGGATGCCGCCCGGCAAGTGGTCTTTGTCCGCGATCTCGTCTCCCGTCTGCGGCAGCTTCCGGGAACGGAAGATGTCGCCGTCGCTTCTGATCTGCCGGCGACCGGCCCCGCCACCGTGACGTTGAAAATCAAAGGCGAGCCGGATTCGGCCACGAACTGGAAACCCAGCGCCCTGGACGTTGTCGTAACTCCTGGATACTTCCAGACTGCGCGTATTCCCCTACTCCGCGGTCGAACTTTCACCGAAACCGATGACAGCTCGGCACCACGCGTGGTCCTGGTGAATCAGGAGTTTGTGCATCGCTACTTCCACGACCAGGAGGCTCTGGGAAAGCAGATTCGGCCGGAAGTTGCTGGAGCCCCGCTCGCCTGGAGCGAGATCGTAGGCGTGGTCTCGAATGTGAAGGGGTTTTCCGAAAACACGCGCGATGACCCCGAGGTTTATGAGCCATTCCTCCAGCGCCCGATCTCCTCATTGTGCCTTATGATGCGCACGCAATCCGACCCGTCCGGCCTTAGCGCGGATCTGCGCAATACCGTCGCGCAATTGGACCCCGAACTTCCACTCTCTCATGTGATGAGCATGTCGGCCGTAATCGAACAGCAGAAATACGGCAATCCGCTCGTCGAGCACTTGCTGAGTGCCTTCGCGCTGTTGGCGGTGATTCTCTCGGCGATCGGAATCTACGGGTTGATTGCTTATTCCGTCAGTCAGCGAACCCACGAGATCGGGATTCGCATGGCGCTGGGAGCTCGCAGCGAAGATGTGCTGAGTATGGTTCTTCGGGAAGGTTTGCGCCTGGCGCTGATCGGAGGAACCGCCGGACTCGTCCTGGCGCTTCCGCTGCCCAGCGTGTTCGCAGCCATATCGCCCGACTTGCACAATCGCGAGCCTTGGCTGTACATCGTCGTGGCCATCACCATTCTTGCCGTTGCCGTGCTGGCAACCTATCTGCCCGCCCGGCGAGCCGCGCGCATCGATCCGATGCACGCCCTGCGCCAGGAATAGCCCGTAGGCCGGCCCTGGCCGACAGCAGGCCCACAGCCTATTGCGAAATTGGGTTGCCTTTGATGCGGAACCAGTGTCTCGTCCCAGCCGGCGAGTTACATCCTGGGCAACACATCGAACAGATTACTGTACTCATCCGTCCACAGAGGTATGGTCCTGACGTCGAGCGGGCGAGAGTGTTCGTGGAGAGCGGGCAGCATGAGCATTTGAGGATTGGCGGAGACGAGAATCCACTCGCTCAAAGAAGGCTGTATAACCTGGACAGTCGCCAGGTGGTATTCGCGGCTCAGCCCGGCCACGACCGGACGCAGGTCGAGAGAACGATTGGTAACGTGAAATGCCAGCACGGCGTCCGGCCCGCTCAGATGACGAAGATAAAGAGCCATGGCTTCCTTGGTCAGCAGATGAACGGGCACAGAGTCGCTGCTGAAGGCGTCCAGTACCAGCACGTCGAACTTTTGCAGCCGCCCCTGGTCCGCCTCGTCGGCGAGGGAAAGCCGTCCATCCCCCATGACGACATCAAGGGCAGCAGGCGAATCCTTTAAGAAGGTGAACACCGGTGCACCGCTCAAGGAGAAGTCCGCCACCTGGGGATCAATTTCGTAGAAACGGAAATAGTCGCCAGCATGTCCATAGGCGCCCAAAGTTCCCGCTCCCAACCCGACGACGCCCACACGCAGAGCGCGAGGCTGTCCCCCCGGGGTCAGAGGGCGTGGATAGTGATCGAGAAGCAGTCCTATGCCGCTGAAGCGGTTGTAGTATTGGGTGGGCTCATGGCGACGAGCGGCATCTTTAAACTGCACTCCATGAAGGGTGTTGCCGTGAACCAGCCAGATCGCGGTCGAATCTTCGTGGATGCTCTTCACCCCGAAGAAATTTCTGGCCCGGATGCGCACTGTCCCACTGCCTTTTAACGGGATCCATGCCATTTCATAGCGATAGCCCTGAAGCATTAACAGCACGACGGCCACCAGTGCGGCGGCGCGGTACAGGCGCTTCTGGTGGAACCACGAACTTTTGTCGAGCACCACAACCGTCAGCAGCAACCCGCCGCAGACGAGCAGTGTCACGGCGAACTCTCCAATGTCGTGGAAAATGCGAGGCGCGATGAAAACGACGAACCCTGAGCCGAGCGCTCCTCCCGCAGAGAGCATGAAGTAGAACATAGACAACTGAGAAGGAACTGGCTTAGAACGCGCCAATTCTCCGTGACAGACCATGCACACCGCAAGCAAGATCAGGCAAAGAGAACCCACTTGGGCGGGGACATTCGAGCCGAAGGGCGCGGACAGTTCGTGCAGCACCAGCAAAAAAGCTGCGACATAAAGAGTGTGAAAGATGCCCCGCTTGTACAAGCGATCGCTCTGAAAACAGAGGATGAAAGAAAATAAGTACATGCAAAGCGGCAAAACCCAGAGCAGTGGAACGACGGCGATGTCCTGAGTAATGAGATTCGTGGTGGCCAGCAGCATCGCCGAGGCACAAGCCGGCAAAGCAATCCACAGAGTAACAGTAGTTAGGGAGGGTGGGCTTACTCTGTCCTCCACCGGCGCTTTGCTGCGAATTGGCAACGGCGTTTGATGGCGAGCGAATTCCCACGCGCAGACGGCACACGCAATCATGAAAGCGCCGTACGCCGCCGACCACATCCAGGATTGCGCGTGTAGGGTTAGAAGGCGCTCGAAGGCCAACGGATAGGTGACCAGGCCTAGCAACGAACCCAGGTTGGAGAGTGCATACAGGCGGTAGGGCGACTGCGTGTGACTACGGCTAAACCACGTCTGCAACAGCGGCCCAGTTGTGGACAGCAGGAAGAATGGAATTCCGATGCTGGTCGCCAGGAAGAGCGTCAATTGCCAGACCGGGTTTCCACCTGGAGCCGGCTTCCACTCCGCTGGAGCGATTGGCGAGCGCCATTTATACGCCAGAACCGTCAGCACCGTCAGGCACAAAGCCAGCAGAGTAAGATGGACGCGGGCCTGTGCCTGTGCCGACAGGCGGTTCGACACAAGGTGAGCGTAGCCGTATCCAGCCAGCAGCAAGACCTGGAAGATGAGCAGACACGCGTTCCAGACCGAGGGACTTCCGCCGAAGCGGGGCAAAATGAACTTGCCCTCGATCAACTGCACCTGGAACAACAGAAATGCGCTCAGGAAAATCGTGACGGAATACACAGTCGCTGAAAAACGGTTCCCGGGCACGTTGCTGACATCCGGTTTGCGCGCTGGCGCGGTTGCTTGGGAGGAGTTCATAGCTGCAATATCGTTCCCTGGGATGGTCTGCCTCGGTCGAAGAGTAGCAGCAATGCGAATCTCGGCGTAATGTAACCGTAGTAACCGGAGCGGTTTTTAGGTCGCAGCGCGGACGTTCCGGCGAACGAGGTTGGAATTCTCGCGTCTCACGCGCGTGCTTGGCCTGGGACACGACTTGAATTGCGCGCAAGAGCGTTTTTGCCAGATCTGGACAAAGTTTTGGACAAACGCTTTGGAAGTGACGGCAAGAAAAGAGAGGTATGGTAGCGCTACCGGGAATCGAACCCGGGTTTGAAGATTGAGAATCT
>DATFNR010000082.1:0-134359 GCA_035266285.1 Candidatus Sulfotelmatobacter sp.
CCGCACGATGCTGGAAAAGATCGCCGACGTCGCCCGCCGCCACAACCTGATCGTCTTCGCCGACGAGATTTACGACAAGCTGATCCTCGATTGCGATGCTCAGGGAAACGTCACGCCGCACATCGCCTTCGCCTCCGTCGCGCCCGACGTGCCCTGCGTCACCTTCGGCGGCATGTCGAAGAACTACCTCGTACCGGGATGGCGCATCGGTTGGGGCATCGTCTCGGGCGACGCCGCCGCGGTCAAGACTTACACCGAGGGCGTGCATCGCCTCTTGCGCGCGCGCCTATGCGCCAATCATCCCGAGCAGTACGCGATCAAGCCCGCGCTCGAAGGCCCGCAGGATCATCTCACCGAAGTGCGTCACAAACTGCGCTCCCGCCGCGACCTCACGCAGAAATGGTGCGAGTCCACGCCACGTGTGAGTTGCGTCGCCCCACGCGGAGCTTTCTATGCCTTCCCGCGCATCGACATCGCCGAGAGCGACGAAATCTTCGTGAAAGAATTGATCCGCCAGAAGCACGTCATGGTCGTGCACGGCTCCGGCTTCGGCCAGAAGCCCGGCACGCAGCACTTCCGCATCGTGTTCTTGCCGGACGAGCAGACGCTGACAAGGGCGTACGCAGGAATTGCGGAGTTCATTCAGGAGCGGTATAGAAACCCATAAAGTTGCCGCGGGCGGGCAGGTGCATCAATTGCTCGTCGTTTTCCATACCTGGATCGCCCACACCACGCCGTTTCTAATGGTAACGTATACGCCATTGTCCGAGATAAATGGCTCGCCGCGGATGATCTCGTCGTGTTCGTGTTCGTACGCCAAAACCCTCCCTTTACGATAAGTCGGATGGCCGAGAAGGTGTACGACCCTGCTCTCTGATATACCGAGACGGAGATTGATCGGCAGTTCGACTCTACTCGTATCAGGGAGAGCAGCGCATCGTTCGTCGAACTGCGCGAAGCCAGGAACGCGGAGCCACTCAAATCCGCCGACGTACGGACCGTCAATCTCGCCGCTCTCCAACCACAGAACCCACGGCCCAGCCTCGTCACTCCCGCGCAGGCAAAGCCAATGCAGAGACTCAGAGGCGTCGCCTTCTGCGCCGATCGTACCCCCAAACCTCTGCTGCATGGCTTCCAGCTTTGTATCTTGTTCGAGCTCTATGGTGACGTCAGCGACCTTCAGGCTTGCGATCATCTCTTTCTTCACTGTTGCCGACGGAGAGGAATCATCGAACTTCAGCAAAGGCTGGGGGATCCAGATTGCCGCCGCCGCTTCGTGTGAGGATGCGGTGTTTTGGCAGAGGACCGGTAAAGCGGCGACGCAGAACAGAACAAGTGCGACAGTCCGATTCATCAGGGAATACTAACTTTGAAGAACCACACGATCCAAGTTGCGAGCGACCATCCGCCCGAAGCACCAATCAGGCGTCATCCCGAACGCCCGCGCTTTTACCAGCGGGCGGAGGGATCTCGCGGGCAGCGGAACCGCATGCGGTCCGCGCGAGATCCCTCGCTCCGCCTGAACCGCGGCTCCGCTCGGGATGGCGCACTGGGGGAGGCTGAATATGACCATGGTATAATGACCATGATCTTAAGGCCTTTTACATGAAACCCAAAACCATCCCGGCCGGCCAATTCAAGGTCCACTGCCTCGCCATCATGGACGAAGTGCAGGCCAAGCGCCAAGCCGTGGTCATCACCAAGCGCGGCAAGCCCGTGGCCAGGCTCGTCCCGGTGGAGAAAGAAAAGGACGACATCTTCGGTTTCCTCAAGGGCAAAGGCACGATCGAAATCAAAAGCGACATCGTCTCCCCGGCCTTCAGTCCCGAAGAGTGGGGCGATCTCTATTGATCTTGCTCGACACCCACGTGGTGATCTGGCTAGCCCAGGACTATCAGCGGATATCCCCGACGGCTCAGTCAGCGATTGGGGCAGCGCGCCAGAAGCATCACGGCCTGGCCGTCTGCGGCATCACGCTCGTTGAAATCGCCCGGCTTGCGAGTCACGGGCGAATTCACTTGACGCCCGACGTGGAGACGGTTGTGGCGGAAGTGGAGCGCCGTTTCGTGGTCCTGCCCATCACCGGCAATATCGCCCTGCAGGCATTCGCCCTGCCCGCCAGCTATCCCAAGGATCCAGTAGACCGCATCATCGGAGCGACGGCACTAATTCAGGATATTCCCCTCGTCACTGCTGACCGCGCCATTCGCAAATCCCGGGCTATCCCTACTATCTGGTGAGCAGTCGCCCACTGAGCGCCCCGGGGACTGGCAGTTCGGCTTCCCTGATAGGCAGGACGGACTATCTGTTTTATGGCTGGAGACCAATCTGAAGCTATCTACCCAACAGCTGTGTTTTGTTCTGTCCAGTCAATGCTAATCGTCCCACCAAGCACGCGCTCTATTGGAGACTCCCCACTCCTGCGATAAGATGTCTACCCAACCGCACTCGGGTCCCCGCCGCATCGTGCGCATGAATCATCGGGTTGGAGCTCATGGCACCTCACGCCGCGCGCCGCGCGTTCCTCATCGTTGTGCTGACTGCATCCTCGTGCGCCCTGGCCCAGATGCAGCCGACGGCAGGCAACGGCGCTACGGCACAAGGTTCGACCTTTCCCGCCGACGAGGAGCAGGGACGCTTCGACTACTGGTTCTTAAGCGACAGGAACTGGGCCGATCACCAGGGCAAGCCGGAAGAGCCCGGCGACGCCGTCTCCAAGCTCGATCTGATGGCTCCGGGAAAGGTGCGCGCCGAGTACAACAAGGGCCTGGTCGAGTTGAGCCGAAAAAACTTCACTGACGCCGTGGCTCACCTGGAGAAGGCGCTGGCGATTTATCCCAAGTACGTCTCGGCGCACAACGCGCTGGGCACCGCCTATATGAACCTGGGGCAGAAGGAGAAGGCGCGCGCCGAGTTCAAGACCGCGCTTGCTCTCGACGATCATCTGCCCAATACCTATACCAATCTCAGCCGCGCCTGTTTGTCTCTGGAGGACTATCCCGCCGCGGTGCAATTTATCGCGAAGGCCTCCTCGATTTCTCCGCTCAATCTTCAGCTGCGCGTGCTGCTGGCCTATGCCGAACTGATGAACAAGGACTACCTCGCGGTCATCGCCACGGCCGAGCAGGTGCACGGTCAGAAACATGAGCAGGCCGCTGTGGTCCACTACTTCGCGGCCGCCGCGCAACAGGCGGAACACAATCTGGAGGGCATGCAAGAAGAATTACAGCAATTCCTCCAGGAAGATCCGGGCAGCGCCAACGCCTCCCAGGCGCGCGAATTTCTGGCGAAGATCGATGCCTCCAGAAAGAATTCCGGCACAGCGCAGACAACTATTTCCTACACACCCGACTCTTCGGAACCGACAGCCGGCTCCGGCAGCTTGCCCAGCGCCGCGCGCCGTGCTATGGCGCAGTTTGAGCTGCAGCGCCAGCTGGAAGCGGCCGAGTGCGACAACTGCGCGATGAGCCCTTCCGAGCCCGATGCCGACCCGGTCACGGCCCCTGCGCCGCCGCCGCATTCCTCCTTGTCGCGGCCACGCAGCACTTCGCCCTGGACCTTGCGCAGCACGGTCGATGAGGTGGGCGTGTTCTTTGCCGTGACCGATGGCGGACGCGCGGTCAGCGACCTCAGTCTTTCCGACGTCAAGCTGCTCGACGATCGTAAGGCTCCTGCCGCCGTGCTGGGCTTCCGCAACGAAGGCGCGCTGCCGCTGCGCCTGGGCCTGGTCATCGATACCAGCGCGTCTGTCACCAGCCGCTTCGGCTTCGAACAGGATGCCGCCGCCGAGTTTCTGCAGCAGGTGCTGACCGGAAAGAAAGACCTGGCGTTCGTGACCGGCGTCGCCAACTCCATTCTGATGGTGCAGGACTTCACCGCCAGCCAGAACGATCTTTCGGCCGCCATTCACAAGCTCGCTCCTGCCGGCGGCACGGCGCTGTGGGACGCTGTGGCCTTCGCCGCCGAAAAACTGGGTCAGCCCGAGGCCACGCCGGTGGCGCGGATTCTGGTCGTGGTCAGCGATGGAGAAGATAATTCCAGCTCTGTCCAGCTCAAGCAGGCGATCGAGACCGCGCAGCGCCAGCAGGTCACGGTATACACGGTGAGCTCGCGCTACGAGACCACCGATTCGTGGCTGAAGCTGGGCGACCGCGCTCTGCAGGCGCTGGCGCAGCAGACGGGAGGCACAATTTTCCTGCCCGGCTCGCTGGGTCACCTGCGCCACAGCTTGAGCGAACTGCAGCAGGTCATCCGCAGCCGCTACCTGATTTCCTACAAGCCGGCGCAGTTCACCTCCGACGGCCGCTACCGCTCGATCGAGATCGCCGCCCAGAAATCGGGACACAAACTGCACGTCTATTCGCGCAAAGGCTACTACGCCAGCGCGAGCGCTTCTTCTGCGAACTAGTCTTGTATCGTTGACTCTCTGCGTCCTCGGCGTCCTCGGTAAGAGGTTTTGGCTCTCTTTCTCTTTCTCCGCGAATCTGTTTAAATCAGGGAAAGGCGCAACCCTGGCGGCGTGCTGGTGTTCCTGAGATTGTGTTCCTAAACATTGCGTTCTGACGATCGTGGTCGACATTCATTCCCATATCCTGCCTGAGGTAGACGACGGCCCCAAGACCTGGGACGTCAGCGTGGCCATGTGCCGCGCCGCCGCCGACGACGGCATCACGCACATGGTCGCCACGCCTCACGCCAACGACCGCTATCACTATGACCGCGAATATCTGCACGGACTGGTCGCGCATCTGAAGGGGCTGCTCGCCGGCCCGCCCGAAATTCTACTGGGCTGCGACTTTCATCTCTCCTACGACAACCTGCAGGACGCGCTGGCTCACCCCACGCGCTACGTCATCGGCGAGACTCGCTATCTGCTGGTAGAGTTCTCCAACTACGGCGTCCCGCAAAACACCACCGACTCTTTTTTGAAGCTGGGTGATCACGGCATCACCGCCGTCATCACTCATCCCGAGCGCAATCCCATTCTGCGCGAGAATCTGCCGCGCGTGGTGGAGTGGGCGGAGCAAGGCTGCGTGGTGCAGATGACGGGCTCAGCGCTGACCGGATTCTGGGGCGAGCGCACGCGCGCCGCCGCCGAGTGGCTGCTCGAGCACGATGCCGTCCACGTGCTCGCCACCGACGCGCACGACACCGAGAAGCGTGTTCCGATTCTCTCTACCGCCCGCGCCGCCGCGGCCGACCTTTGCGGAGACGATGTCGCGGAGGCGCTGGTCGAAGGCAATCCCCGGGCGATCATCTCGAATCAACCGCTGCCGTACTTCCCGCGTCCGTTGCTCACCAGCTACAAGAAGGGCAGCAACTAGAGCGTTGGTTTGTAGAAGCTTAGGGTTTTGCGAATTAAGGCCCTGCCCGCTTCGCACAATGCCCCGCGCGGCGATTTGCGAGCACGCTGGTGCGCGTAAGTAGCTCCGCGCGAGCGGAAGCCCGGAAGAATTTCCGCATGCATTGGCGGCCCGCCAAGTCGATTTAACTGCTATATTTAACATTCCTGTTATCAATGATTTACGAAGAATATTTTTCACAGAGGTTGAGGCTGGGAAAAGCTTGATTCAGCGGCAGTTATCAACCAATTCACCATCGGCGGTGCATCAGGGGAAAAGGGTGCGGCGACCTTCCGATGTTCACCGTGCGACGCACACGGGCTGAAAAAAGCCACACGGTTTCCGCACAGGGCAAGCGCGCCTCGGGGGGCCGAGCCAGTCGCGAAGCGACGGCATTCATTAGCCCGGCACGTCAGTGCCGGGAAGGTACGGAAACGACGAACCGAGTGCCGCAAGGGACGGCACTCAAGCGGCGAACATCCGCTCCGGATCATACGCCACCCCGCTCTTGTCCAGCAGTGCGCGAAACTCCTCGTCAAAACTACGCCTGCGATGGTGCTCCTCCTGGTTGCGAATGTAAGCCTGGACGATTGCCAGCAGAGAAGGGCTCACACTGAACGCCCCATACCCCTCCTGCCACTGGAATCGGACGCCTTGCTCACCCATCCATCGCGAAGAATTCGCTTTCAATTTCTGCACGGCCACGGCCACGGTCATCGTCGGGGGAAGGCCGATCAAGAGGTGAACATGATTTGTCGTTCCCCCGACCGCCAGCGTTTTGATCTTGAGATTATTTGCGACGCCAAGAAGATAGGCCCATAGGTTTTCCTTCAGGTGGCATGGGATCGAATTCTTTCGATCCTTTGTGCTGAAAATGCAATGTACGAAGTTGGCGTTGTAGGTGTGCGCCATGCATGCAACGGAACATGTTTTCTGGCCGGTTGGCTGTGGCGGACGTCACATGAATCCTGTGGAATTCCCACAATGGCACCGGCGTGAGATGGCGGGCATGAGTGCCGTCCCTGACGGGACTCGGCCTTTTTTCCCCTCGCTCTCCCGGCACTTTACGTGCCGGGCTAATGAATGGCGTCGCTGCGCGACTACGCGATCGCACGGCCCAATCGAATTTCGCAGGTACGCGACTGGGCGATTGCTTCTCTCTTATAAGCGGACGAACACTTTGGCGTTCGAATCTTACTGCGGGCTGGGCGGATCTGACTGAGCGGGAACGGGATCTGGCGTGGAACTGGGCGCGGGCGTCGAACTCGCGGCTGGCGCGTGCTGTGGGGCTGCGGTTAATGTCGCCGTGCGCGGCGCGTCCGGGCCGCTGGTCATGGCGCTTTCGGGATTGAGCAGGTGGTCCTTGCTGGGGCCGAGGCCCAGGCTGATCAACGCGCGCGAGTCGGGGACTGTCTTGGCTTGCCAGCCATGATCGGCCTGATAGCGGCGCATCGCGTCTTCGCTGGCCTGGTTCCACGTTCCCGTGGGCCCGCCGCTCAGGTAATGAGCGCGGATCAGCGCTTCCTGAATGGCCTGAGCTCGCTCCGAGTCGATTTTCTGCTGGCCTCGCGCCCTTACTGACTTCTTCCTGTGAGACGAGTGTTTTATCGAAGAGGTCGTGTGCGGCGTGCTCGCAGATTTGCCGGCGGCTGACGATGCCGGCGCTGACGTCGTGTGATGTTTCCGGGCGGAGGGCTTCGCGGACGGCTTCTTGATTGTGGTGTCAGCGCCGGCGCTCTGCTGGGGTGCGGCCATGGCGGGGACACAGGCCCACGCGAGAATCAGCATGCCCAGCGCGCTGACTCGTCCGCTCCGGATTTCCGACAAACGCAGCATAAATTTCAAACGGCTTCGGCATTCAACCCGGCTAAAGCCGGCGTTGAAAAATAAGCCAGGTATCGCAGCGCTGAAGCGCCGCGCCACCCAAGATCAAGCGCCCAGGCGAGTTTTTCAGCAGCCTGGAAAGCCCTCATCGCTTGCCGCTGCTTCCAGGCACAGTTCCGCTTCCCCGCCAAAAACAGAACAGCCCAACCGGAGGCTGGCACCGTAATCATCCTCGATTCGAGGGCGCGGTGCCAGTTCCCGCTGGGCTGGCTTAGGTTACGGAAGTGTACCGGCGTCGAAGATGGTGCCGTCCTGCTTGGTCGTGCCCCGCTGGCGCACCAGGAATACCACATCCTGGCCGCTCTTCAGGCCAGACTCCATGCGGGCAAAGTCCTCTTCGCTGTTGACCGGTTGCTTGTTGATTTCCAGGATAATGTCGCCGCGGCCCAGGCCCACATCTTCCGCGAACGAGCCCGGCTTCACGTCCTGCACCACCACGCCCTTGCTGGCGGGCATGTCGAGTCGCTCCGCCATCTCGGGAGTTACCTTGCGCACCGTAACCCCGAACTTGCTTTGCTTGGGCGTGCTGGTATCGTCATTTTCCTGATCCTCTCCGAAGCGCGCCGCGAACAGCTTGGCGCGGTCGGCGATGGTCACGCTGGCATTCTGCGGCTTGCCATTGCGAACGAAGCCCAGATCCACTTTCGATCCCGGCTTGCGCGAAGCAATGTCGCCCACCAGCTCGGTTCCCTTGGCGATCTTCTTTCCGTCAATGCTGGTGATGGTGTCGCCGATCTTCAGTCCGGCTTCGTCGGCCGGGCTGCCGGCCACGACGCTGGAAACCGTGACGCCCGTTCCCGTGCCGTAGACGCGCATGATCGCAGGATTCTCCACCGAGTCAAAGGTGATGCCGATGGAGCCGCGCTCCACCCGGTGCTCGGGTGAAATCAGCTGGTTATAAACCTCGGCCACTGTCCTCGAAGGCAGAGCAAATCCCACGCCCGCGTAGGCGTTGGTTTCGCTCAGGATGGCGGTGTTGATGCCGATCACTTCGCCGTTCATGTTGACCAGCGGCCCACCGGAGTTGCCCGGATTGATGGCAGCGTCGGTCTGGATGAAAGTCTGGAACTGCCGGCCGGGAACGATGTCGCGTCCCTTGGCCGAAACAATGCCGGCGGTGACGGTTTCCGACAAACCGAACGGGCTGCCCACGGCCAGAACCCAGTCGCCCACCTGCATCGCATCGGAATTGCCCAGCTTCGCGGAAGGCAGCGCGTGGTCGATGTCCACCTTGATCACGGCCAGATCTGTTTCCTGGTCGGTGCCGATGACTCGGGCCTCATGCTGCACGCCGGGCGGGTCGTCTTCAAAGCGCACCCGGACGCGGTCGGCTTTTTCGACCACGTGCCGGTTGGTGACGATATATCCCTTCGGGTCAACGATCACGCCCGAACCCAGGGAGCGCTCGCGGATCGAGCCATCCCCCGGGCCCCCGAACGGGCTGCCCTGACCCCCTCCGGGGCCACCGAAGAAGTGGTTGAAGAAGTCGTCCATGCCGTCGCCGCTGTCATCATCGTCCTGCCCGCGGTGGCGGCGCGGATTCTTGATGGTCGATTCCGTATTGATGTTGACCACGCTCGGTTCCAACTGTTTGGCGACGCCGGCGAAGGCATTGGAAAGCTGCTGCGAGAAACCCGAGCCCGACGTTGACGACGAGGAAATGTTCAGCGGCGTCGCGTCCCCCGATTTCTGCCCTTCCTTGCCTTTGACTCCGTAGGAGACGACCGTTCCTATCAGAATCCCGACCGCGAGTGTTGCCAGAATGCTTAGCGTGTAGGCCCAGCCATGAGCCTTCATGCGCACCCAAATTACGCCCGAATCCATGTTCTACTTCCCTCCGGAACTTGATAACCCCATGTATTTTACCCGTTTGCGAGGCGGTTGGACCACCATTGAAATGGAGCCCAACCCTCGAAGGGTCCTGAGTCATTAGACGCACGAAAGGGCAAAAGTGTTTGATGGGATCGGATGGGGCGGCACTCTCGCATGTCCGCTAGTGAAAAAGGATTAGAGGACGGGCAATTCAACGAATTCCTTAGGGCAGCCAAGCTACTCCGCCGGACTAGCTTCAGAGTCGAGCCGCTTTCGCGGTCATTGGATCGCGCTGGCTACGTTGGAGAAAACGGTGTTGGAGCTGGAGCCGATCAACTGCACCGTGCCCACCACCAGCAGCAAGATGACGGCCAACATCACGGCGTATTCGGCAATATCCTGCCCCTGATCGTCGGTCCAAAATCTCTGCCGCAGAGTTGTCATAGGTATCCCCACACAGGGCATGCAGGGAGAATCGGCGGCTCCATGCTACCGCCGATTCGCGGAGTGCGGTCAGACTAAATTCCCGGCGCCGATCCGCACGATTCCTTGCCCCGGGGCCAGTCTGAACGCAGAACAGTTCTGCGGCAACGTGTCGGGAGTGCATCGACTTCATGTTTCTCAGGTTCTATGCCTCAGGATGCCGGATCCGGTGATTCCGGCCAGGGGATTGGGCTCGTCGGGCTGGATTCGCACCACGACGCGCTGGTTCATGAGCATTCCGATCCAGACGCGAAGGCCGACACCGAGCAGCATGAAGATCGGGTGGATCTTCCAATATCGGCGGTAGACGCGCGGGACTTCGTGACGATCGCTGATGATCTCCGCTGTACCCCATATCGCCGGGCCGTTGGGGCTGCCGACGAAGCTGATCACGCACCGATGCCGGCGCGCCCGCTTCACCTTGTAGGAATTGCCGGGAGTGAGGAACTCGATCTGTCCGGCGTTGACGGTCAGCCAGACCTGCACCTTCACCAAATCGCCGGGTTTCTTGTAGGAACCGAACCACTGCTGATGGTTCTTGAGGGCGCGTTGCAACTCTGGAGTCATAGGCTGTGATCCTCGAGTTGGCCAGTGCTTGCCGGGCGCGTTCGGTGTCGAGTCGTGATCATGCAAGAAGGGTCGCGACGGGTATTACGACGTTGCTCAGATTGTGGCCGAAAACACAGGGCCAGACGCTGTCGGTGCGCTCGCGTATCCATCCCGCAACGAAGCTCAGCAGCACAGGTGCGATCGCTGCTGGCAGAATGATGCGAGCATGAAGTTGAGGGTCCACGACGACCAGACCGTTGGACCCGGCGAAGAGCACGGCGGTAATGATCAGTCCCCAGCCGAATCGCGCGTGGGCCAACTGCCACCGCATCCCAAGTGCTTCGTTCAGCAAAGACTGATACACACCCCGGAACATCATTTCCTCAGCGAGGCCTGGCATGGTCAGCAGAAATGCCCATCCCTCCGCGTCTAGTTTTTTGCGGGCGCCAAGGGCGAAGAAAACAACCGGCACCGCGACGGCGATTAGCCCACCGATAATTGACGGCTTCAGCCAGCCAGGCCGCAAGGGCGATGAGATGCCGAGGGACACCATAGATTTACCGGCAACGAGAACCACTAGAAACGGCACCACGGATAAAAGGAAGCACTCCTGCCAGCTCCAATGGTGACGCTGAAAGTCACCGACGCGAGGCAGTTCCACGAGAGCGAAGTCAAAAACAACCAGGGACATCACAAACGTGAGTAAACCCCAGCGGCGGGGGCGCGACTGCCATATGGCGATCAATGCGAAAGGAAGTGCGCAAGCCAGTGTGAGACCGGCCTCAAGCGCCACGCGAAACACGTAGGTATTGAATGGCGTGCTCATGCTCGGTGCGCGCCGACCTCCAGCTTGCAATCAGCGAGATGTTCAGGGCCCTTCCAGGTTGACCTCGAGCAGGGCGACGCACCCGCTAAATGAGGTACGGAGATCGATGTGCCGGAGTTCCCGGAGATGCGGTCGCGTCCAGGAGATCGATGCTGCCAGTTGGCTTGCGGGATTACTTGGCTTCGTAGACCGTCTTGCCGCCGACCACGGTGCGGAGGACTTTGGTCTGCAGCAGCTTTTCGGGCGATGTCGCCATGGGGTCGCGGTCGAGCACTACGAAATCGGCAAGCATACCCGGAACCATCTTGCCTTTTTCTTTTTCCTCGAACTGGGCGAAGGCCGATCCCATGGTGTAGGCGGCGATAGCCTGATCCATGGTGATGCGCTGCGCGGGGAAATATTCCTGCTTGCCGTCCACGCTCTTGCGCGTGACCGCGGCGTAGAGGCCGCGGAAGGGCGATACCGGCTCAACCGGATAATCGGTGCCGAAGGCCAGGGTGACCCCTTTGTTCAGAAAGGCTGCCCACGCATAGGAACTCGCGGCGCGGGCCGGGCCCAGCCGGTCCTGCGCCCAGCGCATGTCGGTGAGGACGTGGCTGGGCTGCATGGAAGCGATGACTTTCAACTGCTTGAAGGTCGCGATCTGGGCCACCGTTGTGACCTGCGCGTGTTCAATGCGCAGGCGGTAGTCGTCGCCGCCGTTGGCGGCTTTCACGTTGGCTTCCTTGGCGGCCTTCTCGGCGCCGGCGAAAGCGTCGAGCGCCATCTGTACGCCTTTGTCGCCGATAGCGTGAAAGCCGATCTGGAAGCCGGCCAGCACGCGCTCTTTGGTCATCTCGTTCAGCTTGTCGGCTTCGTAGCGCGGCAGGCCAGAATTGTTGGGATCGTCGGCATACGGCGCGAGCAGCGCGGCGGTGTGGCCGCCGAGCGAGCCGTCCATGAATCCTTTCAGCATGCCATAGTGCAGCATCATGTCCGACTGCGGATGCGAGTCACGCCTTTTCGTGAGTTCCTCGACTGACAGATCGAAGGGCAGCCACTCGCTGATGCGGGCGGTCAGCTTGCCTTCTTTTTCGAGCTCCTCGTAGATCTGGAAATTCTCTCCATCGGGGGAAAAATCCTGCGCCGAGGTCACGCCGTGCTCGGCCAGGTCAGCCAGCGCGACTTCGATTCCCTCTTTGCGTTTGTCGTGCGTAGGCTGGGGAATTGCCGCTTCGACCGCGTGCTTGGCCGTCTCGCGCAAAATGCCGGTAGGCTCGCCGTTCTGGTTGCGGTCAATGTGGCCGCCCAGCGGGTCACGGGTAGCGATAGTGATGCTGGCCAGCTGCAGGGCGCGAGTGTTGGCTACGGCAAGATGGCCGTCGACGCGATCGAGAAATATGGGATGGCCGAAGGAGACCTCGTCGAGATCGGCGCGGCTGGGCAGGGCTTTCACCGGCCAGAGCGTTTCATCCCAGCCACCGCCGACAATCCAGGCGCCGGCTTTGGCAGTTTGAACTTTCGCGGCGACCCGATCGCGCATTTCGTCGAGCGTCTTCACCCCAGTGAGGTCGACGTTGAGTCTTTGCAGGCCGGCATCGGCAAGGTGCAGGTGCGCGTCGTTGAAACCGGGCATCACAAAATGTCCGCCGAGATCGATGACCTGGGTCTCCGGGCCTTTCAGCTTCATGAGGTCAAGGGTCTTGCCAACCTCCTGGATGCGGTCGCCGCGCACGGCGATGGCCTCTTCGCGCAGGATGGAGCTGAAGGCGGAGTTGGCGGGAACGTTCGTGTAGACGTTGGCGTGGATGAAGAGGATGTCGGCCTTGGGGCGAGTGTCGGGGGCGGGAGTTTGGGCGGCGGAGGGTTGGGGCGCGAGGAGAAACATGATGCATGCGAAGAGTGAGAAAAGGCGACCACAAGGGCTAAAGCCCACACCCAATTTACGCGCCTGACGCGGCCCTAAAGGGCCGCTCTTCCACGGCGCTACCCTGCTCTTGCACGACTTCGGCTCTATTGCGCCGCTCATCGCCACCGCGTTCAGATTCATTCCGTTACCCCCGCCAGCGCGAGCATGGTGAGAAGAATGCGTTTCAGGCCGAGCTCGCGGCCGCTCGAATCGAACCACTCCTGTAAAGTGTGCGCTCCGCCGCCAGAGCCGCCGCCGCCGATGGCGATGGCTTCCAGGCCAAGCGAAAGCGGAATGTTGGCGTCGGTGGAGGCGCGCTGCACCTGCGCGGCGTTGCCCAGTTGCGTGTCGACGGCGCGCATGACTTGCAGGATGCGCGCGCCCGGCGCCAGCTCTCCCGCGGGACGGTTGCCGATGACTACGACTTCGCAGCTCACGCCCGACGGCCGCTTCTGCGCCGAGGAGCGCATTTCGGCGGCCATGGTCTCGTCTTCGACGGCGCGGTTCAGCGCCAGGCGCAGCGATTGTTCGAGCCGCTCCATCTCGGCCATCGTGGTCGAGCGGATGTCAACCTTCATGCTGGCCGACTCGGGAATCGAATTCACCGACGTCCCGCCGCGAATGACGCCGATGTTGAACGTGGTTTTGGGCGACGTAGGAACCGGCGTGGCGACGAAGGTGTCGATGGCCTTGGCGAGAATCACGACTGGGTTCGGCGCTCCGAAGTCGCTCCAGGAGTGGCCGCCCGGACCGCGCACGATCACCTCGAAGCGGCGGCTGCCCAGGGCTTCGGCGACGATGGTGTCGGCGCCGGCGCCGTCGAGCACCAGGCTGTACGCGATCGAGTCTTTCCAGCGCGGCGTGGAAAAAATATGGCGCATGCCCCGCAGGTCGCCTTCGCCCTCTTCGCCGACGTTGCCGATAAAGACAAACGGCAGAGCATGGCGAAGGCGCACCGCCCGCAACAGCGCGGCAATCCCCAGCATGGCGGCTACGCCCGCGCCGTTGTCGGAGACGCCGGGGCCGTAGATGCGGGTTCCCTGCTGGCGAATGTTGAGCGGCGTGTTGGCGGGAAAAACCGTGTCGATGTGCGCGCTGAGGGAGACGTAGCGGCGTCCGAAGCCGGGATGCGTGCCGAAAACGTTGCCTACGTCGTCGATGCGGACATCGTCGAGGCCGACCTCGCGAAACAGCTCGGCCAGCCAGGCCGCGCGCGCCGACTCGCCGAAGGGCGGCGCCGGGATGCGCGCCATCTCCATCTGCCAGTGCGCGAGTTGCGGCTCCTTGGCGCGAAGCCAGTTGAAGGCCGAACGCACCTCGGGAGAAGCCGCCAGGCGCGCCACTTCCTGCGCCACGGACGCACCAAGGTCCGGCATGCCCGCGCTCGGGGGGTTCGGGCTCATGAAGGTTATGGGTCAGTTTACAACGCGAAGGGAGACGTGAGGATTGGCTAATGTGGGAACGCCCGATTACCAGAGGGTGGTAACAGACGCGGCGGAAGGACGCGTTTTGCGTCCGGCTGTCGTCACCGTTCCGGGGAATGCACGGCAATATCACATCAAACGGCTAATGCGCCGATCAGGCCTGCCTTTCGTTCCACCTGCGCGACCAGCTTTTTGGTGACGGGAATGTCGATGCCGTGGCGGCGGGCGCCGCGCAGGATGGGGCCGGCGATGGCGTCGAGTTCCGGGGTCTTGCCCCGCTCCACGTCTTTCTGCATGGAGCTGCGCATGTTGCCGGGCAGTTTCAAGACTCCGGCGATCACGGCGTCGACGTTGATCGTGGCGCCCTCGGCGACGGCGACTGCGCTGGCTTCGCGCATGCAGGTGAGTCCGAGCTGGCGCCATTCCGGATCGGCGAGAAGGTCCCCGGTGGCTTTGCCGGAGGCCGTGGTGCTGAGCGCAAAGGCGGCCAGAAAAATGAGCTTGCTCCACATCAGCGTCGCCTCGTCGTTGAGGAAGCGGCACTCGAAGCCGATCTGCTGCAAGTGTTCGAGTGTGCTGCCGAGCAGAGCTTGCCCCTTTGACGACACGTTGAGGCGCGCGAACGTCGAGCGGTGGATGATGTGTCCGGGGGCGACGCGCTCGGACTCGACGGCGATGGTGGCAGCGATGACTTTCTCTTGTCCGTACTTCGAGCGCAGCACCGCAATGTGATCGATGCCGTTCAGCAGGGGCACGATCGCGGCGACGGATTCGGGCTTGCGGAGCGCGGCCAGCGCGGGCTCGAGTTGCGTGGCCTTCATGGTGAGCCAGAGCACGTCGCAGGGCGGGACTTCAGCGGCGCGGGCGACCGGGCCGGTGAAATTTCCAAACACGCTCTCTAGGCGCAGCTGCTCGGGATAGCCGGCCAGCGATTCGGGTCTGACGACGAGCGTGACGCTGGCGCCGGAGCGCGCCAGGGAGCCGGCCATCAGGCCTCCGACGCCGCCGACGCCGAGGATGGCATGGTGCAGGTGATCGCGTGTTGCGGTCATGGGAAGTGTTCACAGTTTACCAACGAGCGTGGCGCGGCGCGAATGTTGGCGGATGTCCTCCTGAGCGGAGCATCGGCTTCGCGACTGCGAAGCCGATGCGGAGTCGAAGGATCGCTACCCTTGGCACGGACGTTCGGGTGCGCGGGAGAACGTGGCGAATCGAGGCTGGGAGCGTGGTAGGGATGCTTCGACTCCGCAGCGCCGTCGCTTCGCGACCGCGCTGCTCCGCTCAGCATGACAGATCGCGGGGGGGAAGTTAGAGATCAGTTTCTTCTCGCGGCGGCAGGCACGCACTCCAGGATTTCGGCTTCGCTCAGGGTGTGGTCGCTCTGCTTGGCGCGCTGGTAGATGCGGTCGACTACGTCGTCAGTCGCGGGAATGCCGCGACGTTCCAGCCACCACAGCACGTTCGACTTGCCGCTCATGGGACCGATGTCGATGACCTGGTCGAGGCCGAAGATGTGCGACGGGACGCCGGAATAGACCGTGTTGGCGAGCACGACGTCGTCTTTGTGGTACGCCTTGATGATGGCGGCGGCGTGCACGCCGGTTGCGGTGCGAAAAGCATCATCACCGACCACGGGATAATTCTTCGGAATCGGCACGCCCGTGGCCTGCGATACTTTCTCGCAATACTGCTTGAGCTTGGTCAAATCCTGCTGATCCCAGGGCGCAATGCCCATGAGCTTGAGGTTCACCAGCATCTGATCAATCTGTGTGTTGCCGACCCGCTCGCCCAGTCCAATGGCGCAGCCGTGCACGCAATTGGCGCCGGCGATGATCGCGGCCATCGAATTGGCGATGGCGAGGCCGCGGTCGCTGTGGCCGTGCCAGTCGACGCGTATCTTCTCGCCCGAGGGCTTGACTGCCTGCTCGATCACGAAGCGCACCAGCGCCAGCGCACCCATGGGCGTAGCGTGGCCGGCGGTATCGCAGATGCAGATAGCGCGCGCGCCGCAGCTGATCGCGGTGGCATAGAGGCGCTTCACCGTTTCGGGATCGCAGCGGCTGGTGTCTTCGGTGACGTACATCACGTCGAGGCCGAGCGAAACCGCATATTTGACGGCCTTTTCCGTGGTGTGCAGGAGGAAGTCGTCGGCCCAGCCTTCGGTGAAACGGCGGATGGGGCTCGACCCGATGAAGGTCGCGGCTTCGATGGGCAAGCCGGTTTTCTGGACGATGTCGGCGATGGGGCGAATGTCGTTTTCGTGGGTGCGGGCGGCGCAGTTGGCGCGAATCGTCATCTTGTGCGTGACAATCTCGTGGGCCAGCGCGGTGACGGCCTCCAGGGCCCGCTGGCCGGCGCCCGGCAGTCCAAGAGCCAGGGAATGGATGCCCAGCGCCTCCATCAAGTGAAGGATTTCAATCTTCTCGGCGATCGAGGGATCGCGCACCGAAGGCGACTGCAGGCCATCACGCAAGGTCTCGTCATTGAGCAGCACCGGCCCCGGCGGCTTCAGCCCCGGCGGATGGTTCTTGTTCCAGTCGTAGATGAGGTCGGAGGTGTTCACGGAAAGCTTCGAGTTATGAGCTATGAGCAACGAGCAAAACACTTCGTGCTGCGTTTTTGCGAGCTATTACAAATCATGATGTCGGTGTGCAAGCCGGATTCCCCAGATCATTGGCATGAACGCTCAACGCTCGCGGCTCGAAACTCGCAGCTACTTTTCTTTCGGCGGCAGCGTCAAACCGAAGACTGAAATCTGTCCTTGCCCGGCGACATTCACTTTGGCCTCGCCGGGATGCGGAAGATAGAGCGTCTTGCAGTTTTCGCAGCGATAGACTTCGGCGTTCGGTCCCCAGGCTTTCTCGATGTCGCCGCATTCGCGCTCGACCGCGTCGGTTGTGTAGAACCAGCGCTTCAAGTGGCCGCCGCAGGTCTTTCCCTTCGCGTCTTTTTCGTTGCAGGCGCGCTGCCCGGCCTTCTTGACCTTCACTTTGTGATTCGGAAGCTGCGGAACATTCTGGGAACTGCCGGTGGTCACTTCGCTCGTCGCCAAAGCTTATACCCTCGTTAGCTGCGGCTGGTTTTGTTCGTGCCAATCGCCGCCGGATTCGGCTTGATGCGGTCATTGTATCTCAGTCGTGAGTCGCGAGCCGTGAGCTGCGAGCAAACCCCGCACGTTCTCGCGACTCAGGAGTTGCGACTCGCGTATGCTAAAAACCGATGATCACCATCGTTTCCGGATTGCCGCGCTCGGGGACTTCTCTGATGATGCAGATGCTGGTCGCGGGCGGGATGACACCGCTCTCCGACGGCGAGCGGCGGGCTGACGCGGATAATCCGCGCGGCTATCTGGAGTGGGAACGGATCAAGCAGCTGCCGAGCGATCCCAGTTGCATTGCCGAGGCTGAGGGCAAAGTGGTGAAGGTGATCTCGAAGCTGCTGCTGTCGCTGCCTGCCGGCCACGAATATCGGGTCATCTTCATGCAGCGGCCGCTGCCGGAGGTGCTCAAGTCGCAGGATGAAATGCTGCGGCGCCGGGGGACGTACAAAGAGGGCGTAGATGCAGCGGTCATCACGGCTGCTTTCGAGAAGCATTTGCGCGAGGTTTACGCATGGCTTGACGGCAGGAGCTATGTGAAGGCTCTGCGCGTGTCGTATCACGATGTGCTGAGCAAGCCCAAAGACGTCGCCGCACAGGTCGCGGAGTTCGTGCAGGCCGGGTTGGATGTGGAGGCCATGGCGCAGCAGGTGGATGCGGCGTTGTATAGAAATCGGGCGAAGTAGCAGGCAGGGTCGCGTGCCCCGGACGCATTCGTCCGGGGATTGGGCTCGGGTCACACGTCGTTCGCGCCTGGCCGAGACCGCGCCCAGGCAGGTGCCGTCCGCTGAAGCGGACTCGATTCCTGCGGCGCTGGTTCCCGGGACTTACGTCCCGGGCTAGTGAATGCCGTCGCTTCGCGACTGGCGCCCAATTCTTCCGGCGTTTGTGCCCACTAGTGAGATTCTGACAGCCTCCACCACCGCGGCAAGGGGCGTGATGTCGCTTCCGGGAATCGGTTGCGCTCGCTTCGCTTCGCGGGGCGGACGAATGCGTCCGCCCCTACACGAGGCTCGCGACCGCGGACGAAGGCGTCCGGGGCTAACTGTTTCAGTTTAGAATTCGCGCTTGGGGGCGGTTTGGTCTGCGCCTACGCGGCCTCGCTCGATTTCGGCTTTGTGGTAGTTCTCGCCTTTGATGGGCGCGCCCGCCAGGCGCCGCAGGATGGCGATCTGGCCAACGTGCGTCAGCGCGTCGGCGACCGGGCCCTGGAATAACTTTTCCATGGGCTCGTGCGCTGGCTGGCTCGACGCCAGGAAGTCGTCGAATTTCTTCAGCGCGGCGAAGAAGCGCTCCGATTCCTTCTCCCACGGCAGAGGCTTCGAATCGTTCCACTTGGGCTGGCCCGCAGCGATCAACAGAGCCCAGTCGAACAGGTCGCCGACGTGCGCCAGAATCTGGCCGGGCGTGCGCAGGCCGTCGCCGGCGCGAAATTCGGCGAATCCGGGCGGAGCGTTACGGATCGCCTTGCCGCCGCGATAGGCCACGGTGGCCAGCGTGTGGCGCAGCAAATCGCGCTTGGGATCGGCGGCTGGAGAAGGGGCGGGTTGAGTCATGCGTTCAAGATTACACTGGGGAGCGAGAGGAGAAAAGCATGGCGAAGGAGAAAGTCCCTGCTTCCCGCGCAGCAAAACCCGCGCGAGAAATGGGGCGCCCGACCGGATCCGTCAATCGCGGCAATGCCGAGCACTATCGCTGGGGCGACGATTGCGACGGATGGCATCTGGTGAAAGATGCGCAATTGAGCGTGATCGAGGAACTCATGCCGGCGGGCGCGGCCGAGATTCGGCACCATCACCTGCGGGCACAGCAGTTTTTCTATGTGCTGGCGGGCGAGGTTCTCATGGAAATCGAGGGCAAGACTACGTTGGTGCCAGCGGGGAGCGGAATTCGAGTGCTCCCGGGAGAGCGGCATCGGATCCGGAATCCGTCGTCGGGCGCGGCGCGGTTTCTGGTGATTTCGCAGCCGCCAAGTCACGGGGACCGGGTGAACGAGTAAGGCCCCTGGGGCTAAAGCCCCTGAGATCCTTTACACGCTCTAGGCGGCCCTGAAGGGCCGCTCTTCCACGGTACGCCGTGCACGTAGCGCCGCCGTCCCGGCGGCTCAGGTGCCTGCGTCTCGCCACCCCCCAAGGGCGAGACGTGCCTCTGACCAGGTTACGCTGGGCTCGCGCGATAGCCGGCGAGGACGCCGGCGCTACAACTGCTTGCGGCGTAGCACGCCGGCCGCGCGCAGAGCGCCGCGAAAACGAGCGGTCATCCCGCGCGCGAATTGCATGTCGAGGAAGCCTTCCATCTGGCGGCGGAAACTTTCGCCGTAGCCGTGCCACCAGACTTTTTTCATCCCCGGCATGCGATCCATGTCGAGATATTTCACGCGCACCATTTCGTCGAGCCCGAAGCGCCCGTGAGTGCGGCCGACGCCGCTGGCCTTGACGCCGCCGTGCGGAGCCTCGCTGATGCCGAAGCAGGAAATCACGTCGTTCACCATGACCGTTCCGGCGTGAATGCGGCGGGCCAGGCGCTCGCCGCGAGCGCGATCGCGGGTCCAGACGCTGGCGGCCAGACCGTATTCCGAGTCATTGGCCAGGCGCACGGCTTCGTCGTCATCGTGGCAAGACATCACCGGCAGCACCGGGCCGAAAGTTTCCTCGCGCATGATGCGCATATCTTGCGTCACGCCTGCCAGCACCGTGGGCGCATAGAAATTCGGACCGAGGTGTGGAAGGCGGGTTCCGCCCGCGAGAACCCGCGCCCCGCGGGCTTTGGCGTCTTCGACGTGGGCTTCGACGATCCGCACCTGCCGTTCCCGGATCATGGGGCCAACATCGGTGTGCGCGTCCATGCCGTTGCCCACGCGCAGCTGTTTCGTCTTCTTAGCGCAGGCCTGGGCAAACGATTCGTAAAGACTGTGATGCACGTAGCAGCGCTCGACCGAGAGGCACGCTTGTCCGGCGTTGACGAACGCTCCCCAGACGGCGGCGCTGGAAGCAACGTCGAGGTCGGCGTCGTCGAGCACCAGCATGGGATCTTTGCCGCCCAGTTCGAGCACCACGGGGAGCAGTCGCTCGGCCGCGGCCGCCGCAATGCGCTTGCCGGTGGTCACGCTGCCGGTGAAGACCAACTTGTCGATAGCGGAGTGCAACAGCGCCGCCCCGGCGGAGCCCTCGCCGATGATGACCTGAAATACATCTTCGGGAACACCTGCAGCATGCAGCAGCGAGGCCAGTTCCAGCGCGACCAGCGGAGTGAACTCGGAAGGCTTCAGCACGACAGCGTTGCCTGCCACCAGCGCGGCGAGCGTTTCGGTCGCAGGGATGGAAAAAGGATAATTCCACGGCGAGATGATGCCGATTACGCCGTGCGGCTCGCGCACCAGCCATCCGCTCTTGAGTTTGGTGACGAGATTGCCGTGCGGCACGGGCTCGTCGCGCAGCAGGCCCCAGGCGTTGTCGATGAGGAAACGCGCGGCGTCGAGCACGACGAGCACTTCTGTGACCAGCGCTTCCACCAGCGGCTTGCCGGCTTCGCGCGTGATGGCGGCGGCGATCTCAGATTTTCTGGCATACAGCCTTTGCTGAAATTCGCGCAGGATGGCGATGCGGCGGCGCAGGCCGAGCCCGGCCCACGCGGTCTGCGCCAAACGCGCTCCCGCCACCGCGGCCTGGACTTCGGGCTCGCCGGCACAATCGAGCTCGCGCAGAACTTCCCCGGTTGCGGGATTCAGCGATGAAATGCGGGGCGCGACGATTTGTACGTCCGTTGCCATGAACGAATTTTAGTCTGCAGCCGCGGGCCTTGCAGTGTTTCTGCTCACGTCAGCCTGTCCGCGGCCAGCGAACAGCAGGTTCCTCGTCGCTTCGCTCCTCGGAATGACAACGGAGGGGGGCGGAATGACATCAATCCGTCTCTGCCCATCAATACTCGACGTTCACCAAGTACAGGCCGCTGGCGGGAGCGGTGGCACCCGCGGTGGACCGGTCGCGCGCTTCGAGAATGCGAGTGACGTCCTCGACTGGCAATGTGCTTCGGCCGACGAGGATGAAGGTTCCCACCAGATTTCGCACCATGTGGTGCAGGAACCCGGAGCCGCGGACGGTATAGACCAACTCTTCTTCCGTGCGATCTTCTGTACGATTCTCTGTGAGAATCCAGGCCGAGGAGAAAATGCTTCGCACGTTTGAAGCACGGACATCCTCGCTTCCGCGCTCCGGATCGACGGCGGCAAACGAGGTGAAATCGTGCTCGCCGACCACCAGCGCCGCGGCCCGCGCCATAGCGCTCTCATCGAGCGGGTACGGGTAGTGCCACACGTAGCGCGCCAGAAACGGCGGGCAGATCGAGCTGCGATAGATGCGGTAGCGATAGGTCTTGGCATGCGCGGAGTGCCGGGCGTGAAACTCGGCAGGCGCCTCCGTGACTTCAAGCACACGCACCGAGGCCGGCAAAATATCGTTCAGCGCTTTCACGAAGTTCTTTGTGGGCACCGAGGACTCGGTGACAAACGTCGCCACCTGCGCCAATGCATGCACGCCCGCGTCGGTGCGTCCCGAGCCCTGGGGCAACACTTTTTCGCCGGTGATGCGTCCAATGGCTGAGGCGAGTGTGCCCTGCACGGTGCCAGCATCGGGCTGCACCTGCCAGCCCGCGAATTCGACGCCGTCATAGGCAAGAATCACTTTGAGATTGCGCATGCTGCGAAGTGTGCCCGTTCGACTTTAGCGCGATGGTTTCGAGTCCAGTGTCTGCTTTGGTTCATCCAAGGGATTTCGGGTTTAGCCGCGCGTGGAACCAGGATTAGGTTCTCCAGCACTGTACCAGTTTCATAGAGCGAGACGCCGAGCCAGCGCGCTTTCGTCAGATATACTGACTGTTTCCCGGGGATTCGCGCCGCAGGAGGCCGATTTTCGCGGCCAGGTCGCGCCGCCGCAGAGTGAGCGCGTCCGCGAAATGAGAATGAATGCCAGGGGGAGTTGTTTGAGAATCCGGAACCTTCCGGCCCTCTTGTGCGTACCAATGAGTGGGTAGCGGTCTGCTTGGTTTCACTTGGAACGTGTCAAAAATATTAGAACTCGTCTCACAAATAGAACCGGCGGAGAAGAATCACTCGCCTCAGGGGCTAAAGCCCAGTATTAGTGCGGCCCTTGGCGGCACGACTGAAGTCGTGCCCTTCCCAGGACCATTTACGAGATGGGTTGCAGGTCAACAATCGGGTTGACCGAGGTTTTCCAGTTGCAAGTTGTCATCAATCTGGTCTTAGCCAATGGGAGATAAGTCGATGCCATTCGCATGTAGAGCCCTGAACCTCCGAGGGGCCGGAGTCGCCGGCCTGTTCGCCATGCTCAGTCTGGCGTGCTGGGCGCAAGAGGCGCCGGCGGCGCCCGCGCCGCAGCCGTCGTCCGAGAAACCGCTGCCGGTGATGGATTACAGCCAGCCCGTGTCGCACTTTCCCAATCCGATCGGGCCCTACAAGCCGCGCTACCTGGCCGCACCCAATTTGGCGAATACGGCGCGCATCGACCAGTTGATGCATGACGGCAAGCTCTATTTGTCGTTGAACGACGCGATTGCGCTGGCGCTGGAGAACAACCTCGACATCGCCATCGCGCGCTACAACCTGAATATTGCCGACACCGACGTGTTGCGCGCCAAGGCGGGCGCATCGACCCTCGGCGTCAATACCGGCATCGTGCAAAACACGCCCGGCGGAGGCGTTGGGGGCCTGGGTGGACAGGTCGGTTCCGGTGCGGGCGGTACCAGTCTCGGCGCTGCCGGCGCGGGCGCCGGCGCGGGCGGCCTGGTAGGGTCAACGCTGGGCCAGGGGCCGCAGATTACGAGCTTCGATCCGGTCCTGACCGGCACGTTGCAAATGGACCGCGCTTTCCAGCTTTCCTCCAACGGCTTCAATGGCGTGCCGGTTGTGAACCAGAATACGGGCACCGCAAACTTCGCGTATCAGCAGGGCTTCACCTGGGGAACGAACATCTCCGTTGGCTTCAACAACAGCCACATCACCAACAATGTCCCATTTACGACGCTAATTCCGGAAGTAACCTCAAGCTTCCAATTCAAACTCACACAGCATCTGTTGCAGGGGTTCGGCGCACCTGCCAACACGCGTTTCATCCACATTGCGAAGAACAACCGTGAGCTCTCGGATGTTGCCTTCCGCTTGCAGATCATCACAACTGTCGACCAGATTGAGAACATGTATTGGGATCTGGTCTACGCATACGAGAATCTGCGGGTGAAACAGGAATCCCTGACTTTTTCCGAGAAGACACTGTCCGACACGAAGAAGCAGGTCGAAATCGGCAGCCTCGCTCCGATCGAGACGGTGCGAGCCCAGAGCACCGTGGCCGCGGATGAACAGGCACTCACGGTTGCCAAGACGAATTTGCAGTTGGAACAGCTGCTCATGAAGAACGCGCTGAGCCGAACCCTCCATGATCCCACTCTGGCTGGAGCGGAGGTGGTTCCGACTTCGACCATGGAGGTTCCTGAAAACGAGCAGATTCAGCCGACCGAGGATCTGGTCAACGAAGCCCTGCGGCATCGGGCTGAGTTAGTGGAATCGCGCATTCAGCTGAACAGCCAAGAGTTGAGCAACAAGGCTGTGCGGAGTGCGTTGCTGCCCTCGCTTGATCTGTTTGCATATTACGGCGGCTCGGGACTGGGGGGGCAGCTGAACCCACAAACCCCTTTCTGTTCCGGTGCCACCTCGAACGGCCTGTGTATTCCACCCGGCAGCATCCCTTCGCAATTCAGCTCTGGCAAGCCCGTCAGTTACAGTACTGCTCTCGACAATCTTGTTACCTCTGCAGCACCTGACAAAGGTATCGGTCTCCAGGTCAACATCCCGGTTCGGAATCGTGCTGCGCAGGCTCTGCAGATCCGCTCGGAGTTGGAATACCGGCAGGCGCAGATGGCGCTGCAGCAGACCGAGAACCGCATCAGCATTGAAGTGCGCAATGCGCAGTTCGGCGTGGAGCAGAACCGGGCCAGCGTGGCATCGGCGCAGGCCACGGTGGATTTTGCCAAGCAGTCGCTCGACGCCGAACAAAAGAAATATCAGTTCGGCACGTCGACCACGACGGCCGTGTTGCAGACGCAGAGCGCGCTGGCCACCGCTGAGTCCACATTGCTTTCGGCCACGGCGGCGTATGAAAAGTCGCGGCTCGAACTGGACCGCGCCACCGGCCAACTGCTCGATCATGCCGGCGTTAGCATCGACGATGCCGCCAGAGGACAAGTCACGCGCATGCCCAACGTGCCTTACGTTGCGCCGCGCAAGGATTTGCCTTCGGCTGCACCGCAGGCGCAATAGCGTTCGTGTGGCGCGGGCACTCATGCCCGCGTATGTTTGCAGTGCATGACGCACATACGCGGGCAAGAGTGCCCGCGCCACACTCTTCTCACAATTCTTTACAATCCCAGCCTGTGCCCTGACCGTTCTCCCGCTAAGATGAAAGCACCTTTCCCCGGCAACGGGAAAGCGAAGAAACCTCGGGGGCTAAAGCCTGCATCTTTTGTGCGGCTTGGCGGCACCCTTCGACTCGCTTGCGCTCGCTCTGGGCAGGCTGGAAACGAAGCCGTGTCCTTCCCAACTAATTGCACGACGCAATGCATGCCCGTACTCAATGCAAGGAGAGGATCCATGTTTCGAGCGCGTTTGAGTTCCCTGCTTCCGCTGCCGCTGTGGTGTGTAACCTTGATCGCCGTGGGAACGGCTCCGGCTGTGCTCCGCGCGCAGCAGGCGCCGCCGGCATCATCGGCGACATCGACCTTGCCGCTGGCTCCGCAACCGGCGCCGCCGGATCTGGTCCATCTGAAAGACTATTCCTCGCCGCGGTCAGCGTTTCCGAATTTGCTGCAGCCCTACATGCCCGACCAGCTGGCGCAGCCGAACGCGGGCAACTCGCCGCGCATCGACTCGCTGATGCAAGATGGCAAGATTTATCTTTCCATCGACGATGCGGTCGCGCTGGCGCTGGAGAACAATCTCGACCTCGACATCGCCCGCTACAACCTGGACATTGCCGGAGCGGACCTGCTGCGGGCCAAGGCCGGGGCGAATATTCTCGGCGTCAACACGGGTGTCGTGCAGAACACCCCGGGTGGTGGCGTGGGCGGGCTAGGGGGCACGGTGGGCTCGGGCACCGGAGGCACCACGGTCGCGCCTGGCGGCGCGGGCACGGGCACAAACGGTTTGGTCAGTTCGACGCTCGGCGTGGGCTCGCCCATCACCAGCTTCGACCCTCAACTGACCAGTACGCTGCAACTGGACAAAAACGACACTATCTCGACCAGCGCCATCAGCCCCGCCCCGGGTGGCATCCTCGGGCAGAACACGTACACCGCCGACTTCACCTACACGCAGGGCCTGCAGTGGGGCACCGCGTTGACCGCGTCCTTCAACAACACGCACGTCGCCAGCAACAGCTTATTTGCGCTGCTCACGCCCCAACTAGCCTCGAACTTTCAGTTCAAGGTCACGCAGAACCTGCTGCAGGGATTCGGTTCGCTGCCCAACACACGGTTCATCCGGATCGCCAAGAACAACCGCGAGATTTCCGACGTGGCCTTCCGCCTGCAAATCATCACCACGGTCGATCAGATCGAGAACATGTACTGGGACCTGGTGTTCGCCTACGAAAACGTTCGCGTGCAAAAGGAGGCCTTGACCTACGCGCAAAAGGCCCTCGACGACGCCAAGCAGCAGGCGCAAGTGGGTACGATCCCTCCCATTCAAGTGGTGAGCGCGCAAAGCATCGTCGCCACCGACCAGCAGAACCTGATCGTGGCGCAGAACAATCTGCAGCTGCAGCAACTGCTGATGAAGAACGCGGTCAGCCGCAGCATCGAAGACCCGGTACTGGCCGAGGCTGACGTCATCCCCAGCTCGACGATGGTGATTCCGCAGCAGGAGCCGGTCATCCCCATCCAGGACATGATCAACGACGCACTTAGTCATCGGGCAGAACTTGTAGAGTCGCGTATCGATCTTAATTCGCGCGACATCAACAACAAGGCCGTGCGCAACGCCATGCTGCCCACGCTCGATGCATTCGCCTACTACGGCGGCTCCGGCCTGGGGGGCAATGTCAATCCCAACTGCACCTCCGTTGGCGGGAGCGCCTGTTCAGGTCCTCCCATCTTTGGCGACTCGACCTCCGTGGGTTATCGCGGAACGCTGCACGAACTCTTGAATTCGACCGCGCCCGACAAGGGCATCGGCCTTTCGTTGACCATCCCGATTCGCAACCGGCTGGCGCAGTCCAACCAGGTGCGCGCCGAACTGGAGTATCGCCAGGCGCAGGTGCGCCAACACCAGCTGGAAAATCAGGTGCGCGTCGAGGTGCGCAACGCCGAGTTTGACGTGAAGCAGAACCGGGTTGCGGTCGAGGCGGCGCAAACGGCCGTCGACTTCACGCGCCAGACCCTCGATGCCGATCAGCAGAAGCTGAAGGTCGGATTGACGACGCAGACCGCGATTCTGCAGGATGCTTCCACCCTGACCACTTCGGAATCGAATCTGGTGTCGGCCAAGGCGGCGTATGAGAAGTCGCGCATCGAACTGGACCGCTCGACTGGCTTGCTGCTCGATCACGCCGGCATCGATATCGCCGATGCCACCCGCGGTGAGGTCAAGCGCATGCCCAACGTGCCGTACGTGGCGCCGCGGCAAGATGTGACGCCGACGGGACCGCCCTCGACGCCACCGGCGCAGACGGCGCCAGCGCAGCCGGGAGGCGGCATGTAGCGTAGCGCCGGCATCTTGCCGGCTGTCGTGAGAGCTTGCCCTGAGCGCAATCGAAGGGGCGCGCCCGCCGGACAGCGGCCGGGACGGCGGCGCTACAGCTGATAGACTATCGCCCGATGGTGAGACCTTCGCGGCCGGCGCTGCCCAAATCCTTCCTCTGGCTGCTGCCGCTTTCGTTCGCGCTGCAACTGGTGTCGATTGGAGTCTTCCACCAATACCGCACGCGGCCCGGCGAAGACAATTTCGGATTCGGCTTCGAGATGGGCCGCATCGGCCGCTCCATCGCGCAGGGTCACGGCTTCAGCAGCCCGTACGAGGGCAACACCGGCCCGTCGGCGTGGGAGCCTCCGCTCTATCCATTCCTGATCGGAGGCGTCTTCAAGATTTTCGGGATCTACACGTTGGCCTCGGCGTGGGTGTTGCTCGGCATCAATTGTGTGTTCGCGACGCTGACCTGCCTTCCGATTTTCTGGATCGCGCACCGCACGTTCGGAGAGCGGGTCGCGCTCTGGTCGGCATACACCTGGGCGTTGTGCCCTTACGTGTGGTACTGGGGCATCCACTGGATCTGGGATACGACATTCACGCCGTTTGTTCTGGCTTGCATTTTCCTGCTAGCGCTCGAACTTGTGGAATGGCCGGGCTGGCAGGGCTGGGGGCTGTTCGGCGCACTGTATGGAGTAGGCGCGCTGGCGAATCCCACCATGCTGGCGTTTCTGCCCTTCTGCGGACTGTGGATCTGGCGGCAGCGCTACAAGCGCGGGCTGCCGTCGCTGGCGGGCGTGGTGCTGTCATCGGCCGTGTTCTTTCTGGTTCTCTCGCCGTGGCTGATGCGCAACTATGAAGTGTTTGGGCGGTTCGTCTTCATCCGCAACGATTTTGGATTGCAATTCCGCCTGGGCAATGGGCCTTACGCCGACGGCATGCTGATGCCGTATTTACAGCCCAACCTGAACCAGTTGGAGCTGGAGAAATTCCAGCGCCTGGGCGAGATCGCGTACGCCGCGGATTGCAAGCGCATCGCGCTCGACTGGATTCGCGCCAACCCCGGGCGCTTTGCTGTGATCAGCCTGAAGCGATTCTTCTACTTCTGGAACGGCGTTCCCCGGCCCACCAGCGGCAACGCCTGGATCGACTTTCGCACCTCGGCGTTCCTGGTCACGTCGGTGCTGGCTTTATGGGGGCTGGGCCGGGCGTTGCGGCAAAAGCGGTCTGGGGCTTGGCTTTTTGCGGGGCTGGTGCTGACCTATCCGACGGTTTATTACTTCGTGTTCCCGCATGCCCGCTACCGGCATCCGATGGAGCCCGAGTTGCTGATCCTGATTGTGTTTTTGTTGCTGGAGGCGCGCGGGCCTGCGTAGCGCCGGCATCTTGCCGGCTGTCGCGAGGGCGTCTCGCCCTCGCAATCGGGGGGCGGGACGCCCCCCGGACAGCCGCCGAGACGGCGGCGCTACCCTGGAATCTCGCATGAGACAATACCGCGTCTAATTCCACGAGGCCATGAGTCTTTCTGTAGCCATCACCGCGATGGATGAAGAGGCCAACATCGGCCGCACCCTGGCCAGCGTGCGCTGGGCGGACGAAATCGTGCTGGTCGATTCCGGCTCGAAAGACCGCACTTGCGAGATTGCGCGCGAGCACGGGGCGCGGGTAGTGCCCGAGCCCTGGCGAGGATACGTCGCGCAGAAGCAGTATGCGATCGACCTGTGCACGAAAGATTGGGTGCTGCTGTTGGATGCGGACGAAGAAGTAAGCCCCGGCCTGGCAGAAGAAATTCGCGCGGCGATTGCCGATCCGAACGCGGCGGCGGGCTACCGCCTGCCGCGCAAGAATCTGTTCCTGGGCCGCTGGATGCGGCACGGCGGCTTCTATCCCGATCCCAAGCTGCGCCTGTTCCGCCGCGGGCAGGGATTCGTCACCGGCCACGATCCGCATGACCGCTGCGAACTGAAGCCGGGTTTGTCGCAGAATGCTCCTCAGCGCACGATTCAGTTCCGGAATGCTCTGGTGCACTACACCTATCCCAATCTGACGCTTTATATCGCCCATATGAATCGCTACTCGTCGCTGGGGGCGAAGTTGGCGGTGAGCAAGGGTCACACGCGCTTCAGCGTCGTGAACATCGTCCTGCGGCCGATGTTCACGTTCCTCTATAACTATTTTTTTCGTCTCGGCTTCCTCGATGGGCGTGAAGGCCTGCTGCTGCATTGCTATCACGCGGTGTACGTTTCGTGGAAGTACGCGAAGGCGTGGGAGATGAGCCGGAACCAGAAGTGAGGAGGCTGCCCCAGCCTTCGCGGTTTTCGAAGGCTGGGCATCCGTGCAGATGGCGGATGATTCCTGAGTAATGAAGTTCGGAAGAGGATCCAGAGATCAAAGGCGCAAGATGCCAGCAGCATCGTGCCCACCCTGCGAACATCGCGCAGGGTGGGGCAACCTCGGTTCGGCCGTGCCAGCCCGCCATTGCTACCACGCGGTGTATGTCTCGTGGAAATATGCCAAGGCGTGGGAGATGTGCCGGAACCAGAGGTGAGGAGGCTGCCCCAGCCTTCGCGGTTTTCGAAGGCTGGGCATCGCTGCAGCTGGCGGGGTGATTCCTGAGTAGTGAAGTTCGGAAGAAGATCCAGAGATCAAAGGCGCAAGGTGCCAGCAGCATCGTGCCCACCCTGCGAACATCGCGCAGGGTGGGGCAACCTCGGTTCGTCCGGGCCAGCCCGCCGATGGGCCGCCGTACCGTACCGACCGGTCGTTATAACTTTCGCCGGGTAACCTTGCCCGCTCCGCCCCACATTCCCTATCATCAAGACTGAGCACCGGGGTTCGCATGGAAAAGAAGCCGTCCAAGTCGTCACACCAGCCGTCAGTGGCTGAGAGCCCGCTGGCCGAGATTTTCGACCATCGCCATCCGTCCGAAGCGGAGAAGAAATGGGCGGAGAAGACGCTCGCGCCGACGCTGGAGAAATCGCCCGAGCATCCGATCGGCGCGCCCACCGGCGTGAATATTGACGACAGCGGCAACGCCCGCTTCACCACGATCTCCGGCGTTCCCATTCGGCGGCTCTACACCCAGGCCGACCTTCCGGAAAATTGGAGTGAAGAAAATTATCTCGGCTTCCCCGGCCAACCGCCCTTCACGCGCGGCATTCATGCCACCGGATATCGCGGCAAACTCTTCACCATGCGCCAGTTCTCCGGCTTCGCATCGCCGGAGGAAACGAACCAGCGCTACAAGTATCTGCTCGAGCACGGCGGCAGCGGACTTTCCGTCGCCTTCGACCTGCCCACGCTGATGGGCTACGACTCCGACCACGCGGCAAGCGAGGGCGAAGTGGGCAAGTGCGGCGTGGCCATCGATTCGCTCGAGGACATGGAGATTCTGTTCCACGGCATCGATCTGGAAAAAACGACCGTATCGATGACCATTAACTCGCCCGCGTCGGTGCTGTGGGCGATGTATCTGGTCGTGGCCGAGAAGCAGGGCGCCGACTGGAAGAAAATTTCCGGCACGATTCAGAATGACATTCTCAAGGAATACATCGCGCAGAAGGAATACATCTATCCTCCGGCGCCGTCGATGCGGCTGGTGATCGACACTTTTGAGTTTGGGTCGAAATTCACGCCGCGCTTCAACACGATTTCGATCAGCGGGTATCACATCCGCGAAGCCGGCTCTACGGCGCTGCAGGAACTGGCCTTCACCCTCTACGACGGCGTGGAATATGTGGAGTGGGCACGGCGGCGCGGCCTGGATGTGGACGAATTCGGCCCGCGGCTGAGCTTCTTCTTTAATGCGCACAACGATTTCTTCGAAGAGATCGCGAAGTACCGCGCCGCCCGGAAGATTTGGGGTCAAGTCATGAAGACCCGATTCGGCGCCAAGAACCAGCGCACCTGGCTGATGCGCTTTCACACGCAGACGGCAGGAGTTTCCCTGCCCGCGCAGCAGCCCATGAACAACATCGCGCGCGTGGCGCTGCAGGCGCTGGCGGCGGTGCTGGGCGGAACGCAGTCACTGCACACCGATTCCTACGACGAAGCTCTGGCCCTGCCCACCGAAGAAGCGGCACGCATCGCGCTGCGCACGCAGCAGATCATCGCCTATGAGTCGGGCGTGGCGCAGACGGTCGATCCGCTGGGCGGATCTTATTTCGTTGAAAACCAAACCCTGCAGATGGAAAACGGCGCCTTCGACTACTTCGGCAAGATGGATGCGATGGGCGGCATGGTGAAGGCCATCGAGCGCGGCTATCCGCAGAAAGAGATTGCCGAGTCGGCGTATCAGTATCAGCGCGCGGTCGAGGCGCGGGAAAAAGTGATCGTCGGAGTAAACGAGTTCGCCATCGAAGAAGAATCGCCGCACATTCTCTATATCGACGAGTCAGTCGCCCGCCAGCAATCGGCCAAACTGAAAGCGTTGCGCGCCCGGCGCTCCAACGATGACGTGCGCCGCGCGCTCGACGCGCTGAAAAAAGCCGCTGCGCAGGACCCGAAATCTGGAACGAACGGCAACGTCTCCCCTGCCAATACCATGCCTTACATCGTCGACGCGGTGCGCGCCTACGCGACCGTAGGAGAAATCTGTGATGCGCTGCGACAGGTGTACGGCACGTATACGGAAGTCAGCATCACCTAGCCGGTCTGGCTGCTATTTCAGCGCGAACACAAAGTCCATTTCCTGCTCGGCCATCGCACGCATCTCCTTCGCGGCAGCATGTGATTCGCCTCATATTGCCCCGCGTCTTGAGACCCTGCTGCAGGGCGAACCGCGCGTGCACGGCTCGAGAAGCTCTGCCGGGCAACTGCCAGGCCGTTTCCCGCGAATCGCCAATTCAGAAAGTGACGAGCGTAACTCCGACCGCCCTAAAGTTCTCCGCTCAAGACCGATAAAACTGGTATGGCCATTCGTCTACCTTGGCGCCATGTACCTTGGCGTGCCTGGCTGGTTCCGGTTCTTGGGCTGAGTTGCTCGTGCCTGGCCGCTGCCGCTGCCGGAGACCGGCCCGATCCTACTTATCGCACCAATGTGGCGGAGGTGCGCATCAGTTTTTCCGCTACGGATCAGAACAACCACGGAGTCGCGACCCTCGCAGCCGGCGACTTCGCCGTCGTCGACCAGGACATCGTGGTGCGCGATTTTCGAAGCTTCGCGCGCTCCGGCTGGACCAAGCTCGACGTCGCTATCCTCGTCGATGCCAGCGAATCGGTCGCGCCGCGCTTCCGGCGCGAGATGGCCAACAGTCTGGACCTGATCTCGGGCACAGCCGGAGTTCCGCAGGAACATCTTTCCCTGTTCTCGTTCTCGGGACTGCAACCAACTTTGGTTTGCGCCGGAGAGTGCCGCAGTCCGGATGGGGAGCGCCTCGCCCCAACCCGAACCGGCGGACTGACTCCTCTGTACGATGCCGTCGCCTTTGCCTCGGACTACCTGGGCCAACACGGCGATCCCGATGCGGAAAAGGTTCTCATTCTGTTTTCCGACGGCGAGGACACGATCAGCCGGAACTCGCTGAACAATGCCATCCAGGCCGCGCTGGCGGCTGACGTTCACATTGACAGCATCGGGCTGAGCGATTCGGATTCATCGCGGGGCGCGGTGATCTTGCAGACTCTGGCGAGCGCGACCGGCGGGCGCTATTTCCCGCTGCGAGACGGCGCCCGCCGAGCGCTGGATGCGATTCTCGAAGACTTCCACGCCAGTTACACGATCAGCTATCGACTGCCGAGCCGGACATCCGGCTTTCACGCTCTACGGATTCTTCCCACACACAACCAGAACCTGCAGTTCCGCACCCGGAGCGGATACTTCTATCCAAACCAGATGCGGTAGTTAGGGGCCCATGAAACGAATTCTGCTTGGCTGCATTCTTCTCGCTGCACCCGCGCTGCTGGCAGCGCAAACCCACAACCACCAGCAAGGAACCATCATCCGCATGCGCATGACGGATTGCCTGGGGCCGCAGCACGGGTTCATCTCGGTCATGTCCGGAGCGGACAAAGCGGAGCGGGAACTCTGCCCCGAATACGTGCTGGTGACCGATAAAGTCGTGTACGTGATCAGCGGTAAGACTGCCGACCAACTCCTGCCTCTGGCAGAGGTCACGCGCTTCCGCCTGCAGAAAAACGAAATGCTGATTCGCGTCGATGACGCGCCCCGGGAGTCGCATTTCCACATCAAGGCCATGGCGCTGCGGCCAGATTGGGAGCGTATGCAGATGCTCGCGGAGGAAGAGGCGCGGGACGCAGCCAGCCGTCAGCTCGGGCCTGCATCCTTGACGGAACAGCGATAGCGGGGCAGTAGCGTCCTAAATCGACAAACCACGAAGGGCACGAATTGCACGAAGGCAAAAGTGTCGCTGACCTCCTTCGTGTTCTTTGTGTCCTTCGTGGTGAAATCAGGACACCGCCGCGCAATTGAAAACCCCGGCAAAGCATGCCATGATGCCGAGGGCTCCGCGTGCGCCTGGAATTCTCTGCCCACGGAGGCGCCGGTTTATCGGCCGCGAACGATCGCCGGGAGCGAGCGGCACAGGACTCATGAGCAACGAAGCCGAACCCGTACCGCAAGGCTGGAAGTCATTGCAAGCCTACGCCATGGCAGTCGTCTGCCTGCTCGTCGGCGTGGCGCTGGGTTATTTGTTCCGCGGTTCGCAGTCGCAGCCGGTGCGATCACCAGCACCTGCTGATGCATCCCCGGCCGCAGGAGCCTCCGCGGGCGGACATCCCCAGATGCCGAGTCTCGAAGACATGAAGCGGATGGCGGACAAGCAGGCTGAACCGCTGCTGGCCAAATTGAAGACCGATCCCAACAACTCCGATCTGCTCAACCAGGTCGGAATGATCTACAAGTCCACGCATCAGTTCAAAGCGGCGGCCGACTACTACCAGAAGGCTGTGGACGCTAATCCCAAGAATGTGGCCGCGCGCACCGATCTGGCCTCCTGCCTGTTCTATCAAGGCGACGCCGATGGCGCGGTTCAGCAACTGCAGCAAGCGCTCAGCTATGACCCCAAGGATGCCAACGCGCTTTTCAATCTGGGGATGATCCGGTTGCAGGGGAAGAACGATCCCGCGGGTGCGGTGACGGCGTGGCAGAAGTTGCTGAAACTGAATCCCACCCTGGCGGACGACAAAAAGGCCGCGGTGGAGAAGATGATTGCCGAAGCGCAGAAGCAGCAGTCGCTGCCCATCCCAACCAACTAGAACTCGTCTCCAGGGCCCGGAGAGAAGAACTGCTCACCTCAGGGGCTAAAGCCCAGCATTAATGCGGCCCTTGACGGCACGACTGAAAGTCGTGCCCTTCCCAAAACCATTCGCGAGACGGGTTGTAGTAAGGCTCAACCCAGAGCATCACCCTCAGCCCGATCACGGCGTGATCCTGTAAATGCCAAAGTCCTCGGCGCTGGCCGCGAACCCGTTGCCGGCGGCGATGGCCTGCAAAGTTGTGGTCGCCGATATGGTGACGGCGCCGGTGTATTGCGGCGACGACGTGGTGGGCGTCGAGCCGTCAGTCGTGTAGTAGATCGTGACCCCGGGCGAGGCGTCGCTGATCGTCACCGTCTGTGGGCTGCTGTAGTTTCCGGGATTCGGCGAGAAGGTCGGCGCCTGCGCCGTAATCCGGTAAATGCCGAACGCAGCCGAGCTGGCCGGAAACCCGCCCCCGGCAGCGATCGCCTGCAAGGTCGTAGTGGTCGCGATGGTGATGGGTCCGGCATAGCGCGACGAGGAAGTCGTTGGTGTTGAACCGTCGGTGGTGTAGTAGATGGTGACGCCGGGCGTCGCATCGGTGATTGTCACCGTTTGCGGCGTGTTGTAGTTTCCCGGATTCGGCGAAAAGGCCGGCACTGCGGTGGCAATCCTGTAGACGCCTCCGCCTACGGAACTCGCAGGAAACCCATTGCCCGCAGCGATCGCCTGCAGCGTCGTGGTCGCGGAAATGGTGATCGGCATCGTGTACTTCGGGGATGCAGTCGTGGGCGTTGAGCCGTCGGTGGTGTAGTAAATGGTGACGCCCGGCGATGAGTCGGTGAGGGTCACCGATTGCGGGCCTCCATATGTGCCGGGAAGCGGCGAGAAGGTTGGGGTGGCTGCGGTCGCAATGGTGTAGGTGGCGGAGCTCACGGCGCTCATCGTAAAGCCGTTGCCGGCGGCGACGGCGCGAACCGTGCCGCTGGTAGAGACCGTGATCGGGCCTGTGTACTTGGCGGACTTTGCCGTAGGAGTCGAGCCGTTAGTGGTGTAGTAAATCGTCACTCCCGGCGACGCATCCCTGATCGCAACCGACTGCGGCGTGGCATAGCTGCCGGAACCCGGCGCGAAGGTCGGCGCTGCGGCCGCGATGCCGTAGATCCCGAGGGCGTCTGCGCTGGCGGAATACCCGTTTCCGGCCGCGATCGCCTGCAGTTTGGTCGTCTTCGAGATCGTGACCGGTCCCGTATATCGAGGCGAGGAAGTCGTCGGCGCGGTGCCGTTGGTGGTGTAGTAGATGCTGACTCCCGGCGAGGCGTCGGTGATCGTAACCGTTTGCGGCGTGCCGTACGTTCCAGGATTCGGCGAGAACGACGGCGCCAGGGCCGCGATGGTATAGATGCCGAACGCCGCCGAACTCGCCGCATACCCGTTTCCGCTGGCGATCGCCTGCAGCGTCCTGGTCGCGGAGATCGCAATAGGCGCCGTGTATGGAGCGGAGGAAGTCGTCGGCGCCGTGCCGTCGGTCGTGTAGTAGATACTCACGCCCGGCGATGCGTCGGCCATCGTAACCGTCTGCGGCGTGTTGTAAGTTCCAGGGTTGGGCGAGAACGTCGGCGCCAGGGCCACAATCTTGTAAATCCCGAACGCGGGCGAACTGGGCGCATTCGTGGGCCCGGCGGCGATGGCCTGTAGGGTCGTGGTCGTCGAGATGGTAAGCGGCCCGGCGTACACGTTGGACGCGGTCGTCGGCGTGGAACCGTTGGTGGTGTAGTAGATGGCCACGCCCGAAGACGAATCCGCGATGTTGACGGTCTGCGGCGTGTTGTAGGTTCCCGGGTTGGGGGAGAATGTCGGCACTGCCGCGGGGGGTACAACGATCACGGAGATGTTGCCGGAGACGCCGGTGATGGTGTTGGTCACCGTGTCAGTCGCAGTGATGGTTTGCGCTCCTGCGGTTTTGAGGATTGCGCTGAACGAGCCCGTGCCGTTGGTCAGAGTCGAGCCGACCGGCAAGACCGCCATCCCGTCGGAACTGTTGAAGGCCACCGTACCGCTGTAGGTGGGCGCCGTGTTGCCGGATGAATCGAGTGCAGTGACCACGAAGGTAAACGCGGTTCCTGCCGTGGCAGAACCCGGAGCGACTACGGCGAAGTGCGTGGCCGAGCCGGAGGTGGCGATCCCCGGCGACGTGCCGGTGATCGTGCTGTTCACAGTATCGGTGGCGCTAAGGGTTTGTGTGCCTTTCGTGTTGATGGTCGCGCTGAACGTCCCCATGCCGCTGGTCAGAGTGGCGTTCGCGGGCAGGAGCGCCTGCGCGTCGGAGCTGGTGAAGTGCACCGTGCCGCTATAGGTCGACGCGGTGTTGTTGAATTGATCCAGCGCCGAGACCGTAAAAGTGAACGCAAAACCCGTCGCCGCCGAAGCCGGTGTAACCACAGCAAAGTGAGTCGCCGCTCCCGAAGCCGCGATGCCCGTCGAAGAGCCGGTGATCGCCGGGTTCACGGTGTCGGTGGCGGCGATGGTTTGGCTGCCTGAGGTATGCAGCGTGGCGCTGAACGTGCCCACGCCATTGGCCAGAGTTGCACTAGGGGGCAAAGTCGCTTGCGGGTCCGAGCTCGTGAAATGCACTGTCCCGCTATAAGCAGGGTTGAGGCTGCCCGACGCAGCCAGGGCCGTCACGGTGAAGCTGAAGGGCGTCCCTAAGACTGCCGTGGCTGGCACGGCGAGGGAGAAATAAGGCGACGTGTGGGCGGTGACGCCCACCTGCGCGGACCCGGTAAAGCCGCCGGAGTGCGTATCGGTAGCAGTAATGGTCTGCGCGCCGGTGGTCTTCAAAACGGCGGCGTTGCTGAAGGTGTGCGTGTTGTTGTCGTTCGGGGTGAAAGTGTAGTTCGGTGGCAGAACGGCCGCGCTGTCGCTGCTGGTGAACTCCACCGTGCCCTCATAGGGCGGGCTGAGCGCGGCTCCGGTGCTGCTCTGCACCGACAGTGTGACCGTGAACGGAGTCCCCGCAAGCACGTTCGCGGGAGCGGACAGGGTGAATGTCGGCGGCGCGCTGACGCAATCCTGCTGCAGGTTCGACCAGATCTTCTGCACGGTGTAGCCGCTTCCCGGCAGCACCGCCTGATTGGCGGGATCGCCGCTGGCGTTGCAGATGTCGGCGGTCTCGCCGAAGTTGACGTCGTACCAGGCCAATGGCGGCCCAAGAACCGTTGCCAGTCCGACACCCGTATCGGTAATGGCCTCGGCCATCTCATGAGAGGACACGGTCGCCAGGTCTTGAAATTCCGTGCCCTCGGCGCAGCCGGTATAGCAACCAGAGGTCGGCCCCATGTCGGGCAGAACGCCGTAGGCAACATCCAGGTCGTTGTAGCTGACGGCGCCGTGGTACGCACAGAAGTCGACGCAACTCGAAGCGCCCTGCAGCGTGATCGTAACCCCAGGCGGAAAGTAGGTCATATACAGCGTAGTGACCAGGCCAGTGCTGTCGGTGGCGGGCGCCGGCAGTTTGCCGGCTGCGATCTGCGCCAGCAGTTCGGCCTGAACCTGACTGTCGTCGACGGTCGTACCGGAGTTGGCGGCAGACGGCGTGATGGTGAACACGCTGTTCAAAGTGCCGCGCCCAATCGACTGGTCGCCGGGAGGGCCCCCGCCAACCGGCGTCACTCCGTTCGTGCTGTATTCGGAAAGCATGTCCATGAAGTTGCTGTTCGTGACCGCGCTGTAGAAGCCGGGAATTGCAGTTGTGGCCACCGAGCTGACACCGTTTCCCCAGTACACCACCACGACTTGCACATTCGAGATCACCGGCCCGCCGTAGTACTGAGGATCGGGGCCTCCGCCGGCCGCGGCGCTGGCCGCCGCCCCGGCCGATGTTGTGCTGCCGCGCAATTCCGGCCTCTCCAGCGTGCTGCTGAGGCTCTTCTTTTGGCGCGTCAGGTAGATGCGCGTCAAATGCACAGTCGCGTTGCCGCCTTGCGCGGCAAACACCGCCGCCGCGCCGGGGTCTTGCGACACCTGGGCCAGCGTCGCTGGCGAGACCAGAAACCATAGAAGGCACGGAAGCAGGAGTGGGAGAAGTCCGCTGCGAACCGGCCAATTCGGAAGAAGCGTGAGTCGGGTTGCCTCTGGGGTTGCGTCCCGTGATGGGAGTGAGTTCTTCGGCGAGGCGATGCGCATCACGAGTTGATCCTCATCTTCCCTCCTGACAGCTGTCAGTGACGCCGGTCACCGCCGAGTTGTGTTGTTGGCTAACCAGGCTCAAATCGTAGAGCCCGTAACCCGGACTCGGAGCGCCTCTCAGCGGCGCAGCTTCCCCACGCGCTCGGCCGTTGCCAACATCTTCGCCACCGTGTCGAGGTCCTTCGGCTGCACCTTGCCCGCCGGAATGCGCATGTGGGTGAGGTCTTCGAGTTTCACCAGCAGGTCCACCAGCGCCATCGAGTCGATCAGCCCGGAGGAAACCAGCGGAGTGTTCTCGTCGAGGGCGACGCCCGGCTTGCGGATCAGCCCGCGAATGTGTTTGATCATCTGCTGCGACTCTGGAGTCATGTTGGTGGGTGCTGCAAATGCGATGTGAGCGATCCGCTGGTCTAATCTGTCCCGGGGTTGAGCTCCGGATGCTCCGCCAACAGTTTCTCGCGCGTGGCTGAACGCGCTGCCTTCCCCGCCGTGCTCTTTACGATCCACTTCGGCGGCTTGAGCAAGATCGTCTTCACCGCCACGCCCATGCCGGCGACAACGCGGGCGCGAATCTCCTGCTCGATCGCGACGGCGTTCGTGAGCAGATCCTCATTCTCCAATTCTGCAACGACCACGATGTCTTCGGTCCCGAGATCGGGATTGTACACGCCCATGGCGACCGTGCGGCCGTCGTGAACCGCAGGATGTCCGGCGACAATCTCCTCGATATCCTGTGGGTAGATGTTTTCGCCGCCGATGATCAGCAGGTCTTTCTTGCGTCCGACGACGTAAAGTTCGCCCTCAAGCGTGAAGCCGAGATCGCCCGTGCGATACCAGCCGTCGGCCAGCGCCTGCGCGGTCAGGTCAGGACGGTTGTAGTAGCCGGAAAACAGGCAATCACTCTTGATCAGAATTTCGCCCGCGCGCGCATCGCCCAGCGGAGCGCCAGATTCGGACACAATTTTCACTTCATGATGGGGCAGCAATTGGCCCGACGAGGTGAACGCCATCGCCCCCGGCGCGCCTTCGGCAACCGGCACGATGCGATGGGCGCCGCGAAACTGCTGGCCGTCAGCCCAAAGGCAAGGCGGGCCGCCAGATCGCGCGATGTCCGATTGAGTTACGGCAAAGACATTCTCCGCCATGGCGTAAGAGGATTGCAGGACGCTCTTTCTCAATCCCGCATGCGCGAAAGCAGTCTGAAACTCGCGCATGCTGCTCGCGCGCACCGGCTCAGAGCAATTCACCAGCGCGCGCAGCGACGACAGATCATATTGTGCACGGCGGTCCGGCGGCATGCGCCGCGGCACGAACTGAAAAGCGAAATTCGGCATCCACGCCAGCGTGCACTTGTGCTCGCTGATGATCTCAAGCGCAGTTTCCGGATGCATCACCCAGTCGAGCGGCGACTGCAGCACCACCGGGACGTGCGAGACCATGGGCAGCATGAAACAGGCGATCAGCCCCATGTCGTGATAGAGGGGAAGCCAGCTGTAAATGCGATCCGCGGCGCCGTCGATCTGCAGCGCGCCGGCCAGGTGTTCGAGTTGCCGCAGCACCGCCGCGTGCGTCAGAGCCACGCCCTTCTGCAGTCCGGTCGTGCCCGCCGAGTGTTGGATGAACGCAATACTCTCGGCTTTGATCCCGTGAGCTTCAAACTGCGAGTCCGGAAGACGGCGCTCGTCCTCAGAACTCTTTCCGCTTCCCGCGCGCAGCAGTTTTGTTCCCTCCCCGATGGACACATGGCCGAGCATCTCGTCGGGGAACTCTTCGTCGATGACCACCGCACTGGCCCTGAGGTTTGCCGTCACCCCAGCCAGCCCGGAGCGATATTTCGCGGGCTCGAACTTGAAGTTGGGATAGGCGAGAAACGTTGGCGCCGCGCCCAGCATCATCGCGCCGGCGAATGTCGTCATCGCCAGGATGCCCTGCGGCATAATGATGACCACCCCGTCGCCGGCCGCAAGACCATGCCCGTGCAGAAAGCCCGCCTGCGCGCGGGCCTGCGCGCGGAACTCGGCAAACGTCAGAGTCTCCTGCTCGTCTTCATCGATCCATGCCGTCACAAACGGACGATCGGCGGGGGCGGCGTCGAGCGCGTCGATGAGGGTGCGGTAGCCGGGCACACGTCATTGTAGTGCACGCCTTCGATGACCTAGGTGGTGTCCTAATTTCACCATCAAGGCCCCTAAGACAGGAAGGAGGTCAGCGACACTTTTGCCTTCGTGCAACTTCGTGTCCTTCGTGGTTTGGCGATTTAGGAAACTACTATGACCTAGGCGTTCTTGTAACCCGAGACGCGCCCCGCTATTCTTGTCGGCTGATTCGGTCGACTTCGAAGGATCGGTCCACTTCGAAGGAAGGGACGAATGCGAAGAAACGGACGAACGCGAAGGAACGGACGAATGCGCCGTCGTGGAAGAGCGGCGCTTCAGCGCCGCGTCAGCGGCACGGAATCGATGTGGGCTTCAGCCCTGGTGGTCGTTTTTGGACCCGCGAACGGCTGAAAAGCCGGCGTGCCCAGATCACGGAGGAACGTTGCTCCAAGCAATTCTTTATGGCCTGCTGTTTCTGCTGTGCGCGGCGGTCTTCGCCAAAGTCCGCTCGCGGGCCCTGCGGCAGGCCGTTCTACTGATCGCCAGCTACGCCCTCTACCTGACTTGGGGAATCTGGTTCGCCGCCGTCCTGCTCGCCTCCACGGCGATGAACTTCCTAGTGGGCCGTTACTTGAAATCTGGACTTCGCCGCCAACCGTCGGGAGTCCTACTGACCCTCGGCATTCTCCTGAACCTCGCGCTGCTCGGCGCTTTCAAGTACCTGCCGGAAGCCGCGGTGCGTCTGCCTCTCTCTTCCCTGCAGCGCTTCTCGCATCTGGCGCTGCCGCTTGGCATCTCCTTCTGGACGTTCCAGGCGATGAGCTACCTGTTCGATCTTTACCGCGAAGAAGAGCTCGACCCAACGTTCTTCGAGTTCGCCCTCTACATGGTGTTCTTTCCCGTCACCATCTCGGGACCGATCTGCCGCCTGCCGGACATGCTGCCGCAGTTCCGCTCGCAAGAGTTGACTCACTGGGCGGACATCGGAGCCGGCTTCCGCCGTATCGCCACCGGGGTCCTGATGATGCAATTCGCCAAACTCCTGGGACAGGGAATCCTTTCGGGCGACGGCATCACCAGCGGTTTCGACCACGTGACGCGCTGGACCGGCGCCGACGTCTGCTGCCTCGCCCTCGGCTACGGCCTGCAGCTTTTCATGGATTTCGCGGGCTACTCGCACATCGCCATCGGCGCGGCCAAAATGCTGGGCTTCGCCGTGCCCGAGAATTTCGCGCGCCCGTTTCACTCGACCACTCCATCCATCTTCTGGACGCGCTGGCACATGTCGCTCTCCTTCTGGATTCGCGACTACCTGTTTCTGCCGCTGGCCACGCTGCGCCGCGAAATGTGGTGGCGCAATCTCGGGCTGGTGATTTCGATGGTCGCGTTCGGCCTGTGGCACAAGGCCAGCCTGCTGTTTCTCCTGTGGGGCTGCTATCACGGAGTGCTGCTGGTCGCGCATCGGCAACTGCAGCAAGTCGAGCGCAAAGTTGGGTGGGAGCCCTCTCAAAAAAGCTGGGCGCCGCTCTGGGCTCTGTTTTCCTGGATCGTCACCATGGCGCTGATCAACCTGGGATGGATCTTCTTCCGCGCCAATTCCCTGTCCCAGGCGCGCGCAATGCTGTCAGCCATTCTCTCGCCCGCAAGTTACGGTTCGCACATTCTGAGCGGCAGCCTGTATCTGATGGTGGCAGCCCTGGCGGCCGGATATGCGATCGTGATGCTGGTGATCGCCGCGTTGGATCCGTATCCGGCCGAAGTGGAGGCGCCGGGAAATTTGGCGCCTCGGGATTCGCAGGGCTTCATCGCCTGGTTGGCGCGCTGGCGCTGGTACTGGCTCCCACCGCTGTACGCGCTTGTCTTGATCTTCCTGCTGTTCGTGACCTTCACCCGCGGCCCGAGCGCCGCCCAATTCATGTATCGGCAGTTCTAAACACAGCGTGATTCCTCCTTTCCCTTCGTGCTGAATCGCGCCGTGCCGACAAGGGATGAATGCCGTGATCGCGATCACTGCCAAATCAGCCCCGGTCAAGTCCAATAAAAGCGGGGAGGTTGCGGGATGCGCCTTTCGCGGATCGTCCTCATCGCGCCTGCGATCGCTGCTTTTGCGGTTGTGCAGGCCTTCGCGGCTGCCTTTGTCGTATTTCCCAAGGCGGGTGAATTGGCCTCACCCGATCACCGGTTTGTCGTGCGCAACGCAGAGCGCGAGGCCGACGCATCGGAGTTTGTCGGCACCTTCCATTCGCTCTGGCTGATCGAGACCGCCACCGGCCGTTCCCGCAAGCTCTGCGATTACGTCGGTGTGGCCGCCGTCACGTGGTCCAAGGATGACTTCCTCGTCGTTACGCAATATGTGGCCAAGACGACTTCCCGGGCGATGATCTTCTCCGCAACCAACCCCGACAGCCCCGTGGTGCTCGACAAGCCCACTCTGATCCGCCTTGTGCCTTACGAAATGCGGCCCGCACTCGAGGAGAACAATCACGTCTTCATCGAGGCCTCGCGACTGGAAGACGATGTGCTCTATGTGAGGGTGTGGGGATATGGCCGGCACGATCCTAACGGTTTCCGCTGGCGCTGCCGGTACGCCACATGGAACGGCGCGACTTCCTGCGCCGAAGAGCACAGCGCGCGCTAGTCCCGACTATCAAGCTGAAAACTACTCCACCTGCATGCCATCCGGCGTGAACACGGGAAACCCGTCCCAAGGCCGCGCCAGGCGCAACTGCTCAACTGCCGCGTCGCGGTTGTGGCCGAAGAGGAACAAACCGAAGTTGTAGCGCAGAACGCGGTCGTCGGGCTTTTGCGCGATCGCCCACTGATACTGCATGGCGGTGTCAGCGGGATTCTCCTCCGGCCCTTGCACCTGAAACATCAGGCGCAGCACCTGATCCGAGTGATTCAGCTGATCGGTGAATGGCGGCCGCTGCAGGCGCTGCAGCATTTCCGACGCAATGCGCGTGCGGTCGTGCCCGGTAAGAGCGAGCAGCTTTTCGCACTCCGCCTCCGACGGAACGCCAGCCTGAGCCGCTGCTTGCGAGGCGTCTGCCGGCGGCGTGGATCCCGAGGCCCGAGGCAGCTTGCTCGCAATCTGCAGAAACATTGCCCGCGCCAGCAGATAGTTTCCGAGCGGAGTCATGTGCACGTGCTCATACACCAGCTCGCTGCCGATGATTCCATTCGGACTCTGCTGCGCGAAAATCTGCTCCGCATCGACCAGCTCCGCGCCCGCCGACCCCGCCACCCAGCGGTTGATCTCGTTGATGCGGCTGTCGGCGCGAAAGCGCAGCGTATCCAGATCGCGCGCCGCCATGAAATGCTGTTTCGCTCCGGCGTAGTCTCCCTGCATCCACAGGCTGCGCGCCATGCGGAACTCGAGCTCGGCGAACTGATCGTCGATCTTTGCCGCCGCATAATAGGCCTGCAACGCCTCCGCCCACGAACGGGCGCTCTCGAAGTCAGTTCCCTGCTGCAGCAGCGCGGTCCAGCGGCGCAGATCGTCCGGGCTCAGGTCATCGCGGTGCTGCGAGCCAAACGGTCCGCAATCTTTCAGATTCGTCGCCACCGTGCTGACGATCACCCGCGCCCCCGAGCGCCGCGCCGCGGCAATCGTGTCGCGCAGGTTCTGCTCGAAGTTCGAATACGTGTACTTCATCAGCGGAGAAGTCTCGGGCACCTGCTTGTCGAGAAACATCTCCATGCCGCCCCACTCTTTTTTCTGCGTGCCCACCTTCGTGAGCAACTGGCCAATGCGCGTGGAACGCAGCGCGATTCCGCCGCGAATCACGTGCAGGTTCATGCCTCCGGAAGTCAACGCCGTGCCCGGCCCATAGGGGCCGACGACTTCGTTGTTGCCGGAGTAAATGATGAAAACGTCGGGTTGCTGTTTGGCCAGGCCCTCAGCGATCGGCAGCAGGACGTGCGAATTGATGGCAACGCTGCCCGTATTCACGACTTCGAATTTCATCTGCGGATAGCGGGTGCGCAGCATGACTTCCAGGTAGCGGCTGAAGGCGTAGGCCGGATCGGGATCGCCCATGGCCGCCGATTCTCCCAGAACAAAAATCCGGAATGTGCCTGCCGGTTTTTCGGCAGGAATCGCGTAGGCCTGCGGCGTCTTGATCATGCCCGGCGGAAAAAATGGCGCAGGGAAAAACAGGTTGTAACACGCTGCTGCTCGGCCCTGCACGGTGCAAGGAACGGTCAGGTCCGTCGCAAACCCCACCCCAAACAGGCGCAGCGCCGCTTCGCTCAGGACCAGCAACAGCACGGGCGCGATGACGGCTGTGGCGATCTGCGCCCACAGCCGCTTGCGGCTCGGATGCTTGCCATTCGCCGCGGGCTTCGCGGCGGCATCGGTCACTGCGGGTTCAGTGGATGCAGCCATCGTTCACTCGTCCCAAGTACGGATCGCTTGTCCCGCGCGCTTTCTCCTGGCGCAATGCAGGGCTGGGTCCGATCCGATTTCGTGGGCCTAACCACGTCCTCAGATCAGGGTTCCAGCCCTGCCGGTCTCCGCGCAGCTGTTCTCCATCGAGAACACCATGCGGCCGGAAAAACGAAGTGCGGCGCAGATAGCGCCCCATTCCAAACCGGGCTCATCTGATCTTAATCCTGGGTTTCGTCGCCGCCGCAGCGGCCACGCTGCCGTCGGCATTGTGCGCCACCGAGTGGCACATCAGCGTGCAGGTATTCGTGCTGCGGTTGTAGGCGATGGGAGCGGCGCCGTTCTGTCCCACCACGTTGACGTCGAAATTCACCAGGCGGTCGCCGGTCACAGTGGGCGAATTGGCTCCCATGCCGTGCGCCGTGTGGCAGACCGAGCAGCTGAAGCCATACTGATGGGTGTGCAGATTGTGCTGCGAAAAGCTGGTGTTGGCAAAAATCTGGGTCAGGTTGTGGCACTTGGCGCACATCGAGAACGGCCCGGCCACGCTGGTATCCGGATTGGGAAACAGATTCGTCACCGGCCCGCCGGGAGTCGCCGCCTGGCTGAACTGATAGTTGCGTTCGAGCAAGTGGGAATTGATGGAGCCGTGCGGACCATTCGGTCCGGCGCCGCCAAACTCGCGATTGTCGTCGCTGTTGTGGCAATCGGTGCAGAAAATCTGCGTGCCCACCAGGCGCACGGACGGCAGTCCTTTCAGGTCGAGCATGTTCACCAGAAGGCTGGGCTGGGGCAGCGCGCTTGAGCGGGGATGAGTCACGGGATGGCTCGAAGTCGCCGTTGCCGCCAATTCCGCAATTACGTTCAAAGGATCAGCCGCCGTCACCATCCGAATCGGCGAATAGCCGTAGATGATCAGCCGCTGCTTGCCGATGCTGGGCCCGTGACAACGCAGGCAGGTTTCATATTGATTGACCGCCGGGGCCAGCACGGTGACACCGTCGAGCGCGCTCACGCCGGTTGCGTTCTGCTGCGGCGGGCGAATGGCCGGTGGCGCCGCAAACTGCACCTCCGGATTGCCGCTGTGCGCGCTGTGGCAATCGACGCAGGTGGCGTGCCGGTTATTGTTGAGCACCGCGGGCTCGGCCGCGTCGTGGAAGTTGTTCCCCGAAGGCAGGGGGTGGCTGACTTTCGCCAGCTCCGCCATGACGTTGGGAATCGCCGGCGACAGATACGTCCCGCCGCCGTGGCAGGTCATGCAATCCTGCGTCGCCGGATCAGTTGACGTTGCCGCCGGCACCGCCGGCCGCAACAATCGCGCCGGGGCGATCGAATTGTGCTCCATGTGGCAGGATGTGCAGGCGTTCACGCCCACCGTCGGGTATTGCCCGGCGTGGGCGTCAGGCGAAACCTGATTCGCCGCCGTCGCATGAATGCTGGTGGTGAACCCGGCCAGCGGATTCACCTGCCCCTGCACCACCCGGTTTGGATCATGGCAGGCCAGGCACATCTGGCCTTTGGAACTGTCGCGCACCAGGAAATTCTGCGCGATCTTGTCGGTGCTTTGAACGTGCGGATCATGGCAGCTGGTGCACTCGATGTTGCCCTTGATCAGCTTGACCGCTCCTGTCGGATCGGCAGTCTTGCCGCCGGAAGCCAGCGTGGCCACCAGGTTCGAGGCGTCTTTCAACGGCGTCACCAGGCTGAACGGGTGTGAGCCGGTCAGCGTAGTGCCAAAGGAATCTGCAGCGTTCAACGATCCGTTCACGGGCAGCTGGCCGTAGACCGCGGACTGTCCCACGGCCACGGTTCCGTCATGGCAGCTCAGGCACAGGCTGCTCGTCACTCCCAAGGTGGGCTGCGTGTTGCCCTGGTTGGGATTGGTGGTGCTGGTGTAGGGTACGTACGATTTCTGCGAAAGCTTCTGGTTCCACAGCGGAGTGTTGGCGCCCAGCCCGCTGTGCGGAGCATGGCAAAATGTGCAGCCCAGGCTTCCTTGCGTGTATGCGGAAGCACCGCTCGACAAGGTCATGTTGTGCATGCCCAGCACGTCGCCTGTGGGCTGCGGCGCCTGCGCCAGGCTTGAGACGGCAGTCATCGCTCCTGCCAGCGCGACGCAGACGAACGCGGAGAGCGTCTTCATGGCTGCTTCCTCCCCTCCGCCACCGGGCCGATTCCGTAGTAGTGAAACACCTGCACCCGCCGGTTGAAGGAATCGACCACGTAGATGCGATCGTGATGGTCGATGTACAGCCCCGTGGGCAACTGGAACTGCTCAGCTCCAGTTCCCTTTCCCCCAAAGTAGTAGAGCAGCTGTCCCTGCTCGTCGAAAACCTGCACCAGGCCCCACACCCCATCGACCACGTAGAGGTGCCCTTCGGAATCGAAACCGATTCCTTTCGGCCGGAACATCCATCCCGCGCCGTCTCCCACCTTGCCGATGGCATAGCGGAACGTGCCTGAGCGGTCGAAGACCTGCACCCGGAAATTCATGGTGTCGACCACCGCCAGATCCTGCCCGTTCAAACGCAGCTCGGTGGGCAGGTTGAACTCGCCCTCGCCGGTGCCCGTCTTGCCGATGGTGCGCAGGATGCTGCCCTGCATATCCATCATGAAAATCTTGTTGCGCAGCGTGTCGCTGACATAAATGCGCTCCGCCGCCGAATCCACCGCGATTCCCGTGGGACGCTTGAAATATCCTTCCCCGCCCTTCAGGCTTCCGATTACGCGGCGGTATTTGCCGCTGGGGTCGAAGACGAAAATCTTGCCCGTCTGCGAATCGGTCACGTAGATGTTGTCCTGGGCGTCGACGGCCACGCACTGCGGCGTGAGCATGGGATCTTTTCCCGCGTCGCGGCGCGAGATGAACTTGTACTTCTGCTGGTCGAAGTCGAAGATGTGCACGCCGACCGCCGAAACATCGGTCACGATGACGCGCCCGCGCGAGTCGGTCACCACCGCGTAGGGACTGACCAGATAGTGGAAGTCGGGCTGGCCCGCAATCGCGTCCACCACGCGCGTCCAGAAGCTCCGTTTGGGTTTGACCTCGCGTTCCAGGCTGAAAGCGCGCTCAAAGGAGAGCTTGCGCCCGCCGTCCATGAGCAGATCGGGCGCGGCCAGCGGCAGCGTCTCTTTGGTGTGCTTCGCGGCTCGGGCCGGCGGCGGCAGCAGGGCCAGCGTGGCAATGACGCCCATGGCTATGACGCCCGCGGCGAGCCCGACGCTCAAAACCCGCCTGCCCCGTCCCGTTAGAAGAAGTCGAACCATCTGGATACACCCACAAAATACGATGTCGAGTTGGCGGGAAGCCCCACGGCGCTGATGCCCTGCGTGAAGCGTGTGTACCCGGCCTGCAGTCCGATCCTCCGTAGATGGTACTGCAACTGCGCGTTGTAGATCGCCGTATTGTTGTGCGAGATGGTCTGTCCGAGGGTATTGCTGATGGCGCGGCTGTAGCTTCCTGCCAGCACCAGCCGCCGCGTCGGCGTCACTGAGAGTCCGCCGCCGTAGCTCGATCCCCCGAAGGTGATGAAATCGCTGGCTCCTGGAGTCGTCGTGACCGGTACGAATCCGCCTACGCCCAGCAGCGAAATCCCGCTCGACTGGGTGTAGTTGCCGTTGAGCGTAAACCTGCGGGAACCGAACGTGGTGGAGTAGCTCTCGCTGGCGCTGCTGGTGCCCTGGTAGTTCGTCAGCCCGCTGTGCGTTCCGTTGAAGGCTGCGGTCCATTGCAGCCCGCCGGGCAAGTGGCGATGCGCGTTCCCGCTGTATTGATAATACGAGGTCGTGTAGGTGACCAGCAGGGTTTGCACATTCTGCGCATAGCTGAAGACACCCGCCAGCTGCCAGCCCTGGAAGCGGTGAAAGAAGTTCACATTGCCCACGAAGCCCACCGCGTTCGTGCCCTGCCCGTTGCTGCTATCGATCACCGAACCGGAGAACGTGAACATATCCAGCAGCCGCTTCCCGTAGTTCAGCGTGCCGCTGACGTAGGTGCCGGTGTAACTCTTGCCGAAGTACTCCTGGTCATAGTAGGTGGCCTGCGAGGTTGCCGAGAGGAAGCGGGTAAATTGATAGGTGGCGCCTCCACCGAAGGTCGAGGAGTGCGCGCCCGATCCCAGGCTCAGACCCTCGACCGGCGCTCCGGTGCTGCTGAGGCTCTGCGACAGATATCCGTTCAGGTTGCTGGTGAAGTTTTCCGTGAGGTTCAGGGTGAGTTTTTGCGTGGGATGGAAGCTCGCGCCCGCATTGACGAGGTCGTCGGTGTAACTGGTGTTGTTTGAGTTCTGGCCTGCAGTCGAGAAATAGTTGGCATCGGCGGACGCGCGGTCGTAGTTGACATAGAACTGGCCGTGGAAAGGCAGTTCGTGTTGCGCTCCGAATCCCACATCGTGCCCAACCGAGTTCTCCACTGTCTCCTGCTGACCGGAGAGGAACTCCGGAAATTGCGAGCCCGTGCTGTTGCGATTGAAAAAGGCGTTCAGCTGGAACCCTGCAATCGAGTAGTTCGAGCGCACGTTGAACAGCTTGGAGTTGGAGGTGGTCTGCTCGCTTGTGCCAAAGATGGTGCCGCTGCCTTCGCCCTGCGTGTATCCCACCGAGAGTGTAGGCAAGCCCGGCAGCAATGCGCTCCAGTTGATGCCGAAGCCCTGGTTCTTGCCGATCGTAGTGAAGTTGGGCTGTCCGGCAACGCCGAACGTCCCGCTCGTGTTCCGGTCATAGCGATAGCTGATGGAACCGGGATAGTGGCTGCCGGTGAACAGATTCGCGGTCCCGTCGATGCCGCTTGCCCCGGTCAGCGACTGGTAGCTGGAATCGTTCCGCGACTGGTTGTAGTACGGCGTCGCCGTAAACGACAGAAAGTTGGGATTGTAGTAGCAGCCGTTGACCTTGCCGTCAAAGCCCCAGGTCAGCCCGTGCTGTCCGGTAATGGCGTCGCCATAGTCTCCGCTGTAGCCGAAGGTTGCCATGCCCCCGGCGCTGAGCCGGGTGTTCTCGCCGATCGCCAGCTGAGGATTTTGGGTTGGGCCTTGATTCTGGGCATAGGCGAAGGGGACGATCACCAGAACCGCCAGTCCGATGATGCGCTTCGCAACCTTCATTTCGGCGAATGCCCTTCTGCCCCGAGGCTCGGAAATTACTTGCACTTACCAGATGTAAAGGCACAATCGTTGCCAAAAGGAGGAGCCGGGTGATATTTCTATGTAGTTGAAGACAAGGTATTTGCAGCTGGGACGGTGGCCGGATTAGAAGCGGAATTCGGGCCGGTGCGGCATATCACCCAATTCCCAAGTTGAAACCCGCAGCCAGCCAGCCATTGAATCATTGAGGCATTGAGGCATTGAATCAAACAAGAAACCAAGCGGAGAGGTGGGATTGGCTCAATGATTCAATGACTCAATGATTCAATGACTCAATGATTCAACGGGTTGTCTGCAGGTCCGCAGGGATGCGCCGAAGATCGCGGCCAGTTCATTGGTTTCCTGGAGCAGGTCGCGCGCCTTTTCGCTACCGACAACTCCGGTCTCCATCAGCAACTCAATCCAGAACGCGCTTTCATCGGCCTCTTCCAGCACCACGCTCATCTTCGAGATGAATTCCGCCTTCGAGCGCGCGCGACAGACGGCACGATAATTCGCGGCCACCGAAGTGGCGGACCGCAGAAGCTGTTTCCCCGGAATCTGCGCATCAGCAGAATGAGGCAGAGAACGATAAAGCCGGACCACGCGAATGGCGAAGCTCTTAGTCCTGAGCTTCAAATCAGCCGCCTTTTCCAAAGAATTCATAAAAGAAATTGAGCCATGGAGTCATTGAATCATTGAATCATTGAGTCAATGGAAAATCAGTGGTTTGAATTGATTCAATGATTCAATGTCTCAATGACTCAATGTCTCAATGCCTCAATGACTAGACCACTTCGATCTTCGCTTTAGCTCGCAACTGCTTCGCCAGGTTCGAACGCAGCTTCTCGTATTTGCTCTTCTGCAGCTCAGTCTTCAGATCGTTCCGAACCTCGGACAGCGGCCGCTTGCGGGCTGGCGTGCGCGCATTCAGGCGGATGATGGTGAACGCGGTTTCAATCTGGATCAATCCCGTGATCTGCCCCGCCTGCATAGCCTGCAGGGTCTTGACCACCGGCGGCGGCAGCTTGTCGGCGGTCACCACGCGGTGGTCGCCCATGTTCACGCGGAAATCGTCTTCCGACACCTTCTCCGCCAGCAGCCCAAAGTCCTGATAGCTCTTGGTGGCTTTGGCCTGTTCCAGCGCCGCCTCGGCTTTCTTTCTTGCCTCTTTCTCCTGCTCCGGCGTCGCCTTGAGCGGAGGCAGAATCGAGATGCTCTGGAAGCTGAATGATTCCGGCTCCTGATATTTTGCCGCATGGCTGGCGTAGTAAGCCGCGACCTCGGCGGGGGTCACCGCCGACCTCTGCTCTACGTCAGTGTTCAAAACCTGCTCGATCAGCAGCGAGCGCTTGATCTGCTGGCGCAATTGCTGCTCCGAGCCCTTCATCTCGCTTTGCAGATACTGCTGGTACTGGTCGGGACTGTTGAACTGTTTGCGAAACTCGGCTTGGGCCGCGCTCAACTTCTCGGCCGGAACCGTCAGCTTGCGCCGTTGCGCCTCCTGATACACCAACTCCTCGAAGATGATCATCTCCAGCGCGCCCTGCCGGATCATCGCCTCTTGTGCTTTGGGGAATCCGTTGTGCTGCCGGGCGTAGGGAAAGATCGAGTACATCTCGCGCAGCAGGTCGCGATCGGTCAGTACCACGCCGTTCACCCGCGCCACCGGCTTGTCGCTTACCTGCAGCGGCGAGGTTTGAGCGGTGGCCGGGCTGGCAACCGTGGTCGGCTGATGGGAAGCAACCTGGGCCCAGGCAACCTGAACCGACGCTGCCGCGAGCACCAGGCTGAGCATTGCGGAGGTTGGGAGTTGGTATTTCATATGGCCTCTTCTATCGCTTCCAGCTTACCCGTTCCACAAAAAAAGGGGAGAGTTTTGCTCTCCCCCTTGGCACTCCAATCAGGTCTACTGGAAGACGGTCGTGATGTTGTTGGTGTTGTTGGCTTCGTTCGACTCGCCAAAGTGGCACTGGCGGCAGAACTGCGTCGTCGAAGGAGCGTTGGTGTTGGCGACGTTGTTGATGTTCGGATTGTACGGGCCGTTGATGAAGAAGTAGGTGGCATAGTACTTGCCGCCGCCGTCGTTAGCGATCGGGCTCGCCGCACTCGAGGTGTAGACCGTCATCACATGCTGGTTGTGGCAGGTGGTGCAGAGCACGTAGGGCTGTCCACCGGCGGTCACGCCGTAGGGGTTCGACCACTTTCCAGGGGCCAGAGCGGGCCAGCCGTAGTTCTTAATGAACTGGAAGTACGGGCCGGCTGTCGGGGTCACAAACTGCGTGCCGTTCCACGCCGGCATCGGAGCCCGGGTGGAGATGTTAGCGAGCTGTCCCACTGGGTGATCGTTGGTGTAGTTGCCGGCTCCGGATCCGTCGTTGCCCAGCAGGGTCGGGATGGCGCCGTTGCCATAAGCGGTGTTGGTCAGCAGGCCAATTCTCTGTTCGTAGGACTGGTTGACCATCATGTTCTTCGCCGTGACGTTGCCGTCATGGCAGCTGAGGCAGAGCAGGATGCCGCCCACTTCTTCGCTTCCAGTGGCAATCCCGTTGGGCAGAACTTCGGAAAAGCTGCCGCCGTCGCCAAACTGGATCGTCTTGCCGTACAGCGGGCTGGCGTCCTGGCCCCACAGAGCATAGGTGCCGGTGTCGGCGGCGCCGGCGTGGCCGGAACCGAATGAGCCGCTGTGCGGAGCGTGACAACCAGCGCAGCCGCGGCCGCCATTGTTGTGCGCGCCGAGGACGTCAACCGGTGACGAATAAGTCTGCGCCATCACCAGACCCCCGACCGCCAGAACGAACATCACGACTAGGATCGCTTTCTTCATAAATTTCTCACGACCTCCATGAATTTTTTTTCGTGCGCTACCCAGAATCTCTAGGGGCTTAGGCCGTGGGCCGCATCTTGCGCCTGGGCGCCTTCTGCAGTCGCCCCTCGCCCAGGGTTAATGCAATTGGCCGCCCGAAGAAGCCCAAATGGTCGCATCTCTTGGTTGTGGCTGTAAGCCATTGAATCTGTTGATATTGCTGGTTAGCGGCGGAGGCCCTCGACATTCCCAATTCCACAGGCAGTGGGGGAAAATCACCAGTTACCAGGGGCGTGTGGTTAAAATCCGCAGTTGCAGGAGGTCCGGGTGGGTCGTTGCGAAATACAACAGAGGCTATTGAATCATTGAGTCATTGAGGCATTGAATCAACGAAAGGCAAACCGCCCTTCAATGACTCAATGATTCAATGTCTCAATGTCTCACTGGTTCTGGCTGGCTTTCTTCGCGCGCTCCTCTTCCCGACGCTTGCGCTCCTGTTCGGCCTCAGCGTCGGTAACGTAGCGGAACTGCTGCACCCGGCCGGGATAGATCTCAGAGGTGAAGACGCGGTTGTTCTTGTCGATCGCGATGCCGACCAATCCCTGGAATTGCCCCGGCAACAGGCCGTGGCCGCCGAAGCTGATCAATAATTGCCACTCCTGATTGAACACCTGCACGCGGTCCTGCATGCCATCGGCAACCCAGATATGGCCATCGTTGTCGACGGCAATGCCTTTGGGGCGGGAGAAATAGCCGGGAGCATCGCCGTTCTTGCCATAGGCAGTGACGAATTTGCCGTCGGCATCGAAGACCTCGATGCGATCGTTTAACGTATCGCAGACGTAGAGATTGCCATCCGCGTCTACCGCCAGTCCCGTCGGCTTGGCGAAATCGCCCGGAGTCGTGAGCTCATGTTTGTGTCCGGTCGTGCCCAGCTTGCGCAGCAGCTTGAAAGAGTCGGCGTCATACACCAGCACCTGGTCTAACTCGACGTCCGCGACGTAAAGCAGCCGGTTCTCGCGGTCGACGGCCAAGCCTCCGGGCTCGACCATACCATCGGTGATTACGTCCTCCGGCTTGTGCTTGGCGTCCAGCACGAGTACGTGGCGGAGCGCAGGATCGGAGACGAAGAGGCGATCCCCGTCGTCCATGGCCAGGCCGATTATGCGGGCGAAATGGGCGTCGACCTTGTTCTTGATGAGGTAGGCTTCGCGAGTCTCGGTGTTGAACATGAAAATCGCGCCCACCTTCTGGTCGGCCACGTACACAATCCCTTTGGAATCCACGGCGACGCCGTAAGGTTCGCCCAATTGAAACAGAACTTTGCCGCTCTCGCTGGGTGGCGCCGCGCCCGCCAGCCGGTCCATCCATTTCTCCTTCTTGGTGGTGTCGGTGACCTGGGACATTCTCTGCGCGGCATAGAACGCCTGGTAGCGGATGCGGGCGATGGCCGGCGGATTCGGCCAGACGATGCTGGAGTAGTCGATCACCGCCGGCGGCTTGGGCGGCTCCTTCTTCTTGCCGCCAAAGGCAGACAGGGGAACGAGCAGGGCCAGGCTGACTAGCCCCAACCCCGCGATCAGTCTGCGATTGCGCAGCGGGCTGGCGGTGGCTTCCGGCATCGGGTTTGGTTTCGAGTTCGGCATAGAGCTACCTCTTGGTCAGATCCTTGTGACAGCTGGCGCAAAACGCCGTATTGTTGGCCTGGTCCTTCACCAGCAGATCGGGCTGAGCCGAGGCATGCGGCTGGTGGCAAGACAGGCAATCGATCTTAGCAATCAACTTGGCGACATTCGTCGGATCCACGACGTCTTGAACCGGGTGACCCGCGATCGGGTGCCCGCGCCCGAACTTGATAGGCAGGGTCACGACTTTGTTCTTGGTGAAGTAATCCTCGGGCAGCTTCACGCTTCCGTTGAAGATGGCGACCAGATGCTCGGCTTCGAGCTTCTTCGGCTGGGAATCGGGCCCGTGGCACTCGAGACAGACCTCATTATTGTTGGTCTTGGCGCGCAGCAGGTGATCGTTTTCGCCACCATGCGGCTCGTGGCAGATGGCGCAGGCCTGCTTGAATGCGGGTTGGTGCAGATAGTGCTTTTTGCCTTGCTCGGCGAGATCGCTGTGGCAGCCCAGGCAGATATCGACCGCGTTCGTCTTAGGCAGGCCGGGCTGACGGCCGGCATGAGGGTTGTGGCAATCGGTGCAGTCGCCGGCGGCTCCCGGATGCGGCACCTTGGCCTTTTCGATCTTTTCCGCCTGGTCGCTATGGCACGTCACGCATAGCGACTTCACATCCGTCTGGGTCAGCACCACTTTGCCGTCTTTGGCCGGAGCATGGCATGTATCGCAGGACTTCTCCGCAAACGGCGGGTGCAGGAACTGCCGCATCAGCTTGGGCGCGGCCGACTGGTGGGGATCGTGGCAACTGGTGCAGTCGGCCTTGGCGAAAGGCTGGTCGTGATGCGCTTTCTGCAGTTCCGCATCCTTCGGATCATGGCAGTCCAGACAGAGCGCGGGGGAGCTCTTGGTCAGGTGAAATTCGAACTCAGCCTTACCCTCTTCGCCGGTTTTGTGGGTGACGTGGCAGGTGTCGCAGCCCATATCGAGGGCGGCGTGGCGGCTGCCTTTCTCAGGGACATTCAGGCCCTGCTTGTGGCAATCAAGGCAGAGATTCTGGCCCTTGTCGCCCGAAAGAGGTTTCAGTAGCTGATTCTTGTTGTCGCTGACGTGGGGATCGTGGCATTTGATGCAGTCGCGCACCGCGGGAGGATGCACCGTCCCGGTGAGCTTTGTCGCGTCCTTGTCGGCGTGGCAACTCAGGCACAGAGACTGCGGAGTCGAAGTAGTCAGCTTCACGCGGGTGATGTCTTTGTTGACCCGCACTTCGTGGCAACTCAGGCATCCCAGGGCAATGGCAGAATGCACGGCCTTGCCCTTGGTCTTGTCTTCATGGCACTCCAGGCACTTGGCCGAGTCAACGTTCTTGTCAAGCGGAACGGGATGTTCCTTGGCGAAGGCGGACACCGTGGCGATGGCCAGAAAGAAGGCCAACTTTGAGGCTTGCCTCAACCACGCTTTCCGACTCGGAAGAAGACGAATTAGACCTGCTGGGACCATTGGCGTCTGTTGCATGTGCACGATCTTAGCCTTAGTAGTGTGAAACAAGACGATGTGCCCTGTAAAACTGTAAATTATTGCAACAGATCATCTTCCAACCCAGCCGCGCGTTGCCCGAAGTTTGCCCCGCCGCTCACTTCTTCTCCCGCAATGGGCTTTCTCCCACACCCGGTCGGTGAAATCACGCACGCGTTCGCGAATCGCCTCGAGGGGACCCGATGGTGCTGATTTTCCCACGGTTGTGATTGAAATCACAGACTGGCGACAGCGCGCGAGTTCGCGGTAACGCCTTGTGGAGCTGAGTGTTATGGCTCAGGCGGAGATTCATGGTCGTCTGACTCCATCACACAATTCATTGATTGCACATGCTTTATCGGAAAATCCGGGCGTTGGCGCGGAACGTGCATTACTGCAGACGGAGTCTGGGGAATCATACATGGCACGCTTCCTTCACACAGCACCCCGCAGTATCTGGAAAACGTTCAGCTCGATTAAGACCGGGGTCATTCTGATCATCCTGGTCGTGATTTTCTCGGCGGCGGGCACCGTCATCCTGCAGCGTCCCATGACGGAAGCGGACGACATGCAGCGGGCCTATTCGCCGGCGATACTGCGCTTTCTCGATGCCACGGGCTTGACCGACATTTTTCACGCGCGCTGGTTCGTGGCGCTGATGGTGCTGGTGAGCTTCAGCATCATCGCCGCTTCGGTGGAGCGTTTCCCCAATGCGTGGCGGTTTTTCGCGCGGCCTTACAAGAGCACCGACGAGACGTTCCGTAGAGTTCTTCCCATCCAGGCTCATATCGCGATTCCCGATGAGGAGAGCGGATTGAGCGCTGCCGAGCGCGCCCTGCACCGCGTGGGATTGAAGTCCGAGCGCATCGTGCGCCCCAACAGTTTTTCACTGTTCTCCGAGCGCCATCGCATATCGGAGATGGCGGTTTACATCGTTCATGCCAGCCTGCTGCTGATTTTCCTGGGCGGCATTGTAGACGCGCTGTACGGCTGGCGCGCCTTCATGATGCTCTCGCCGGGCACGACCAGCGGCCAGGTGGAGATGAAGAATGGCGCGAACCGGACCATTCCGTTCGCCATCCGTTGCGACGCAGCGGGCGAGGACACTTACGCCGACGGCACGCCCAAGCGCTACTGGTCGAAGCTGGCGATAGTCGATGGCGGCCGCGAAGTGCAGAAGAAGGAAATCGTGGTCAACGATCCGCTGGTTTATCACGGGCTGCGCTTCTATCAGGCCAGCTTCGGCAGCACCGGCAAGCTGGATCAGTTCATCCTGAATGCGACGCCGGTGAACAGCGCGATCGGCACATCGCGGGAAATTTCGCTGGCCATGAATCAGCCGGTCGCACTCGATGCCGACGCCTCGGTTGAGCTGGTGGAATTCATTCCGGACTACGTGGTGGAGGATGGCCATATCTACAAGCGCAGCAACGACATGGTGAATCCCGCGGTGCACTTGATCGTCACTTCGAAGAAGGCGCACGCCAGCGTGAACTTCTGGCTGCCGGAGCTTCCCGGCATCTCCGAGAATGCGTCCTCCCCCTACATTTTTGAAGCCAAAGACGTGAAGACGGACGTGTACACGGGGCTGCAGGTTTCGCACGAACCCGGCCAGTGGGCGGTTTGGGCGGGCGTGGTGCTGATGGCCATCGGCCTGACCTTCGTGTTCTACGTGGTGCACATGCGGTTTTGGATAGTTCCGGTGCGCGACGCCGGTGGCCGGCTCACGCTGTGGGTGGGAGGCTCGGCCAACCGCAATCGCGACGCCTTCGAAGAGAAGTTCAAGAAAGTCGTGGAGCAGATTCAGAAGGAAGTGCTGGCGGCTCTGTGGACCTGCCAGCAGCCAACAACATTGAGTCAGTGAGTCATTGAATCATTGAATCAATGTCTCAATGATATCGGGAGGAATGAATATGGCACGCGCACGAGCAGAACAGCATCCCGCAACCGGCACGACGCTGATTGTGATGGTCGGGCTGACGATTGCGTTTCTGCTGTTCATGGCGTTCTTGAATGTAGTGAAGACGGGCAACCTGCTGAACGAGAGCAATCTGCTCTACGCAGCTCTGATCTTCTACGCGGGCGCCGGGGCGCTGTATCTGGGGTTCGGCGTAACCGCGACCGAGTCATACATCAAGTTTGCATCTCTGGCCACCTGGGCCGGTCTCATCGCCAATACCGGCGCGGTGGCACATCGCTGGTATGAGGCCGGCCATCCTCCCTTCGCCAGCATTTACGAGATGCTGCTCAGTTTCGTGTGGACGCTGGCCGCGCTCACGCTGATTGCGGAAAAGCGCTACGGAGTGAAAGTGATCGGCACGGTGACCATGCCGGTGGCGATCGTGGGCGTGGTGCTCATGCAACTGTTGCGAACGGAAGTTCACCCGCTGGTGCCGGCGCTGCAATCGACCTGGCTGCATGTGCACGTGACCCTGGCCATGCTGGCCTACGCGGCCTGTGCGCTCAGCTTCGCGCTGGCCATGATGTTTCTGATTCAGGACAAGATGAAGACTGAGACCTTCCTGGTTGCGACCAGCGTGTTTACGGTGGGAATCTACGCCACGGTCCTGTCGCGCTTCGAGCGCTGGGGCGGTTTTAACGTGATTGCGTGGGACCCGGAGAACAAAGCGGAAGTTTTTATCTCCAAAGGCGTACGGCTGTTTGTGACCATTCCCGATCTCGGCTGGCTCATGCTGCTGGTGTTCGCCGCGGTGGCTGCGCCGCTGGTGCTGTACGTTCTGGCGCGCGTGAAGAATCACGACGGATTTCTGGCGATCGCTAACCGCGCAGTCTTCATCAGCATTTTGCTGCAGACGCTGGCGTTGATTTTCTTCCTGCTGCGCGTGCGCGATGGACAGTATCCGTCGCTCGATGCTGAAGGCCTTTATGCCACGAGCCTGGCGGCCAGCCCCTTCATTCTCACAGCGCTGGTGGGCGGAATCTTCGCCAACCTGCTTTATCTGCTGCTGCTGTGGCGGCGCACCGATCTTGAGCGCCTGCTGCCGGACGCCGACGCGCTCGACCGCATCACCTACAAAACCGTTTGCATAGCCTTCCCCCTACTCACCCTGATGATCGCCGCCGGCGCCTACTGGGCCAACCGGGCCTGGGGTTCCTACTGGAACTGGGACCCCAAGGAGACGTGGGCGGCGATTACGTGGCTGGTGTATGCCGGCTATCTGCACATGCGGATCACGCGCGGCTGGCGGGGACGGCGCGCTGCTTACTTCGCGATCCTCGGATTCGCGGTCGTGATGTTCACCTTCTTTGGTGTGACCTACTTGCTGCCTGGACTACATGCGTATGCCTGAGACCATCATGGAAACGACCAACCCTGAAAGGGAACCAGAAACCGCCGCATCGGTGACGAACTTCAGCACCGGGTATTCGAGCCGGGCCTCCGCGCACGACCGGGCTTTTGCAGTGCCGGCTGAAGAAAACTCGGCCGCTGCACTACCGGAGGACGCTGAACTGCCCTGGCTGCGCATCAATTGGGAAATCAAGGCGCTGGTGCCGATCGCTGTGGTTTTGCTGGGCGGGATGGTGCTGTTCCTGCTGGCAACGCTTTCCTGGCGCGATCCCGAACGGCACATCGTTCTGCTCGTGGCTGGAGCTGGTGCAGTCGCAATTTGCGGGGCTTTGCTCGTAGTGTTGACGTACACGGTGCAACGACCCATGGTCGAACTGCAGCAGCAGATCGCCAAGTTGGGTGCGGGCGATCTGACCGTGGCTGTGAGCTTTGCCCATCGCAATGACGAGATTGGAGACCTGGGACGCAATTTCAACCACATGGTGGAACAGCTCCGCGAGTCACGCGAGGAAATTGAGCGCCTGCATCGCACGCAGATGTCGCGGGCCGAGCACCTGGCCACACTGGGAGAGCTGGCGACGGGACTGGCGCATGAGATTCGCAATCCGCTGGCGGGAATTGCCGGGGTGATCGAAATCGTGGGACGAGATTTGCCGGCCACCAGCCCGGCGCGGCCCGTCGTCAAAGACGTTCGCCAGGAGATCGCGCGCATCAACCGCATCGTTACCGACCTGCTGCAGACGGCGCGGCCGCATCCGCCGCGCGTGCGCAAGAGCGATCTGAACACGACCGTGGAGCATGCGGTGATGCTGGGCCGCCAACAGGCGCTGGCAAAATCTGTGGCGATTGAGCTCAGGAAGGATCCGGCGCTGCCCGAAGTCGAGCACGACTGCGATCAGATTCACCAGGTACTGCTTAATCTGCTGCTCAACGCGCTGCAGGCGATCGACAAGGACGGACGAATTGTCGTCACCCTCAAACCACAGGGAGGGTCAGCGGTCATTGAAGTGGCCGACAACGGGCGGGGCATCAAGCCCGAGCATCTGCCCAACATTTTCAGGCCGTTCTACACCACCAAGGGCGAAGGCACCGGCCTGGGATTATCGCTGGCCCGGCGCATCGTGGAAGACCACCACGGACGCATCGACGTATCGAGCGCCCTGGGCAAAGGCACGACCTTTGCCGTGGTGCTGCCGCTGCAGAGGGCAACGGAGCCAGGCTCTAGGTCTTAGGCGACGCCCACTGAACTCTTCACGGGGCTACCAGAGCTCCGGCGCAGGCTTGCCCCTTCGGTTTTTCCCTAGACACACATGCAAAGCCTAAATATGCTTGGGGGCGATTGCGTGTCTCAGGAGGTTCGCTCCCTTGCCCGAGCACCCGAGCGACGCGGGTCGTCAGGAAAATTCCTCTGACAACCAGCCCACACTATCATCCGCCGAACTCCCTCCCGAACAGTCCCGCGAGAGCGAAGTCGCCGCCCACGTCGGGCGTTACCGGATCATTCGCATTCTGGGCGAAGGCGGCATGGGAACCGTCTACGAGGCGGAGCAGGACCAGCCGCGCCGCAGCGTCGCGCTGAAGGTCATCAAAGCATCGCTGGCCAGTCCTGAGTTGCTCCAGAGATTCGAGCAAGAGTCGCAGGCGCTCGGCCGGTTGCATCATCCGGGCATCGCGCAGATTTACGAGGCGGGCAGCGCCGAAACGCCGAGCGGACGGCAACCGTTCTTCGCCATGGAGCTTATCCATGGCCTGCCGCTGACCCAGTATGCCAACAAACACAAACTCGACTTTCGCCAGCGGCTGTTGTTGATGATCCAGGTTTGCGATGCCGTGCAGCACGCCCACCAGCGGGGCATCATCCACCGCGACCTCAAGCCCGGCAACATTCTGGTGGAGGAAACGGGCCAGCCCAGGATTCTGGACTTCGGCCTGGCCCGCGCCACCGACTGTGACACCGAAGCCACCCGGCAAACCGATGTCGGACAGATCCTGGGAACGCTGGCCTACATGAGTCCCGAGCAGGTGCTGGCCGATCCGCTGGCGCTGGATACGCGGAGCGACGTCTACGCGCTGGGGGTCATTCTTTATGAATTGCTCGCCGGGAAATTGCCCTACCAGTTATCCCGCCAGCTGCCGCAAGCCATTCGAATCATCCAGGAAACCGATCCCAACCCACTGAGCAGCGTGAGCCGAATCTATCGCGGCGATATCGAAACCATCGTTGCCAAGGCGCTGGAGAAGGACAAGAACAGGCGCTATGCCTCGGCTGCCGACCTGGCGGGAGACATGCGGCGGTATTTGGACGACCAGCCCATCTCCGCCAAACCGGCGAGCACGAGCTATCAATTGAAGAAGTTCGCGAGACGCCATAAGGCGCTGGTGACGGGCGTAGCAGCTGTCTTCCTGGCTCTGCTCCTGGGCGTCATCGCCAGCACGTGGGAAGCGGTGCGGGCCCGCAGAGCCGAGCGCACCGCGCAGCAGCAGACGGAAGTCGCGCAGGCCGTGAATGATTTTCTGCAGAAAGATCTGCTGGCTCAGGCCGGCGCTTACAGCCAAGCCAACGCTTCCAGCGCCCGACCCGGATATGAAGGTTCGCACCGCTCTCGACCGCGCGGCGCAGAATATCGGCGGCAAATTCAAACAGCAACCTGAGGTGGAAGCCGCCATCCGCGCGACGATCGGGTCGACCTACTATGACCTCGGCCTCTATCCGGAAGGGCGTACACAACTGGAGCGGGCCCTGGAGCTCGACAAGGCGGTCTGGGGACCCGAAAACCAGAAGACAATCAAGACCATGCTTTTCCTCGCCGCCACCGAAGAGGAACAAGGCAAGGTCAAGGATGCGGAAGCCGTTGCCAAACAAGCCCTGGAAATCAGCCGTCGCGCACTGGGTCCCGAGAACCTGCTTACACTCGATTCCATGAATCGTCTCACGTCAATTTACGACGAGTTGGGCAAGTATTCTGAAGGCGAGGCTCTGGGGACTCAAGCGGTCGAGATCAGCCGCCGCGTCAAAGGACCGGAAGCTCAGGTGACCCTGGATTCCATGTTCTTTCTCGCCATCATGTACTACGAAGAGGGCAAGTACGCGCAGGCGGAGACGACGAACCAGCAGGTTCTGGATATTCGACGGCGCGTGCTGGGTCCGGACCATCCTGACACCTTGAACGCCATGAATAACCTGGCAGCGGCGTATGCATCTGAAGGAAAAATCACGAAGGCCGTGGAGATGAACAAAGAGTTGATCGAGAGTCGGCGCCGCGTCCTGGGTGCGGAGCACCCCGATACTCTGGATGCCATGGTGAACCTGGGGTTCGATTATCGTGAGGAGAAGCGATATACGGAAGCCGAAGCGATCGACCGCCAGGTTCTGGAAACTCAACGCCGCGTTCTCGGGCCGGAGCACCCCCTCACTCTGCGTTCGGTGCAGAACCTTGCCAATGATCTCCGCGCTCTCGGCCATACCACGGAAGCCCAGGCCATGGACAGTCAGACGCTCGAGATTCGGCGCAGGGTCCTCGGCCCCGAAGAGCCGGACACGCTCTCGTCGATGAACAACCTCGCCGAGGACTACCGCCGCGACCACCAGTACGAGCAGGCAGCCGCCCTCGATGAGAAGACCGAAGAAATCCGGGCGCGTGTGCTCGGGCCACAAAATCCGGCCACTCTCGACTCATTGTCGTCCCTGGGCGCCGATTACAAAGATCTCCGCGAATATTCAAAGGCCGAATCCGCGTATCGCAAGTCGAGTGAAGGGCAGCCAGACAATGCGGCCGCCTTTAAGGATCTGGCCTGGTTTCTCCTGACCGTCCCGGACCAGCGCTTGCGCCGCCCGCAGGAGGCTTTGGAACTGGCCCGCAAATCGGTAAAGCTGGCCGGCGAAAATCCCGGCGACGAATACAACACGCTGGGGCTCGCCCTGGTCCGCAACCGGCTCTGGGATGAAGCGATTTCGACTCTGAAGAAGTCGGTGGAGTTTAACAAAGGGGCAGAGCCGGCTGACTTCTTCCTGCTGGCTGTGGCTTATCAGGGCAATGGCGCCGGAGCGGACGCAGAACGAAATCTTACCTTGGGCGCGGATCTGGCACAAAAAGCAGCCAGCAACGATTCCGACACCAGAGAACTCTGGGCCGAGGCAGCCAAGGCTCTCGGCCAGCCAGGGCCCCCCAGGGTGGTCGCGCACTAAGTCCGGATCGATTCCCCATGGCGTCATCGGGAGTGTTACGTAGGTTGGGGTTTGGTCGATCTGGCCCTTTGTAGTCTCTGATCCGAAAATCACGAACGGAGGAAGCCTGGGCCGAGAGATTGACAAGGTTCCAAGTATGGCCTATGCTAAGGCATAGGCTAACAGTCTGACACCCATCATGAGCACCGAACGCCACGTGAAGATCTTCAGAAATGGCCGCAATCGAGCTGTGCGAATTCCCCGGGAGTTCGAGTTCCCAGGCGACGATGCCATCATCCGCAGGGAGGGTACGAAGCTGATCATTGAACCCGCTCCTCCAAAATCGCTGCTGGCTGTGCTGGCAATGCTCAAGCCGCTGCAGGAGGATTTCCCACCCCTGACTGACCCGTCCCCTGATCCCGTTGACCTCTAATGCGCTACCTGCTTGGTACAAATATCGTTTCTGATCTGGTGCGCAATCCGCAGGGGAAGATCGCTGAGCGAATCAGCAAGTTAGGCGAAGATAGGGTTTGTACCAGCATTGTCGTCGCGGCCGAACTGCGGTATGGGGCTGAAAAAAAGGGCTCACTCCGGCTCACTGCCCAATTGGAGGCGGTGCTTGGGGCTCTCGAAGTCTTGCCTCTTGAAACGCCAGCAGATAAGACTTACGGCATGGTTCGTACGCGGCTTGAAAAGGCAGGACGACCGATCGGATTCAATGATCTGCTGATTGCGTCGCAGGCGCTTGCACTTGGCTACACACTCGTTTCCGACAATGAACGCGAGTTTGCTCGTGTAGACGGCCTTCGTCATGAGAACTGGCTGCACTGAAGTTGTGGGAACATACTGTTAGCTTCAAACGGTGCAAGTCGGGGTCCACTTGCCTCTTCGCTAACTTTCCGTAGTAAGCTAAACAAGCATGTCTGCGGAGAAAATCCTCATTGTCGATGACGAGCGGCTGGTGCGCTGGTCGCTGCGCCAGAAGTGCGAGGAGTGGGGATACCAGATCGTAGAAGCTGAGGCCGGTGAAGTCGGGCTGCGCCTGGCCCAGCACGAGTCTCCTGACCTGATTCTGCTCGACGTCCGTCTGCCCGGCCTGAATGGCCTGCAGGTTCTCGAACAGCTTAAGAAAAATGGCGACGCGCCCTCGGTCATCATGATCACCGCCGATCCGCAGCTGGACGACGTGAAGAGCGCGCTCAAGCTGGGAGCGTATGACTTCATCGGCAAACCGCTGGACTTCGAGGAGCTTCGAGTCACCATCCAGAACGCGCTGGAGAGGAACCATCTGCGCAGCGAGGTGCAATCGCTGCGCGGCGAAGTGCGGCGGCGCACCGGCTATCACGACGTAGTTGCGACCTCGCCCAAGATGACGGAGCTGATGAGCTTTGTGCAGAAGGTGGCGGCCAGCGAAGCTACCACCATCCTGATTCAGGGCGAGAGCGGCACGGGCAAAGACCTGGTGGCCAAGACGATCCATTACGAGAGCAGCCGCCAGGATGGGCCTTTCGTGGCCATTAACTGCTCGGCCATTCCGGAAACGCTGATGGAGGCGGAACTGTTTGGCCACGAAAAAGGCGCTTTCACCGACGCCAAAGCCATGAAGAAAGGGCTGTTCGAGACGGCCAACGGGGGCACGCTGTTTCTGGACGAAATTGGCGAACTCTCGCCTCTGCTGCAGGCCAAGCTGCTGCGCGTGCTGGAGGATCAGGTGATCCGGCGCGTGGGCGGGGTGCGCGATCTGCAGGTGAATGTGCGGGTGGTGGCGGCATCGAATCGCGATCTGGAGAAGGCGGTACGGGAAGGGCATTTCCGCCAGGATCTTTACTACCGGCTGGCCATCATCGCCATTTTCATTCCGCCGCTGCGGGAGCATACCGAAGATGTGCTCCCGCTGGTCGATTTTTTCATTGCCTTGTATAACCGAAAATTCAAGAAGTCGGTGCGCGGCATTACCCCTGAGACGCGGCGTCTGCTGCTGGCGCACAACTGGCCGGGGAACGTGCGCGAGCTGAAGAACTCGATTGAGCGGGCGATGATTCTGGAAGATGAATCCATTCTGCGCCCGGCGTACATGCCGTTCGCGGTGGGAGAAGCGGCGCGCACGGGGCAGACGGCGTTTGAGCACAGCAGCGCCTCGGCGGACGGCGCGGGCAAGCAACTGGCCAGCGGGCGCGTGCTGCCGCGGCTCTATATTCCAGAGGAAGGAACGTCGCTGGAAGAAGTGGAGCGAGCCATGGTGGAGCTCGCCATGCGGCAGTCCAATGGGAATCAGACGCACGCCGCCAAGTTGCTCGATATCAGCCGCGACGCGTTGCGCTACAAGTTGAAGAAGTTTGACCTGGTTCCGGGAGACGAAGAGGCAGCGGATTCGGTGCAGGCCGAAGGTTAGCAGCCGATCTTATCAGCGGTGCGCAGCGCAGCCTCAGGGGCCAAGGCCCACAGAAAGATGGGATCTATCGCAGCGCTGAAGCGCTGCGCCACCCAAAAAGAGGCCACTTATCCCGCGGTGGTGCGGTCTCCACCGGAATGCTTGCTTTGATACATCAGTTCATCGGCGCGGCGGACGGCGGATTCGGCGGTATCGGAGTGGCCGAGCACGGTGGCGCCGATCGAGGCCGTGACGGCAATGCGGGCGGAGCCGGCATTGACTGACGATTGCGCGATCAAAGCGCGGTAGCGCTCCGCCAGATCGCCCAGGCCGACCGCATCGAGATCGGGCATCAGGACGAGAAACTCTTCCCCACCCCAGCGCCCAACGATGTCTGGGGGCCTCAGGCCATGCATCAGAGTTTCTGCCACGGCCTTCAGCAGCGCGTCGCCGATGTCGTGGCCGTGCGTGTCGTTGACCTTCTTGAAGGCGTCGAGATCGAACAGCAGCAGGCCGTAGAGCCGGCTGAAGCGCTCATGCTCTTCCAGGCTCTGCTCGACTTTCAGTTCCATGAACCGCCGATTGGGCAGGCCGGTCAGGGCATCGCGAAAGGCCAGGCGCTCCAGTTCGAAGACTCTTTTCTCGGTGTTTTTCTTGCCGCTGGCGTCGCTGAAGATTTCCAGAGCTCCGACGATGCTGCCATTGCCGTTCCACATGGGCAGAACGCGGACGCTGACCGGAACGCGGTGGCCGTCTTTGTGGCGGAGATAAATCTTGCTCTGGCGCGGCTGCCCATCGCGGATGGTGGCCGACAGCGGGCATCCGGAGAGGCACAGCGGGGTTCCGCGGTCGTCCACATGGCCGAGCAGATTGTCGGAGCAGCACTTCCCGAGGACTTCTCCGGCGCTGTAACCACTCAACTGCTCGGCCGCTTCATTCCAGTAGGTGATCTTGCGATCGCGGTTCACGAAATAGACGCCATCCTGCAGGTTCTGCAGCAGGGACTCGTAAAGCGAGGTCGAGAAACGGATGCCCCAGAGGTTTTCGCAAGAATCGCGAGTGGCTACACCATAAAGGTGTTCATCGCCTTGCACGCCCATGGGAACGATGACGCGACCCAGCGCGCTTTCGTTCGTGCCGATGCGACGCAGCTGGAGCGCCTGGCCGGATGGCAGGGAATGAATCAGGGGCAGACAGCAGCCGAAGCGGCTGACGGTCATCGTCCTGGTTCGTTCGGAGAAGCGGTTCCCGGCAAAGTCGATGCCGGCAACTTCCATCGGGAAAGCGAGGGAAACACGATCGCTGCGGCGCAAGGCAGACGGGGGTGGTAGCTGGGGTTCCATATCCTCACAACCTCGGCAGGATGGAGAAAAACTTGAGTGGGAGACACCGAGTTTCGGCATGGCGGCGGGCGGGAAAAAGGGACCCAGTCCCACTTTGCACTACTGCCCGAATTGGAACTCAGCTCCTTGATGGAGCTGAGCTATTTGATGGTGAAGCGGCTCTGGCTCTCGGCGGTTCCGCCCGCTGTCGTCTCAAGACAAGAACGGGGCCCCCTTATGGAAGCCCCGTGGCGCGTTATGAGGAGGTATGAATAGCGCCTATGCTCGAAGTTATAGCGGTCGCGGCAGCCTAGTGTCCGTCCCGAGAATACGCAAATAAACGCGGCCACCAAGCCTTGATCTGGGTCTCCTAGCCTCAGCGGCTAAAGCCGCCATCCTCAAGGGCTCTTAGCGGCGCGGCTGGAAGCCGCGCCCTTTCAAAACTCACAAACTTTTGACACGAACTAATGGAACGCCACACTAGCGTTGCTCGTCCGAAATGTTATCCGCGGGCGGCGTGCTCCTTGGCCTTGGCGATGTACTGTTCGACCTGCTGCCGTTGCGGGTAATCAGGATTCGCCTTCAGCAGCTTCTCCCAGGCTTCCACCGCGCCCTTTGCGTCGCCCTTGCCCTGCCAGCGCACCCAGCCCAGATTGAACAGAGTCTGGGGATGCCCGGCACGGTATTGCAACGAAGTTTCCATGGCAGCGATCGCTTTGTCGGCGTCGCCGGTGTACCAGTACGCCGTGCCCATGTCGGTGCGGACATCGGGATTCTCGGGATGGATGACGAGTGCGCGCTCGTAGTACTGGATCGCGCTCGGGTATTGCTGGCCGTCATAAAAAACGTCGCCGAGCTTCACCAGCGAGTCGTAATCCTTGGGATCTTTGTTCACCGCGTCGAGCAGCGGAGCGGCTGCCTGGGCCAGGGCCGCTTGCGCGTTGGCATCCGGTTGCGGCGGGCGAGGAGTGCTCGCCTGCTGCGGGGTTGCAGGCGCGGCGGCCGGAGATGCGGATCCGCGAAACAGGTAGCCCAACGCTACGCCCAGCAGCAGACAGAATGCGGCCAGGATATAGGCCTGGACGCCGGTCCAGGTGGTTCCCGCCGCGGTTGCGCTGGCGGGATCACTAGTCCATTGCGATCGCGGGTTCTGTGCTTTGCTCATGGTGTGGTTTCTCCAAACTGGTGCCGGCAAGCGCCGTTTTCGGCGCATCGAGGTGGAACAGGCGGGCTACTACGGCAGCCATGCGCTCCTGTTCCTCCTTCCCTGGAGGTTCCTTGAGTTCGTGGGCGAGGGAGCTGGCGATCTTCTGAATGAGTAGTCCAGCCAGGGCGTGCAGCGACTGATTCTGCTCCCGGGTAAAGGGCCCGCGTTCTGCAATAAAGGACTCCAGTTCTTGCCGGCAAATTTCTTCGAGGCGATGGTGCAGGGCTACGATGGTGGGCACCATACGCTGCGCCCGCAGCGCGCCGCGGAATGCCTGCGCCTCAGCAGCCACGATTCGCTCCGCCTCGGCTGCGGCGGAAGTGCGCTCGGCGGCGTGACCTCTCAAGATGCGCTCCACTCCATCGAGATCGTAGAGCAGAATGCCATCGACGCGACGCACATCCGGATCCACGTCGCGGGGCACACAGAGGTCCATGATGAGCAGCGCCACCCGGTTGCGTTCCTCGGCGATTCGTTCCGCTTCCGCCGCGGTCAGCACGACGTGTGGGCAGCCGGTCGAGCTAAGAACGATGTCGGCGTGCAGCATACATTTCCAGCGATCCGCCAGCGAGGCAGCGGTCGCTCCCAGGTTCTGCGCGGTCTCCTGGGCGCGAGCCGGAGATTGGTCGATCACCACTACGGGACCGGCGCCACTCTCCACCATATGGCGGGCGGCAATTTCACTGGTCTTGGCGCAACCCAGCAGCAGGACTCGGCGGCCCGCGAGGGATCCGAATACATGGCGCGCCAGTTCGAGCGCAGCGGCGGGGAGGGTAAGCGCTCGTTTCTCGATGGCCGTCTCCCGGCGCACTTGCCGGGAAACGTCGACCGCTTTTTTCAAGACTGAATTCAGAAAGCGTCCGGCGGCGCCCAGCGTCTGGGCCTGCTCCCATGCCGCCTTGAGCAGGGCCACGGCCTGCGGTTCTCCCAGCGCGAGCGAATCGAGTCCGGAGGCTACGCGGAAAATGTGGGTGAGGGCGGCGTCATCCAGCAGGCGGTAGAAGTGCTCCCATTCGCGGAGTTTCAATCCATGCTGGGAGCCGAGGAATTGGAGCAGTGAATTGGCCGCCAGCGTGGGCTCGCTGGCCCACAGCAGAAATTCCGTACGGCAGAAAGTCGAGAGGACAACGATCTCTTCAATGCCTTCCGCCATTTTCAGTTGCTGCAACACTTCGTAACGGCGTTTTTCGCCGATCCAGAAGCGCTCTCTCATGGCCAGCGGGGCGGTGGTGTGATTCAGGCCGATCACCATGAGCGTAGGTTCCATTGCAACACCTCACGTACGTTTCACTTGCTTCACGGCACGCTCGATGCCAAAGAGTGGATCGAGGAAGGTCGGCATAACCTATTTGTTTTCAGCGGAGTGCCGCCCCATTTTGGGGATCCGGAGCTGTTAAAAAGGGCAACAGTGCGGGATATAACGCGCCCGAGCCGAGTCTTTTGACGCGAGGCTCGACTGACCACGACAGCGTCGGCCCATCTGGCCGCGCCGCTTATGAGTTGGCACCCGTGAGTTGCGCCCGGTGGCATGATCACGGCTGAACGTGATGGGAATCACTGACCGGCATGCCTGCCAGCGTAGAAACTGCAAAACGATTAGTAGGTTCTTACCGGTTACGGAGTTTGCTCCGCAACTCTGGATTGTGAAAGGACAAAAGCAATCATGAAGACGACGAAACTCATACTCGTGATCGTAATGATCGCGCTGGCCTTATTCCTTATCCTGCCGAACCTGTCCTGGGCCGCCGATGACGGCGCGGCCATCTACAAAACCAAATGCGCCGCCTGCCACGGCGCGGACCTCGCGGGGAAACCGTCTGCCAAGATTCCCAGCCTGGTCTCCGACGAGGCCAAGAAGGCTTCTGACGCCGATCTGACCGACATGGTCGCGAACGGCGGCAAGGACAAGAAGGCAATGCATGCGTTCGCCAACAAGGGCCTGACCCCGGACCAGATCAAGATGGTCATCGCCTACGTGCGCGACGCGCAGAAAAAGTAACGCAGCAGAGCGGTTGAACCTCGCTGTTCCGGTCGGCGAACCGCGTGGACCCGAGAGGTAGCCACGCGGGCGTGCGAGAGTGAGTGTTCCGTCTCACCGGCGGAATCTGGCGCCCAAGCCAGACGCCGGGGATCCCCTCTCGAGTTCGCCAGCACACGGAACAGCCAGCCCGGGTCTCGGTGCTCACCCCCAGACCCGGGCTTTTGTTTGCCAATCCCCTCATCAAAAAGGCCGGAAATCAGGGAGTTTTGCGAGATTGGTCACGCGCCGGTGTGATTTGAATCACAGCCTTTTTGTACTAGCGACCGTACTCTGAAGCTGCTTGTGGGTGTTCTTTCATAGTGATAGTTCATACGCCGAAAGGGGAGATCATGGTGGTCGCCGGCACTACTCCGAAAATGGGCCATGTGGCCCACGACTTTTCCCGAAATCCTATGCTGGTTTACTGGGAGATGACCCAGGCTTGCGGCCTGGCATGCAAGCACTGCCGCGCCGAGGCCATGCCCAATGCTAATCCGCTGGAACTTACTACCGAGCAGAGCAAGCGCTTCCTGAACCAGTTGGTCGGCTTTGGCGATCCGTTGCCGCACCTGATTCTGACCGGCGGCGATCCGCTGAGCCGCAAGGATATTTATTCACTGATCGACTACGCGAACGGACTAGGGCTGGAAGTTTCGATCACCCCGAGCGCTACGCCGGAGTTGACGAACGAGGCAATCGCGAAGCTTAAAGAACACGGCATTCAAAGCCTGGGGCTGAGCCTGGACGGCTCGTGCGCTGAGAAGCACGACAATATCCGCGCGGTTCCAGGGACGTTTGAACGCACGATGGAAGCAGCGCGGCACTGCGGACGGCTCGGGCTTCCTATTCAAGTAAACACGCTGGTCGCGGAAGAAACGGCCGATGATCTGCCCGCGATTTACGAACTGCTGCGGACCAGCTTTCCGGTCATGCGCTGGAGCTTGTTCATGCTGATTTCGGTCGGGCGCGGCAAGCAGTTGAACGAAGTTTCGCCGGAAGAGGGCGAGCGGATCATGAAGTGGGTGTTCGAGCTCTCGATGCACTCGCCATTTCAGGTGAAGACGACGGAAGCGCCGTCCTATCGCCGCATCGCCGTCGACATCATGCGAGACGCCGGGATGGCCAAGCCGGAGATGAAGGCGACTTCGGTCTACAAGGGATTCCAGATTCGCGACGGGCACGGCATCGTGTTTGTGTCGAATCTGGGTGAGATCTATCCGTCGGGATTCCTGCCGCTGCGCTGCGGCAACGTGCGCGCCGATTCGCTGGTTGAGGTGTACCGCAACTCCGAGGTCTTCCGCTCGCTGCACTCTCCCGACACATTCCATGGAAAGTGCGGAGCTTGCGAATACAGCCACATCTGTGGGGGCTCGCGGGCCCGGGCCTTTGCCTACACCGGCGACGCGCTGGGGACAGATCCCTTCTGCCCGTATGAGCCGGACGTCGCGGCAAACACATAGCTCCGACACGCGCCAAATACGCCGAGGGAATTCCGCCCTCGGCTTTTCTTTTGCCGGGACAACGTTCAGGAATACAGCTTGATGGGCTGGACTACGCGGGTGATGGCGCCGTTCGGGCTGGGCTGGTCGGGCTTGAGGCCGCAGCGCATGGAGGCGAACAGGCCGATCAGTTGGCCGAACATCACGTCGAGCACGGGACGATAATAGTCGGGGAAATCCGGAGGACATTGTAGGGACAGAGAATAGTCTGCGAGGCTGGATACATCGTCATTTCCCGGAGTCGTCACCACGGCGCGGACGCGTCCCAGGCGCTTGCGGTCAATCTCGCGCAGCAAGTCGAGTTCGTAGCCGCGGCGGCGGGCGTCGCTGGAGAGAAAACCTACAAAGAGAGTCTGGCCGTCGACACTCGACATGGGGCCGTGACGCAGTCCGAGCGGGCTCTCGGCCATAGTGACAACTTTCCCGGCACTCAACTCGACGACCTTCAGGGCGGACTCCTCGGCCACGGCGCGCAGCGCTCCCGAGCCCACGAAGCAGGCCCGGGTGCAGCCCAGCAGGGTGACCGTGCCGGCGACTTCGGCGGCTGGCGGAAGAAATTGCTCGCCGATGTCGGCCAATCGCGCGACCACTTTGCCGAATTCGGCGAACTCCTCCAGATGACCCACACATTGGCCGGCAAGCAGCATGTTGGTGAATGAGCTGGTCATGGCCAGGGCGCGGTCATTGACGGCATCGCCGAGCACCAGAGCCAGGGCGCGCTCGGCATGGCGGGCGCAGAGTTGCGCCATCGCGCCCTGCTGGTTGCAGGTGATCACGAGGTGCTGGATTTCGCGGCTGCGGTCCAGAGCCCGTTCGAGAAGCGCAACGCCCTCCGGGCTGTCGCCGGAACGGGAGAACGAAATCCACAGGTATTCCCGGCCGGGGCGGTGGAATTCTTCAAATTCAGTCAGCAGCGTAGTGCTGGGGATGGGCCAGACATCGCAACCCCATTGGCGGCGAAGCAGGGGGGCGAGGGCGCGGCCAATGTAGTCCGATGTGCCCGCGCCGACGAGATAAACCGTGGGCGAGGAGGTATTGCCGCGGCCGATGCCGGCGCGGCGCAGGGCGTCTGTGATCTCGGACTGGCGCTCGACGCAGCGCTGCCAGGTGTCGCGCCAGGTGGCCGGCTGCTGCCCGATCTCGTGCGGTGTATGCAGCAGGCCGCGGTCGCTTTTTTCCTGCTCCGGCAGATCCAGCAGCATGCGCAAAGGGTTTCCCAAACGGCTCTCTCCTCCGGCAAAGACACTGTAGTCTATTACAATCCGAGTCCGTTGAAAAGTAATCGAAAGTAAATGAAATCGCGTTCGCAAGGGAACGTCAGCGGGGCTTTGCGCCTGTCGCGGGCGAGGGTTATCGTGGGCCGCACTGACACAGCGGCCCTTGCGGCATTGCGCCCAACCGCGCGCGCCAGGCTGGCAACTAATAAGGACCGCTGGTGTTACATTCGCTGAAGGAGAAAACCATGAGCCTTGGATCGCGTCCCCTGCGTTCGTTGCTGCTGGCGCTGGCATTGACTTCGTCGGTGGCAGGAATCGCCTGCGAACACCACGCCTATCGTGTCTACGACCCCTACTACACCGATTATCACGTGTGGAATGACGACGAGGTTACGTACTACAACCGATGGGCGGGGGAGACACATCGCGATCCGCATCGCGACTTCCGCAAGCTGTCCAAAGATGACCAGAAGGAATACTGGACCTGGCGCCACAACCACGGCGACCACGATCATCACTAGGCCAAAGCACTAGACCGGAAGCCCGGCTCTCAGCGGCTGAGATCGCTGAGAGCCTGATTAGTTGTGGTGAGGCGCGCGCCGAGGCTCTCGCACTCGGCGAGCGCTCTTTGACCATCTGCCGGGTTGAGGGTTTCGATCGCGTCGCGGACGACGGCCACGCGGCGGCCACGGGCGCGTAGGCCCTTGACGGCGAAGCTCACGCAGTACTCGGTGACGACTCCGAACACAACAAATTCGGGGTGACTTCCCAGTCGCTCGACCAGGGCGTCGGCGTGAAGACTCTCGAAAATGTTGAGGGTTTGTTTTTCCAGAAGGATCTGCTGATACTGCGACAGATCTTCCGGGAGCTTTGCGTCAGGATCGTTCGGCACTCGCGCAACTTTCTCGGTTAGAGCTTCCGGGACCAGGTCTGCTCCGGCAGTTCCCTTCACACAGTGCGGCGGAAAAGTCTTGAACTCGGGATCGTCGGGGGTGTGAAAGCATCCGTGCGAGACCAGAAATACGCGCCCCTGACGTGCCGCGTCGGTGAGGCGGCGGATGTTGGGGAGGAGCTTCTCCGCGCCGGGAACGTAGAGCTTTCCGCCGGGCAGCAGGAAATCGGCCTGACAATCTACTTCCCAGAAGATGAAGTCGCGGGAAACCATTCAGTTCCTTCTTCGCCGAGCGTAACATCGCGGCTTCCGCGATTACAAACGTGGGAAGGCAAAAGCTTTCACCACTAAGGGCACGAAGGAACACGAAGGAAATCTCTGGGCTTCGTGGCTTCGTGGTTTGTGGATTTAGGATCGCGTATGATTTGCCGATGCAAAATGAGAGAAGCGACTCGGTGCGCCTCTGGGCGTGGGGAGTTTACTGCGTTGCGGGAGCGGCGATCGTCTTTGTGTTTGTGTTGGCGCTGACCTCGGCAGCGCCGCGACTGGTTGCACAGGATAGCGTCCCTGAGTGGTGCCGGGCGCTGCCCCGACCGGAATATAAGACTCTCGAACGCGTCACCGTTAGCGACGCTTGGTTTGAAGTCTACCGACCGGCGCGCGACGTTTTTGCCATCTACGAGCCGCACCAGAGCGAAGAGGTCATCAGCTATTTGATCGTTGGCCAGAAGCGGGCGCTGCTGTTTGACACGGGAATGGGCATCAGCGACCTGAAGAAAGTCACGGCGGAACTCACGAAGCTGCCAGTCATCGTGCTGAACTCTCATACGCACGACGATCATGTGGGTGACAACTGGGAGTTCGGCACGATCTACGGCATGGACACGGACTTCACGCGGGCGAATGCGCGCGGGTCGCGCGAAGACGCGCAGGCCGAGGTCACTCCCGACCAGATTTGCGGCACGCTGCCCAAAGGATTTGATTCGAAGACCTACGTCACGCGGCCCTGGAAAATCTCGGCCTACACGCATGACGGCGGCCACTTTGACCTGGGCGGACGAACGCTGGAAGTCATCGCCACGCCTGGCCACACGCCCGACGCGATTTCGTTGATTGACCGCGCCAATGGATTGCTTTTCACCGGAGACACGTATTATCCGGCGCCGATCTGGCTGTTCCGCCCGGAAACGGATCTCGACGCTTATGCGGCATCGATTCGGCGGCTGGCGGCGCTGGCGCCCGAGGTTAAGCTGGTGCTGGGAGCACACAATATTCCGGTCGCGCCACCAGCGGTGCTGGCGCGGCTGGTAGCGGCGTTCGATGCGGTGCGCGCGGGGAAAGTCACAGCGACGCCGGATTCTCCGGGCAAGGTGCTGTACAAGGTCGACGATATTTCGTTCCTGATGCGAGCTCCCGACAAAACGCCCCACCCGCAACCTTGACCACCGCTGATAATCCGTCGCTGCGAATGGCCGAGGCGGAAGTGCAGGCCCACGGCGCGGAGCTGCGCCGCGAGCTCGGCATTCTCGACCTGATCCTGGCTCAGGTCCTGCTGGTGATCGTCCCGGATTTCTTCGGCACCGCGGTGAAGGCGGGCGCATCTCATGTCGCCCTGTGGCTTGCGGCCATTGTGCTTTTCTTCGTCCCGCTGGCCTTCACCGTGGCACATCTGAATCGGCTCATGCCGCTCGAAGGCGGACTCTATGAATGGGCGCGTCTGGCTTTCAACGATCAGATCGGCTTTCTGGTGGCCTGGAATCTGTGGCTGTTTGTGATTCTTTATGTGGCGGTGATTGGAGTCGTCACCATATCGTTCGCCACCTACCTGATTCCGAGCCTGGCGTGGATCGCTGCGAACAAGTGGCTGATTGTAGCGGCATCGGTGGCGTGGATGGCCGTGCTGGCACTGATCGCGGCTCGCGGCTTGCGGTTGGGCAAATGGGTGAGCAACACCGGCGGTTTGGTCATCCTGTTTACGATAGCGGCGCTGGTGGTGGCGCCGTGGCTAAACCTGGGGCGCGGAACGCTCCGCGAATTTCATCCGCTGCGCCTGGTACTGCCTCCGGCAACGATTTCGAGCCTGAGTGTTTTCAGCAAGCTGAGTTTTGGCGCCCTCAGCGGCTTCGAGTACATTGCGGTCTTTGCCGGAGAGTGCCGCAGCCCGCAGCGGCACCTGTCGCGGTCCATTCTGGTCACGGCCCCGCTGATCGCGCTGATCTACATTTTCGCGACCAGCTCGATCCTCGCCTTTGTCACTCCGGCAACGGTCGACGTGATTGCGCCGATTCCGCAGGCCTTGCGGCTCGGGTCCCAGGCGTTTGGCTTGCTGAAGGTGATTGTCCCGCTGGCGATCCTCTCGCTTTTTCTCAACTATCCCACCACCTTCAGCACATATTTCAGCGGCAGCGCGCGATTGCCGATGACGACGGGATGGGACCATCTGATACCGGAATGGTTCTCGCGGCTGCACCGCGTGCACAAGACGCCGGTGAATTCGATTCTTTTTGTCGCGGGTGCCACGCTCGCCGCCAGCGTCGCCGCTTTGATTGGAGTCGGACCGCAGGAGGCTTATGAACTGCTGCTGACCTGGGGATTCACCTTATACGCCATCGCCTACCTCGCGCTGTTTGCCATCCCTGTGCTGTCGCCGAAAGATCGCGGCCTTCGTCCCGGGCTCTGGCTGCGCATTGCCGCGGTCTCGGGCTTTCTGATGACGCTGCTCTACGTGGCGCTTTCGGTCTTTCCCATCATTGCTGTGGAAAGCTCGTCGCACTACTCGCTCAAAATTGCTGCCGTGGTAGTCGGCGCGAACGTTGTTGGGTGGATGATCTATCGCGCGGGGCAGCGGAAAAGCAGGATCGCCTCATCTTAAGAACGCGTGCGCCGCATCCTCTACCCGCACAGTCGATCTGTGCCGCGCTCCGGTCGCCACGGTGTAGGACACGAGCAGATGATTCTCGACGAGGAGGATTTCTTTTTCGTTGATCCAGCCGACCAGCGTGGCGTGAGGCAGAAAAGCGATACGGCGGGCGGAATCGTCGAGACTCTTGACTTCCACGGCAGGCAACTCTGCGAGCGCCTTGCGAATCTCCTTCGACTCTTCCGGATTGTCTTCGCCCTGGTCGGACAACTGGATCGGCTGGTTCGCCTGGGTGGTTGCGGTGATGGTCATTGCCACAGAACCAGCCACAGAGCCAGCCACAGAGCCCAGTTCCGGAGACAGCTGCGCATTCGAAGTGAAAAAGCTCACGTCGTAGTCGGGATTTTTGTAAGTTGCCCGCTCATCGAAGAGGATGACGGTTTTTTCGTCTTTTCGCAGCAGGGTTTGATCGTCGCTCTCGTTGGACCATCCGCAACAGCCGGTGTCGGGAATCGCCTCGACGATCACCTTGCCGCCGGATGCCACGTCTAGCACACGGCGCAGAGGCTGGGCCAGTTCGCTTGCGATCCACTTGCCGCCGTCGTCTGTGTAGAGTGTGCTGGCCTTGTAGACCAGTTCAGTCTTTCCGGCGAAAAACTGCGTCATCAGCAGGAAGTTGTCGACGCCGGTCTCGGGCGCCCAGACCACGCCGGAAGGACAAGTCTGCTCGCAGGCGCCGGTGGAACAGCGGCACTCCGGCAACTTTAAGGCGGCAATGTCTTCTCGTCCCGCACCGCTCAAATCTGTCTGCCAGGCCTGCCACGTGGTAGTGACGGACAGGTCCACACCTTCGCGCTGCAGCCGCCGCGATTGATTGGCGAACCAGAACAGGTGGCGGCCGTCAGTGGACAGGTGCGGCGAGGGCGCGGACTCGGTCACCGCCTGATTCGATCCCGTGGTGGCGACTTCTCGCTTCACACCCTGATCGATGGTGGCCGCGGCGTGCCCATTCCAGATCCACACTTTGTGGGGACTTTGAACGTCTTCTTCGCCTAACGGCAACGACACGGCGGGGGCAAACAGAATCTGTTCCAGGCGGTTTACCTCGATGTTGGCGGGCGACTGCAACGCTTCGGCCGGAACCTTCACCGTTTGTTTGACCGTGAACGTGGAGGTGTCGTACTCGACCATCTCGCCGGGAGCGCGCAAGACCCACAGGCGCTTGCCTTGTGCGAGGAGCGGCGAGACCAGCAATGCCATCGATGCCACGAGAGACAATCTGCGCATGGATATTAGTTATATCGCAGGCGGGTAGACTTCACACTGAGCCATCGCTCATCGCCGGGTGCACCGCGTACAATATCCCTTTGCGCCCCGGCGCGCTCCAAATGAGGCACTGATGACTACGACACACCATCCTCGCCCCGACATTGCGGCGGACCTGCCCGCGGTCCCGCTGACCACGGAAGGTTACAGCGTGTTGCACCAGATGATGCGCTTCCGGCGCTCGGCCTGGAGGGCGCTGCCGGCGGGCGAGAGGTCTGCTGTTGCCGCCGAAGCGGCATCTATGCTCTCGGAAATGGAGCAGCACTCCCCCGGCCAGTCTGCGCTCTACTCGCTCATCGGACACAAGGGCGACCTGATGCTGATCCACTTCCGCGAGTCGTTTGTCGCGCTGAACCAGGCGGAGCTTAAGCTCGCGAATCTGCGACTGAGCGACTATCTCGAGTCGACCACGTCGTATTTGTCGATCATCGAGTTGGGACTCTACGATTCCACACTCAAGATTTACAAAGAGCTGCGCGACCAGGGCATTGAGCCGCACTCGGACCAGTGGAAGGCCGAGATCGAGTGCAAGCTGGCGCGGCACAGAGAAGCCATGCAGCCGCGGCTTTTCCCGCAGATTCCGCCCAATCGCTATGCCTGCTTTTATCCCATGGACCGGCGGCGCGGCGAGGACAAGAACTGGTATACGCTGCCCATCGAGGAGCGGGCGCGGCAGATGGGCGAGCACGGACTGGTCGGCCGGCGCTACGCGGGTGAGGTGAAGCAGATCATCACCGGGTCGATCGGCTTCGATGACTGGGAGTGGGGCGTCGACCTGTTTGCTGACGATCCGCTGGTGTTCAAAAAGCTGATCTACGAGATGCGCTTCGACGAAGTCAGTGCCGTGTATGCGCTGTTCGGGCAGTTCTATGTGGGCGTGCGCGTCCCGGCGGCGGCGCTGGAGCAGTTGCTGAACGGCGAATTGCCGAAGTAGCTTCCTGCACAAAAACCACATCTACCACGGAGACACGGAGTCACGGAGAAGAACAAAATCTAGAAACGTCTTCCCTGTGGCTCCGTGCCTCCGTGGTGGAATTATCCTGGAGATCCCATGTCCACCCTTGGCCTTATCGAATACAAAGACGCCAGCCCGGAAGTGCGCGCGGTGTACGACGACATCATGGCCACGCGCAAAACTGACTGGATCAACAATTTCTGGAAGGCGATCGCGCACGATCCCGCCACGCTGAAGCGCACCTGGGAAGACATCAAGCAGATTATGGCGCCCGGCGCGCTCGACCCGCTCACCAAGGAAATGATCTACATCGCGGTCAGCGTGACCAACCAGTGCGGCTACTGCATCGCCTCGCATACCGCCTCGGCGCAGAAAAAAGGCATGACCGACGCCATGTTCAAGGAACTGATGGCGGTCGTGGGCATGGCCAACGAGACCAACAAAATGGTCACGGGATATCAGGTGGAGATTGACGAGCAGTTCAAGAGCCGTCGTTAGTCGTTGGTCGTTAGTCGTCGGTCATTGGTCGCCCGTCGTTGGTCGTTCGCCGATAGCCGTTGGCGTTTGGTCGTCAGTCCTTGGGACGCGTAGCGTTATCTCTTGCGCCCGAACTTCCACTCGTGCGCCTTCATATCCACTTTGCGGCCGCGGAAGCGCACGCCCTCAGCCTCAAGGCGGAAGCGTTGTTCCATCGCCGAATCGCCTTGCAGCTTGATCGCGCCGCCGGCGCCCAGCACGCGCTGCCAGGGCAGGCCGAAGCTGTGACGCAAGATGGCGACGACTTGCCGGGCTGCGCCGGGAAACCCTGCGGCACGCGCAACTGCACCGTAAGTCGAGACCTTCCCGCGCGGAATCGCGCGGATGGCTCGCTCAATTCGCAGGCGCAAGTTTCCTGCCTTGGTTGGTGACTTTTTCTTTTTGCTCGCCTTCATAGTGCGATCATAGTCCGATACAGCCGGCGCGAATCAGCCACAGCGATCCGATCGAGACCATCAGCCACAACAGAATCCCCTGAAGAAATGGCCGATGCCCAACCTGCTTCACCGTCGCCAGCGAAATTCCGCTGCCAATCAGAAACAGCGTCGCGGTCAATCCCAGCTTCGCCACTTTCGCGGCGAGGGTGTAAGCATGGGCGGCGCCGGGCAAATACGTGTTGCAGACGGCGGCCAGACAGAATAGCCCGATGAACCACGGCCATTCGACTTTGACTGTGGCCTTGGCGCCGCGCACCAGTGCGGTCGCCAGCGCCACGGGAACGATCCACAGCGCCCGCGTCAGCTTTACCGTGGTGGCAATGGCCAGCGCCGCCGCTCCGTATTTGGCAGCTGCGCCGACCACCGAACTGGTGTCATGGATGGCCAGTGCCGCCCACAATCCAAACTGCGATTGCGTGAGCTTCAGCCCGCTCCCAATCGAAGGGAAGACCAGCAGCGCCACTGAATTCAACACGAATACCGTGCCCAGGGAAACCGCCATTTCCTCATCGCTGGCCTGCGTGATGGGGCCCACGGCCGCGATCGCGCTGCCGCCGCAAATCGCCGTGCCGGTTGAAATAAGAAATGCCGGGATACGTTTCACCCCTAGCGCGAGTCCGAACCCCATGCCCGTGGCCAGAGTGACCGCGATGCCCAGCATGGTATAGAGGAATCCGCTGCGCCCGGCGCGCAGGATGTCGTGCAGGTTCATGCCAAATCCGAGCCCCACGACCGAGGCTTGCAGCAAAACTTTCGAGATTTTTCTGGCTCCGTTGGGGTAGGGATGCGACAGCGTCAGCCCGAAGAGCAGGCCAATCGCCAGCGCCACCGGCGCGGACACTCGACCGCTGCCGCTCACCACCAGGCATAACACAAAGAAGATTCGCAGCAGCATGCAGGGGTTTCAGGTCGGAACGAAAAACACAAGTGACGTGGCCCAACTTCCCGCGTCCCTTCGAGCGAGAAGTGGGCCTGGGCCTTACGCGGCGGTACGGAACGCTTCCAACGCGTCGTACTCGGAGTTGTGCACCTCGAACACGGTCAGCAACTTGGTGACCTGCAGCAGATCGCCCACACGCTTGGTCAGGTTGGCCAGCTTGATGGTGCCGCCAGCGTTGTGCGCCGTGGCGTGCAGTGCCACCAGCGTGCCCAGCCCGCCCGAATCGATGTAGTTCACCTCGCCCAGGTTAAGCACGATGCGCTTGGTGCCCTCCTGAACGGCTTTCTTGACTTCATCCCGCAACAGGGATGACTCTTCGCCGAACACAATCCGGCCACTGCATCCGATGGCCAGAATTCCGTCCACGGTTCGCTTGGCAAGTTTCAGTTGCATGACAACGCTCCTTGCGGCCGCCCGACAGTTTGCGCTTCGGCCGCCATCCGCACATGTTCTTGACGCACCAGTTCTTGACGAACCAGCCTACCGCTTGCCACGCTGGGGCGCAACCCCGGGCGTCAACTGCATTCCCGGGCATCGGGTGCGTCCAGCGCTGCGCGACGCGCTCGGGACAGCGCCCCAGGCATCCCGTATAATCGTCTCTTCTCGCTCATGAGCTATACCGTCCTGGCCCGCAAGTATCGTCCGCAGAAGTTTTCCGAAGTCATCGGGCAGGAGCACGTAACCCGCACGCTGCAGAACGCCATCGAACAGGGGCGTACCGCCCACGGCTACATTTTCAGCGGCCACCGCGGCATCGGGAAGACCACCGTGGCGCGGATTCTGGCCATGGCGCTGAACTGCCGTTCCAAAGACAAGCCTGTTGCCGAGCCCTGCGGCGTGTGCGAATCCTGCACTGAGATTCGCGCGGGGAACGCGGTGGACGTGATCGAAATCGACGCCGCCACAAACCGCGGGATCGACGAAATCCGCGAACTGCGCGAGGCGGCGCGCTACCGGCCGGCGCGCGACCGGTTCAAGATCTACATTCTCGATGAAGCGCACCAGATCACCGACGCTGCCTTCAATGCGCTGCTGAAAACGCTGGAAGAGCCGCCTGACCACATCGTGTTCATGCTGGCGACCACGCAGCCCGAGGACATTCCGCAAACGATTCGCTCGCGCTGCCAGCATTTCAGCTTTCGCGCGGTCAAATTTGACGACATCGTGGGCCAGCTGCGGGATCTCGTCTCGCGGGAGAAAATCGAAGCTGACAACGATGCCCTCGCCCTGCTTGCCGAAGCCGGCGACGGCTCCATGCGCGATGCTTTGTCGATTCTCGATCAGGCCATCGCTTCGTCGAGCGGCAAACTCACCGCCGAGTCGGTGCGGAATCTGGTCGGGGCCGCGCCTGCGCATATTCTCGAGCAGGTGATGCAGGCGGTGTCGGAAGGCAAGAGCGAGGAGGTTCTCAAGCAGGTTGACCACCTCATTGGTGAAGGCCATAGCCCCACGCACTTTGCCCGGCAGATGGTCCGGTTCCTGCGCAACGCGACGGTGGCAAAGATCGCCGGCAAGGAGTCCGCCCTGCTGCAGATATCCAGCGAAGAACGCGAGCGCGTGGCCCGCGTCGCCGACTTGTTCGGCGAGGAAGATCTGACGCGCCATCTGCAGATCATGCTGCGCACGCATAGTGAACTGGGATACAAGCAGGAACAGCGTTTCCATCTGGAGCTCGGGCTGCTGAAAATGGCTCATGCGCAGAGGCTGTTGCCGATCGAGCAACTGCTGAGCGAAGCGGCAGGGTCGGCAGGACAAAGACCTGCAGCGAAGCCAACGATAGTCAGCAGTCAGTCCGGCAGTCAGTCGGGCACGGATGCGCGACGATCGGAAATGCCTGCCGCCCGCTCCAACTACGTCAGCCCGTTTGCAGCGGACTCGGCGCGAAAGGGCACGCCCCGGCAGGAGGGCCCCAGCGACCCGGTTTCCGCGCCCGGGCCGCGCATCGTCGCCGCCTCCGGCCAGACCGAACCTGTGATTCTGGGCTCCGCGGCGCTCGACCCCGCCCGAAGAGATCCGGCGAGCTACACCCGGGATCGGGAGCCGCAGCCCCAAGCCGAGACGGCCGCTTCCGCTGTTCCTGAGATGGAGAAATTGCAATCCGCCGTGCTTCAGGCTCTCACCGACGGCAATCAGCGAGTACTTGCGTCGTTGCTGTCGGAGGGGGAATGGAGTGTGCAAGGGGGCGAGCTGATGATCAAGGTGGCGGCGTCCCAGACTGTGGTGGATATGTCGTTAGGGCCGGAGGCGAAGCGTTTGGCCATCGCTTCCGCCAGTGGAGTGCTGGGCCGCGCCATCAAGCTGAAGGTGATTCCGGGCGCGGCAGTTCCGCCAGAAAACAAATCCAACGGGTCTGTCGCCCCACCCCCGATCGCCGGCGGCCGCAGCCGGGCCGAACAGGATCCGGTGGTGCGCCGCATGCAGGAAAAATTCGGGGCGCAGATTCGCACGGTGATTGATTACAAGGAAAAACGGTGAGGAGGATTGTGTAGTTGGGGAATTGAGAAATTGGGAAATTGAGCAATTGACTGCCGAGCCGGCAAGCCAGATTCTTCAATTACCAAATTACCCAATTACCCGATTACAAATTTCTATGGGCGGTTTCAACCTGCAAGAGCTGATGTCGAAAGCGAAGGCGCAGTACGACTCGCTGCAGAAGAAAATGCAGGAGACGGTGGTGGAAGCTGCGTCCGGCGGGGGCGCCGTGACGGCCAAGATGGATGGCCGCAAGCAACTGCTCAGTCTGCGCATTGATCCGGAAGCCGTGAAATCGGGCGACGTGGAGATGCTGCAGGATTTGATTCTCGCCGCCGTCAACGAAGCCGCGCGCAAGGTGGACACTCAGATGCAATCGACCGTGGGCGGGATGCTGGGCGGGTTGGGCATTCCGGGACTCTGAAGGATTGAGAAATTGTGTAATTTGGTAATTGGGGAATTTGGATCGCGAAACTCAGCCGAAGTCACGATACCCCTGCCGGTTTTTCAATTACTCAATTACAGAATTACCCAATTACTCAATTTCTGATTCCTCATGTCCAAATTCGCCGAACCCATGTCGCGGTTGATTGACGAATTGAAGAAGCTCCCGGGCGTTGGCGCGAAAAGCGCGCAGCGGCTGGCGTTTCACATCCTGCGCTCGAGCGATGAAGACGCCGAGGCGCTTGCGGCCGCAGTGCGTGACGTGAAGGCGAACCTCCGGCTCTGCTCGGTGTGCAACAACATTACCGACGTCGATCCGTGCATCTACTGCACCAGCCCCACGCGCAACCAGCGCCTCATCTGCGTGGTCGAAGAGCCCACCAACATCGCTGCCATCGAGAAGACCAAGCACTTCAACGGCGTGTTCCACGTGCTGCACGGAGCGATTTCACCGCTGCACGGCATCGGCCCGGATCAATTGCGCATCTCGAACCTGATTTCGCGCGTGGACGCGGGCAACGTCGACGAAGTGATCCTCGCCACCAATCCCACGGTGGAGGGGGAAGCAACCGCAGTTTATCTTTCGCAGCAACTCAAAGGCACGGGAGTGAAAGTCACGCGCATCGCTATGGGAATCCCGGTGGGCAGCGACATCGAATACACCGACGAGATCACGATGCTCAAGGCCATGGAAGGCCGGCGGGAAGTCTAGCCCTCCTTTTGCTATCGCGCAGCCTGCCGACTCGTGGCTGCTACTCGGCGTCATTTCTTCAATTCCGCGTCCCAGTTCACGACTACGTTGATCGGTTCAGCCGCCTGCGGTTGATCCGGCGAATTCACCAGGAAGCGCTTCCCGTCGGCAGACACATCAAACGGATCCCAAGCCGATCCCAATCGATTTTGATAGGTCACAAGCGCAAGGTGCACGGGAAACAACGCCTCAGGAGTCCCGATGCGTGGGACTGCATGCTTCAGATCCAAATCGACCGCCATTATGGTGGCGTTATCTGCTCCTAGGAAAAACAATTCGTTGCCATCACCCCGCCAACGCGGGTAGTGGCCTCCGGCCACGGAAACCTGCCACTTCCCGGTTCTGCCGGGGTACGAGGTAATGTAGACCTCTCGTTTCCCGGCCGAGTACTCGGTGAAGGCCAGCCACTTGCCATCGTGTGAGAATGCTCCTTCTCCGGGTTGAGTACCGCCCTCCCCGCCGAGGAACACTACAGGCTTGCGCTCGCCGGACACAGGCAAAAGCCAAAGCTCGGCTACCGTTGGATTCGGCTCATACAGAATCGATCGCCCGTCCGGGGACCAGTCGTCGGGATTGTCGGTAGTATTCGAAGCCAGCAGTGACTCGTCGCTGCCTTCGCCGTTCGCGGCCTTGCGATATAACTGCGGGTATCCCTGCTTGCGGTTGGAGCTAAAACCAACCTGGCTGCCATCTGGCGACCAGATCGGCGAGAAGTTGAGCGAGGCAGCAAATGTCAGCCGGGTCTTGCTTCCGTGCAGCAGGTCGTAGATCCAAATGTCAGTCGCCGCCCTCGCAGCATCGGCAATTCCGACCGCCAGCTTGGTCCCGTCGGGCGAAAGGCGCGGATTCACGTACATGCCGGGATCGCCCACCGCACCGATCTGCTTCCCGCTTCGGTCCAGCCAGCGCAGCCGCGTGGGCTCCGCCGTGCTGGGAGCGCCACCGTAGGCAAGAACTCCGTTGTCGGAAACCGAAAAGATAGCCCGGCCATACGGCGCGTTCACCAAAATGCCTTGCGCGATGGGTACAGCGTCCCCACCAAGGCTCAGGCGCTTGTAGTCAAAGGCCTGCACCACCAATGCGTTCTCCCGCACAAAGAGCAGACTCCCGGGTGCGGCGTAAACCAAATTCGAGGGGTTGTGAAACAGCAACTTCTTCTCTTTGCTGTCTATGGATCCTACATAGGCACCTGAGGCTGTTTCCTGCCGGGTCTTAACAAAAAAAAGAAAGTGGCGGCCATCCGGCAGGAATTGCGGCCAGCGATGGCTGACCTCGTTCTGGGAGGGATCAAGTTCCGTCAGTTGCACGGGCGTGCCGCCGCCAGCGGAGATTCGATACAGCGGCCCGTTGAAGTTGGGCGGAAAAACGATCGTGCCTTCGCGGCTCCAGCTTCCGCCGCGTCCGTCTGGAGCATCGCAAAGTACCTGCGCCGGTCCCCCAGCTACTCCGACCGTTTTGAGCTTGCCCTCGGCGAAGAATCCGATGGAACGACTATCCGGAGACCAGAAGGGATACGCCGCGTCCACCGTTCCCGGCAACGGCTGGCTGGACGCAGCCTCCAGCGGCCGCAGCCACAGCATCTGTCTTCCATCCGGACCGAGCGCCGCAAACACCAGCCGCGTGCCGTCCGGCGAAATCACGACCGGACCCGTATGGTCCCCGATAAAAGCAAACGTGGATTTTTCTGGCGGCGGAATATAGGCGTGGATTACCTGCCGCTCGGTCTTCGCCGCCCCGAAGTGCATTGCCGCCAGCGCCGCGCACCCAGCCAACAGCAATGCCAGCGCACCCCACAAAATTCGCTCCCGATTTTTCCTTGGCCCCGCGATGGGCGCTGCAACTGCCGCTTGCGATCCCGCTTCCGCGATCCACTTCAATTGCACCTTCAAATCATGGACCGAGTGAAAGCGTTCGTCCGGATCTTTCGCCAGACAAACCTTTACCACACGATCCAGAGCCGGAGGCGACATCGGTTGCACGACCGAGATCGGCTGCGGCTCCGACGCCAGTATCGCCGCCACGATACTCGCCTGCGTCTTCCCTGGGAACGCACGCTTCCCTGTCGCCATCTCGTACAGCACCGCGCCCAGCGCGAAAATGTCGGAGCGCGCGTCTGCCTCTTTCCCTTCGAGCTGTTCTGGAGACATGTACTGGAACGTCCCGACCACCGTTCCCCGCACCGTCAGGGGCTGATCCGCCGAAGGACCGGAAAGAGTCATGGTCAAGCTTGAAGACGGCGTCGCACTTGCCGTCGCAGTTTTTGCCAGACCGAAGTCCATCAGCTTCGCGCCGGTCTTCGTCAGCATCACGTTCCCCGGCTTCAGATCCCGATGGGTCACTCCGCCGCGATGCGCTTTCTCCAGCCCCTCGCAAATTTCAATTCCGTACTTCAACACCAGTTCGGGAGCCAGCGGCCCCTTCCTCAGCCGCTCGGCCAGTGTCTCCCCTTCCAGAAACTCCATCACCAGATAGTCGGTCCCGTCCTGGTGACCCACGTCATAGAGCGTGCAGATATTGGGATGGTTGAGCGACGAAATGGCCCGCGCCTCGCGGTCAAAGCGGTGTTTGGCTTCAGGATTGGAAGACAGATGCTCCGGCAAAATCTTGATGGCAACCGTGCGGTCGAGACGCGTATCGCGCGCCCGATACACTTCTCCCATTCCGCCAGCGCCGGCGGCGGAGATCACTTCATACGGCCCGAGCTTGGCGCCAGCGCTTAGCGTCATTTCTTCAGCTCCGCCTGCCAGTTGAGCACGACCGTGATCGGGTTTGGCATTGTGTCCGCGGTCTGCGTGTTGACTAGGAAGCGCAGGCCGTCGCGGCTGGGGACGTAATGCGTCCGCCGCGAAGTTACACCTTCCGGCACTCGCGTCTGGAACAGCATTTTGGGCACCGCGAATGCCGGTCCGGCGCCGACCGAGACCGCCATGAGTTTCCGATCCTCGGAAAGATAGTAGATTTCGCGACCGTCGCCGCGCCACCGCGGTTCGTATCCACCGTCGGTGGAGACCGGCCATTTCCGGTCCGAGAGCGGAAAGGTCTGGACATAGACTTGAAACCGGCCCGACTCATTCGAAGTGTAGGCCACAAGGTGGCCGTCGGGCGAGAAGTTGCCGTGGATCTGATCCGCCGGTGGTCCGAGAAATTTGAATGGTTTCTTATCGCCAACCATGGGAATCAGCCAGAGGTCGTCACCCGTCATCTGCTGAGGAACGCTGGCAATCACATAGCGCCCATCCGGGGACCAGTCGGAACAAACGAAATTAGGCGAGTCGATGCCGGCCGCATGCTGGGTTTCATAGTTGAGCACAACTTCCTCGTTGCCGCCACCCCCGGCGCTTTTCGCGTACAACTCGGTCTGCCCGTTTCGATTCGTCCGGAAGACAATCTTGGCTCCATCGGGTGACCATACTGGCGCAGCGCTGAGAGAAGACCCGACCGTGAAGCGAGACGGTCCGCCCCGCATCAGGTCGATCAGCCAGATATCGGGGTTCCACGCCTTAGGATCGACGAGCGAAACGGCCAGCGTCTCGCCACTGGGGGAAAGCCGAAAATCGCTGTAGTCGCCCTCCACCCCGACCGCATTGAGCGAGTTGCCGGCACGGTCGAACCAGGTCAAGCGGCCCCGCTGCAACATCGCTGCAGCGTATGCCAGCATGCCGGTGCCGGAAGCTGAGACACCGATGTTGAAGCCAGTCGAGCGGCCCACATGCTCGGCGACTGTAAACGGTTCGCCTCTGAGTTCGAGATGCGCGGCGTCGAACGCCTGCCCCAGGAGCGTGTCCCCTTCCACGTACAACAAATAGCCCGGCCAGGCATACACAGCACTGCTTTCAGTACGCAGGAGAAATTTCCCGGTTCCTCCGTCGAGAGAGCCGACATAAATACCATGATGTTCGGGCTCGCCACCCTGGACATGGAAGAAAAAGTGACGGCCGTCGGGGAGGAACTGCGGCCAACGATGCGATTTCTGGACGGAGTCCAAATTCGTCACCGAGGTGACGGTTCCTCCCCCGGATGAAACCCGGAAAATGGTGCTGCTCAGTTTTGCGAAAATGATGTTGTCGTCTGCTCCCCACGATCCGCCGAAGGCGTCCGCAACGTCGGCTAGTACCTGCACGGGTCCGCCCGCGACGGGAGTTTTCTTCAGTTTGCCTTCGGCAAAAAATCCGATCCAGCGGCTGTCCGGAGACCAAAACGGATTTTGGGCGTGTTCCGTGCCAGGCAGTGGGCGGCCTGTCACCTGGTCGATGGAACGCATCCAGATCACAGGATCGGCTCCGGATGAGTTCGCGACAAACGCTATGGTGCGTCCATCCGGGGAGAGAGCGAACTGAGGCACAGGTACCGTCAGGTTCGGAGGTCCCGAAAAAACTGCTTTCTCCGGAGGATTGACCGAAAAACGAACGGTCTCGCCGGCTGCCGGGGTGTGAGAATGTCCGGCAGCAATAAATGCTACGGTGCACAGCAATGCCAAAGCCAGCATCCACACGGCGCGCTCGGGCCACGGGTTGTGCTTCACCGCCGAAGATACGCCTGCGCCGTCACTTTCTGCGATCCACTTCAGGTTTGTTCTCAGGTCCCGTACCGATTGCCAGCGTTCATCGGGATCCTTCGCCAGACAGGTCTTGACCACGCTGTCCAGCGCTCGCGGAAACATCGGCCGCACCGCGGAAATGGGAGCCGGATTTCGTTCCAGAATTGCCGCGATCACACTGGTCGTGCTCTTCCCCTCGAACGCACGCTTGCCTGTCGCCATCTCATACAGCACCGCACCCAAGGCGAATATGTCGCTCCTCGCATCGGCCTCTTTCCCTTCGATCTGCTCCGGAGACATGTACTGGAAGGTTCCAACGATCATGCCTTCCTGCGTCAGCGGACGGCTCGCTATGGGACTGGTCAGCGTGAGAGCCGAATCGGGCGCGCCCGACTGCGAACTTGGCTTAGCCAGACCGAAGTCCATGAGCTTAGCCCCGGTCTTGGTCAGCATCACATTGCCCGGCTTCAGATCGCGATGCGTCACGCCGCCGCGATGCGCTTTCTCCAGTCCGTCACAGATTTCGATCCCGTACTTCAGCACCTGGTCGGCAGCCAGCGGGCTTTTCATCAGCCGGTCGGCCAGAGTCTCCCCTTCCAGAAATTCCATCACCAGATAGTCGGTCCCGTCCTGGTGACCCACGTCATAGAGCGTGCAGATGTTGGGATGGTTGAGCGACGAGATGGCCCGCGCCTCGCGGTCAAAGCGGTGTTTGGCTTCAGGATTGGAAGACAGATGCTCCGGCAAAATCTTGATGGCGACGGTGCGCTCGAGGCGCGTGTCGCGGGCCCGGTAGACCTCTCCCATCCCGCCAGCGCCCGCAGGCGAGATCACTTCGTAGGGCCCCAAGCGCGTACCGCAAGTCAGAGGCATGAGTTGGCGGGAATTATAGCGGAACAAACGCGCCCACGGGAGTTCCTAGGCCGGCGGGCTGGAATCCCGAGTCTGTGCACAACTTCCTGTGCAGAACTGTGCAAGAGTTTGCCGAGGGCCAGGGAGTGCGCCTGCAACTCCGGCCTGCAGCGGCGGCGCTAAAAATCACAAGATGCCTACAATCAATCAGTTACGATCACTTCCCCGTGGCTACACTTGAAGTCCATCCGTGGCAGGATGCGTGCGGGGACAGCCCTGTCGAATTTGCCAGCGAGTTATGACTGGCCAGCGAAAACTGCGGCCAGTCGCGCCGAGAGTCGATGTAACCGCATCCTCTCGACGCACCAGAAACCGGGCCAACCAGCCCGGTTTTCTTCGTTTGCCAAGGACTTGCGGGCTGCAGCTCAACAGCTGGGCTCAGGTTCGAGGAAACCGTTCATTTCCTCGTCGGCGGCGGTCAGTCCTTCGGGTAGCGTGCCGCGATTGTATTCGGCCATACGATTTTTCCACTTGAGGAAGTCGGTGATGCTTTGCGGCTCGATGCGCACCTCGACCCGGCGCAAGCTGGCGAGCAACAGATTCATTTCATAGCCGAATCCCTTGGCGGTGCGCAGGTTCTTCGCCGACAACCGCAGCATCTCGATGCGGCCACGGCGATATTCCAAAAGCCCCCAGCCCGCCGGCAATTCTTCCGGTTTCAGCACAGCGTCTGGCGTCAGGTAGAAGCGTTCGCAGCCGACACCCTGCTCCGGCTTCTGGCGAAAGGGTTTGTCACGATCCGCGAGGAAGTCAGCGCGCGTGACCTTGCACTCGATGAGAACCGAGTGAGAAGCCCGCTTCCAGCCGATGGCGTCGGGCATTTCTCCGCTGACGCAGGCCTGCTCGGAGAGCACCACGCCGCAGCGGTAGGAGCGCAGCCAGCGCACGGCTTTTTCGACCAAGTGAGCGTGGGTCATCGTGCTCTTCGTTTTAGCGCGGGATCGTGCTCCGGGATAGTGACTGGGAGGCTTCCGGCTTAGAGCTTTTCACCACAGAGGACACAGGGGAGCACAGAGGACTTCACGCGGCTCGTACGCGGGGATGGGCCAGCGCCTTTACCACTACCGGCCGGTGCAGGACAGTTTCCAGCAGGTAGCGCTCGGCGGCGATGGCTTGCGCTGTCGGACTGCCCGGCACAAATCCCTCGGCGGCGATGACCAGGGCTTCGTTCCTGGCGAGGCCTGCGGGCTTGCGCAGGAAGCCGTTTGAGCGGGGACCGCGTGTGCGCGCGTTTTCGATCTGGATACGACGGATGTGGCCGTCGTGCGCGGCATCCAGCGCATTCGCCAGACGGAGGACCGCCGCCATGCGGATGATGATCTTCTGCTCGTCAGGCAGGAGGTCGCGCAGCATCTTGTGACTTCGCGTAGGCAGCGCTCCGCAGTGAAAACGCGCCACCACGGCAGCGCGCTGCATGGTCTCCGGTTGCCATCCCAGGGGATTGCCGTGGCTCCGGATCAAGTCCAGCGACGCCTTGTGATGTCCCTTGTCCCCTTTCGCCTTGCCGACGTCGTGCAGAAGCGCGGCCAGATAGAGGCTGGAACGCAAATCGGCGGCTGCTCCGTTTATCGGACCCAGTAATCCGCGGGAGTTCAGGCCATCGTGAAGCTCCAGTGCCAGGCGGGCGACGTGTTCGGAGTGGGCAAAGTCGGGGTCGAGCGCCTTCGCCCACAGCTTGATGCGGCGCGTGGCAATCGCCTGAATCTGCTGGCCTTGGGGCAATCCGGCGCGCCATATATTCCACAGCGAATCCGGGCCGACCATGGTTTTTCTGTACTCATCGATCCGCCTCGTCCGCTCCTCGATGATGAGCGCATGCCAGCGTTTGCGGGAATCCTCATCCGGAAAGACGCGACACGCGAGCGCCGTGGCCCAAAGAACGTCCAGGTCGTGGACCTCACCGAGCAAGTCCTGCATGTGCTTCAGGTCATTGCTCCATGCCTTGTGCTCGACGGGCAGGAAGTTCTCCACGATGTAGCGGAAACGCTTGATCCCGATGCGCAGCGTGTGGAACGCAACCTGGGAACGGTTGCGCATGGCGCGGTTGTGCAGGTCACGGGCGGCGGTCCAGCGCTCCAGCGCCAGATGCTTGAAGACCGCGCCGCCAGGACGAATATGGGCCGCGCGTTGGGGCAGAGCCTTGCTCCACTGTTTCCATTGTTTAGCGTCGAATGCTTCGAGAGCTGCGCGAGCCTTGTGCTTCTGCTCAGATTCACGGTCGCGGAGGATGCCGAGCAAGGCGTGGGCGGCGGGATCGGTTGGATCACTCACCGCGAGTTTGGTAGAGCGAGCCTCGTCTGCTGATTCCGCAAACTTTGCCGCCGATGGCGCGGGCGGGTCGGCCGCGCCCACACTGGCTTGAGCGGGATGGAGTCTGTCGATCCACTCCACCATGATCTGGATGTCGCGCAGTTCGCCCAGGCTGCGGAACAGCTGCTTGCCGGCTTTTTTCATGGCTTTCCAGTCAGGATCGGGGTCCATGGCCATCAGCCCATCGGCCATGGAGCGGCAGCGGCGCAGCGAGACGCGCAAGTCGTGCACAGGATCAGCACTGAACTCGGAGGCCACGCGGCCGCACTCTTCCAGCACGCGCAGCATCCAGTAACGCAGGCCGGTGGTTTTGGCAGATGTTTTCAACGGATTGCCTGTCGGCAGGCCAGCAAAGCCCGTCTGTATTCTACAGAATGCCCATGTGGATAGCGCCAACCGGCACCAGGACGCTTTGCTGGACACTGCCGGCACGGGTTAAAACGGGGCAATTACCTCCGTAACGTTTAACACCTTACTTTTTCCCTTTACCCTTGAAGTTCAAAGCTGCGTTTACGAGGAGTCCCTTATCTCCGGCACGAATACATCGCAAGGCGCACGCACAGCCTCGGCGCGCGCGTTTGTCCATAGCCTGAACATCCTGATTAAGTACGCGCGGATGTACGGCTACGACCACAAGCGCACGGAAGCGCAGTTTGAAACCACCTGGAAAGAGCTGCAGAACGCGCTGCCCGCCAACGGAGACAGCGGGCTTCTGCTGGGCGTCTCCGACAACAAACTGCTGCTGGATGGGATTCCACTCGAAACCGGCAATGCCGAGCGCAGTTTCGCAACTCTGCTGAGCACGGCAGGACTGGCGAGCCTGCATTTCTCGAAAGAAACCACCGAAGAAGACTTCATCCGCCTGGTGCGCGCCTTCACGGTCGCGGGATCGAAAGCGCAGGACGTGTCCAAGCAGATCAAGGAAGCGCTCGGAGCGGGCAAGCAGAACAGCACCATCAAGATCAACGAAGTGAAGTTCGTGGCTGCCGATCCCATGACCGGCGACGTGAGCATTGCGGCGCAGATCGCGGCCCAGACGCTGGGACCGGAATTCAAGCAATGGTTGAACGATCCGCAAAAATTGCTGCAGTTGATTGCCGCGGCGGAAGGCGCAAACGCCGGTGGCGGCGGCGGGGGTGGAGGCGGCGGGCAGGGAGCGGGCACGGGTGTTCCCATGGTCCCGCTGGGCAGCGTGCCGAATGGTCTGAGGGGATCGGGCAAAGGAGTGTGGGTTCCTGAAGGTACGCCCATCGGGACTCCGGGCGGCACAGCCGCGGGTGCGGCTCCAGCATGGACAGGCGGTGTCGTTCCGCTGCAGGAACAGGAAGTCATTCAGGCCATCCGGCTGCTGACACGGTTTGGGCAGGTGCAGCAAGATCCGTCGGCTAAAGAAGAAGAACTACAGAAGGAGTTGATTGAAACCGATCCCAATACCCGGCTGAACCTGCAGCAGTTGCTGGGCAGCCTGGCCGCGAAAGCGACGGAGCAGCAACAGGAAGATACGCCGCTGCTGATGAAGGCAGCCGAGCACATGGCGATCCGTTTCGCGCTGGAGCGCTACCAGAAGGGCGAGATCAAGGTCAACGCTGTGCACCAGATGATGGAGCATATGAGCCGGCAGATGGACTCGTTGCGCCAGATTCTGAAGATGCAGGAAGACAAGATGTCGAAGGCCGGGATTCTGGTGGAGTCGCACGCCGACATCCTGGACCGGATGTTCTGGTCGGAAGTGCCGGAGTCGGGCAAGAAGAGCGTGCTGCTCTCGCACGAGGCGCCGTGCGTGCCGCCGCGCAACCTGCGCCAGTTCGTGGAAGTGCTGCTCGACCGCGAAGACAATCAGACCGCGGCTGAGATTTTGAATAACTACTCCGGGTGCCTCAGCGCCAAGGATGCCGAACCGCGGCGAAGAACGGCCATCGGGTTGAGCCAATTGGCCGACCTGTACGCCCGTCTGGGCGGACAGACCATGGGCCAGGCGATCCACAAGCTCAGCGAGCAACTGGTCGCGGAGAAAGACGCCGAACTGCAGAGCATGTTGAGCGCGGCATTCGTGCGCTTGAGCCAGGAAGCCAGCGCGGCCAAGAATTATGCGGCGGTAAACGAGGTTTGCGCCGGAATGGAGTTGGTGGGGGTGCAGCGTCCCCTGCTGATGAACGATCTCCGCCCGCGGGTGGGCGTCGAGAACCGGCTGCCGGAATTTATTGAGGAGGCGCTGCGACAGGAAACGCTCGCGCCAGACCTGCTGGCGGTTTTGCGGCGGACCACACAGGCGGGCGCCGAACATCTGGCCGACCGCTTCTTCCGCTGCATGCGGCGCGATGAATGCGATCGCATGATCGAGTTGGTAACGCAGATGGGATCTCCGGCCCTGTCCCAGCTGCGCGAGATACTGCGCACGGGACAACCCAGGCAGGCAGCGAGCGCTGTAGGGCTGGTAAGCCGGCTCGATGTGAGAACGCTGCTGGAACTGCTGCCGGTGCGCCTGCCGGAGTGGAACCGCTTCTATCACGACATTGTGGTGCGGCAGATTGCCTATGGCGCAGCGCCCGACCGCGGCCGCACGCTGCTCGAACTGGCCGAAGTGCTCGACCCGCTGGTGCTGGCCGAGGCAGTCGACGAGATCGGTATGAGCGGCGATCTGACGGCGGCTCCGCCGCTGATTGCCATGGCCAAGCCGGGCAACGCGGCGTCGCGGTCAGCGTTCGTTCAGCTCAAAGCGATCGAGTCGCTGGGACGATTGAAGGATGCCGAGGCGGTGCCCACGCTGCGCGAGATTCTGGAAGCGAAGAAGACGTTTGGCTGGGTTCATCATCGCGAGTTGCGGATTGCGGCCGCGCAGGCTTTGTCGAAAACCGATCCGCGTTACAGTTCGCAGGTGCTGGCCGACAGCGGTTTGGAGCCCGCCGAACTGGCCATCGCGCCGCTCGATATGGCGCCGGCCTGCCCGTGGGTACGGCAGCGCCGCTACGAACGCATGGTGCTGTCGAAGACGGTTGCGGCAACCATCGGCAGTTCGTGGGGCAAGTCGAGGATCATGATTCACGAATTAAGCCTGGGCGGCGGCATGGGCACGAAGGAAGACAATCTGCGCATCGGCGCCGAGGCTGATCTGGAAATCTCGATGGGCATGCGCTCGAAGCTTCGCGCCCATGTGCTGCTGCGCCGGGCGCGGGTGAATGAAGTCGGCTTCGAAATCGTGGACACCGACCTGGAAAGCCGCTACCGGCTTCGCCGCCTTCTGGTCGAGGCCATGAACCGCGTTCCGCAGAATAAAGGGCAGGAGTGGGGCGGGGAGCGGAAGGTGTAGGGAAACGGCTCTTAGCTCTTGGCCTTTAGCTCTTAGCTCAAACACAAAAAAGCCTCTGCGTGCAGCAGAGGCTTTCGTGTTCTTGAATGCTTCGCCTCGGGCGAAAACTATTTCACCTTGGCGAAGATGATGACCAGGGTGTAGAGCGCGAGCGACTCGATCAGCGCCAGGCCCAGAATCAGCGCGAGCTGGATTCCGGGACGAGCGGCCGGGTTGCGGGCGAGCCCTTCGGCCGCGGCGGCAGTTGCCTTGCCCTGCGCCAGAGCGCAGATGCCGGAGGCAAACGCCATGGAGAAGCCGGAGGCGATAGCGACCCAGTTGACTTCACTCCCAGCTCCGCCCTGCGCAAAGGCCGGGACAGCGAACGAGAGTAGGGAAAGTGCCATGAACAGCTTGCTTAGTTTCCGCATTGTGTTGCTCCTTCCATGAATTGTGCCAGTGGGTGGTTGACGTCATCCCGTGCAGACGCCCTCACGCTGGCGGACAGTACCCAGTACCTAGTACTCAGTGCTCAGGACCAGGTACTCAGGACTCAGAATTCGGGGTTTCTGAGTACTGGGTACTGAGTACTTCTTTTCAGTGCTCCTCAGACACCGCGCCTTGCAGGTACACGGTCGTGAGCAATACGAAAATATAGGTCTGTAACAACGATACACCGATGTGCAAGCCCAGGAAAAGAACGGGAACTCCGATGGGCACGAGCGAGAAAAACACAAACGTGACCATATCGCCGGCGAACATGTTGGCGTATAGACGGATGGTTAGCGAGAGCACGCGAGCCAGGTGACTTACGAGTTCAATGGGAACCATCAGCAGCGCCAGCGCGGGCATCGGTCCGGCAAAGTGCTTCAGGTAGCTGATTCCGGCGTGCTTGAAACCCTGCGCCTGATAGTAGATGAAGGCACAAACAGCACAGCCCAGAGGAACGATGGGCACAGCCGTCGGTGACTCGAAACCTGGGATCACTCCAATGAGATTGCAGAAAAGAATAAAGAACAGGAGTGTGGCGAGGAACGGTGTGTAGCTCTCGCTGTGATGGCCGATGATCTCGTGGCTCTGGTCTTTGACGAATCCCTCAATGCTCTCGAAGACGTGCTGCAGACCTCCGGGATCGTCGACCGACAAGCGCGAGCGCAGAAGGAGAAAAAGAATCAGCAGGAAGAAGAAGACGAGCACTTCCATGGCCAGCGAATTCGTGATCGGGGCTGCCTCGTGCCCTTGCTTGATCGGTATGCGTAGAAGGTGGAGCAGCTGGACGACTGTACCAGCGAAGAGATGATTCAAAATTTCGGTGAACCAGAGTTGTTCCGGCATGGGCTGCTACACTCCGCGAGCAAGCGCCGCGTAGAGCTCATAGGCTGCTTCGCAGACGATGGCCAACACGGGCAAAAATAAGCCCGCAAGTAGGCCATTCAGGCTCGCGGGAGAAACAGTCAATATAACATAGGCTCCGGCGGCCATCAAAACGTAGCGGAACAGAAAGCGCGAGACGATGCCCTGCGCGGAATGCACCGTGGCGGCGCCCGTGGCGCGATCGGCGAAAGCGCTGATGACGCGCTTCAGCCAGTAGAAGTTGACGTACGCGATGGCACAGCCAAACGCGAAACCGGCTGCCGGGCGTAGGCCGAATCTCCACCAGGCGGCCGCGGTCAGCAGAGGGGCGAGCACGATCATGCTGCGGCGGATGCGGTCGAGAGCTCCAGAGTAAAAGTGCTCCGCCTCGGCTTGCAGCGCGGTGGGTTCGATTGGAAGTGGATCAGGCATTGGTGCCGCAACCTGACATGGTACGCGAAGCTCGCGCCACGGCGAAGACTTCGCCTCGATCTCACTTCGTGTCGCGCAGGACCGTCCGAATCAGTTCGACGAAACCGGCGACGATGCCGAGCAGAATGCCGACGAGGTATAGCCAGGTGGTGTGCAGCCAGCGGTCGAGAAGTGCGCCAATAAGCCATCCCACGACCGTGGCTGCCGGCAGCGCGAACGCCAGTTGGCTGTAGCGGGCGAATTGCAGCCAGAAGCTTCGTTCCTGCTCGGAATTCTGGTCGTCGGGTGGAGTGGAAGGCGGCATCGGTCGGGGCTCGGCGCAAGCGATTCTATCTCACGAACCAAGGAGGAGCGGCCCGGCTTCGCCCGGACAGCCGAGGCGGCTGTCTCCACATGATTGTTTTCAGTGCGTGAGCCGGGCGACGCTGGGATTCTGCGCGATCCCCAGAGCCCAGTTCACCAGCTCGATGAAGCGGTTGGGCATGATACCGATGAAGAGCGTGGCGAAGCCGGTGATGCCTAACGCGGCGCGCATGGTGTAGCTGACCGGCAGTCTCTCTTCGCCCTTTTCGGGCTGGCGCATGAACATGGCGTTGGCAATCTTCAGGTAGTAATACAACCCGAAGACCGAATACAGCACGCCCAGAGAAGCCAGCGCGTAATGGCCGGTCTCGATCAGGCTGAGGAAGATAAAGTACTTGCCCCAGAATCCCGCGAGAGGCGGGATGCCGGCGAGCGAAAGCATGAAGACGAGCATCAGCACAGCTTCCACCGGAGCGCGGGAGTAGAGGCCGTTGAGATCGTCGAGTTCGTCGCCGATCACGTTGCGATGGCGCAGCGAGGTAATCACGCCGAAAGCGCCGAGGTTCATGAAGGTGTAGACCAGCAGGTAGATCAGTATGCCTTTGATGCCGTCGCCGTTGAGTCCATCAGGGCGCGGCGTGCCAGCGATCAGGCCGAGCAGCATGTAACCGACGTGAGCAATCGAGGAGTAGGCGAGCAGGCGCTTGGTGTTGGTCAGGGTGAGCGCGGCGAAGTTGGCGCCGGTCATGGTCGCGATGGAAACGAAAACGAGCACCGGAACCCAGTAGGAGCGCATGGGGAGCAATCCCCAAAGCAGGATGCGCATGAGCATGGCCCAGCCCGCCGCTTTCACGGCTACAGACATGAATCCGGTAATGCTGGTGGGTGCGCCTTCATAGGCATCGGGCGCCCACTGATGAAAGGGCACGGCCGCGATCTTGAAGAGCAGGCCGGTGATCGTGGTCAGCAGCGCGATGATGGTCACCGGCTTGTACTGGACACTGCGCGGATCCTGCATGATCTGGTTGAGCCGGTTCGCGATGATCGCCAGGCTGGTGTGTCCGGCAAGGCCGTACAGCAGCGAGAGTCCGTAGGCAAAGATGCCCGAGGAGAACGCTCCCAGCAGGAAATATTTCAACGCAGCTTCGTTGGAGCGGCGGTCGCGGCGCAGGAATCCCACCAGCACGTAGGTCGAGATGGCCATCAGTTCGAGGCCGATGAAGATGAGAACGACGTCGGCGCCTGCGGCCATGCACATCATGCCGGCGACCGAAAGCAGCATCAGAGCGTAGTATTCGCCGTGATTTTCGTGTTCGGTTTCGAGGTAGCTAACCGACATGAGAATCGCGATCGCCGTGCCTGCCAGAAACAGATAGAAGAAATAGAGGGCGAAGCGGTCGACGAACATGGTGCCCATCAAGGCGGGGACGCCGTGAGCAGGACCCAAGTTGATGGAATTAAACCAGAGCTGAATCTTGAGCACGCCGGCGGCCGAGAACAATACGCCGATGAAGGCTGTGACCGCGTTGGCCCACTTCATCTCCGTGGGCAGCATCAGGTCGATCAGCAAAACGCCAAGAGCAAAGAGCGCAAGCAGAGTGATGGGCAGAGCCAGCAGATAGTCGGTTCCCGTCATTCCGAGCGCAGGCACTAGTTCGTCCTCTTGGCGGCGGCAGGTTTTAGTTTTGCTGCGGCCTGCATACCAGGTGCGGGAGCCGCGGGCTCAGCGGGCGCGGAGGTTGCGGGTTGTATCGTGGCGCTCACGGGCGCGGACTGCGACGTGTCGCGATTGACCATGGCCACCAGGTGATTGACGGGCTGCTGGAGAATCTGGAAGAAGGGCTTGGGATAAAGACCGATCCAGAAGGCCATGATGATGAGCGGAACGAAGGTGGCGACCTCACGCGGTGTCAGGTCGTGCAGCTTCTCATTCTTCGGATTGGTGACCGTGCCGAAGAAGACACGCTGGTAGAGCCAGAGCAGATACGCCGCGGCCAGGATCACGCCGGGGACGGCCCATGCCGCCCAGAACCAGCCCGGGTGCCCGGCGATTTCGTTCTGCATGAACGTACCCTGCAGGATGGTGAACTCGCCCACGAAACCGTTGAGCAGTGGCAGCCCCATCGAAGAGAGGAACATGATCATGGTGATGGTGGCGTAGATCGGCATCACGTTCGAGATACCGCCGTATTCGGAGATCTCGCGGGTGTGGCGGCGTTCGTAGAGGATGCCTACGATCAAGAACAGCGCGCCCGTAGAGATGCCGTGGTTGATCTGCTGCAGCACCGAGCCGCTCAGGCCGAGTGGTGAGAGCGCGAAGATGCCCAGCGTACAGAAGCCGAGGTGGCTGACAGAAGAGTAGGCCACAAGCTTCTTCATGTCCTTCTGCATGAGCGAGACCAGCGCGCCGTAGATGATGGCGATCACGGAAAGAACCATCACCCAGAAGCGCACTCGCCCGTGCGTGAGAACGTCGGGGAAGAACGGCAGCGAGAAGCGGATGAAGCCGTAAGTTCCCATCTTCAGCAGGACGCCAGCGAGGATGACCGAGCCTGCGGTAGGCGCTTCCACATGGGCGTCAGGCAGCCAGGTGTGGAAGGGGAACATTGGGACCTTGATGGCGAAGGCGAAGAAGAAGCTGAGGAAGAGCAGCGTGGCGGCGTAGGGGCCGTAGTCCGAATAGATGTGGGGTGCAGTTATATAGAGGTCGGGGATGCTGAATGTGTAGATCCCAGCCTCACCGTGGTGGTGGAAGTAGAGGAACAGGATGCCGAGGAGCATCAGGACCGAACCAGCTAGCGTGTACAGGAAGAACTTGATGGCGGCGTAAAGTTTCCGCGGCCCTCCCCAGATGCCGATCAGCAGGTACATGGGCACGAGCATGGCTTCCCAGAAAACAAAGAAGAGGAAGAAATCGAGCGCCATGAAGACCCCGAGCATGCCCGTCTGCAGGACCAGAAACCAGATGTAGTATTCCTTGACGCGGTTCTCGATGGCGGTCCAGGAAGAGAGGATCGAAATCCAGCCCAGCAGCGTGGTCAGCATGATCAGCAGGAAGGAAATGCCGTCGATGCCGAGCACGTAACCCGCGCCGATGGTGGGAATCCAGTTGTTGGCCGCGCCTTCGACGAAGTGGAATTGCTGGCTGGAATCGAAGCGCAGCGCCCAGAACCAGGGGACCAGCGGCAGGGAGATCAGGAAGCCGCCGAGCGCGAAGATGTTGGCGATCCAGCGAATGGCATCTTTGTTGTCTTTGGGGACAAACAAGAGCAGGATCGCGCCTATCAGCGGCGTGAAGAGAATGATGGAGAGGATGTGGTTATACATTGTCGTTAGCTATGAGCTGTGAGCGATGAGCTGTGAGCAACCGCGGCCTTTGCATGCTCACAGCTCATTGCTCATCGCTCGCAGCTCAGTGATACACGTAATAGAACACGAAACCAACTAACCCGGCGGTCATCACCAGCGCATACCACTGCACCAGGCCCCACTCGAACAGGCGCGCCGGATAGGAAAGCATGCGCGCCAGGATCGCGGGGCCGTTGACGCCGATGCCGTCGATGATCCACTTGTCCCACCAGCTCGAAATCGTCCCGGTGAGACGCGCGATCCACCCCGCGGCGTTGACCGCGCCGTCGATGATATTTGCATCGAACCACGAACTGGCTTCACCCGCGCCCATGGCGCCAAGGCGCACGTTGCCTATCTTGCGGCGGCCGGTGAAGAGGTAGTCATAGCCTTCGTCGACGTAGTACTTGTTCATCAGCGTGTTGTAAACCGGGGGCGCAGCTGCGGCGATCGGCTCAGTGTAGCCTTTGTCGGCCTTTGCGTAGGAACGATCTGCCATGAACCATCCGACGCCCGCGGCGGCAACCGACAGGAACATCAGCAGATATTCTGTCGGCGTGGTGTGCTCTTCTTCCCTCTTTCCCGTCGCCAACTGCCCGGCCTCACCTTCCGCTCGCAAGACATGCGCCTCGCCCCGCGCGAAGACGGGATCAAGATAGTGCGCAAAACGGTCGGAGCCGCCCAGGCTGCGCGGGAACCCGAGAAATCCGGCCATGATGGACATAACCGCCAGAACCACCAGCGGCATCGTCATCGATGCCGGTGATTCGTGAATGTGGTGCTCAACTTCATGGCTCATGCGCGGCTTGCTGTAGAACGTGAGGTAGATGAGCCGGAACATGTAGAACGCCGTCATCAGGGCCGTGATGTATCCGATTCCCCAGAGGATGCGATACGCGCCGCCTTCGCTGGTCCAGGTCTGCCATAAGATTTCGTCTTTCGAGAAAAATCCGGCAAACGGCGGAATGCCCGAGATGGCCAGCGTGGCGACCAGCATCGTCCAATAGGTCGTCGGGATGCGATCGCGCAACGCGCCCATATTGCGCATGTCCTGCTCGCCCGACATGGCGTGGATGACCGAGCCGGCGCCCAGGAACAGCAACGCCTTGAAGAAGGCGTGAGTGAACACGTGGAACACACCAGCGGCAAAGGCTCCGACGCCCAGCGCCAGAAACATGTATCCCAGTTGCGAGACCGTGGAATACGCCAGGACACGCTTGATGTCGTTCTGCACCAGGGCGATGGACGCCGCAAAAATAGCAGTCAGCGCGCCCACGATAGCGACCGTCTTCATCGACGTTGGAGCGAGCACGAACAGCGCGTTCGAGCGGGCGACCATGTAAACGCCGGCCGTGACCATGGTGGCGGCGTGGATGAGAGCGCTGACGGGCGTAGGGCCTTCCATGGCGTCGGGCAGCCAGACGTAGAGCGGAAGTTGGGCTGACTTGCCGCAGGCTCCCACGAAAAGAAGCAGCGTTGCGGCCGTGATGATGGGATCGCCGATGGCAAAATGTCCCGAGCGCGCTGCTGCATTGACATCCACAAATCGCAGCGAGCCGAAATACCAGGCGATGAAAAACATGCCGAGAATGAATCCGGCATCGCCGATGCGATTCACAATGAACGCCTTGTTGGCGGCATCGCTGGCCGACTTTCGTTGAAAGTAAAAACCAATCAGCAGGTACGAGCAGAGCCCAACACCCTCCCAGCCGACAAACATGAGCGCGTAGTTGTTGGCCAGGACCAGCGTGAGCATGGAGAACATGAAGAGGTTGAGATATCCGAAGAAGCGGTAATAGCCGCCCTCATGCGCCATGTAGCCGATCGAATAAATGTGGATCAGCATGCCGACGCCGGTGACGAACAGCAGCCAGATGCCGGACAGCGGATCGAGCAGGAATCCGGCGTCAGCCTGGAAGTTGGCCTGGGCGCCGCTGTAGGTGGAGTAGGTTAAATGTCCGCTGTCGGAACCGAGCCAGGTGTAGATGATGTTTTGATACGGCTGATGACTGTGCGTTTCGGCCCACGCGTTATATTGCAACACGCATCCGCAGGCCAGAATGAATGCCAGCACGACGACACCGACGCACACCGCGCTGACCGTGGACTTCTGCAGCTTGCGGCCGAAGAAGAACATGACCACCGCGCCGAAGGCGGGCAGCAGCGGAATCAGCCAGATGTATTCTAGAAAGAACATTTCATCTTTCGTTGGTTGTCTTCGTTTGTCATCCTGAGCGAAGCGAAGACCCTATGCATTCTGCTGCCGGCGAGATTGCATAGGTCCTTCGCTTCGCTCAGGATGACAAGTCAGTACTGGGTACTAGGTACTGGGTACTAGGTACTGCCTTTCCTACCACTTCAACAGATTGACTTCGTCCACGTTGACCGTCTCCTTGTTGCGGAAGAAGGCGATCAGGATGCCGAGGCCTACCGCAGCTTCGGCGGCGGCGTCGGTGATTACGAAAATTGCGAAAACCTGGCCGTGCAGCGATCCTGGGCCGCGCATTCCCTGCCAGTAGTGAGAGAACGCGACCAGGTTCAGATTCACGGCGTTGAGGATCAGCTCAATCGACATCAGTACGATCACGACGTTGCGGCGCGTGAGTACACCGATGACGCCCAGCAGAAACAGCGCTGCGCCGACCACCAGGTAGTGCAGCGTCGAGATGTCGAGCATGGCGTTCATCAGCTTCGAGCCGCGAGCTTTGAGTTGTGAGCAGACCAGTTTGCCAGTGTGGAGTGCTCGTAGCTCATAGCTCGAAGCTCATTGCTCCCTTCAAATCCTTTTCTTGGCCATCACTACCGCTCCGATGATCGCCACGAGCAGCAACAGGGACGCGATTTCGAAGGAGAACATGTACATCCCGGTGTGTTGATCGAACAGCAGGTTGGCCACGGCCTGCGTGTTGCCTGCTTCACCGCCGTACAAAGACGCGCCCCGGTAAGCAAACTGGCCGGAGGAGAACAGCGTCCCGCCCTTGGTGTAAACCGCGATGAACAACCCTCCGAGCACGGCGGCCGCGACAATGCCCACCAGCCATTGCTTGTTGAACTGGCGCTCCTTCATGTTGCGCTCGATCGCGATCAGCATGATCACGAACAGGAACAGCACCATGATGCCGCCGGCGTAGAGAATGATCTGCACGCCGGCCACGAACGGGGCGTACAGCATCAGATAGAGTCCCGCCTGCGCCAGCAGGGCCGTGATCAGGGCCAGAGCCGAGTGCACCGCGTTCTTGCGCGTGATGACCAGGATGCCGCCGAGGATCATGGTCCCGGAGAGCAGGTAAAAGAAGAACGGTGTGGCTACCGGAGTCATAGAGTTTTCTTCAGCCACTCCTCGATGGGCGGCACGGCAAAAGCCGCGCAGGCGGTCAGGATCAACAGTGCCAGACCGGTCGGCAGAAGTATCTTCCATCCCACCTTCATGAGCTGGTCAAAGCGGTAACGCGGGAACGTGCCACGATACCAGATATAGAGGTACATGAACCCGGCCACCTTGGCCGCGAACCAGAAAATGTCGCTAACCCGGACGCGCACCTGCGGGACAAGCAAGATGAGCCCGATCAGCCCGAGAACAGCGCCGAATCCGGCGAGACCGATGGTCTGAATCCTGAAAAACGGATGCTTGGGCATCCGGACGACGTTGAAGAACGTGATCGCCGCCAGGAACAAGAACGTGAGCCCGGGGAAAAACGAGAACATCTGATCCCAGCGTTCGCCGTGAAGCCAGTTGGGAAAGGGTCGCAGCCATCCGCCCAGCCAGAGCGTCACCGCGATCGAGGAGACCGCGATCATGGCGGAGTATTCGGCCAGGAAAAACAGAGACCAACGGAAGCCGCTGTATTCGGTGTGAAAGCCGGCGGTCAGCTCGGACTCAGCCTCGGGCAGGTCGAAGGGAGCGCGGTTGGTCTCGGCAACCATGGCGATGGCGAAGATGGCAAATCCGATGAGGCCGAGAGGGAAGAATTTGAAGAGGAACCAGACGTGCTGCCCTTGCTGCATCTGGACTATGCCGATCATGCTCAGCGTGCCCGTCGATCCGGTTTCTGGGCCGCCTACGCCGAACAGGCCAACGCCATGAAGGCTCGTCATCATAATCACCGAAACGACGGACAGGCCCATGGCGACTTCGTAGGAGACCATCTGCGCGCTGGAGCGAAGCGCGCCGATCAGCGGATAGTGCGAATTCGAGGCCCATCCCGCGGTCACGATGCCGAGCACGCTGAGCGACGACACGCCCAGCATGAACAGGATGCCGATGTTCATGTCGGTGATGGCGTGAGTCGGGCCAAAGGGAACGACAACAAAGACCGTGAAGGCCGCCAGCACCACGATGAACGGCGCGACCCAGAACACGAGCTTATCGGCTCCAGATGGGATGATGTCCTCTTTGAGAAGGAGCTTCAGGGCGTCAGCAATGGGCTGCAGCAAGCCATGCGGGCCGACCCGCATTGGGCCGAGGCGGACCTGCATGTGCGCCAGGATTTTGCGCTCGAGCCAGTTCATGGCGATGACCGCGATGGAGAGTCCGGCGAAGACCAGCAAAATGTAGACCGTAACCCAGAAAATGTTTCCGGCGGCGCCGGGCGTTTGGGTGCTGGAGAGGTAGGACTGGATGTAGTCGACGAGCCCGTTCATCAGCGGTCCACCTCGCCCAGAACGATGTCGAGGGTGCCAATGACAGCGATCACGTCGGCGACGAGCTGGTTGCGGCACATCACATCAAGCGCTTGCAGGTTGACGAAACTCGGCGGCCGGACGCGCACGCGATAGGGCTGCGTCGATCCGTCACTCACGATGAAGTATCCCAGCTCGCCTTTGGGCGCTTCGATCGAGTGGTAGATTTCTCCGACGGGCGGCTTCATCACTTTGGGGACTTTGGCCATGACCGGGCCTTCGGGGATGCCCTCGACTGCCTGCTCGATGATGCGCAGCGACTGGCGCATCTCCACCATGCGCACGAGATACCGGTCATAGGTGTCGCCGTTCAAACCAGTGGGAATCTCGAAGTCGAAATTCTTGTAGTTGGCGTAGGGCAAGGCTTTGCGGATGTCCCATTTCACGCCGCTGGCGCGCAGGACTGGGCCGGTCACGCCCAGCGCAATGCAGTCTTTGCCGGAGATAACGCCGACACCCTTGGTGCGTTCGAGCCAGATGCGGTTGGTGGTGAGCAGTTCTTCGTATTCGTCGATCTTCGGCTTCACGAACGCGACGAAATTCTTGACGTCTTTCTCGAAGCCTTCGTAGACCTCGTATTGCAAGCCGCCGATGCGGAAGGCGTGCGTGGTGAGCCGGGCACCGCAGTACTTCTCGAAAATCTTGAGAATCTCTTCCCGGTCGCGGAAGGTGTAGAACAGGGGCGTAATCGCACCGATGTCGAGCGCGTGCGTTCCCAGCCAAAGCTGATGGCTGGCGATGCGGTTCAGTTCGGTGAGAATGACGCGGATGTATTGGGCGCGGGGTGGGGCTTCTACGCTGAGGAGCTTTTCGACCGCTTCGCAGTATCCCAGACCGTTCGAGACCGCGGCGACGTAGTCCATGCGGTCGACGTAAGGATTGAACATCGTGTAAGTGCGGTGCTCGGCAATTTTTTCTACACCGCGATGCAGGTAGCCGATGACGCATTCGAGCCCGAGAACTTTCTCGCCGTCCAGCCGCAGAATCACGCGCAGCACGCCATGGGTCGCGGGATGCTGCGGCCCCATGTTGATGACGAGCTCGTTCGCATCGAGAAACGTCTTGTCGGGCGCGCCAACGTGCGTTTCGAGAGAGGGCGGGGCGAGTGTCTTGGGGTCGCTCATGGAGTCGGTCGCTGGTCTAGTCGTTAGTCTCCGGCCCGCTATTGGCCGCTCTCGATTCCCAGGTTGATCTGCACCCACTCTGTGTCTTGTTGAATGATGCCGTAGTCCTTGCGCAAGGGATGTCCCTTCCACCCGTCGGGAAGCAGAATGCGTTTCAAATCGGGATGGCCGTCGAACTTGATTCCGAACATGTCGAAGACTTCGCGCTCCAGCCAGTTGGCCGTCGTCCAGATCGAAACTACGCTGGCAATGCTCTGGCCATCGGCGATCTGCGTTTTCACGCGTACGCGCTCGTTGCGCGCGAACGAGTAGAGAATCCAGATGACGTCGAATTGCTTGTCGCGCTTGGGATAGTGCACGGCCGTGACGTCGACGCAGTAGTCGAACTGCTCGTCGCCGCGGAGAAGCTGAAGAATGTCGGGGATCAGCGAGCGGTCGACTTCGAGATAATTCTGACCGAGGTGCGTGAGCCCCGTGACGCCAGACCCGTACTGGCGCTTGAACTTCGCGACCATGGGCGAGTCCCACGGCGTGGGCACGGGACCGGCGGGCTTTGGCGGCGCGGGATGTCCGGCTGCAGGAGCGGCGGGCTTGGCTCCGGATGGGGCTGCGGGCGCGGCTTTCGGGGGGAGCGGCGGCGCGGTAGTTGCCGGCTTCGGCTCGCCTTCCGGCGGCGGTGACGAGGGAGATTTGGTTTCGTCCGGCATAGCTCGCGAAGGCACAAACCTCCCGCGGAGGCTGCGTTCGGGAAGAACGTTAACTTTTATCAGCTTGAGCAGGTGGTGTCAACGGACGATGCCTCACTCTGAGGCCATTCTAAGAGGAGTGATGGCATCGTGAAGCGAAGTCGTTGCAAAGTCGAACAATCCCTATCTCCTTCCTCACGACCCTGCCGCCGATAGGGATCCTTCGACTGCGCTGACGTTCGATACTCGCACGACAGCTACGCTCAGGATGACAATTGAGGGATTCGCATCGACCGACAGTTCACTGCACGCGCGCCTGCGCCTGATACTGCTCAATCAGATCGCGAATGCGCTGCGCGTCTTTTTTGCGGTGGCCGTGGCTGGTAATCGGGTCTGTTCCGCCGGTTGACTCGATGACGATTTCCGCCCAGAAAACTCCAGTCGAGATGTGCACCGACGCAATCTTCGACATGGCGATGCTCTCTTCGTTGGAGCCAAACAGGCGCGATTTCACGCGGCTGACGCGCTGCGGGCTGACGAGGAGTCGCGTCGGAAAAAGGAAGTTGCCCTGCGTCCAGCGGCTAGCGGAAAAGACCTCACTGGATGAGGGATCTGCAGAATTGGTGGGAGCAGCGGTCATCACATTCGGTCATTGCAATCATTCAATCGTTGAGTCATTCAGCTTTCGCCAATGATTCAATGCGTCAATGATTGAATGACTCAATCCCTACACCCACTCCAGCGCGCCTTTTTGCCACACCCAGATGTAGCCCACGATCAGGATCGCCAGAAAGATAAACATCTCGATCAGGCCGAACAGGCCGAACGCTTTGAATTTCACGGCCCAGGGAAACAGAAAAATGGTCTCCACGTCGAAGACCACGAACAGGATGGCGATGATGTAGTAGCGAACCGTGTAGCGCCCGCGGGCATTGTCGATGGGATCGATGCCGCACTCGTAGGGCATGAGCTTGGTCTTGCTGGGATTGTCCGGGCGCACCAACTTGGCCAGAAGCAAGGTGATCGGCAGAAGGGTTCCGACGATCGCGATAAATATGAAGATAGGAACGTAGTTTTGCGGCATGAGTTCGTCTTCCGGTCAGCACGCCATCGTAACGCGGAAGGCTTCGCCATACAAGCGATTCCGAAGCGGCAGATTAAACGCATTTGTCCGGAAAGAGAAACACGGCGCGGGCCAGATCCGATTGCAACGTCGTTTCGCTGTAGTAGCGGGTCAGGATTCCATTCTTCCAAATAAAAAGGTCGGGATTGTCGCGGGCGAACTCGTTCCATCCGGAGCCTGCGCTGCGCGCCATGCGTTCGCGGATCAGGAAGAAATACGCGTGTGTAATGGTCTCGTGATAGAGCTGCGTCTTGCCCCGCGCCGCCGCGAATCGCTGCAACGCGTTCGAAAATCGGTCGAGAGCTTCGAGAACCGGGTACTCGGAGAGATACGCAAAAGCCAGACGGATGTGATCGGCGTGGTGGAAAGAATCTCCGGCCATATGGTCGGTCTCGAAACGCTGGATCAGTTCCTGGTCGGTCATGATTCAATCCTTGCCGGTTGCGATGGCAAACGCCGCAGCGGAGTAGATGACGAGGTTGGCGACTCCGTACATTCCGTGCAGAAGGTGGATCAGAATAGCCATCACGAACACTGCCAGCAGCAGCCATGCGCCGCGAATTGCCGTTCGGGGAATCAGGAGAAGGATGCAGCCGGCAATCTCGCCCCCTCCCAGAATGAATCGAATGAAGCTGGGCATGTGGGTTCGGGCAAACTCGTGCGCGGCGCTGGGCAGGACGAAGCGCACCGCTTCAATGAGAATCACGATGCCTAGAGTCCACTGGAGTACGGTGAGTGCAGTTTTGGAGGAGCTCATGATGTCTATTTGTCGGCCGCCCGCCTGCGTCCGCTTTTTGCCTTGATCTCCTTCAGGCGGTGGCTGGCGCTGGAATCGAGATCGAGTTCATAGAACTTCTTCAACTCGCGGATGCGCTCGAGTGAAGCCGGACTGAACGGGGTCTTGCCGTCGAAGGCGTGCAGCACAATGCCTTCGAGCACATCGCCGAGCGTCATGTCGTGGTATTCGGCAAAGGCTTTGAGAACCTTCAGGATTCGTTTCTCGATGCGCACGCCGGTCTGCACACGCTCGATCTCGAGTTTGGGATCGTCGATCACTGGTACCAATGTACCATGGTACCTTAGCTCAGAGAAAGCCTTGTTCTCGTCGGGTCGTCGCCGGGTGGCAATGTTCTAAATTCATGGACCACGAAGGACACGAAGTATCACGAAGGTAGCTAGCCGACCTGCTTCGTGCCCTTCGTGTCCTTCGTCGTATGAACAGGTCGAGACTTCGGAGGCGGCCGACCCTCGCGGCTCTCTGGCGCTCGGCGTTCCGACCCGCGGCGAGTCCATTGTTATAATTTCCTTTTCATCCATCGCAATCAAAAGGACCTTTGGCACTCGACGAAAAAATCTACGAACTGCGGCGGGAAAAGCTGAAGCAGATTGAGGCGCTCGGCCAGCCCACTTACCGTACCAAGTATGAGTTCACCCACACCGTGGAGCAGATTTTGGCGGAGTACAGCGCCAAGACCCCCGAGGAACTGGAGAAAGCTCGGGCCAACGTGCGCGTGGCCGGCCGCATCATGGCGATTCGCCTGATGGGCAAAGCCGGGTTTGCGCATCTGCAGCAGAGCGGAAAGCGGCTGCAGATTTACGTCAAGAAAGACGCGGTCGGCGAAAAGGGCTTCGAGCTGTACAAGCTGCTCGATCTCGGCGACCACATCGGCGTGAGTGGGTACCTGTTTCGCACGCGCACAGGGGAACTGACCGTGCACGTTGAGGAGATCACCTTCCTCAGCAAGGATTTACTTCCGCTGCCAGAGAAATGGCACGGGCTGACTGACGTGGAACTGCGCTACCGGCAGCGCTATGTCGATCTGGTCATGAATCCCGAAGTGCGCGAGGTATTCGTCAAACGTACGAAGATGGTGCAGTCGATGCGGCGCACCATGGACGCGCGCGGATTCATCGAAGTCGAGACGCCGATGATGCAGCCGATCGCGGGCGGCGCGGTGGCGCGGCCGTTCGTCACGCATCACAACACGCTGGATATGAATCTGTTCCTGCGCATCGCGCCCGAGCTGTATTTGAAGCGGCTGGTTGTCGGCGGCCTGGACCGCGTGTACGAAATTAACCGCAACTTCCGCAACGAAGGGCTCGGATGGCGCTGGAATCCCGAATTCACCATGCTCGAGTTTTACCAGGCTTATACCGACTACCAGGGCGTGATGGACCTGACGCAGGAGCTGATCACGCAGGCGGCGAAAGACGTGACCGGCGGCACGAAAACGAAGTGGACCGTTTCGGAGGACGGAGAGGAAGTCGTGCACGAGCTCGACTGGGCCAACTGGAAACGCCTAACGATGCGTGAGGCGATCATTCACTACTGGCCGGAGGCCGCCGGCGCCAAGCCGGAAACGAGCGACTTTGCCACCGGCGACGGCGTGAAGAGGCTGGTGGAGCGCTTCAATTCCAGGCATGCCCATATGGCATACGATCTGAACGCGCCAGCAGGCAAAACGATTGCAGGATTGTTCGAAGCGGTGGCGGAAGAACATCTCACCCAACCAACCATCATCTACGAATTCCCCACCGCGGTCTCCCCGCTCTCCAAGCAAAAGCCGGACGAGCCCGACTGGACTGAGCGTTGGGAGATATTTGCCGGGCAAATGGAAATTGCAAACGGCTTCAGCGAGCTGAACGATCCAGAAGATCAGCGGCGGCGATTCGAGGCGCAGTTGAAAGAGCGCGAGCGTGGCGACGAAGAGGCCCATCAGATGGATGAAGATTACATCCACGCGCTGTCGTACGGGATGCCGCCCGCGGGCGGCGTCGGTGTGGGAATTGACCGCCTGGCCATGCTGCTGACCGACTCGCACACCATTCGCGATGTGATTTTGTTTCCTTTGCTGCGGCCGGAGAAAAGCTCAGCCACAGAGGACGCGGAGGAAACGGCCTAGCCGACGTTTACGCATCGTGTATTACCCTTCGAGTACCTCATAATGCACTATCAGTGGTGCATCCCGGTTCATATACTTCAGCCATAGTTTGGGCTCAGAAGTTGGCAGCGCTGCCGTAATGTCCTACGCGGACATTGGGTCGGCAGCGCTTTGCCGTTTGCGGCGACCTTACTTCAATTTGCTCCCGCTGGCGTTCTTCGCGGATGAAGTCAGCGGCGGTTGATAGGGCGGCTGGTCGGGGCTGAAGTTCGCGCTCAGGTAGTCGATGAGAGCGTCGCGGTCGACGGAATCCACCACCGCTCCCCACTTCGTCATCTTGTCAACTTCTTTGGTCCACGCGGCCTTGCTGAGACGCTGTTGCAGGATGATGCGCGCCTCGTGACACTCCAGACACGCAGTGGTGGCTTTGGCCTGCGTGGGGCCGGGAGGCAGATCCTCCGTGACTTTAACAGATACGGGCTTTTGCGAAAGCGCAACGGGTGACGCGGCGGCCAAGATCACTGCAAACATGAACATGCCGAACACTGACTTCGAGCAGTCGCAAGGAGTGCGTGTCTTACCCGACATGAATCTTCACCTCGTCGACCGCGTTGTAGAGATAGCCGCTCGGGTTCCACGCGGCGGCAGCGGGCTGTGAGCGTCCCTGGCTGTCGGTGGCGCGCGAGAGAATCGTGTAGTCTCCGGCTTTGGCTTTCCATTCATGGCGCCAGAGCCGCCAGGCGTAACGCGCCTCGTCATGGCCGAGCATGGCTGGACTCCAGTTGGCACCGCCGTCGGTCGAGACCTCGACCTTAACGACATCGGCTTCGCCAGCCCAGGCAGTTCCATGGATTTCCATCTTCCCGGCCTTGACGCTCGCGCCATCAAGCGGTCCTGAAATCTCGGACTTCACATTCAGGCTCGTCAGCGGGTGAGTGTCTTCAGGCTTCACGGTATCCCCCGGCTTCACCGGCTGGTTGGGAAAACGGTAGCCCGGATTCATGAAGTTGCCGGCGAATTCTGCGTCGAGAACTTTGATCTCAGTAAGCCACTTGCAGGAGGCGGCGCCGACCCAACCAGGCACGAGCGAGCGCGCCGGGAAGCCGTGATGCCTGGTGAGTGCCGCGCCGTTCATGTGCGTGGCGATCAGCGAGTCAGCATCGAGAGCCTTTTCGATCGGGATGCTGCGAATAAACGGCGGAACCTTGCCCGGAACTTCGTCAAGCCCGCGGAACATGACGTGCTTGCCCGTGGATTTCACGCCGGCCCGTCGCAGCACATCGCGCAGGCGCGGGCCCGTGAATCGCGCGGTGCCGACCGCACCTTTGCCCCACTGGACGCCAGGAACCTGCGGACGGTACAGGCCGCGTCCGTTGCCCGCGCACTCCAGGGTGTTGACCACGGAGTGCGGCTCGAGCTTCGCCAGTTCGGCCAAGGTCAAGGTGAGGGGCTTGTCCACTTCCCCACCAAGGGTGAGCCGCCAGTCGTCGGCACTCAATTCGCTGGGCTCGTGCATGTGATTGCGAACGAAGAAGCGGGGCACTGGCGTGAGCCACGTACTGAAGAACTCGACCGGCGTTTCGAGATCGACGAAACGGAAGGAGCGCACGATCATTCCTTCCTCGCCGGGAAGATCGATGGTTCCGCTCTGCGGCGGCGAGAGGGCCCACGACCAGCGCGGAATGGCAATCGCCATGGCCGCCGAGGGCAGGTGCTTGAGAAAGGTGCGCCGTGAATTCATGACTCTGCCGAGCGCTGATTATGCCACGCAGGAACAAGTTGCGCGACATTGTGTGGCCGCGGTACCAGACGATGCACGCTGGTCCACCAGCGTTAGTGAGGGAGAGCGCGGGACTGAGATCCTGCACATCCGTGGCGGCGGCCCGATTGGCACCGCCGCCAGGATTGCGTCGCCCTCTCAGAAGGCCAGCTGGATGCGGCTCATCAGGACGTTCTCGCTGTGCAGCGGAGTGGCGCTGACTGACGCCATGCGGAATCCCGTGTGCTCGTAGTCAGTTTCGAGCTTTACGTAACGGTTCAGATACCAGTTCACGCCGACGCCCTGCTCCCTTGCTTGCTGCGGGGCAGTTGCAGCGCTGGCGAAGAGGGGAAAGGCGCCGCCGTCGATGCGCAATGTACTGTAGCGCAACGCGAGCTCCACAGCTCCGAACCGCCGAAAGCCCGGCGCGTTCTCGGTAGCGTTGCGCGGGCGCACTCCGGCATAGGTGTTTTTCTCTCCTGTAAGGACGACCGATCCGGCAACCTGCCAGGCTTCGTTTCGTACACGACCGCTGACGCCCTTGTTGAGCACGTCCTGGGAAGAAATCACGTACTCGCTCATGAGGCCGAACGGGCCGGCGTAGTAGTAAGCCTGGGGCTCAAGGCGGTTGTGCTGGCCGTTAGACACCGCCGTCGAGGAATACTTGAAGAACGTGGTCTGTCCCTCCGTCTTCAAGCCGGCGATGGCGCCGTGCTGGGCTCCAGCGGAACCGGCGACGCCGAGACCGAATTGCTTGATCGCGGCGACGTCCGTGGTGGCGAAGGGATGGAAGAACGCCCGCGCGGCAGCTTCATTGGAGTGCGCCCATTGCGTGAACACTGCGTTCGATCCGTCGCTCGATCCGTCGAAGTACCCGGCGGCATAGGTGATCGAATTAGAGAGCACAGCGCCCGACAGTTGCGCGCCGATGTAGCGCAGCGGGACCAGATCCGAAGCCAGGGAGCGCTCGGCGAAGGTCAGTTCGCGGTCCGAGCGCAGCACTTCGAGTCCGATTGGCTCTTTGAACTTGCCCACGCGCAGCTTGGCGAACGGCAGCGTCTTCAGTTCCAGAAAGGCTTCCTGGATCTGAGGGTTGTTCTGGCCGAAGTCGGGCATGAAGCGGAAGTCGACGGCGTTGAACAGCGTGCCCTCAAACAGCGGGCGGATGCGGCGGAAAAGGAATGTGTCCAGTTCCTCTCCGTGCGTGCTGCTGGAGAACATGCGGTCATCGCTCTGAATATACCCGTGAACATGGAGCTTGGTCGCGCCATCGGCGGTCGAAAACCAGAGGCCGTCCCGATGTGCAGACACGGGAGAAGATTTTTGCTCGGTGGTGAACGCAGCCTCGACCGGCACCGAAGAATCGTCCGACGCTGCGCTCGCCGTGGCCACAGCGGTGTTGCTCTGTGCGGTCGCATCGGAGGGGGATGTCCCGGTTTGCCCTTCCGCCCCTGTTGCTAGTGTCACTAGGATGAGTGCGAATAACAGAACCTTGATCGCTTCCATGGAGTTGAAGTCCTCACTTCGTTCAGTTTTTTGCGTTGCATTGGCATTTCCTGGGAGGGGGCTCGTATCCACCACTATTACAATTAGTGTACTAGACATTCATCGAATCCGCTCCCCCAAACATTAAAGAACTGTAAATTCTTCAAGGAACTCAGAGACGCCTCTCCCAACAATTCCTAGGTTGCGGGAGTCAACCCCCACTTGTGTTGCAGGCGGCGTTCGACTCCCTTAAAGACCACGCCATCGACGACGTAGCCGATGGCAATGATCAAAACCATCACAGCGATGACCGCGCTCATGTCATTCAGGTCGCGGCCCATCATCAACACCTGACCGAGTCCAAGGCTGAGATAGAACATCTCGGCGGTAATGAGCGAGCGCCACGCAAAAGCCCATCCCTGCTTGAACCCGGAAACAAGGAACGGCAAACTGGCCGGCAGCAACACGTACCAAAACAACCGGAAGCCCTTGGCTCCCAAGTTGCGCCCGGCCTGGCTGAAGATTTTCGGCATCTGCTTGCGGCCGTCTTCCATGGCAAGGGTCACGGACAGCAGCGAGCCCATGATCACCACAAAAAGAATGGCGTTCTGGTTCAGTCCGAACCAAAGCAGGGCCAGCGGCCACCAGCAGATGCTGGGCAGGCTCTGCAGGCTTACCAGCAGGCCGCCTATGGTCTCTTCCAGAAACTTGTTGCTGGCCACGCCGAGGCCAAGAATCATGCCCAGCACGACCGAAATGCCATAGCCGATCAGGACACGCTCCATGCTGAACCGAATTGCGATCCAGTAGGTATGATCCTTGAATCCTGCGTACAACGCCTCGCCGACGCCCCACGGAGTGGGAAACAGATATGGCGGCCAGATTCTCAGTTCGGCCAGGAGCGTCCAGAGACCCAACAGGCTGGCGTAGAAGATGACGTACCGCGCTGCCCGTTTCATGCCTTCCCTCCCGGTGTGATCCGGGGCTTCACGCCCTCGTTGTATTCCACCGCGAGCGAGCGATTGATCTCCTCCCGCAATTCGTCCAGAATCCTCCGAGCGGAGCGCGCGACCGACACATCTTCCAGATGGCGCGGGCGCGGCAACTCGACGGAAAACTCGCTCTTGACCCTGCCCGGGCGGAACGTCAGCAGAACTACGCGGTCGCCCAGGCGAATCGCTTCGCGAACATTGTGCGTAACGAAGATGATGGTGCAGCCAGTCTCGCTCCAGATGCGTTCCAGTTCATCGTGCAGCAGATCACGCGTCTGGGCGTCGAGAGCGCCGAACGGTTCGTCCATCAGGAGGACGTCAGGTTCGGTGGCCAGAGCGCGGGCGATGGCGACGCGCTGCCGCATGCCTCCGGAGAGCTGATGAATGTAGCTTTTTTCGAACTTGGCCAGATGGACCAGGCGCAGATAATGCCGGGTCTTCTCTTCCCTCTCAGCCTTGCTGACGCCCTTCATCTTCATGCCGAATTCCACGTTCTGTCCGACCGTGAGCCAGGGGAAGAGGCCGTGCTCCTGGAAGATCATGATGCGATCGGTGCCAGGCTCTCGCACCGGCTTGCCGTTGACCATGACCTGGCCCGAGGTCGGTTGATGCAGGCCGGCGATCAGATGCAGCAGGGTGGACTTGCCGCAACCGGAAGGACCGACGATGCAGACAAACTCCCCAGCCTGTACCTGAAGATTGATGTGGTCGAGGGCCAGCAGCCGCTCTCCGCTCTCCGTGCGGTAGCTCAGGCAGATGTCGCTCAGGGCAACTTTCGGAATCGCAGCCAAGCTGTGCGCCGGGCCTGCGATCCGCGCCAGACCCACTCGGCCTTCGAGCCTGCCAGAGTGCGGCAGCACACGAGTACCGGCCGGAATCGGGAGCTGGCTGGGCAACTCTTGCAGGTCGGTGCTCATTGCAGCGCCTTCTTTCCCTTCTCTGCCAAAACCTGGTTGAGGAGCGAGAGATCGTAAAGCCGCGATAGATCGGGCATCTGACGCCCGAGAAAACCGTCGGTGAACGCTTGCTGGGCGGCCGTATTCAGCGCTGTATGCAGCGGGTCATAGGTGACCTGCAGGCGCGCGAAGGCTTCATCAAGAACGATGGGCGGCAGGGCCTTCCCCGTCTCAACCTGAATCTGCTGATTCAGTAGCTGCTTGGCTTCGGACGGGTGACTGTTGATCCAGCCGGTCAACTCCACATGAGCGCGAATCCAGTTCTTTACGAGATCGGGATGGCGGTTGAGAAATTTTGTGTTTACGACCAACAGTCCAATCACGAATTGCCCGTCGGGCCATAGCGTGCGCTCGTCGACTAAGAGGCGGCCGTTTCCCTCGTGGATGAGGCGCGTGGCCCAGGGCTCAGGGGCCCAAGCCGCATCGAGTTCCTTCTTCAGAAAGAGGGTCAGCTGATCGGGATTGGCCATGGGGACGATCTGCACGTCGCCACCCTTGTCCGTAGTCTGCATGCCGTGGTTGCGCAACCAGTTGCGCAGCGCGACGTCCTGCGTGTTGCCGAACTGGGGTGACGCCACGCGCTTGCCGTGAAAATCCTCGGGCTTCTGGATACCGGAATCGTTGCGCACGATCAGAGACGCGCCTCCGCTGGCAGCGCCCGCCACCACGCGAAGAGCTTCGCCGTTCGAACGCACATAGCCGTTGATGGCCGGGTTCGGTCCGACGTAGGTCATGTCGATGGCTCCGGCGAATAGAGCCTCGATAGCCGAGGGCCCGGCGTTAAAGCTGGTCCACTGCACTTTGACCTGCGGACCCATCGCTTTCTCGAACCACCCGTTGGCCTTGCCCACCATGGCCTGGGCGTGCGTGACGTTGGGAAAAGCGCCTACGCGGATGGTGTTGGCGGTTCCCTGCGCCCATCCTGTGACGGCGGTCACCAGCCCGAACATAAGAATTGCCGCAATCCGGCTGAGCGATGCGGTCTTATGGGAGGTAGTCATAATCAACCAGTATGTCTATCGTAGTAATAGACTTTATTGACGTTAGGGACAATGCAAACGAGATTCCATACTCCTGGACTCCGCACGTCAATTTACGTCTTTGGACTCAGGAGCTTAGCGGGCTCCCTTTTTGCGCTGGACGGCCCATGTGCACGGGCTTGCAGTTTGGTGGAAGGAAATGCTCATCGGAGCGCGGCCCGCGGTAAGGCGTTTACCCGAGCCTCAGTTCTCAGTACCCGGTACTCAGTACCCGGTACTCAGATATTTCTGAACCTCTACTCAAACCCTCTAACCGATTCGACTGGGTCCTGAGTACCGGGTACAGAGTACTTTTCAATTGGCGCGGTTGGCTCAGCTGAGATCCGCAACACCAGCACCGTAATGTTGTCAGGGCCACCGCGCTCGAGCGCCAGATTCACCAGGGCGAGGCACGACTGCGACGGAGGATTGGACCGAACCACGCGGCTCAGTTCCGCTTCGCTGACCAGACTCCAGAGGCCGTCGGTGCACAGCACCAGCGCGTCGCCCTCTTCCAACAGAATCGGCATCTCGGGAGCATCGGGCAGCACTTCCCTGCCCGATCCCAGAGCCGCGGTCAGAATGTGGCGCTGCGGATGCGTCTCGGCATCTTCCGAGCGCACAATCCCGCTCTCGACCAGCCGGCCCACATAGGAGTGATCGCGGGTGAGACGCGAGATACGGGCATCGCGGACAAGGTACAGGCGGCTGTCGCCCACGTGCGCGAAAAACAGCTCATGGCCAACGATCGAGACCGCAGTACACGTCGTCCCCATGCCCTGGAACTGAGGATGTTCCTCCCCGTAGCGCTGGATGTTCTCGTGGGCAGTAGCCAGGGCTGCGAGCAGAGTTTCCTGGGGATCCCCGCTGAAGGCGCTGTCATAGATGTGGCGCACCGTTTCGACTGCCAGGCGGCTCGCTTCCTGCCCGCCCTCGTACCCACCCATGCCATCGGCAACTACGGCAAGCCGGCCCTTGCGGCGGAAATCATCGTCCGAGACTGGCTCCCAAAACAGGTAGGAGTCCTCGTTGTTGGAGCGCTGCAAGCCGACGTCGGTCAGGCTGGCGATTTCGATTCCGGGCTTTGTCTTTTGACTTTCTACCGCCATAGCTGAGGCGTGCGAGTGTATCCCGTTCCCGCCCTGGGTGCAAACGAGGGGGCCTGATTTTGAACATTATATGGGAAGGTTGGGTGGGAAGGTTGGGGGCTTTCGCCTTTGCGAGCAGCGCTAACGGGTGCGATTTTCAGAGAACCGGCGCCCGTATCCACCCACCGCTCCGGATTGCAAAAAAGAAAAGCCCGCGCTCGGCGGGCTCTCGCTTCTACCGGAAATGTCAAAACTCGGGAGGGCCAAAACTACTTGGCAGGATGCTTGTCGTTGTGAATCCGCTTGCTCATGTGATTGGCTTCGTGGTTGAGCTGGCGCTGGTTGGCCTTGGTGAGGTGACCGTTGTCCTTAGCCATGTCTTTCTTTTCGTTGTTCTGCAGGCGCTGTTCGCCCTTCTCCAGATGGGCGGTCTGCCCCGGCTTCAGCTGTCCGTTCTTGATCCCGTTGGCGATGCGGTTCTGCTGGCGCGTTTCCCGGCCGTTGACCTGGTTGACCCGTGGATGTCCGGGATCGACCTGGCCCGCGCCGGCGCCGGAAGTGTTGGTGGTTTGAGCAGCGGCCGGTCCGACATACATCAGACCCGCAACTGCCAGGACAAAGAGCGACTGCGTAATTTTGGACATGCGAAGGTAAACCCCCACAGCGGAGTCTAGTTTTGTTTGTTACCGGTGTCTGGTTACGAAGGTGCTGCTCCCGGAATTGAACAGATGCGGGCTGGATCCCGGCACCCCGCGCCACCCGGCCCAGCCCTTCCAGCGGCGAATTTGGCAAGCCGCGCGGGAAGGGTTTACTATACTTCGCCGCGTCCAAGGAACCGCCATGATTATGATCTTGCTCCGTCGTGCGTTTGTCTTTTGCCCCCTGCTGCTTCTGATGTTGTTTTCCGTGTTGACGAACGGGAGATTGGTTGCACAAACGACTCCTTCCCAGGCCACTTCCCTGCCCAGCGAAACCCCTGCCGACTTCGTGCCGGCAACTGACAGCTTCGACTATGTCAAGCGGGTGGTGATGATTCCCATGCGCGACGGCGTGAGACTGTATACCGTCATCCTCATCCCCAAGGGAGCAAAGGGCGCGCCCATCCTGCTGACCCGGACGCCCTACAGCGCCAAGGCGCAAACCAGCCATGCAGCGAGTTCGCATCTCGGGCCGATCCTGAACGGCTACGACAACGCCGACGACGTGATCGTGGACGGCGGGTACATACGGGTGGTCCAGGATGTGCGCGGCAGGTACGACTCGGAAGGCGACTACGTCATGACGCGGCCCCTGCACGGGCCGCTGAATCCCACCCCGGTTGATCATTCCACAGACACCTACGACACCATCGACTGGCTGGTGAAAAATGTTCCTGAGAGCAACGGCAAGGTTGGCATCATCGGGATTTCGTACGACGGTTTCCTGCCGCTAATGGCGCTGGTGAATCCGCATCCTGCGCTGAAAGTGTCGGTGCCGATGAATCCCATGGTCGACGGCTGGATGGGCGACGACTGGTTTCACAACGGGGCTTTCCGTCAGCAGAACATGCCCTATATCTACGAGCAGGAGGCCAACCGCAAGAACGAGGAGAAATGGTGGACCGGCCACTTTGACGATTACGACGTTTACATGGAAGCGGGGTCCGCAGGAGAACTGGGAAGGCGGCACGGGCTGGAGCAGGTGGGCTTCTGGCGCAAGCTGCTCGAGCATCCCAGCTACGATTCGTGGTGGCAGGAACAGGCCATGGACCGCATTCTGGCGGCGCAGCCGCTTAAAGTGCCGACCATGCTGGTCGACAGCCTGTGGGATCAGGAAGACATCTACGGCGCGCCTGCCGTCTACAAGGCGATCAAACCCAAGGACACCAACAACGACAAGGTCTTTCTGGTTCTCGGGCCCTGGCACCATGCGCAGGAAATCGGCGACTGCAGCCGCCTGGGCGCGTTGAACTTTCACACCGACACAGGACTCTATTTCCGCAAGAACATCCTGGCGCCCTTTCTTGCTCAATACCTGAAAGACGGTGCGCCCAAAGCGGACGTGGCCACGGTGACCGCATATGAAACCGGGACGGACACGTGGCGGCGTCTCCCGGCCTGGCCCGCGGGCTGTGCCAGCGGCTGCTCGATTCTTCCCACTCGGCTCTATCTCGAACCCGCGCTAGGTCTGGGATTCAGCGCTCCCAAGGCTGGCGACGCGGCTTACGAGGAGTATGTCTCTGATCCAGCCAAGCCGGTGCCATTCCGCTCGCGTCCGATTCAGCCGGTCGCTTATGGCGAAGGCTTCACCTGGGCAGAGTGGCTGGTGGATGATCAGCGCGAGCCCTCAGGACGACCCGATGTTCTGGTTTTCACTTCAAACGTGTTGAAGGAACCGATGAAGATCAGCGGCCAGCCGATCGTCAATTTGATCGCTTCGACCAGCGGAACCGACTCGGACTGGGTAGTGAAGCTCATCGATGTCTACCCCGACGAGGTCGCCGCCGAGCCGGCCATGGGCGGCTACGAACTCATGATCTCGGCCGACATTTTCCGCGGCCGCTATCGCGAAAGTCTGGAGAATCCGAAGCCGATCGAATCCGGCAAGCCTCTGCTTTACCGCTGGAGTTTGCCCACAGCCAACCACGTCTTCCGGCCCGGCCACCGCATCATGGTACAGATCCAGTCGAGCTGGTTCCCGCTCTACGACCGCAACCCGCAGACGTTCGTCCCCAATATTTTCTGGGCCAAGCCGGGCGACTACAAAAAGGCGACCCAGCGCGTCTTTCACTCCGCCGATCAGACGAGCTTTATTGAGCTGCCGCTGGTGGAAGCGAACTGAAAAGGTCATATCGAGGATCAATGCCCGCAATGGGATGTTTCACCATTCGGCATAGTTTCGGGTTAGCCGACCAACACCTCGAAACGGCGTGTCCCGTGAAAGCGGGCGCCGCACGTTATAATGGCGCGCACCCATGCCCCTCGATTCCGGCACGAAACTCGGTCCGTATGAAATTCAATCCCCGTTAGGCGCTGGCGGGATGGGCGAAGTGTATCGCGCCCGGGACACTCGCCTCGACCGGATCGTCGCCGTCAAGGTCTTGCCCGCATCATTCGCGGCCGACGCGGATCGCCTGCACCGCTTCGAACGGGAAGCGCGGTCGGTGGCCGCGCTCAGCCACCCCAACATTCTGGCCGTGTACGACATCGGAACCCACGACGGAACGCCGTACATGGTCACGGAACTGTTGGAAGGGGAGACGCTGCGGGAGCGCCTGCAGGGTGGGCTTGTTTCCGCTCGCAAGGCGATTGAAATCGCGATCCAGGTTGCCCATGGACTCGCCGCAGCCTATGACAAAGGGATTATCCATCGCGATCTGAAGCCGGAAAACATCTTCCTCACCAAAGACGGGCGGGTGAAGATTCTGGACTTCGGTTTGGCCAAGACGGCGCCAAGCCGGTCCGCGGCCAACAGTAGCGTGCAGACATTGACCTCGGCCGACATCTCCCTGACCGAAGCGGGGCAGGTTCTGGGCACGGCAGGCTACATGTCGCCGGAGCAGGTGCGCGGCGTTGAGATTGATCATCGATCTGACATCTTCGTCTTCGGAGCGATCCTGTTCGAGATGCTGAGCGGCCAGCGCGCCTTCCGGCGGGATACGGCCGCGGAGACAATGACCGCCATTCTGAAGGAGGATCTGCCCGAACTGACGGAGATGAATCGCAGCATCTCTCCGGGGCTCGATCGGATTGTGCGGCACTGCCTGGAGAAGAATCCCGACCAGCGGTTTCAGTCGGCGCGCGATCTGGCCTTTGATCTTGAGTCGTTGTCTCCTGGCTCCAGTTCTACGCTGGGGAAGGTCGCCCAGCCGACCCCGGCTCAGCGGTTGCGCCGCTTTCAGCCTTTGATTGCCCTGCTGCTGCTAACGCTGGCGGCCGGTCTGGGCTACACAGCCGGCCACAAGGGGAAGACGTCGTCAGAGGTGACATATCACCAGCTGACCTTCCGCAAGGGAACGGTACTGAGCGCGCGTTTTGCCCCCGACAATCGCACGGTCATCTACAGTGCGGCGTGGGCCGGGTTGGCTCCGGAACTTTACTCCACGCGGGAAGACAGCATCGAATCGCGGCCGCTCGGCCTGAATCAGGTAGATCTGCTCGGCATCTCCTCGCAGGGCGAGATTGCAGTTTCCCTCAAGCCCACCCCGCTTCAAGGATTCTTTGGCACGCTCGGTACCTTGGGACGGACGCCCCTTACCGGCGGCACCGCGCCGCGGGAAATTCTCGAGAATGTGGAATGGTCGGACTGGTCACCCGATGGGTCGAACCAGCTCGTGGTGCGGACCGTGGGCAACGAGAACCGGATCGAGTATCCCGCGGGAAAAGTGGTCTACCAGGTGGCGGCGCCGGCATGGATCAGCCATCCGCGAATTTCGCGCGACGGCAAGCGCATCGCGTTTTGCCGGCACTTCTCGAGAGGGGATGATCGCGGCTCCGTTGCTGTCATTGATGCCGATGGAGGAAACGCAAAATCGTTCGGAGAATTTGCCAGTCTTTACGGGCTGGCGTGGTCGCCCAGGAATGACGAAGTCTGGTTCACTGCGGATCCCACCGCGACGACCATCGCCCGGCGGCTGATGTCGGTCAACATGTCGGGCGCGTTTCGTCTACTGGCGGCGGCTCCCGGAGACCTGACGCTGCACGATGTGTCGACGGACGGCACGGCGATCATTGCCATTGACGATCGCGAGCGCAAAATCTTTTTCGCCAGCTCCCAAGGCTCTGAAGACCGAGAGCTCACCTGGTTGGACCGGGCCGTAATGGCGGGAATGTCTCCAGATGGCAAACAAGTGCTCTTTTTCGAAGCCGGAAAAGGCGGAGGGGCGCTGGGCACGATTTTCCTGCGGAAGACAGACGGTACCGCGGCCGTACGCCTGGGCGAAGGCTATGCCATTGGCCTCTCTCCCGACCAGAAATGGGTTCTTGCGTTCACCCCAAGCACTGCACCCCGGTATTGGCTCATTCCGACTGGAGCCGGGGAGGTAGCCGAATTGAAGCCGGCGGGAATCGAGAACATCGCTCTCCAAGGATTTGCCGCCGATAGCCGCCGAATTGTGATGACTGCAAACGAGCCGGGTCACCCGGCACGCGACTATTTGTTCGACCCCGCTTCGAACCAACTGCAACCGCTGACTCCCGAAGGCGTCCGCGGGCCAATTACTCCGGATGGGAAGTTCGTGTTCGCGCGCAGCGAGAAGGGCGTTCCCGAACTGCTTCCAGCCGAGCCCGGTTCGCCAGTTCGCGAGATCAAAGGATTGCAGGACAAAGACAGGCCGATTCAGGTGACGGCCGATGGAATGGCAATTTTCGTCGCGACCTACAACGGAATGACTGCGTCCGTTTATCGCCTTCGTCTGGACAATGGCGACCGGCAACTGGTCAAGACGCTGGAGATGCACGACCCTGCCGGCGGCTTCGGCATCACTCGCGTCCTGACCACGCCCGATGGACAGCAATTCGCCTACAACACGCTGCGCCAGCTTTCTGAACTCTACCTGTTACAAGGGCTGAACTGATCCACGCCGAGATAGACTTAATTACTCCGGGCCCGTTCGGAACACACTGAACTGCGCGTATCGATTTCCATCATTCACCGCTGGCGATTACCGGTGCACTGCGTGTGGTCGTGAGCCCTCCAGGCCACCAGTTCCAATCGCCGGCAAGGCGAAGCAGCGCGGGTCCAATCACAATGCGGACCAGGGTTGCGTCAATCAATACGGCGACCGCCAGCGTAAATCCGAGCATTTTGACGACCAAGAAGTTGCCGAAGGTAAATGCCGCGAATACCACGATCATGATCGCGGCGGCGCTGGTAATCAGTCCTGCGGTTCTGGCTAGCCCCTCGGGGATTGCCTCCAATTCACTCATCCCACCCCGTCTCGCCTCCAGGACTCGCGCCACCAGAAACACTTCGTAATCCATGCTCAGTCCGAAGACGATGGCGAAGGCGACGATGGGCACAATGGGAAATATGCTGGCAGTTCCTTCGGGAACTCCGAAGAAGCGAATACCGTGTCCCTGCTGAAACACCAGAACCAATGCTCCGAAGGAGGCAGTGACCGAAAGCAGGTTCAGGGCGATGGCTTTTACCGCCGCGAAAAGCGAGCGGAAGCCGCCTAGCAGCGCCACGAGCGTCCCCACCACCACCAGCGCGACGACGGAAACGAACCGGTCCCGCACAATCGTCTGATAATCCGCAGTCAGGGCCGGTATGCCTCCAATGCGCAGCGTGGCGCCGGGCATTCCGGTAAAAGCTACCGCACCGGTTTTCCGCAGTTCGCGCACCCAGTTGACCTGATCGTTCAGGGCGACGGAAGTCGCGGGTAACACTTCAATCAGCGCCGCCCGCCCGTCGCGGCTCAGGAACGTCCGATGCGTCTCACGCGAAAGGTTGCTGAGGTTAGACCGGTCGCTGCCCGCAATCGAGGTAAGGGAGATCACCCGCTCGGCGCGAGGGTCGCTGGCCAGCCGCTTGCTGAAACGATCGAGCGCATTCCAGCCTCTGTCCGTTTGCGCGATGGAATCCGATGGGAGTTCCAGAATCACGCGCAACGAGTAGACAATCCCTGCCCGATCCATGTGTTCCAGGGTGTGAAGCGCGCGAACCGACTCCGCCTGTGACGGCAGCCAATCACCCCTGGGCACGTCGGTATTGAGCCTTGCGGCCTGCGAGGCGAGCACAAGCAAAGGGACGCCCGCCAGAAAGATGGCAAGCCAGGGATGGGCGACAACCACTCTCCCCCATCGCCTCCAGCGGTCTGCGGTGCGAGCCGCGCGATGCTCATCAAAACTCGCAATGATAGGCAGACGGCCTGCGTTGATTCGGGGACCGAGAGCTGCCAGCAATGCCGGAACCACAGTATTGGCCAGCAGCAGACTCGTTCCGGCCACCAGGAATCCAGCCACACCAATGGAACTGACCTCGCTGATGGGGACGGTCAAAAGGGCGAGGAATCCGATGGCCACGGTCGAGGCTGAAATCAGGAGTGTATGACCCGCCTGGCGAGCTGCGATGCCCGAGCATTGAACCCCATCTTGCCCGGTGGCAATGGCTTCCCGGAACCGGCTCACCATGAGGAGCGCGTAGTCGATTCCCAGGCCCAGGCCAAGCATAGTGGACAGATTCTGAACCAGAATGGACAAGTGCCAACGCAGGGCCAAAAATCCCGCAATCGCCAGAGCGCTCGCGATGGCAAGCTGGCCAATGGCTACCGGAATCAGGGCCGCAACCAGGCTTCCAAACGCCACCAGCAGAAGGGCGAGTGTGGCGGGAATCGCGAGAGTTTCGGCGCGTTGTACGTCGTCGGCGCTGGCTTTGCGAATGTCGAAATTAAGCGGCGTTTCTCCCGTCAATTCAAGCTTTACCGCCGGATAGCGCCCCCGCAATTGGTTTTGGAGAGAGTTCTCCAGATCGTGAAGCTTCGGGACCAGCGACTCCACGGGCCCGTCGGTCGAAGCGAGTCCTACCAGAACAAAAGTTCCTCCCCCCTTGCCCAGGAAAATCGAATCACGAAAATCAAGATGGGAAACAACTCCGGATACGCCGGGTTCCGCTTGCAGCGCCTTTTCAATGGTTGCGAGCGCTTGCTCGCCTTCCTCCGAATCGACAGGCGGCAGTCCCTGAATCACCAGGACCACGCGGTCCACAAATGGCGAGCGAAAGCGAGTAGCCAGTTCCCCCGGGACATTTCCTGCTTCGCTGCCTTCGATGCGCGTTGCCGTCTCCAGATGGCGCTCGGCGTGGAAGGAAAATGGAAGGAGCGCAACGACGGCGGCCAGGACTGCAGCGGCCAGCCAGAAGCGGCGCACATGCACGAGATTCATCATTCCGCGCAAAATCGGGTATTCGGCAGATTCCTCTTCGTTTGGCTTGTCGTAATTCGAAATGCCAGCAGTTCAAAATCCTAGAGGATCAGCGGAAAAATCAGCAACACGGATTTAGCCCACTACTCAACATCGTTACTGTCAGAGCGATTCACACCCGGCGCGGAACCCCGTTTCGTATTACTTTATTGTGTGATAAGCATACTCGGTTTCCAGGAGGACCATTGCATAAACTCGCGTTGCTCGGTCTGCTCGGTGCTCTTCAACTTGGTGCCGCTGACCCTCGCATCGGCTCCTGGACGCTCGTCTCGGCGCAGTCTTCGCTGGATCCGCCCAACAAGCTCTCCATTACACGCCTGCACGATGAAGTGCACGTACTGCTTTCAGGCGAGACCCATCTCGACTTTACGGCGAAGTTGAACGGTCGTGACGCATCCGTGCCGGGCAATCCCGCATTTAATCAAATCGATCTGCGGAGGATCGACAAGCATCAAGTCGAAGTCAACCAGAAAAAGGATGGAACTCCGGTGGCGACGATTCGCGACAAGCTTTCGCGCGATGCTAACGAGTTAACCAGCACGACTTCACAGACCGGCCGCGCCGACAAGATGACGGTCTGGACGCGGACCGGAGGAAAGAAGACTGCCAATGACCTATTCGCCGGGGAGTGGACCGAGGATCTGAGCAAGACTCGTTTGCGGCAAGGGATGGCGCTCCAGATCGAGGCGGACGGGAAGGGTGGGGTTCACTTCTCGGGCGACTTCAGCTACACCGCCCGCTTTGACGGCAAGGAATACGATCTGAAAAACTCTAGGAATGATACCGTCGCCCTCCAACTTGTCGACGCTCACACCGTCGATTCGATTTACCGGCGAGATGATCAAATCACGCAAAGGGATCGGTGGGTGGTTTCCGCCGACGGAGCTCAGATGACGCTGACCACGTCAGGCACGCTGGAAACCGGCCAGCAAATAAAAGAGACTCTCGTATTCCGGAAACAGTAGCTATAGCTGTGTCGCCCTGATGCGTCGGCACGGGGTGCGCCTAGCGGCAACTCCCCACGGCGCTGAACTCACGAAATCCAACCGAGATGATTCCCTTTCGCTGCATGAATCGCAGAATGCCATGAACCGTCTCTTCGAGAGACGGATCCGGCTTGCCCCATGCAGACGCATCCCGAGCCGCTTGATAGCAGGAGTTGTCGTAGCGTTTGAACTCCATCGCTGAGATGTTGTCCACAGAGTTCACCAGAAAGTCCAGCAGCGGGAAGAGGAGATCTTCTTTCCTGCATCTCCGGATCAGTTCAGGAACGAAGTCGGGAAGACTGAACACTTCAAATTGCCGGCCGGTCGCCTTGGTAATCAGGCCAGTAATATCCAGCATGTTCGCGTAGTCGTCCCGCACTACGTGATATGTGTTGTTCTCGGTGCCCGGCGTCGTGGAAATCGCAACGATGTTGTTCGCCATGATGTCCGCGGGAACGAAGCTGACCTGGTTCAGGGCATCGACTCCAATGCCGTGGTTCACCATGAATGCCACCAGACGCACGGCGATGTCGAAGTTGTTGCCTCCGCCGGTAATCGAGGGGCTCACCAGAGCGGGCCGGAAGATCCGCGTCGGAAGCCCATGGCGGCGCGCATCCATCACCACTTGCTCCGACACCCACTTGGATTGGCTGTAGCCAAAATCGAGAAGTTCCATATTCTGGTTGAAGTCGGTTTCATATAGAACCTTCTTCACCGCCCAGCCAAAGATGAAGGTCGTCGAGATGTAATTGAAGCTCTTGGCCCGTCCTTCGAATGCCAGTCGCAAGACCTCATTCGTCCCCAGTACGTTCGCGTCCCGCATCCGGTCGTAGTTGAGCAAGTAGTTTACGGTTGCGCCGTTATGGAACACCGCATCGATTTCATTGGCAAGGAAATCCCAGGTCTCCCGCGTCAATGCCAGTTCCTTCTGGCCAAGATCTCCGCAAACTGGCATCACGCGTGTCTCGAACATCTGCATCAGATCTGCCGGGCAGGGCCCCATCGATTCCATCGCTGCCCTCAGTCTCTGCTTGCCCTGATGCTCGTCGGAAGCCCTTACCAGAATATGGATCTTCGCACGCGTCTGTTCCAGCAGACTTTTCACCAGGAACGGCCCGATGAAGCCCGTGCCGCCGGTGAGCAGGACATTATTCGGGATCGCCGTTTCGGGCAATATCGCAGGCGCCGCAGGCTCGAAGATGAGCTTCCGGTCGTCCCTCATCATCCGCTGTTCCGCCACGCGCTGCTCTTCACGGAAAGCCGCCAGGTACTGCCGCAGCGGAACCAGTGCTTCTTCGGGAGCACGCTCTAACTGCTCGGCCAGTCGAAACAACTCGGCAACGCTCACCCGCTGAATGAGACCAATATCCACCTGTCTCGCCAACATCTCGGCGTCTTTATTCTTTAAGAGTTCCTTGATCTCGTGCATGAACACGACAAGGTCCAGCGAGTCCAGCCCGGCTTCGACCAGGTTGTACGATTCCGTCCCCGTCAGGTTGTAACGGGCTTTCAATACGTCGAAAGGCGACTGGCCTTCGGAACCGCCGGCGGAGGGTCCAGCATCCTTTTCCCGCGAAAACTCCGAGAGAACGGTAAATTGACCTTGCAGCCACATGTGCTTGGTCTTGTGGCGCATGGTCTTGCCCGAACTGGTTCTCGGTATCGAATGGGATGCGACAAAAGAAATCAGGGCCACTTCCACGTTGAGGCAATTCCGGACGGCGGCCGCAATCTTCAGTGCATCCGGAAGCGCTTTGGGATTCTTCACCTCGGCGACTATCGCCAGCGCGGGCTCGCTGTCTTCGTTAATCTGGAACGCGGCAACGCAATTCGTCCGGATCAGGCCCGACGCCTTCTCCACCACGGCCTCGATATCCTGCGGGTAATAGTTTTGCCCGCGGATAATAATCATGTCCTTGATGCGGCCGCAGACGAAGAGTTCGCCGTCGTGGAAGAAGCCCATATCGCCGGTCCGAAGGTAGCCATCGTCGTAGGGACTGTCATCCACCAGCCGGGCGTGAAACAGCTTGAGGGTTAATTCCGGGTTGTTCCAGAAACCTGGGCATTTGCTTCCTCCAGAGATCCAGATCTCGCCGATTCGACCCGGCTCCAGGGCGATGTGCTTCTCAGGATCCACGATTTTTACGGTGAGGCCTGGCAGGGGAGTTCCACAACTGACGATCTGGGCGGCTGCGCCGATTTCGGAAACCTCCGTGGTCATACGCGCCTTCCCCCGCGCCACAGCGTTCTTGTTGACCGAAATAATATTGCGGCCTCCGAGCGAAACCGCCAGAGTATTCTCCGCCAGCCCGTATGCGACAAAAAAGCTTTCCGATCGAAGTCCGTAAGGCTGAAAGGCCTGCAGAAACCGTGTATACGTGTCCGGTTTGACGGGTTCCGCTGCAACCATCAGCAGCCGCAGCGAGCTAAGATCACAACTCTCCAGGCTCTCCTTCGAAAGCCGCCCTGCGCGAAGGCAATAGTCGTAAGCAAAATTCGGCGCGGCTGAGGCGCTGGCCTCATAAGTCTTGATCGCGTCGAACCACAGGGTCGGGCGCTGAATGAAATCTGTGGGAGCAAAGCCGTAAGTCGTACCCCCGGTAAGCGCGGGATACAGGTAGCACCCAATCAGGCCCATATCGTGATACTGCGGAAGCCAGGAGACGACTACCGGCGCGTCATGGTCGATCACCAGTGGGCAGTTATGCAGTATGTTTTCGTGGGTGACCATCACGCCTTTAGGATCTCGAGTCGATCCCGACGTGTACTGGAGAAACAGAATCTTCGAAGCGCCGTTGCTCGAAGCGCCATTGAAGTTTTCGTCCGAAACCCTGTCGACGAAGTCTTCCGTGACAACCCAACGAAGACCCGAGATGTAGTCGACGTCGACTCCGCATGCCGAGACTCCGCTGCGGGCAAGATTTGTCTTCAGGGATCCGAGGTATTCTTTGCTGGTTAAGATGCCGGCCGCCTGGCAATCTTTTGCGATGTGGATCATTTTGTACAGCGCGCCCTGGAAGCCACGGGAACTGGGGGGGTAGACGGGGACAGGGATCAATCCGGCGCGCACGCACCCAAAAAACGCGCAAATCATCTCGAGCCCCGGCGGGTAGGCGAGCAGAAGGCGGTCCTGCGACGCGAAACCAAGCTCCTGGCGCAGATGTCCGGCAATTACCTTCGTCCGGTGGAGAAACGACTCGTAAGAGTAGCCTCCAATCGGACGGCCGTTCACGTCAATGTACGAATAGAGAACTTTGTGCGGGTGCTGCTCCCCTAGACTATCCAGCTTGCCCAAAATCGAAGCTATCATAGAGTCAGATCGGTCTCATGGCGGTGGCACCGCCATTCGTTAACCTCCTGTGTTGATAAGAAGATTCCGTAGATTCCGTTATAAGAAAACCAAAGTCTCGCTGCGCCCCCGTGCACCGCGGGCAAGACCCTCTTCGAGAACAGAGGCCCAGTCATTCTTGCCACCATGCTCTCACTTGGTGGAGTAACGACAAACCCCGCCCACCGTCGGATCGCCCGACTCAAAGCTTCTCTATTGCGAATGACTGAGCGCTCGATGGTAACAGAGATTGGGAAGGCTTGGGAAGAATTTCCCACCTCACTGTCCCGTCCGGGAACATGCGCCGTTACGGTCGGTCCGGAAGATCTGAAATTCCCTTGATCTTGCTTAAGTTTTCGAGCTAGCATTCATTTCTAACGCCAATTTCTGACGCTTGCGCCGGAGTCGGTGTCTGGACGACCAAGTCCGCCGCTGGCCTGGTCGATCCCGGCAAACTGGCCGTGGGATGCGTCAGTGACGAGAGTGAGCCAGTCACGAGACGAGGCGGCTATTAGTCTGAACCCGGAGATCGATGACCTTGTACCATTGGAGGCCTCTCTGCGGGACTCCGTTTCCGCCTCGGCCCCTGAGTCTTCCTTCCCCAAAGTCTTGCGCCGGCGCCTTGAGGGTTTCTTTTCCGAAGAGAACATTTCTCCTAAGGCCGATCTCGCGATGTGGGTCAAAATCGCGGTGGGGCTGGCAGTGCTTGCCGGCAGCTGGATTGCTCTTTACGCGCTAAGGCCGGATTCGTGGAAGTTCGTCGGCCTCTACCTTTTGAATGCGGTCGCACAAACATTCCTTTTGCTGAACATCGCGCACGACAGCAATCACAACGCCATCTCCTCGATGCGCTCTGTAAACAAAGCGCTGAACTACGTTTTCGATGTCTGTGGAATCAACTCCTACATGTGGCGGATCCTCCATCATCGCGGACACCACTCCTGCATCAATCTTCACGGAGAAGACGACGCACTCACGGGACGTGGCGTCTTGCGGTTCACGCCTTATGAACCCCGGACGCGCCTGCAGCGGTTCCAGCACATCTACGCGCTCTTGATGTACGCGCTGTTTTCGCTTGATTATGTGTTCCTAAGGGACTTTGAATGCTTCTTCTTCCCATCGCATGATTATCTGAAACGCACGAAGCATCCCCTGCGGGAATACATCATTCTCTTTGCAGGAAAAGCTTTTTACATCACTTACATGCTGATTTTGCCGGTTGTGTTGCTGGGGAAATCGCCTCTTCTGGTCGCTCTGGCTTTTGTGCTTTCTCATTTGATTATCGGTTTGAGCGTAGCGCTCGTCTTCCAGACGACGCACGTGATCGACAGCACGTACTTCCCCGCAGACCGCGACGAGTTCGATACGTGGATCCACCACATTTTCGCGACAACGGCCGACTACGCGACTGAGACCCCGCTGGTCGGTTGGCTCGTCGGCGGGCTGAATCATCACATTGCCCACCACCTCTGCCCTTTTGTGTGCCACACTCACTATGCTCCACTGACCCGGATCGTGAAGCAGACCGCCGAGGAGTTTGGCGTTCCCTATCGGCAACATCCCACGATGCGGCGGGCGATCAAACATCATCTGCTGCTTTTGAAGCAGTTGGGCAACGAAGATCAATTGCAGCCTGCGGATAGCGAGGCGTAATCTTGCCGCAAAGCATACCCGCCGTCTCCCGCTTCCAATCCTTCCTGGATTCGCGCGCGATGGCCCACAACCCGGTGCAGGTTCTCACCAAGTACATCGAACTCCACGGCGACACCTTCCGGTTTTATTTTGGCGGCGTCAAGGAGGCCATCGTCACGGTCAATCCTGTGGTCATTCAGCATGTGCTGAAGACGAATTCGGAGAACTATCACAAGTCCGAAATCCAAAAGAAGCGGATGGGCCATTTCCTGGGCAAGGGTCTTCTCACCACTGAGGGCGAAGCCTGGAAAACGCAACGACGCCTCATCCAGACAGGTTTTGAGCGGAAGCAACTCGAAGTTTTGTCCTCGATCATGCAGGACTCCCTGACCGACTCGCTACGCGACTTCGACGAACAATCCCGTATCGGCCCGGTTGATATCTACCCGCTCATGATGAAGGTTACCTTCGCGATGGTGGGCCGATCTCTGTTTGGCGCGCGCTTGAAAGAGGAAGACATCGACGTCATCAGCCTGGCCATCTCGACCGTCCAGGAATTCATGGTTCGGCAAACCATTCAGCCCTATCTGAATCCCTGGTTTGCCGTTTCAGGCGAGTTGCGCAAACACTGGGAAATGCGAAGCCGCGCCTTCGGTATTCTGCGTGAATACCTCCAGCGGCGGCGCAAAGAGGCTCCCGGACACGATCTGCTGCAGATCCTGATGGATGCCCGCTACAGCGACGGCCATGGCATGGACGACGAGTTAATCCTCAGTGAGAGCATGCAACTGCTGGTCGCCGGACATGAAACATCGTCGAATGCTTTATCGTGGCTCCTCTACTTGCTGAGCTCGCGTCCAGATTGTGTCGACCGCGTTCGGGATGAGTTGGATTCTCTGCTGGGCGACAAACCTCTGACTTACTCAGACGTTCCCAAGTTCGAATTTACAACTCAGGTGATCCTTGAGGCGTTGCGCCTTTATCCGCCATTTTGGATGGTCGACCGCATGGCTCTCGCCGACGACCGTGCAGGAGACCTCAATATCCCCAAAGGGTCGACGGTCGTTGTATTCATCTACGGCACCCACCATTCGCCGCGGTACTGGGAGAACCCGGAGACCTTCGACGACGAACGGTTCTCCAAAACGAACGAGAAGCTTCACACGCCCTTCGCTCATTTACCCTTCGGGGCTGGACCGCGGGGCTGTATCGGCGGCAACTACGCCATGCTGCAAATGCTCATGATTCTGAGTGTTCTGCTCCGAAAATACGATTTCCGCCTGGTTCCGGGCCAGACCATCGAACCTCGCCCCATGGTGATCTTGCGACCCGAGCACGGAATCCGCATGAACTTCACCGAAGCAATCCCACGCCGCGTTAGCAGACTCTCCGACTGCTCAGCCTGATATTTTTACGCTGATCTTTTTAGGTTAATCTCCTCACGCAGAGCAAGCCTTGATCTGACCTCTCTCTAAGCTGTACTCTCCCGCTCACGCCGATGTCGGTGCTTGCCACGAGTATCGCTGCCCTTAC
>DATFNR010000083.1:0-24326 GCA_035266285.1 Candidatus Sulfotelmatobacter sp.
AGCTAAGAAAAAAAGGGGGTTCACCATGGCACTACTGGAGCGTGTTTCAACGTTGGTTCGGGCTAATCTCAACGACCTGATCGACAAGGCCGAAGACCCGGAAAAGATGATCAAGCAGGTGATTCTCGACATGCAGAACCAGCTTCTGCAGGTCAAGACGCAGGTGGCGATTGCCATCGCCGACCAGCACCTGCTGGAAAAGAAGCAGAAAGAAAATGCGGACAAAGTCGCGGAATGGATGCGCAAGGCCGAACTCGCGGTCGACAAGAAGGAAGACGATCTGGCGCGGGCGTCGCTGCTGCGGGTGGAGAGCTATCGCGAGCTGAGCGAGAACTTTACCCAGCAGGTGTCCGATCAGAAGGCGCAGGTCGAGAACCTGAAGTCCGCGCTGCGGCAACTGGAGCAGAAGTTGACAGAGGCCGAGGCCAAGGCTGACGTGTTGATGGCGCAGAGCCGCCGCGCCCGCGCCGTGGGCAAGGCGAACGACGCGCGCATGGCGTCGGGCGACGGCTCGAAGGCCGCCGCTTTCGACCGCATGAAGCGCAAGGTCGCGCATTCAGAGGCCGTAAGCCAGGCCAAGTCAGAGATCGCCGCCGATAACATCGACGACCGCCTGGCTGCGCTGGAGAAGCAGGACCGGATCGAGCGCCTGCTGGCGGAGTTGAAGACGCAGCGGGGAGCGTAAATGAGGAGCGGGCCCACTCCTCCGCGAACATAGTCTCGTTGAACGCAGGCGTGTGGAGAGACTTGTACGACAACATTTCGCTGTTATTCTCGCGGCGGTGGCCGAAGGCTGGAGGGGTTATCAGTGCGGACTCCAGAGACACTTGTCACGCCCTTGTCCAGTCTTCGAGCTTTAGATGTTTTACGTGTCGGAAGACGCGATCGTGCGTCACCAATGTTGCTCCAATGGCGAGCGCATGCGCTGCGATCATCAAATCGAGGTTGCCCATCGGGGTACCCGAATCCTCGAGGGCACTTCGTAGCGCCGCATAGTGCTGCGCCGCCGGCGAATCCCACGGAAGAATTTCGACCCGCAGAAGAAATTCCTCCACCGCCAGCTTAAGATGGGCCGCCGCACCTTTGCGCGCAACGCCGAATCGCAACTCGGCCTCTGTAACCACAGAAACGCCGACTTCTGACATTGGAACCGACAACAACGCCGCGCGCACCCGCGGTACATTCCGCTTGATCGCATAGCTGGCGATGTTTGTATCGAGCAGATAGCGAACAGACTTCAGAAAAGCTTCCGCTTTTGCGGCGGGCTTTTGTCACGGTCCGCCATGAAGTCGTCAGGTATCTCGAGCGTGTCGACGAGGTCGAAGAAATCCTGCCAGGAATCGGGCCGGCGCGACAGGATCACGTCTCCCGTGGCGGGATCGCGGCGAACGTAAACCTCCGACCCGGGGAAACGAAAGTCCGCCGGCAGCCGGACGGCCTGGCTGCGGCCATTGCGGAAGAGCTTGGCGGTGTGGGGCATGAATCCTCCTCCTTGATCTCTACCACAGTATATCACAAGGGTAGCTATCATGATATATACCGCCTCAAGAACTCCACGGTTTTTCCCGAAGACTCGTAGGGAATGAAGACCTCTCCTCGACGCACCGTCTCAATGCTGATTCGGCGCTATCCCATCCGTGCATCCATTGACGACCTTGCCCGCATCTCTCTATTCTCTAAGATGGTCTCTAGGATGGTCTTTGCAGGACGGTACATGAAGATTCTAGCCATTCTGACTTTGGTGGCGCTGGCGGTGGTGGTCTGGGCCTGCGGGAACAACCTCCCTCCCAATACGGTCGAACCGACAACCAGCGGAAACTGGGAAGCCCAGCTGGTCGGAGGCACGGGCCCGGCCAGCCAGCTGAATTTCGTGACCACCTTCTCGGTCATCAACATCAGCGGGGGAGCAGCCGTGCCGCTCGATATCACGGGCATCAGTTTCTTCAACAACAGCGCGGGCGCCTGCTTCAGTGTGGGCACCAACAGTGCGATCGCGAACGGTACGGCCACCATAACGGTTCAATCGAACGGCCAGGCAACCGGCAACATGAGTTTTGGCATAACTTCGGGCGCCGTGAACGGGGTAGCGGCTGGCAATTCGCTGACCCTGACCAGCTTGCCCAATGGCTTTACCGGAAACTTCACTGGAACGACGCCAACCGCGGGAAACATCAGCAACGGAGTTGTCGTGGGTAGCTGGACATTGGCGGGACCCTGCACGAGTGGTATGACTCCTGCGCCGACCGGGACGTTCGTCATGTGCCAGGGCACGACCACCTGCTCGCCGCCAGGATCTGCGCGCTGAATCAAGGGCGGGTTTGACCGGCAGGCTTCTTTGAATCTTCGCGGTGGACGCCGCGCTTCCTTCCTCTTGCCCGGCTGCTATACATTGGGAACCATGACCGCCCCAGCTCTGCCGCGCTCGCTACAACAGATTGCTGAGGCAGTGGGTGCCCGCCTCGTTGGGGATGGCGGGGTCGAAGTGCGCGGCGTAGCCAGCATCGAGTCGGCTTCGGCTGCCGATCTGGTCTTCGTCGAGGACGAAAAACACCTCAGTGCCGCGCTGCAATCCCCGGCCGGTGCGGTGATCGCCGGAGCCTTCGCAGCGACCATTTCCTGCGACCGTCCTGTGCTCATCAGCGATCATCCCAAGCTTGCGTTCGCCCGGGCGGCAAAGTTGCTCGCTAGCCCCGGACCGCGCGAGGGCACGTCCCAGCCGATGGTGCACGCGACTGCAGTGGTTCATCCTTCGGCAGTTCTGGGCGCGGGTGCTTCAGTCCAGGAGCGGGCCGTGGTCGGGGAACGGGTGCAAATCGGCGAGCGCACGCGCATCGGAACCGGGTGCTCGATCGGTGAAGGCGTCAAGATTGGCCACGACTGCGAGATCTATCCCAACGTGACGATGTACCCGGGCACGACCCTGGGCGACCGCGTCATCGTGCATGCTGGAGCGGTGCTGGGCAGCGATGGCTTCGGCTACGTGCGCGACGGCGCGACCGGGCGCTATGAGAAATTCCCGCAAGTGGGACGCCTAGTGATCGAGGATGACGTCGAGATCGGGGCGAACACAACGATCGATCGTGGCGCGCTCGATGAGACCAGGATTGGCCGGGGCGCGAAACTCGACAATCTCGTCCACATCGGCCACAACTGCCAGATTGGCGAGGATGTGGTGATTGCGGCTCAGACCGGGCTCTCCGGAAGCATCGTCATCGAAAAGGGCGTGGTGCTAGGCGGACAGGTTGGCATTGGCGAGCACGCGCGCATCGAAGAGGACGTCATGCTGGGCGGCCAGGGCGGAGTTCTACCCAATAAGATTCTGCGCGGCAAAGGCGTCGTTTTTTGGGGGACTCCGGCACAACCCCTGCGGGCGTATTTGAAACAGCTGGCCACGCTCGCGCGGCTGGCGAAGAAGGACTAAGGGTTGACACGTGGCATTGGTCGTCATCGGCGGGCATTCGCGGAGCGTGGGCAAGACCAGCGTAGTCGCGGGCTTGATCTCGGCGTTGCGCGAATTCCAATGGATGGCGGTGAAGATCACGCAATACGGGCACGGTGTGTGTTCAGCGAACGGCGAGCCTTGCGACTGCGCGCCCGGCGATCATTCCTGGGCAATTTCCGAAGAGCACGATCGATCCGGCCAGTCGGACACTTCGCGATTTCTGCTGGCGGGAGCAAAGCGCGCCTTGTGGGTGAGGACCGAGCAAGGGCGGCTGGCGGAGGCGATGCCGGCGCTGCGCTCGAAGGTGGAAGGCACGCGCAACGTGATCATCGAGTCAAACAGCGTGTTGAAGTTCCTGCGGCCGGACCTATATTTGACGGTGCTCGATCCGGCGACCGCAGACTTCAAAAACTCTGCGCGAGAGTTCCTGGATCGTGCGAATGCCGTCATCATTCATCGCTCGGCGCACCGGGCGCCAGACGACGCGGCATGGGAATCTGTGTCGCTGAAACCGGTGGCCGACAGGCCAGTTTTCTTCATCGCGCCGCCGCCGTATGTCACGCCGGAAATCACCGACTTCGTTCGCTCCAGCCTGAGGATTCCGGCGTGAGAACGGCGCAGCGGACGCCGGACACACAGTGGTTGCGGCCTTGCGCTTTTGGTGCGACCATCAGATCACGACATGACATCTAGATCGACGAGCGGAGGCGGCGGCATGAAATACCGAATGGCAATGTGGGCAGGCGCGGGCTTCCTGGTTGCGGCTGGTTGGGCGCTGTGCGCCTATGCATCGCATCCTCCGGCGCTGACTTCTGCCGACCCAATGTTGGCTCTTGCGGAAATCACTTGCCCGATCGCGTTTGCCAGCATGCACTTCCACTTTGGCGTTTCTTTGTATGCGAGTCTGATCGCGAATGCGGCTACGTATGGGCTGGTTGGCTTGGCCGTTGAGAGCCTGCGACGCGGACTCAGCCCGGCCCGATAGCTCGAAACCGCCTGCGCAACGAACCACTCCTGTTTTGCTGACCCTGTTTTGCTATCCTTGCCGGTGCGGCGAATTCACTACAGCGCCTGGTTGCTGGTGGTCCTGTCGGCGATTCTACAGACACTAATTTTCCCCCTTTCCGGGCTTAGTTTTCTTTCCTGGATTGCGCTCGCCCCCCTGATCTTGGCCTTGCTGCAAGCGCGCCCCACGAGCGAACTGGAAATTGTCGATTCGGTGCGGCTCGGTCCGGCCACGCCCGGTCAGGCCTTCGCACTGGCTTACCTGAGCGGAATTCTCTGGTACGCGGGAACGTGCTACTGGATTTACGACACCATGCGCCAGTACGGGGGGCTGAGCGCGATCTGGGCGCTGGTTGCGCTGTTTCTTTTTTGTTGTTACCTCGGCCTGTATCACGGCCTGTTCGGTTTACTTCTAAGCCTGCTGGCGGGAAAGAAGCGTGATCATCGGTGGGCGCTGGCGACCGTGCCATTTCTTTGGGTCGCTGTGGAGCTGGCGCGGACGCGGATTACCGGATTTCCCTGGAATCTGTTAGGCATCGCGCAAGTGAATAACGTCGCCCTGTGCCGCATCGCAAGCTGGACGGGCGTGTACGGGATTTCGCTGGAGATTGTGCTGGTCAACGTGGCGCTGGCGGCGACATTTCTGGTTCCACGGCCGAAGCGGGCTACCATGCTGGTGGCGGCGCTGGCTGCGGCCGTGGTTCTGCAGGCAGGAAGGCTGGTGGAAGCTCCGGCGGCAAAAGCTGATCACGCCGCGCTGCTCGTGCAGCAGAACATCCCCGTCGCAGCGGACTGGACGCCGGCCTATCTTCAGCAGACGCTGAGCGAACTAACGGACCTCACCGTGAAATCTGCGGCGCAGCCAGCGGCGCCAAAGATCGATTTGATCGTGTGGCCGGAGTCGCCGGCACCGTTCTTAAGCAATGACGCGCGATTTCGCGGCGCGATCAGCGACATGGCGCGGGAGAGCAAGACTTGGATCGTCGTCGGAGCCATTGGCAGCTCGGAGGCCCGCCCTCAGATGGCCAGCCCTCAGGGGGAAGGTCCGGTGTTCAACTCTGCTTCCCTGATCAGCCCCACCGGTGACTGGACCGCGCGCTACGACAAAGCGCACCTGGTGCCTTTTGGAGAATACCTGCCATTCCCGAGTCTGTTCTCGTTTGCCGGAGGGTTGACGAGGGAAGTGGGTCAGTTCGAACGCGGTACATCGCGCAAGCCTCTCGATGCTGGCAACGAGCAACTCGGAGTTTTCATCTGCTACGAGTCAGTCTTTCCTGACGAAGTCCGGCAGTTTGCCGACAACGGCGCGCAAGTGCTGGTGAACATCTCCAACGACGGATGGTACGGCGATAGCGGCGCCTATGCCCAGCACTTGACCCAAACCCGCATGCGTGCCATCGAGAATGATCGCTGGCTGTTGAGCGCGACCAATACTGGAGTTACCGCTTCGATCGATCCCTACGGGCGAATTGCGGCACAGATTCCGCGTAAGCATCGGGCCGCCCTGGTTGCGCCCTACGCCCTCGTGCCCGCCACTACTTTCTACACCCAGCACGGAGACTGGTTCGCTTATGCGTGTGCGATAATTTCTGTGGGAGCGTTGCTCATGCGCTTCGCGTTTGCGGGAAAACGGCAGGAGAGTTGACGTGTCCTCATGAATCAAGAGCTGCTACAGGAATACGAAAAGCTGGGCAAGAAGGTCCACGAACTTCGGGAGTATCTTTGACGCGGAGAAAGTCCGTCCGCAGCTAGCCGAAATTGAGAAGCAGGCCGCCGACCCGAATCTGTGGTCGAATCCGCAGCGCTCCCAGCAGGTGATGCGCGAAAAGAAGCGTCTGGAGCATGTGCTCGCCACCGACGCTGACCTGGCCCGCCGCGGCGACGACATCGCCGCCTATTTTGATCTCGCAAAAGAGGGTGAGAACGTAGACGGCGATCTGCAGCGCGAGATCGGCGCGCTGCGTGAACTGGTTGACAAACTCGAGACTGAGACGTTGCTCTCGGGCGACAACGACGCGCGCAATGCCATCGTGACCATCCATCCGGGCGCCGGCGGCACTGAGTCGCAGGACTGGGCTGACATGCTGCTGCGCATGTACCTGCGCTGGGCCGAGCGGCAGGGGTTTGAAACGGTCCTCTACGACTACCAGCCGGGCGAGGAAGCCGGGCTGAAATCGGCTACGTTCGCGGTGAATGGTGAGTACGCTTTCGGGCTGCTGCAGAGCGAAATCGGAGTACATCGCCTGGTGCGCATTTCGCCCTTCGATCAGGCCAAGCGCCGGCACACGTCGTTTGCCAGCGTGTACGTGTCGCCGGAGATTGACGAGAGCATCGAAATCGTCATCAAGCCCGAGGATATCCGCACCGACACTTACCGCTCCAGCGGCAAGGGCGGGCAGCACGTCAATACGACCGACTCCGCGGTGCGTATTACGCACATTGCCACGGGACTGGTCGCCAGTTGCCAGAATGAGCGCTCGCAACATAAAAACCGGGAGCGCGCTATGAGCATGTTGCGTTCGAAGCTGTATGAATACGAGATGGAGAAGAAGCGCGCTGCTACGAAGAAGATCGAGGACTCGAAACTCGACATTGAATTCGGATCGCAGATTCGATCGTACGTGCTGCAGCCTTATCGCATGATCAAAGATCATCGTACGAAGACGGAAGTCGGCGATGTGGATCGCGTGCTGGACGGGGATTTGCAGCCCTTCATTCGGGCATATCTGCTGGCGCGGCGAGGCGAGAAATCGTGAAACCGGTTCCGGCTCCGAGGCGGAAGAAACGGCCAGCATTAGACTCCGCGCGGTCGAAAATCCCCACTTCTCGCGCAAAGAGCGCGCGAGAAATGGGGCACCCGGCCGGGAGGGCACAGAGATTAGGGCCTCGCTTCCTTCGCGCATTTCTCTTTGCCGCAGAGAAGCATGCCGGGCAAACGCGCAAGGCGTCAACGATTCCCTACATCGCGCACCTGATGGGAGTCGCATCGCTGGTGCTGGAGGCCGGCGGCGACGAAGATCTGGCGATCGCGGCGTTGCTCCACGATGTGGTCGAGGATTGCGGCGGAGCGCCCATGCTGAAAGAAGTCCGTCGGCGGTTCGGCGCGCGGGTGGCCACAGTCGTCGACGGCTGCACCGACGCCGATACCTATCCCAAGCCGCCATGGCGCGAGCGCAAAGAGAACTACATCCGACATTTGAGAAAGGCCGATGCCGATACCCGCCTGGTTTCCGCCGCCGACAAGCTGAACAATGTGCGCTCCATACTCGCGGACTATCGCGAAATCGATGAATCCGTCTGGTCACAATTCAACGGCGGCCGGGAGGGTACTCTTTGGTACTATCGGACGTTGCGGGATGAATTTCTTCGGCATCGACCGAATCGTATTACCCGTGAGCTCGAGCTGGCGGTCAACGACCTAGAGTCACTGGCCGGGAGTCCCCGCGAGCCGTAAGCTATAGCCGGGAGTGAAGCTGATTCCGCGGCCTGCGATTTCGGCTTCATTCCACCACCACAATCCATGTCGCGCGTTATCGATCAAATCCGCGCTTCGAGACTGCCCTCAAACATGATGCAGTTTGCCGCGCGCGGCGCCATGCAGGTGCCTGCGGCGGAAAACATCGAAATCCTGGTTTACCTGGCCCGGCATAACAAGATCTTCGGCGAGTTGGCTCGCATGACTTTAGCCGGGTGGGACGAGAAAGCTTGCCTGGTTGTGGTTTCCGATCCGCAGAGCCCGCGCGAAGTGCTGGATTATTTCATCGATCCTGACAACTTGCGCCCGAAGTTACTGCCCGCGCTGCTGGAAAATCCGTCAGTGCCCGAAGCGCAGCTCGTCAAACTGGCTCGTGCGGGTTTGCGGGAGACCATCGAAGTGATGCTCCAGAGCGCCCGCATTCGATCGCTGGGAGCAGTTGTCGGGGCCCTCAAGGCCAATCCGTACCTGAAAAACGAAGAGGCGGCGGAGATTGACAAGCTCGCTTCCGCGACCCGGCCGGATGCAGTTGCTGACAGCATGGCGCAAGCTGATTGCCCGCCAAGGGATCAAGTGCGGATTGCTGAACCGTCCACGCAGGCGCCGCAAGCCGACGGCACTGAAGCGGCCAGCGCGGAGCACGATGAAGAGGTACAGGCCTATCTCAAAGAACACGCCCATGAGATCGCCGCTGAGGGGGGAAAGCCATTTCAGCCCGTCGGCGGGGTTGTGGAGCTGCTGGGGCATGACTACTTTCCGGTGACGCACACAGCAGAAGTTGCAGTGCCCGAAAGCCAGCCGGCAACGACTGCTGCGCCCGTGGGCGGAGCCGCGCCAAAGGCGGGCGTGAAGAAGGCAGAACCCGCAGCCGAGCCGAAGCGGAAGAACACGCTGCAGAAGATTAACTCCCTCGACGTGAAAGGCCGCATCCAACTGGCGCTGAAAGGCAACAAGGAGGAGCGCTCGATCCTGATCCGCGACGGGACCAAGGTGGTGGCGCTGTCCGTGCTCGAAGCGCCCAAATTGTCGGATGGTGAAGTGGAGAAATTCGCCGGCCAGAAGAACGTGCTCGAGGCCGTGCTGCGCCAGATTCCGCTGAAGCGCCGCTTCATGAAGAACTACATCGTGGTGCGCAACCTGGTGGCCAACCCGCGCGCGCCGATCGATATCGGTCTGAACCTGATGAAAAACCTGCTGGCCGCAGATCTGAAGAACCTCTCCAACAACAAGGAAGTGTCAGAGACGATCCGCAAACTGGCGTTGAAGATGTACAAGCAGAAATTGGAAACAGCCAATAGGAAGTAAACGGAGGGGCATTTGGTTTCTCTTCCACATTCTGATCCGATCGCCGAACTGCTGAGGCGCTCAAAGACGATCGCCGTGGTCGGCCTCTCGGGCAATCCGCTCCGCCCCAGTCACGGAGTCTCGGCTTATCTGCAGAGCCATGGGTACCGCATCATTCCGGTGAATCCGCACATCGAGGAATGCCTGGGCGAGAAGGCTTACGCGTCGCTGCTCGATGTGCCGGGAAAGATCGACATTGTGGATGTTTTCCGCCGCTCGGAGTTTGTCGAAGAAGTCGTCGATCAAGCCATCCGGCTCAAGGTGCCGGCCATCTGGATGCAGGAAGAAGTAATCCACGAGAAAGCCGCAGAAAAGGCGCGTCGTGCCGGAATTTTCGTGGTAATGGACCGCTGCATTCTGAAAGAACACCGCGCCCGTTTCGTCTGATCCGCTACGTCTCCGTCTCGCGCGGGTTCGGTTTGCCCAGGCGCAGCCGTTTGATCTCCTCCAGCCGCTCGCGAATGCGCTTCTCGATGCCCTCATTCGTAGGCTTGTAATACACACGGCCCCGCAGATTCTCCGGAAGACACTCCATGTCGGCGACCTTGCTCTCCTTGTCGTGCGCATATTGATATCCGCGGCCATAGCCCAGGCCTTTCATCAAACTGGTGGGCGCGTTGCGCAGGTGCAGCGGAACCGGGTCGGCGGCGGTTTGCTCGACATCCTCCTGCACGTCGCCATAGGCCGTATAGAGAGCATTCGATTTAGGAGCCACCGAGAGATAGACCACCGCCTGCGCCAGAGCCAGGTTTCCCTCGGGCATGCCGATGAAGTCGACCGCATCGCGGGCCGCCATGCAGAGCGCGAGTGCGTTGGGATCGGCCAGTCCAATGTCTTCGACCGCCATGCGTACGACCCGGCGAGCGATGTAGAGAGGATCTTCTCCGGCTTCGAGCATGCGGGTCAGCCAGTAGAGCGCCGCGTCAGGGTCGCTATTACGCACGGACTTGTGCAGAGCGGAAATCAGGTTGTAATGCTCTTCGCCTGATTTGTCGTAGAGGAGAATGCGCTTCTGCAGGGCATCGCGGACAATGTCGTCGGTGATTTCGGGTTTTTGCGGGCCGACGGTTGCCCCATCCTTCTCGCGCTCTTCGCGAGAGGATGGGGGCCCTGCCAACCCGGCCGCCACCTCCAGCACGTTGTAAGCGCTGCGCGCGTCGCCGCTGGTATAACTTGCGATTTTCTTTAGTGCGTCGCCGGAAGCGGTGAGATTCAGCGCGCCCAGGCCGCGCTCCCGATCGGCCAGAGCCCGCTGGAGCAGCCGGACAATCTGTTCTTCCGCCAGCGGCTGCAGCACGTACACCCGGCAGCGGGAAAGCAAAGCCGAGTTGATTTCGAACGACGGATTCTCGGTGGTCGCTCCAATCAGGCGGATGTTGCCTTTCTCGACGTGCGGCAGAAACGCGTCCTGCTGCGCCTTGTTGAAGCGATGAATCTCGTCGATGAACACGATGGTGCGGGTGCCGTACTGGCGGGCGCGCTCGGCGTCGACCATGACCTGCTTGATTTCCTTGATGCCGGCAAGCACAGCGGAAAATTCGATAAATTCCGCCTTGGTCATGTTGGCGATGATTTTGGCGAGTGTCGTCTTTCCTGTGCCGGGAGGGCCCCAGAAGATGAGCGAGCCCATGTCGTCGCGCTCGATCTGCGTGCGCAGCGGCTTGCCCGGACCGATCAGTGGTTCCTGGCCAACAAACTCGTCGAGCGTCCGCGGACGCATGCGGTCGGCCAGCGGCCGCGTCGTGTCGGCCGCGCTGCCAGGATTCGGGATGGGCTGGAACAGGCTCACAAGCAGCGATCGCGCCGGAGCGCAATCATCAGCTTAACTGATGGGAGGGTGTCGCATCACATAATCTGAAATCAACTCCGGCCATTCACTTCGTAGTGCCGCACGTAGGGTGTCCGCTCCTTTTCCGGGAAATAGCGATCATCTTCAGGATAGTAAACCGCCCGCTCAGGATCGGGCCCCGCGAACCGCCGCACCGCCTCCATGCTGTCCCAGAGCGTAATCAAAACGTACTCGGTTTCCTCTCCGATCTCCCGCGTCAGCACGAGAACATCCTTGAAGCCGTCCGTCGCTTTGTACTCTTTCAGCCCAGTCTGCTCCAGGTATGAAAGGTACGGTTTGCCCATATCGGGCCGCGTGCGGCCCTGCCAGATTCGCGCAATCATCGTTGTTCTCCCCCGTAAATCAGTCCGACTTTCCGCGGCTCGCCGGCGGCACGATTCCATTCATCCGCAAATACTCCACCATCTGCCCGTAGTGGTCAAAGGCGTGGGCGACGCCGAATTCGGCCAGATCCAAGCGGGTGGACTTACTGTTCTCGGCAGGCTGCAGCATGTTCTGCACCGTCAGCGTGGCTGCGGCTTTGTGCCCGAGCGCGAAAGATTCTTTCAGGAAGTTGATAATCTCTGCCTTGCTCTTCACATTCGCCGGGCCGTTCCCGTCATCCCCTAAGCCGTCAGGCAGCTTATCGCCTGTAAGGTGTGACCATATGTAGTAGTTGGACGTGGCGATGTGCTTGAGCTGCACGGCAAACGTGCGCACACCCTTGTAGTCGCTTCCGGGGATGTTCAAGTCTTCGGGAGAGAAGTTGTATTTATCCTCCGGCATGGCTTCGGCAACTTCCAAGATTTGCTTTTCGATGCCGCTGACGTCGCGGTCCACGGCTGAAGCTATGGTTGGTGCAGGCGCGCTCGCGGCTGCGGTGTTTTTGGTGGCCTGTCCCCAGGCAGCCACGATAAAGGCGAGTACTGCCAACAGCAACAAGATTCGTGTGTGTTTCATTCGAATGACTCTCCTCAATCTGTTTGAAATAACGAACATCCTGAAGTACGGTCCCCATGTGTGGAAGACTCTCCTCGCCCCATTTTGTCAACACGCTGAAATGCGTCGGGTCCTTTGAACCCGCAGCGGTCGACAGCAATGCCCGTGGAATCCGTGCAACTGTCGGACCAGAGGGCAACAGACGCTATGCGATTGAAAAGCCTGCCTTGACTTCTCTTGACTGCCGTTGCCTCGGATGAGAACTGCGTCCGGCCACGAGATCAGATGTCCATTGTTGGGCAGGCAACATGGGGGCGCGGCTGCGGAAGTCGTCAGAGCTGCGGCTATAATGGCACGCACCCATGGCCCTTGCTCCCGGCACCAAACTCGGTCCTTACGAAATCATCGCGCCCTTGGGTGCGGGTGGTATGGGCGAAGTGTACCGAGCGCGCGACCCACAGTTGGGGCGCGACGTTGCGATCAAGGTTCTGCCTGCATACTTGTCGCGCGATCCGGACCGCTTGCGGCGATTCGAACAGGAAGCGCGGGCAGCGGCGGCACTGAATCACCCCAACATTCTTGCTGTCTACCAGCTAGGCACCCACGAAGGATCACCTTATCTGGTCTCAGAGTTGCTCGAGGGCAGCACGCTGCGTGACCAGTTGCTGCGCGGTCCGCTGCCGGTTCGCAAAGCGGTGGAGTACGGTATCCAGACGGCGCACGGCCTGGCGGCCGCGCACGAGAAGGGAATCGTCCATCGCGATCTGAAGCCCGAGAACCTGTTCCTGACCAAAGACGGCAGAATCAAGATTCTGGATTTTGGGCTGGCAAAGCTCACTCAGGCGCCCGACCCTTCCGGTTCGGCAACGCCCACGCTGACTGAAGGCACGGACCCGGGAGTAGTGCTGGGAACGGTCGGCTACATGTCCCCCGAGCAGGTGCGCGGACACGCGGCCGATGGTCGCGCCGATCTTTTTGCTCTGGGCGCGATCCTCTATGAGATGCTGACCGGGAAACGGGCGTTCCACAAGCCGACTTCGGCGGATACGATGAGCGCCATCCTGAACGAAGAACCGCCAGTGATTTCGCAGACCGTGCCCGGGATTCCTCCCGCGCTGCAGCGAGTCGTGCAGCGCTGTGTGGAGAAGAACCCGGAGCAGCGTTTTCATTCAGCGTCGGACCTGGCGTTCGCTTTGGAAGCGCTGTCGGACGCAACCAGTTCTCCAACGGGCGCTTTTGCCGCCGCCAAGCCGCAGACACGCTGGGTGTGGATTGCAGGTGCTGTGGTAGTCGCGATCGCAGTGGCTCTCGCGATATGGTTCTCACGTCCGCCCGCAATCCCGGTAGTGGAGTCGGTGATCCAACTTACCAATGATGGCGAACCAAAGCCGGGCGAGGACATAGGAGATCTGGAGACCGATGGCGCCCGGATTTACCTGACCGAAGGGCTTGCCGGCAATCGAAGAATCGTTCAGGTTTCGGTCAGCGGCGGCGAGACCGCGCAGCTCCCGACCCAGTTGGTGAACCCTGCGATTGCCGGTCTGGCGAGAGATGGCTCGGCCCTGCTTGTCCTCGTGGGAGGCGCATTCAGTCAACGGGTTTCGATGTGGTTGGTCTCACTCCCGGCTGGGACCGCCCGGCGCTTAGGTGACATGGAGGTGGGAGACGCAAGCCTTTTTCCTGACGGTCGCCTGCTGTACACACTCGGTTCTGCGGTCTACGTTGCCGGAAGGGACGGATCCAACCCGCACAAGCTCGCGCAAGTTCCACAGCTCTTGACTTACGCGCCGCGTGCTTCGCCGAGCGGAGACCGGGTTCTCTTCAGCGCGATTGACGGTGTTTCTGGTGAGAATGCAGCTGTCTATGAAGTTGCGGCCGATGGAACCGGTTTGCGCGAAGTCCTGAAGGGAGGACAAAGCAGCGTGCCCGCCGACGTGTGCTGCGCACGCTGGAGCCCGAATGAGAAATATGTGACGTTCCAGGCCCGAAGTCAGGGCACCTGGGACCTGTGGGTCGTTCGCGAAGGTGGTGCGATCGGGCGCGCCTTCGGCTCTCCGGTAAGGCTGACGAGTGGGCCTCTCTCCTACACCGGAGGAACTGTCAGCAAGGATGAGAAGCAGATCTTTGTCACCGGCTCAAAAGCGAAAGGAGAACTGGTTCGTTACGATCCAAAGTCGGGTGAGTTTGTCCCGTACCTCGGAGGCATCTCAGCCTACGACACAACGTTTTCGCGCGACGGAAAGTGGATGGCGTATATCTCGTTCCCCGAGCACACGCTTTGGCGCAGCCGGGCGGACGGAAGCGACCGCCTGCAGCTTACCTATCCTCCCCAGGTTGTCGTGGAGCCGCGCATTTCCCCGGACGGCACCAGGGTTGCGTTTTCAACTCCCGAAAGCGTCGCCTACTTGATCAGCATGAACGGTGGAACACCCCAGCGACTCTCCGACTACGCCTCGGCTCCCGACTGGTCGCCCGACGGCAACGCGGTGGTGGTGGGCTCCCTTGTTCCCGGGAAGACCATCGGCGAGAAGGCCTACCTCCAGTCGCGGATCATCGATGTGCGCACCGGAACCGCCTCCGTTGTTTCGGATTCCCAGGGCTTGGTTGGGGCGTGGTTTGTTGCCCAGGACAAGCTTGTGGCTGCCACAGAAGATCAGGCCAAATTCTCTCTTTTTGACCTGACCAGCGGGAAATGGTCGGACCTTGTCTCCGATCCGGCCACATTCGGGGCCTGGGAGCCATCGCTGGATGGAAAGTATCTGTACTGCACGACTCTAGGCGCTGACCCGAAAGCCCTGCGCATCCGAATCGCAGATCACGCCGTGGAAACTATCGCGAGCCTGAAGGCTCTGCAGCAAGTAAACGATCCCTACGACATTACGGAAATCGGTGTGGCTCCGGACGGCTCTGCGCTGTTTACGCGCGACGTCGGCACGCAGGAAGTCTATGCGCTCACGGTGAAGTGGCCGTAACAGCGAGTGTGGATGAGCGGCGCTTCAGCGCCGTGATGAGGCAGCAAGAACAGATTGGGCTTCAGCCCCTGCGTTCCCGGCAAACTGCACAAACCGCATCTCCGGCGCTGCGGGCAAGGCGCCAATCTCCGCCGCGTAACGATAAAACAGTTGCAGGCCTTCGAGACAGCCCGCGTCCAGGTGGTAGTGAATATTCTCCGTGAGATAGCTCCGAACGTCTGCCTCGCTGAGGCCTAGACGCGGCGCCCATTCGCGCGCGATGTGGTCGAGACTTGCAGGCTCCATCCCATGATCTCGGGAATCGCGAAATATTGCCGCCAAGTCCAGCGACGGATCGGCTTCCTGTAAAGCGTCGGCTCGCACTGCCCAGAAGGCGAAGACGAAGGGCTTGCCGGTGAAGCGAATCCATTCTTCCGCAAGATCGAGCGTCTGGTAGCGCGAACGGTCAATCTTCAGCGCCGGATCTCCGATCACCAGGCCGGCGTCATACTCCGCCAGCATCTTGTCGATGTTGGGCGCCATGGGAGTGAACTTCCTGCCGCCGCCCAGCCATTTCTCGAATAGAACTTTGGTCAGCGCCACCGAGGTTAGAGAGGAAGTGTCGAGCGCGACGGTGCGAACTTTCTCGATCGGCACTTTGCTGACCAGCAAAATCGAGCGCACCGCGCGCCGCGAGGCAATCGCGACTTCGGGCAATACCTGCAGCCCTGGAATCTTTGAATACGCCGCCGCAGGAATGATTCCAATGTCGGCGGTGCTTTCCGCCAGCGCCTGCGCACAGGCCGACGGCAAAGTATAGGAGATATCGAACTGGCCTCCTGTCATACCGTGCTCGAAATCCCACATGAGCGGGGCGGTATTGAGGTAAGAGATGGCGGAAATACGCAGGTTACGCATCGTTTTCCTCAAGTTTATCAAACCGGTTGTGACGGATGACCTTGACGCTTCACTTTCCCCGTAAGTAGAGTCCGCTCGGAGCTCGGCTTGTCAACCCTTGCTGCATCAACGTCGGCGACTCATCTGCTGGAGTGGTTGGCCATCTCCCTGACCCAGGGCCTGGGTCCGACCCGGGCCAGAAAACTCGTAGAGCACTTTGGAACCGCCGAAGCGGTCCTGCGGGCATCACTCACCGAGCTGGAGAGCACGGGCATCCAGGCCGTCTCGGCGCAGTCGTTGGCCACGGGCAAGTCAGCCGAACTGGCGCGCGATGAGATCGCGCGGGCTGCTGCTGCGGGCGTGACCGTAATTTCGCTGGACGATCCCGCGTATCCGCCGCGGCTGAAAGAGATCTACGATCCGCCACTGGTCCTCTATATTCGCGGCAATCCCGAGGTCCTGACCAAGCCCGGCATCGCCATGGTAGGAACGCGCCACCCCACGCCTTACGGCACGGGTATGGCCGAGCGGCTGGCTTGCGATCTGGCCATGCAGGGGCTGGTCATCATCAGCGGCATGGCGCGCGGCGTCGATACCGCCGCCCATCGCGGGGCAATTTCGGCCAAAGGCAAGACTCTCGCCGTGTTTGGCACGGGCGTGGACGTGATCTATCCGAAAGAGAACTCGCGCCTCGCTGAGCAGATCTTAGCCCTCGGCGGAGCGATCATTTCCGAATTTCCACTGGGGACGTTTCCCGCCCCGCAGAACTTCCCCATCCGCAACCGGATCCTGAGCGGCATGTCGTTTGGTGTGCTCGTGGTCGAGGCAGCGGAATACTCCGGCACGCGCATCACCGCGCGTTGCGCGCTGGAGCAGAATCGCGAGGTCTTTGCCGTGCCCGGCAACGTCACCAACAAGAATTCCTGGGGGCCGAACACACTGATCAAACAGGGCGCCAAGCTGGTCGCGACCTGGGAAGACGTGTGGGAAGATCTCCCGACAGATGTACGACTTGCGCTCACTCCCGCCGCCTCGCCTGAATCCCCGGGCGCCTCCTCGGCATCTCTATTCCCAGACCAAGGGCTTCCTCCTCACGAAAAGCGAATCCTGAGCCTGCTCAAGGCCGACGAAGCCACGCACATCGATGAAATCGTGGAAAAGCTGGAGACGGAACTGTCGTCTTCTGAAATCTTCGCCGCCCTGTTCGAGCTGGAGCTGACCGGCAAAGTGCGACAGATGCCGGGCAAGAATTTTGTCAAGAGCTTTTAGCTGCGAGTTATGAGCTATGAGCCTTGAGTTGCACCCGATGCGAATACAGTATTGAGGAATAGTTCGTGACCGACTTCAAGCAACTGAAAGTCTGGCGGAAGGCGCATGAAATGACGCTGGATACATATCGGGTGACGGCGGCGTTTCCCAAGGAAGAGATGTACGGATTGACAAGCCAGCTCCGCCGTGCGTCTGCTTCGATTGGCGCAAATATCGCCGAAGGCTGCGGCCGTCGTTCCGATGGCGAGATGTGCCGTTTCCTACAGATCGCTCGCGGCTCTGCCAGTGAGGTCGAATATCACTTTCTGCTGGCGCGGGACCTACGGTTCCTCGACGAGAAAGAGTTCCAAAAGTTGACTCGACAAGCCGATGAACTGCAGCGCATGCTGACAGGACTCATGCAGAGCGTTCGTTCTCCGAAGAATGTAGAGCGATGATTCTGAAGCGGGCGGGTCTTGAGCCGCAGCTCGAAACTCACAGCTCAAAGCTCGAAGCCCTCTTCCCGTAACTTGTTGCTTTCCGCCAATTCGTGCTAGTTTCGAAAACAGATTCCAGAAATAGAGGGAGCATTGTTGAAAGGTTTAGTCATTGTCGAATCGCCGGCCAAGGCGAAAACGATTCAGAAATATCTGGGCAAGGGCTTCACGGTCGAGGCTTCGCTCGGCCATGTGAAGGATCTGCCCAAGAGCACGCTGGGCGTCGACACCACCAACGGTTTTGAGACCGACTACATCGTCATCCCCGGCAAAGAAAAAGTTGTCGCCAGGCTGAAGAAGCTGGCGTCGTCGGCTGATGCCATCTACCTTGCACCTGACCCGGACCGCGAAGGCGAAGCCATCGCTGCGCACCTGGCGGGGGAACTCGACGAAAACGGTTCCAAGAAGAAGAAAGCCAAAAAGAAAAAGGACGAGCCGGAAGCGCCTCCGCGCATTCAGCGCGTCACTTTCAATGAAATCACCAAGCGCGCGGTGCAGGCCGCATTCGAACATCCGCGGGCGATTGATCAGAATCTGGTGGACGCGCAGCAAGCCCGCCGCGTGCTCGACCGGCTCGTGGGCTATCAGGTTTCGCCGCTGCTTTGGGACAAGGTGCGCCGCGGTTTGTCTGCCGGACGGGTGCAGACCGTCGCGCTGCGCCTCATCGTCGAACGCGAGCGCGAAATCAAGGCGTTCGAGAAAAAAGAATATTGGACAATCGATGCCCATCTCGCCGCCAGCAAGCCTCCCGCGTTCGATGCGCGCTTCGTGGGCCGAGGCGAAGAAAAGGTCGAAGTCACCAACGGGGAGGACGCCGAAAAAATCCGTGCCGCGCTCGAAAAAGCTGACTGGATCGTGCGCTCCGTCGACAATAAAGAGCGCCGCCGCAACGCCGCGCCGCCGTTCACCACCAGCAAGCTGCAGCAGGACTCCTCCCGCAAGCTGCGCTTCAGCGTGAAGCGCACGATGATGATCGCGCAGCGCCTGTACGAAGGCGTGGAGCTGGGCGAAGAAGGCCTGGTCGGCCTGATCACCTATATGCGTACCGACTCCACCCGCGTTGCCCCCGAGGCCATCGCCGAGGTCCGCGAGTACGTGGGCAAGGAATATGGCCCGACGTATCTTCCCGAATCGCCGAATACATATAAAGAGAAGAAGGAAGCGCAGGCGGCGCATGAAGCCATTCGTCCGACTTCGGCGATGCGCCATCCCGATCAGATCAAGCAGTATTTGAAAGAGGATGAGTTCAAAGTCTACAAACTGGTCTGGCAGCGCTTTGTGGCGTCGCAGATCAATCCGGCGGTCTTCGATCAGACCACGGTCGACATCGATGCGAAAAATGGCAACGAAGTTTTCTGGTTCCGCGTGACCGGTTCGGTCTTAAAGTTCGACGGCTTCCTCAGAGTCTACGAGGAATCCAAAGAAGGCAAGGACGAAGAGGACGAAGAACTCAAGCACAAGCTGCCCGCGCTCGAACCCGGTCAAAAGCTCACGCTGCGCGAACTGAAACCGGAACAGCATTTCACCGAGCCTCCGCCGCGCTACAACGAAGCTTCGCTGGTGAAAGAGCTCGAAGAACGCGGCATCGGCCGGCCTTCCACCTACGCCGCGATTCTTTCCACCATCCAGGAGCGGCAGTACGTGCAGAAACTGGGTGGAAAATTCGTCCCCACCGAAATCGGCCTGGTGGTCACCGATCTGCTGGTGGAAAACTTCCGCGACATCTTCGACGTGCAATACACCGCGCGCCTGGAGGAAGAGCTCGACGAAATCGAAGAGGGCAAGGAAAAGTGGCAGGACGCCCTCGGCGACTTCTACAAGAAATTCCAGAAAGATCTCAAATATGCCGAAAAGCATATGGAGAACATCAAGCGGATGGAGAAGCCCACAAACGAGAAATGCGAACGTTGTGGCGCGCCGCTGGTGATCAAGTGGGGCAAGCACGGCTCGTTCTACGCTTGCAGCACTTACGACAAAGAAGATCCCAATACCTGCACCTTCACCAAAGAGAATCCCATCAACCTGCCCGACCTCGATTCGGCCGACATGCAGGAAACGGGAGCGGCCGAGGAGTACTGCGAAAACTGCGGCCGGGTGATGGTGCTCAAGCGCGGGCGCTTCGGCCAGTTCATGGCCTGCACGGGCTATCCCGATTGCAAGACCACGCGGCGACTCGACCAGGGCAAGAAGGTTCCCGACATTCCGCTCGACGAGCTTTGCCCGAAGTGCGGACGCAACATGATGATCCGCCACGGCCGCTACGGCGAATTCACCACCTGCAGCGGATACCCCGACTGCAAATATGTGAAGCAGAACTTCATCGGGGTGAAGTGTCCCGAGTGCAAGGAAGGCGATCTGGTCGAAAAGCGGGCGCGCAAAGGCAACACGTTCTACGGATGCGGCAACTACCCGAAGTGCAAGTTCACTTCGGCCCACAAGCCGATCGCCGAGAAGTGCCCCAGTTGCGGCAGCGAGTACCTGGTCGAAAAGAATCTGAAAGCAGGGCCGGTGATCGCCTGTCCCAACAAGGAATGCGACTACGAGCGCCCCGCGCCGCCTCCGCCGCCGACGTCGGGAGAAGCGACAGCACCGACGGCATGATGAATTGAGTAATTGTGTAATTTGGTAATTGGGAAATTGAGAGTCGGCAAGGGCTTTCAATTTCCCAATTATTAAATTTCCCAATTACTCAATTCCACGGAGGAACCGATGGCCAAGAAACCGACCGCAGCCGATGCTCAGCTGATCATCCAACTCTACGACCTGCGCCGCGAAGCGGAGATGCGGAAGGCGCGTCATTGGTGGTTGATCGACTTCAACCCGCAAAGCGCGGACGACTTCCTGAAGATCGCCTGGGCCTTTGGGTCGCAAGAGAACGCGTGGCTGCGGCAGGTGAGCGGCTACTGGGGGATTGTCACCTCCTTCGTGGTGACCGGCGTGCTCAATGAAGATCTCTTTCTGCAGCCGGGGTTCAGCGGTGAGCTGTTCTTCATCTATGCGAAGATCCAGCCCTTCGTGAAAGAGATTCGCGAGAAACTCGACGACCCTGAGTTCTTCCTTAACGTCGAAAAGTCCGTCACCCGCACGAAATTTGGCCGGGATCGCGTGCAATTCCTCATCAAACGCATCGCCCTGCTGCGCCAGAAGACGGTCGAGCGCAAGGCCAGCTGAGGCCGTATCTTTCGTGATTTGTTCTCCCATGCTATGCTGCCCGCATGAGTGAACAAACAACGTCGCTCCTGAAAGGTCAGGTAGCTTTCGTCACCGGCGGGGGCCGGGGCATTGGCCGTGCCATCGCACAAACCTTCGCGGCCGCAGGCGCAGCGGTCGCCGTGCTCGCGCGTTCAGCGTCAGAGCTTGCGGAAACCGTGGCCCTGATCGAGCGCAACGGTAGCCGCGGGCTTGCACTCTCCGCCGATGTCACTTCGACCGACGCAGTTCGCAATGCCATCCGCGCCATCGAACAGTCGCTCGGACCAGTCGATGTGCTGGTGAACAATGCTGGCACCGTCCGGCCCTTTGCCCCGCTATGGGAGACCGACGCCGGCGAATGGTGGCGGGGCATGGAAATCAATATGCTCGGACCGCTGTTGTGTTCCCGCTTCGTGCTGCCCGGCATGATTTCGCGGCGCAAGGGAAGAATCATCAACGTAGCGAGCGGAGCTGGCGCGATGGCCATGGCCAATTTCAGCAGCTATGTCTGTAGTAAGACTGCGCTGGTACGATTCACCGAATGCCTGGCGCTGGAAACCAAATCTTATGGGATTGCTGTTTTTGTGATCGCGCCTGGAACTGTCAGAACCGCGATGAGCGAGTATCCGCTCAACTCTGCCGAAGGTCAGAAATGGCTGCCGTGGTTCAGGAGAATCTTCGACGAAGGGCATACCGTACCGCCAGAGCGGCCGGCGTCACTTGTCCTGGAGCTTGCTTCCGGAAGGGCCGACGCGCTCTCTGGAAGATTTGTTTCGATCTACGACGATCTCGATCAGCTTCTCCAGGGCTCGGCCGAGGTCGAGAAAAGAAATCTGCACGCGTTGAAAGTAGAACGCCTCGCAGCCGCTTCTCCGAATTTAGCGCTTGCGGCCATCATGGCAGAATCCTGTAAATCTGCGGAATGAATCGATGGGCAGATCTCGTCCTTCTGTTATCCTAGCTGGCTGTGCGGATGGTCTGGTGGTTCCTGGTCCTGGGTGTAAGTACGCTGGTGGTGGTGTGTGTGGCCATTGCTTTGTTTATGCACCTTCGGCGAAATTTGCGCAAATCGCACGCCCCGCACGATGGGCCTAGCGGTGAAACGAAGGTATGAGTATCAGTTGGAAACGATCGAACTCCGGTGCGGACCTTCAATCTCCGACGTCAAGAGACGCATCTATGACAAAACCGTTGACCCATGTTCTCAGCGCTCCGCAAGGGCGCGCTATGGAGGCCTCGCGGCACGTCGTGCTCGTGGTGGGCGCAAGCCTGTTTGTGGCGCTGTGCGCGCGCATTACGATTCCATTGATGCCGCTTACGCCGGTCCCTCTGACCGTGCAGAATCTCGGTGTGCTGCTGGTCGGACTGCTGCTGGGCAGCCGCCGCGGCTTCGCCGCCATGACCTTGTATTTGTTCGAGGGAGCGGCGGGAGTCCCGGTGTTCAGCGCAAGTGCGCTCCATCTGGGTGGAGTCGCGCAACTCCTCGGCCCCACCGGCGGATTCCTGATGTCGTATCCCTTCGTAGCCTTCGTCGCCGGCTATGTCTTTGAGCGTGGCAGCAAGACCTTTGCCCGGGCCGCGATGGCAGCGTTGGACGCTGAGATTCTGCTGTTCACCGCGGGACTCACGTGGCTCTACCTGTTCACGCATTCGCTGGCCAAGGCGGCTTATCTGGGCCTTTATTTCTTCGTCGCCGCCGAAGTGATCAAAGTGATGCTGGCCGCAGCCGTTGCCTCGCGCTGGCACCGGGCAACGTCAAGAAAGTAGGATTTGGAAGGGCATGGCTTCAGCCGTGCCGCACCGGAAATACACGATCCGGGCTTCAGCCCCTGAGGGAAAGTTGTTCCGATTCGCGGAGTCCAAGAAGATGAATGCAGTGTCCGAACAAGAAGCGAGAAACCCCGGTGCCAGTTCCTCCTCCCAGTTGCGCGAGATCACCGTCGCCCACAGCCCGGACTCCGATGACGCGTTCATGTTCTACGGCCTCGCCACTCACAAGGTGCGCACGCCTGGCCTGACTTTCAAGCACACGCTTTGCGACATCGAGGCGCTGAATCAGAAGGCTCGCCAGGGCGTTTACGACGTGACCGCCATCTCGTTCCACGCCTACCCTTACGTGCAGGAGAAATACGCGCTGATGGCCTGCGGCGGCAGCGTAGGCGAGGGCTACGGCCCGATGATTGTTTCGCCACGCCCCTTCACGCAGAGTGAGGTCAAGACCAAACGGATCGCTGTGCCCGGCACGCTCACCACGGCATTTCTCGCGTTGCAGCTGTTTGCTCCCGGTGTCGAGACTGAGGTAGTTCCCTTCGATCAGATCATCCCGCAAGTGCTCGAAGGCAAGTACGAAGCCGGGCTGATCATTCACGAAGGCCAGCTGACCTATGACAAATCCGGCTTGCACCGCATCGTCGATCTCGGCCGCTGGTGGCAGAAAGTGACCGGTTTGCCCCTGCCCCTTGGAGGCAATGCGATTCGCCGCGCGCTGGGTCCGCAGCTCATGGCCGCGGTTACTGCCGCCTTGCGCGAGAGCATCCAGTACGCACTCGATCATCGCGAAGAGGCCTTGTCCTACGCGATGCAGTTTGCCCGCGATCTCGACGCATCGACGGCCGACAAGTTTGTCGGCATGTACGTGAACGAGCGCACCCTCGACTACGGCCCCGACGGCCGCGAAGCCGTCCGCCGCCTCCTCGACATGGGCCACAAAGCAGGCGTCATCGGCCCGGAAGCGAAAGTGGATTGGGTCTAGCTCTGAGCCATGAGCCATGAGCAATGAGTGGCGGGCACCTCCGGTCGACGCTATTCACAAACCAATTCGCGTTCAGAGCTGGAATCAGCAACAGGAAAGCTCACGGCTCGCAGCTCATAGCTCATGGCTAATCTCCTCATCGACGCCGACGACACGCTCTGGGAGAACAACATCTACTTCGAGCGCGCGATCGAGCGCTTCATCTCGTTTCTCAATCATCACGAATTTTCTCCCGAGCAGGTGCGCGAAGTTCTCAACGAGGTGGAGCGCGAATGCGTCGTGAAGCATGGATACGGCATGCACAGCTTTGCCCATGCGCTGGTCAACACGTTTGAACGCCTGAGCCCGCAGCCGGTCACGCCCGAGCTGCACGCCCAGATTCTCGCCTTTGCCCACAGCGTCGCCGATCACGCCATCGAATTCCTTCCCGAGGTGCCTGAGACCTTGCGCTATCTATCGGCGCGTCATCGCATGATCCTCGTCACCAAGGGTGCCGTCCCGGAGCAGACGGGAAAAATCGAGCGCTCCGGCCTCAAACAGCATTTCAAGGCGGTCGAAATTGTCGCCGAGAAGAGTCTGGAGATTTACGCTCACCTCGTCGAGCAATACGATCTTGCCCGCGACTCGACCTGGATGGTGGGCAACAGCCCGAAATCCGACATCAATCCCGCGCTGGCCGCCGGACTGCACGCCGTCTTCGTGCCCCATGGAGACACCTGGATCCTCGAGCATGAGGAGGTCAATCCTGCTCCCGCC
>DATFNR010000084.1:0-15667 GCA_035266285.1 Candidatus Sulfotelmatobacter sp.
ACTTTCCTTAGCGTCCGCTCACGGTCAAACAGAACGGGAGTGGCTTGCACAACGGCCACCTTGAATCGTTCCATGCCGGGTGATTTTTGCCTTGGTGTTCGGTTTGCGGCCTTCATGCGTTAGAGAATTTTCGCAAGCCTAGTAACTATAAACCTACGGGAGACAGTACCGCATCTTCACAGCGACGGCGATGGTGCCTCTATGCTACCCTTCTCCTCCTCATGGCGACCGACCCGCAGAACCCGCCACCGGAGCCTTCGCCGCTCTACTGCCCGAACTGCGCCGAAGAAGTGAATGATCCGCTGACTTGCGGCGACTGCTCCTCGGTGATCTGCCGCCGCTGCGGCACGCCTCTTGAATCCCCCGATGAACTCGGAATCGGATGATGGAACCTGTCCCGGTCCTGCCTGCCGCCGACGTGCCGCCGCCTGGCGAACCGCCCTCCGATTCCAAGCCCACGCTGGTTCGCGGCCTGAGCCTGCTCGATTCCGTCCTGCTGCTGGTCAGCGGCATCATCGGGTCATCGATTTTTCTCACGGCGAAAGACATTGCCGGGCCCCTGCCGCAGCCCGTCCTGTTTATTGCGGTCTGGGTGCTGGGCGCTCTGATCTCGCTGTGCGCCTGCTTCGCCTTTGCCGAGTTGGGATCAATGTTCCCCGACTCCGGCGGCCAGTACATTTATCTGCGCGAAGCCTACGGCGACCTGATCGCGTTTCTTTACGGCTGGATGTTGTTTGCAGTCGCCAATGGGGGAACCATCGCCGCGCTGTCGGTTGCGTCGGCAGCGTACGTCGGACAAGTCTTCCCGATCGTTTCGCAAGCGCATGTAGTGTTTTCAATCGCAGGCATTGCCGTCACCCGAGCTCACTTGTTTGGATTGCTGCTGATCGCCATCCTCACTTGGGTCAACGTAGTCGGCCTGCGCTGGGGAGCACTCCTGCAGAACGTCTCGACCTGGACCAAGTTCACCGCCATGGCAGCATTCGTGGTCCTGGGATTCGCCATTGGCAAGGGAGACTGGTCGCACTTCAGCCCGCACGGCGTGAGCTTGACGATGGGGCTCGGCCCCACGCAACTGATCTCGGCACTCGGAGTCGGCCTGATCGCCGTCTTCTGGGCCTACGATGGATGGGTCTACATCACCTGGGTCGCGGGCGAAGTCAAAGATCCACGCCGCAACGTGCCGCTGGCGATGGTTCTGGGAGTGCTCGCCGTGGGCGCGATTTATGTCGCGATGAACGTGACCTACGTCTACGCGCTGCCTCTGAAGGAAGTCGCTGCGCACGAGACGATCGCCCATGCGGCCGCCGCCGCCCTATTCTCTCCTGGGGCCGCAGTCTGGCTCTCGCTGATGATCGCAGTCTCCTGTTTCAGCGCGGCCGCCACCTGCACGCTCTCTGGCGCACGCGTCTATCTCGCCATGGCACAGGACGGAGTCTTCTTTAAGCGCATGGCTGTCATCCATCCTAAGTGGCGCACCCCCGCCTTCAGCCTGATCGGACAAGGCATGTGGGCCGCGGCGCTCACCCTCAGCGGCCGCTACGACCAGCTCTACACCTACGTCATCTACGGAATGGTGCTGTCGTACACGCTGACCGTGATCGGCATGTTTCTGCTGCGCTGGAAGCGCCCCGAAATTCCGCGCCCTTATCGTTGCGCCGGCTATCCCTGGCTGCCCGCGATCTACGTGCTGATCGGAACCGCGTGGACCCTGAACACGATCATCACGCGGCCGACTCAGGCATTCTGGGGAACGGCGATCGTGCTGCTTGGCGTGCCCGGATATTTGTATTGGAAGCGCAGTGGCCGCAGGACTGCAGCGGCGGAGTAATCGCTCTTGACCGAACCCACCACGAACCGGCCTTCCCACAGCCCCGGCTTCCTCTCCCCGGGCGTTTCCATCGCCGAGGCCGAAGACCCCAACCGCCCGCGGCAAGTGATGGGCTTCCGCGATCTTGTTTTGTTTTACGTGATCACTGGAATCAGCCTGCGCTGGATCGCAAGCGCCGCAGCGGCCGGGCCAAGTTCCATCATCATCTGGATCGGCGCCTGGCTCTGCTTCTACACTCCGCTGGCGCTCTCGGTGCTGGAGCTTTCCTCGCGCTACCCGCACGAAGGCGGCCTGTACGTGTGGAGCAAGCGCGCCTTTGGCGACTTCTCCGGCTTCATGGCCGCATGGACCTACTGGACCAGCAATCTTCCCTACTTCCCAGCCGTCCTCTACTTCGCCGCCAGCAACGTGCTGTTCATGCGGCAGGCGAACTGGGAGCATCTCTCCGGCAACGCTACGTTCTATATCGTCTTTTCGCTGCTCACTCTGAGCGCGGCCACGATGCTGAATATCGTCGGCCTCGACGTGGGCAAGTGGCTGCACAATATCGGCGCCATCGCCATGTGGATTCCGGTGACGATTGTGATCGTCATGGGATTCGTCGCTTTCCATCGTTATGGATCAGCCACCTCGTTCACCGTGCACACGATGACCCCCAGCACTCATCTCAACGACATCATTTTCTGGTCAGTGCTGACGTTTGCCTTCGGCGGTTGCGAGACCGCGTCGTTCATGGGCGAGGAAATCAAAAACGCGCGCCGCACCATTCCCCTCGCGCTGATCTCCGGCGGTATCACGGTCACCATCTGCTACATCCTGGGAACGGTTTGCGTTCTCCTCGCCCTGCCGTCGACCCAGGTGAACAGCCTGCAAGGGCTGGTGCAAGCGGTCTCGGCAACGGCCGCCCGCGTGGGCTTCCCCGGCATTCTGCCGCTGGTCGCATTTCTGATTGCGCTCAGCAACATCGGCGCCGCCGGAGCTTATCTCGCTGCAGTAGCGCGCCTGCCCTTCGTCGCCGGTCTCGACCGCTTCCTGCCGCCGGCCTTCGGCTCCCTGCATCCAAAGTGGAAAACGCCCTGGGTAGCGCTGCTCACGCAGTTCGTGCTGGGCGTTGTGTTTATTTTTCTGGGACAGGCCGGCACCAGCGTGAAGGGTGCCTACGACGTGCTGGTCAGCATGGGCGTAATTACTTATTTCATCCCGTACCTGTTTCTGTTCGCGGCGATGATCAGGCTGCAGCGCGAGCGCGCCGGCCCGGATGTAATCCGCGTCCCGGGAGGGACGATCATGGCGATGCTGGTGGCGGCCGTTGGGTTTCTCACCACCGTGCTAACGATCGGATTGTCGCTGATTCCGCAGCCCGACGAGCCCAACAAGCCGCTGGCGCTGTTCAAAGTCGTCGGAGGATGCGGAGCTCTTTTGCTGATCGGCGCATGGATCTACATTGCAGGAAAGAAGCGGGCAGCACGGGCCGTGTAGCAAGGGCCGTGTAGCCCCGGACGCCTTCGTCCGGGGTGCGCGAAGCGCATGCGATGTTCATTGTCGAAATCAGAGAATTGATGAACGCTCGCATCGTCCACAGGCTCGCTTCGCTCGTAGGGCGGACGAATGCGTCCGCCCCTACGCGAGCTCTACCGGCGACGCCGTCTTCCGTGCAGGATTGAAAAACGGCAGCGTTGTCACCTTCACATTCGTCTTCAAACGGATCGCCTCGATCGTGATCTCCATCTGAAGGCCGGTTCCCACTTTCGAGTGCTCCGTCTCGACGCTGGCCAGCGCGATCATCTTCTTCAGCGTTGGCGACCAGCTCGTCGTCGTCGCCTTGCCGACTTGCTTCTCTCCGGAGTACACCGGCACGGCTACTCGCGAAGCTTGCGCCGGAGCCGCCGGAGTGAGTCCGTAGCGCTCGTAGAGTTGCTCCACATCGATCCAGTCGACTTCCAGTCCCACTAGCTGCCTCGGCACGCCGTTCTTCGCATCCAGCTCCAGCGCGCGCTTGCCGATGAAGTTTTCTTTTTCCAGATGCACCATCTTGGCGAAGCCCAGCTCGTAGGGCGAAAATTCCTGCGACGGAATCAGCGCCTTCTTCGAACTCGTGTAGTCGACCTCAATCAGCAGCAGCCCGGCTTCCACGCGGGCGACGTCGAGCGCCAGCATCCCCGCGGCATGCAGGTCGAACTGCTTGCCTTTTTCCGCCAGCGCATCCCATACTTTGACGGCGTCATTCCACGGCATCCAGATTTCGTATCCCAGATCGCCGGTGTACCCAGTGCGCGAAATGTCGACCGGCACGCCCGCAATCTTCCCGCGGGTGACGCGAAAGTATTTCAAATTCGCGATATCGGCCTCAGCCACGGCTTTGAGCAGCTTCGCCGAAGTCGGCCCCTGCAATGCGAGAGCAGCCGTTTTCTCAGAAATGTCTTCGACGCGCACGTCCATATTCAGGCCGTTCTGCCGAAACCAGCGCAGGCTCGGATCAGCCGCCGTCCAGCGATAGACATTCTCTTCCAGCCGCGAAATCGTGCCGTCGTCGATGACCTTGCCCTCTTCATCGCACCAGCAACAATAAATCACCTGCCCCACTTTGACCTTGTTGATGTCGCGCGTAATGACGCGGTTCACCAGCCGGGTCGCGTCCTTGCCGGTGATCAAATACTTGTAGAGCGGCGAGATGTCGATCAGCGCGCAGGCGTTGCGAATAGCGTTGTATTCGTGCTCGTGATGCACCTCATACACGCTGACCGTGTAGTATCCCGACCACTCGCGGTAATTCAGGCTCTGGCAGAGAGGAAAGGTACGCTCGTGAAATGCAGTTCCAATGGGCAAGATGATGACCTCACGCCGAAATGCTTCAGCGTCGAAGCCGGATTATATCTCATGCTTTATGTGGCGCGGGCACTCCTGCCCGCGAACTCTGGCCACGAGCAAAGTCGCCAACACGATTTCAACCTCGTGGCGCCGGGCACATGGATATGACTTTCGATCAGATGCAGCGTCGGCCACGCGGGCAGGAGTGCCCGCGCCACACAAGCTAAAGCGAGACAAAGCGCGGCATTCTCGATACAATGACGCTTCGCTATGCGCACCATCCTGCCATCGTCGCTGAGCGTCCTGCGTAGCTGGACCGTCCTTCCCAGCGGACTCTGATCTTTCCGCCGCGCCCGTTCCCGCGTATCATTGCGTTTCGAATCGGCAGCATCGATCGTTACAACTGGCAGACTCACAGCTCACGGCTCAGAACTCATGGCTAACCAATACGACGTGATCGTCATCGGCGGCGGGCACAACGGCCTGGTCAACGCCGCTTACCTGCAGCGCGCGGGCAAGAAGGTTCTCGTGCTCGAGCGCCGCCACGTGCTGGGCGGCGCGGCTTGCACGGAAGAAATCGTTCCCGGGTTCAAGTTCTCGGTCTGCTCCTACGTCGTGTCGCTCTTGCGCCCGGAGATCATTCGCGACCTCGACCTTCCCCGCCACGGCCTTGAAATCCTCCCGCTCGACGGCACGTTCACCCCCATGCCCAGCGGCGACTACCTGTGGCGGGTGAACGATCACGGCAAGACGCACCGCGAAATCGCCCGCCATTCGCGGGTCGACGCCGAAGCCTACGACGAATTCGGCAAAGCCATGCAGGCTATGTGCCGCTTCGTGAAGCCAATCTTGAGCATGGTACCGCCCGATCCCACCACGCTGAACCCGCGCGAACTGATGAAGCTTCTCTTTATCGGCCGTCGCTTCCAGGGCATGTCGAGCTACGACAAGTACAACCAAGTCCAGCTCATGACCATGAGCGCTATTGATTTTCTGGATCAATGGTTCGAGACCGATGTACTGAAGGCCACCATGTCGGCTTCGGGAATCATCGGCACGTTTCTCGGTGTGCGCTCGCCCGGCACCGCCTACGTCTTGCTCCACCACTACATGGGAGAAATCGACGGCGCCTTCCGCGCCTGGGGATTCGCCCGCGGCGGCACCGGTGCGATTTCCAACGCCATCGCCGACGCTGCCCGCGAGGCCGGAGTCGAGATTCGCACCCAGGCCGGCATCTCGCAGATCATCGTGAAAGACGGCAAGGCCAAGGGAGTCGTGCTCGCCAACGGCGATGAAGTCTACGCCAACGTAATTTCATCCAGCGTCGATCCCCGGCTCACGTTCACGAAGTTCATCGAAGCCCAGCACCTGCCTGGCGATTTTCTGGAAGAAGTGAATCGCTACAAATTCCGCGGTTCCTCCGGCAAGGTGAATATGGCGCTCGACGCTCTACCGAACTTCAAATGCATGCCCGGTCCCGGCGCGCACCTGCGCGGCGCGATCTCCATCTCGCCTTCGGTCGAGTACATGGAGCGCGCCTACGACGACGCCAAGTACGGCAACTTCTCGCGCCGTCCTTACATCGACATGGTCATCCCGTCGCTGACCGATCCTTCGGTCGCGCCTCCGGGCAAGCACGTGCTGTCGTGCTTTGTGCAGTACGCGCCCTACAAGCTGCGGCCCGGCCTCAACTGGGACACTGAAAAAGAGGCCTTTGGCAACACCGTGGTCGACACCATCGCCGAATATGCGCCGAACATCAAAGACATCATCATCGAAAAGATGGTGGTCACGCCGCTCGATCTGGAACGCGAGTGGGGACTGAGCGAAGGCAACATTTTTCAGGGCGAGCTTTCGCTTGAGCAGTTGTTCTTCCTGCGTCCCGTGCCCGGTTGGGCCCAATATCGCACACCGATCAAGAACCTGTACATGTGCGGATCGGCAACGCACCCCGGTGGCGGCATCATGGGCGCCAATGGACGCCTGGCGGCACTGGAAATCCTGAAAGACGTCAAGGGAGCGGCCTAGCCATGGCGGCGAACGGAACGAAGCGCGATGTCGTCATCATCGGCGGCGGCCACAACGGGCTGATCACCGCGTTCTATCTCGCCAAGGCGGGATTCAAGCCGCTCGTGCTCGAGCGCAGCGCGCAGGTCGGTGGAGCGGCCGTTACCGACGAATTCCATCCCGGATTCCGCTGCTCAACCCTAGCGCACACTGCAGGCCCAATTCGCCCCGACATTGTGCGCGACATGCAGTTGGAGAAGCATGGGCTAAAGCTCATCACTCCCGAAGTCTGCGTCACAGCGCTCTCGCCCGATGGCCGCGCGCTCACGCTCTATCAGGACGCTGCGAGGTCCGCGCAGGAAATCTCCGCGTTTTCTGAAAGAGACGCAAAGAAGTATCCGGAGTTCGAAAACTCGCTGGGCAAAATCAGCAAAGTCATCGCCGAAGCGCTGGCAACCACGCCACCCGACATCGACCACCCGAGCCGTGGCGATCTCTGGAGCATGCTGAAAACCGGCCGCGCGATCCGCAACCTGGGCAAGAAAGACATGTTCCGCCTGCTGCGCTGGGGGCCGATGGCCGTCGCCGATCTGGCATCCGAATATTTTGAAACTGAACTCCTGCGCGCCGTGATCGCGGCCCGCGGAGTCTTCGGAACTTTTCTTGGCCCGTGGTCCGCAGGAAGCGCGCTGGTTCTGCTGATTCGCGCCGCCGGAGATTCGCATCCCGCAGGCTCAGCGTCATTCGCAGCCGGCGGTATGGGCGCGGTGACGCAGGCGATGGCATCGGCTGCAAAAGCAGCAGGAGCAGAAATTCGCCCCAGTGCCGAAGTGATCGAGATTCACGTGAAAGATGGTGCCGCCACAGGAGTCATTCTTTCTACCGGTGAGGAAATTCACGCCCGCGCGGTTATCTCCAACGCCGACCCGAAACGCACGCTGCTCAAGCTGACCGATCCCATGCACCTTTCGCCCGACTTTGTGCAGAAGCTGCAGCACTACCGCGGCAACGGCGCGGTGGCCAAAGTTAATCTGGCTCTCTCCGGCTTGCCGCAGTTCACAGCGCTGAAAAACGGCGACGCGGCTGCGCTGAAAGGACGCATCCTCATCGGCAACGAGATTGACTATCTGGAGCGCGCTTTCGACGAAGCGAAATACGGGAACTTCTCGCGCCAGCCCTATCTCGAAGCCACCATTCCGTCGCTCACCGATCCCACACTCGCGCCCGAAGGCAAGCACGTAATGTCGATCTACATGCAGTACGCGCCCTACAAACTGAAAGGTGACTGGGAAGACCAGCGCAAGGCGCTCGGCCAGACCGTGGTGAAAACGCTGGCGCAGTACGCCCCGAATCTGCCCGAACTGATTCTTACTCACAAAATCATCACGCCGCGCGATCTCGAAGAAAAGTACGGCCTGACCGGAGGGCAAATCTTCCACGGCGAACTGGCGCTCGACCAGTTCTTCACCATGCGCCCGCTGCTCGACTGGGCGCGCTACCGCACCCCGATTGAGAATTTATATTTGTGCGGCAGCGGCACGCATCCCGGCGCGGGGTTGACGGGTGGCTCGGGAGCGAACGCAGCAAAAGAAATCTTGAAAGTGCTTAAGAGGTAGTTCCGTGTGGAGCGGGCACTCCTGCCCGCTCAAGCCGGATTCGGCACAAACCCGGCGGGCAGGAGTGCCCGCCCCACAAGACCCATGAAGAACTCCGCCATTCTCCTGATCTCCTGCCCCGACCGCAAGGGCGAAGTCGCCACCATCGCTGACTTTGTGTTCCGCCACGGCGGCAACATCCTGCACGCCGACGAGCATGCCGATGAGGAATCGGGCCTCTTCCTCATGCGCGTCGAGTTCGATCCTGCGGATTTCGACATCGACCTCTCGCAAAAAGACCTCGCCGACTTCGGCAGGCACTTCGCGCCTGTGGCCGAGGCCTTCGCCATGAAGTGGCGCCTGGCGCAGTCGTCTCGTCGTCCGCGCATGGTGATTTTCGTTTCCAGGTACGACCACTGCCTGGTCGATCTCCTCTACCGCCATCAGAGCGGCGAACTGGCCTGCGACATTCCGCTGATCATCTCCAACCACCCCGACAACCAGGCCATCGCCGACTTCTACAAGATTCCCTACGCGATCGTCGAAATAACGAAAGACAATAAGAGCCAGGCCGAAGCCCGCATCCAGTCCCTGATCGACGAACACCGGCCTGACTTTCTGGTTCTCGCCCGCTACATGCAGATTCTCTCCAATCAGTTCGTCAACCGATACCCACAGCGCATCATCAACATTCACCACTCCTTCCTGCCCGCCTTCATCGGGGCCCGGCCCTACCATCAGGCTTTCGAGCGCGGCGTGAAACTGATTGGCGCGACCAGCCACTACGTCACCGAAGTGCTCGACGACGGCCCCATCATCGAGCAGGACGTGGTCCGCGTCTCGCATCGCGACTCGGTCGAAGACCTGATTCGCAAGGGCCGCGACCTGGAGAAGATCGTGCTCTCGCGCGCCGTCCGCTTGCACGCGGAAAACCGCGTCCTCGTCTACGGGAACAAGACCGTGGTTTTCTGAGTCGCTGTTCACCTTGCTTGGAAAGTTCGGAATCACAAGCGGGAAGAAGAAGGCACAACTCTGGGTGGGACCCAGCCTTGGGAAGGGCACGGCTTCAGCCGTGCCGATATGCTTGCAATCACAGGGCTTTAGCCCCTAAGGGGCAAGCTTTTCACTCAAGGTGCTTCTGCGAAGGCGGACTCGCGCAGAGGTTCATGTACTTCCGGGAGAAAACATGCCTCCCTTCAACCGTTCCCGCTCCGGTAGTAACTTGCACCGCCGGTAACCTTTCGTTTTTACTTGAACGTTAGTAAAGATTTAGGCGGAAATTCTCGCGCGCGGGGGCACTTTTGGCGGAAGATCTTCGCTTTGAGCTGGCCATTCTGGCGACCGTCCAGGGCTTTTACCAGAAGCTCATGACCGGTACGCTGGGCGGCGAAGTGCCCGTCCCCAGCGGTCTTGACGAAGACGCGCTGCGCTGTTCCGCGCGCGAACTACCCAACACCCTGGCTCGGATGTATCGCTGGCTGCATGTGCTCGACATGGCGATCACGCCGGCCATGCTGCGCCAGGCACTGACTCCCGATACCGACTCCGAAGTCGCCGAGGCGCTGCTGCGTTATTTCGTGCGCCGCCGCGAGCCCAGCGACGTCAACCGCGACAAGACCGACCTGATCGCCACGTTCCTCTACCGCCATCCCCGCGTCCCCGGCCAATGGGAGCAGAGCGGCTACGGCCTCGACGGCGCGCTGCCGCTGTCCCCGTTCGAGATCGCTCTGATCGAAATCCTTGCCGATTCCGATGCTCCCCAGCTGCCCGAAGAACATGTGCAGTTGTTGCGCCGCTTCGATCCGCTGCGCGAGGAAGCAAACCGCTTCCGCGACTTCAATGCGCTCATCGATTCCGGAATCGTCGGCCGAGTTCGCGAACTCAAGCAGTGGCTGGATTCGTCCTTCTATCACCCTGGAATACTGGCCACGGTATCAGCCTACAACGCCGCCTTCGGCAGGAAGTTCGACGAGCTCTTCGCAAAAGCGCTCACCGAAATCAAGACATTCGGCCAGGCCCTGGAAGAAATGGGAGGCACGATTCTTACCACGGTCGACGGCGTGGAAGTCACGGTGGAACACGTGGCTGCGATCGAGCAGAACCAGATGCTGGCCGCCGACTACGGCAGCACGCAGGAAAAATTCCGCCGCGTTTCGAAGCTCAAAAAGGAACTTGACCGGCGTCCGCCGATCCGGCGTTCGCTGATGACTCCCGCCGGGCGTGCATCGCACGCCGCCGGTGGAGGCGCGGCCGCAGCGCCCAAAGCTGCTCGCGCCGCCGCAGCTGACGCGAAAGGCCGTCCGGCCGCTGTTCCCGTCTTTCAGCCGCCGACCATTACCCCCCAGCAGATTTCGGCCGAAGAGAGCAAGCTGCTCCGCGTCGAAGAGTCCATTCGCGTCTTCGTGCGCGTTGCCGACCCAAAATACCGCCAGGTTGTCCCCATGCGTTTCTTCAACCTGACGTTAACGGTCCCCGAGGCCGATGCCTATGCCGCTTCCTACCTTGAGGAAAAAAGCCTGCGCGCCGATGTGGCCCGCACTCTGATCCGCCTGGTCTCCATGTCGGCCCGCATTGCCACTGAACTCGAGGAACTCAAGCGCAGCCAGAAGATGTCCTCGGTGTGGAAGCTGCACGCCGATGCGGTGGTCGTGCTGCTCGATATGGCCAGCAGTTCTATCGAAGAAGCCGGCGGCGTAGCCAAACAAGCCGAGCAAAACGGCGCTGGCGTGGCCGCCAAAACCATCCACCAGTCCGTGCAAAACCTCCGCACCCGCACCGACGTCGCTGCGAAAACCCTGGCGAATGTGAGCTAGCCACATCCGCAATACAATCTGATCTTTCCGAACTTTCCACTTCCGGGCGCATCCATCCACCGAGCGCTTCAGGTCGTCGCGCATGAATTGACGCCAGACACGCTGGCTGAAATTATCTAGTGGAGCAACCTGCACCATGTCTGATTCTCTGTGGTCTGTGGCCGGGAAATCGCAATGCCTGATGTTATCGGTATTCTTTGTGCTCGCGGCTCTCCATGTGTGGGCGCAAGGGCCGCCGTACCAAACGGACGATCCGGTACCAGTCGATCTGCACCACTACGAGTTCTACATCTTTGGCAGCTCGGATGGCACTCCCGTGGAGACAGATTCGGCAGGCCCGGCCTTTGAGTTCAACTGGGGCGCTATCCCAAGAGTGCAGCTGCACGCGATCTTACCTTGGGGTGTTGTGGCACCGTCGAATAATCCGGTCTACCTTCCGGCTGGCACCGGCGCGACTGAGTTTGGGCTGACCGATATCGAACTGGGCGCAAAAGTCGCATATTTCAAAGAAACAAAACACATTCCTCAGATTGGCAGCTTCACCATGTTCGAGATACCTACGGGAAGTTCCTCCAAGGGACTGGGCGTGGGAAAGGTCTGGTACAAGCTTCCCTTGTGGCTGCAAAAGAACATCGGGAAATGGCTGCTGGATGGCGGAGCGGGGTACCAGGTGGTCCCGCAGACCGGGTACCGCAATTTTCCGTACGAGGGATTTCTTCTGAAGTATACATTTGGCGAGCGCCTGGAGCTTGGGGGCGAGGTGTTTTCTCATGGCGCGGAAGGCGTCGCTACACCCCAGACGCGGCCTTCAACCGTAGTCGACTTTGGCGGCTACTACCATTTCAAGCACAACCCCAACCAGGAGTTTCTTTTCTGCTACGGGCACTCGGTTGCCGGCCAGACCGAGAACTATGCCTACCTGGGCATGTACTGGACGTGGGGTGGAAAAGGCGACCAGAAGCCAGCTCCGGGCAATGCGTTCTTACGTCCAGACGTGAGTCGCAGGGGATCTGAGTAGCCGGCATCGACGCATCGCACATACGCCGCGGGCAGAAAAAAGACGGGCACTGGAGCCCGTCTTTGTTCAAAGCTGACAGCTGATGGCTGACAGCTGATAGCTAGTTAATGTCGAACTGCTCCTGATGCAGCGCCGGATCGCTCTTCACGATGATGGTTCGCTTGGTCAGCTCTTCCATTTCACTGAGCAGCCGCGCGTTGGTCGCCTTCAGTTCCTTGGCGACTTCCGGATGCACGCGCAGCATGACATCTTCATGCTCCAGGTGCTTGGCGATCTTGCGCATCTCGACGTAGATTTCATTACACACTGTGGTTACCGACTTCACGTAGCCGGTCGCCTGGCAATACGGACAAGGCGTGCCAATGGTGCGTTCCAGCGATTGCTTCACCCGCTTGCGGGTGATGGCTACGAGCCCGAAATCGTTGAACTGCAGCGTCTTTGACGGCGCACGGTCCCGGCGCAATTCTTCTTCCAGCGCCTGCATCACGCGCTGCCGGTTGCGCCGCTCATCCATGTCGATGAAGTCGATGATGATGATCCCGCCCAGATCTCTGAGCCGGACCTGCCGGACAATCTCCTTGATCGCGTCGACGTTGGTTTTGACGATCGTGTCTTCCAGCCGCTGGGTCTTGCCCACGTACTTGCCGGTGTTGATGTCGATCGCCACCAGCGCCTCGGTCTGGTTGATCACGATGTACCCGCCGCTCTTCAGCCACACTTTCGATTTGAGCGCCTTGTTCATCTCTTCGGTCAGGCCGAACTGGTCGAACAGCGGCGTCTCCTTCGTGTACAGCTTGACGCGCTTGACCAGCGCCGGCTGAAAGCGGTTGAAGAAGCGCAGAATCCGTTCGTACTCCTGCTCGGTGTCGACCCAGATCACGTTGAAGTCGGACGTGACCTGGTCGCGCAGCACGCGCTCGACCACATTCAGATCGTGATAGATCAGCGCCGGGGGCTTGGAATTCTCGGCACGATTCTTGATGTCCTGCCACAAGCCTTTGAGGAAGCGGATGTCGGCGCGGAGCTCGTCCTCGCTGGCGTTCTGCGCCGCGGTACGCACGATGAACCCGCCGTGCCCATTCTCGCGCTCGCTCTGGATGATGCGCTTCAGGCGCTGCCGTTCTTCTTCGGACGCAATTTTGCGCGACACGCCAGTATGGTTCACGGTCGGCATGTACACCAGGAAGCGCCCGGGCAGCGCGATGTGGCTGGTGATGCGCGCGCCTTTCTTGCCGATCGGTTCCTTGGCAATCTGTACCAGGATTTCCTGCCCTTCCTTGAGCAGGTCGCTGATCAGCGGCACCGGCGCGGACTCGCGCCGCCGGAAGCGCCGTCCGCCTCCGCCTCCGCCCCGGCGCCCACGGTCCCGCGGACCGCCCCGGTCATAGCCGGGCCGTCGGCGCTCGCTGCGCTGTGTGTAGCCTGCCGTTCCCGAGGGCGCGCGAACTTCCGCGCGGACATCGACCGTGCCGTTGGCGCGCGCTTCCGCTTCCACCATGGCCTCAGCCTCGGCCTGCGCTTCTTCCAGCTCAAGTTCTTCGCTGTCTTCTTCGGTTTCAGTTTCGGCAGCGCCTGCTTCCGTTGCCGGGGTTACGCCCGACTCCGCCAGCGACGCGGCATGAATCTCATCGACTGTCGCGCGGGCGTCGCCGTTAAAGGGCGTCGACCCTGCCGCAGTCGTTTCCTCCTCGAACTCTTCGTAGCCCTCATCCGACGAAGATTCGTAGCGAACCGAGTCCGCTTCTTCCTCGTCGATGGTCTCCTCTTCCAGAGTTCCCGGCTCAGCAAACGCTGGCGCCCGCTCCTCGCGTGCCACGGGCCGTTCGGAAACTGCAGGTGCGGCACTCTCCTCAACTGTCTCCTCAATTTCTTCGACCATCGGAGGTTCGCCCGCCCGCTCGCTTTCGCCTCCCCAGCTCGCCGCCGCGGCCACGGCTGTTTCCGGACGCCGGAACTCCTGTTTCCACTCCACCGAGGTGGAAGCCGAAGGGCTCAAAGTCGACTCCGAAATTTCTTCCCGGATGTCCTCATGCTCTTCGTGCAGCGGCTCGGCCGCAGATTCAGACGCCGCAAACATCGGCTCGTCCTCCGGGAAGGTTGCCGAGATTGGCGCCGCGCCCGCTAGCGGGGATTCTTTGCCGCTGTCGGATTCGCCCTCTGATGCAACGACTGGCTGCGCCGGCGCCTGCTGGGCAAAGCGCGAGTATTTCGAAATCGACTCGCCCGGCAGCAGAATCGGCTGATACCCCGCCGGTGGCCCCGACGGCGCGCTTCGGAAACCTTGCGGGCGGGAGGAAGCACTCTCCGTCGGCCGCGAAAAACGCTGCTCCGATCCTCGTTCGGATCCTCGCTCGGATGTTCGCTCGGATCCGCGGTCAAAGCCGCGCTCGGATCCCCGCTCTCGGCCATCCCTGCGTCCGCCGCGGCGCCGCCGCCGTCCCCGCCAGTTCCCACGGTCATCGCCATTCGCCTCCGCCCCAGTCTCGGATTGTGCCTGCTGACCGTCCGCGGAAGGCGCGGCCGTTGCGCTGCGGTATTCATCTCGGAATCTGGGTTCTTCCTGGCCTTCAGTTAACCGTGCGGGGGATGCTTCGGCCTCATGCTCCTCGATCGCCCCTTCGGGCGAGGGCGAAACTGCACCAGCGGCTGGCTGCGGACGCAGATCCTGCACTCCGCGATTGGCCGGCACCGAGTCCGTCAAATCCTCGTCATGCTCTTCCAACTCCATAAAGTCGGAAACATAGAGGAAGGCGTCGCGCTCCAGTCCAATATCCACAAACGCCGACTGCATGCCGGGCAGCACGCGGGTCACGCGCCCCTTGTAAATGGATCCTGCTAAGGTGTATTCGTTTTCGCGCTCGAGGTAGATTTCCGCGAGCAGATCGTCTTCCACCAGCCCCACCTTGGTTTCGTGAGGCGTGGAAGAAACAAACAGTTCTTTATTCATTGACACTCCGGTCCCGCAAGACTATTTCAAGTCAGGCGGGCTTCACCGGCGTGAGTCAGGCGAGGAGCGGGGGAATTGAGTGTGGCGAGCTGCCCCGGATAGGGGACGACCAAGGACCGGGATTGTTCCTCCCGGCCGAGTCCGTTGCACAAGCTTGGGAATCTTTGCACTTATCGCTTTCACTTCCGCCGGGTTTGTGACCGCACTCTCAGACCGATACTCGGTCGGGGGGCCGTTCCCGGCCCGGCTGGTTTCGAAGCTTCAATCCCGCCCGGCCTCAACTGCTCAACTGGCCGGTAAATTACCCTCTTTACGCGAGGGCGATCGATATTTTTGGGCCGCGCCTACGGATTCTGCCCGAACACAGCGCGGCAAACCGCTTTCCTGCCGTCTTCCCGTTCCCCGCTCCCGCGACTAGCACCAACTGCTCACTCACCCAGCTAGTTAACGAAACGGCGCATGCGTACGTTCATCACCATGCCTAGCGCCAGGAACATGAACAACACGGAAGACCCACCATAACTCATCAGCGGCAGGGGTATTCCGGTGACCGGCATAAAGCCAACCACCATGCCGACATTGACCAGGATATGGAAGCTAAGCACAGCCACCACACCCATCACCACAAACGTGCCAGCGCGGTCGGGC
>DATFNR010000085.1:0-19798 GCA_035266285.1 Candidatus Sulfotelmatobacter sp.
TGCTCCACAAACTGCCTGCGCTTTTCCACCATTCCGCTCACTTTCCAAGGCATGCTCCTTTGTAGCCGCCTTCTGTGAACGGACCAAACTGTCAACCATGTGCCCGGTCTGTTTTGTCCACTATGTGCCCGGTTTGGACCATCACGCGCCCACGGCTTGCGCCGTGGGCTGCATTCTAGCGCCGCTTCGCGGCTGGCTATCCCATGACCGTGGTGTGTTCGGGCTTGATCTTGTAGATGACGCGGACTTCGCCGGGCTGGGCGTAGGGATATTTGTCGACGCCGAGATATTTTTTTGCCATCTTGTTGATGTGGTCGGCGGCGCCGTCTTCGGTGATCTCGACCACGCGGCCGCGGATTTCGAGATAGCGGTAGGGATTTTCGGGATCGATGACGGCCAGCGAGACGCGCGGATCGCGGCGCACGTTGCGGTCCTTCTGACGTCCCCTGGCGGAGTTGAAGATGACGTGTTCGCCGTCGAAGTCGCACCATACGGGAGTGACTTGGGGACTGCCGTCGGGCATGAGGGTGCCCAGGCTGGCGAAGGCGCGTTTCTGGAATAAATCGCGATACTTCTCGGGAATGACTTGCGGCATGAAAGCCTCCACTCTGTAAGCAGCACGGGATGCAGCAGCATTATAGACTGCGGGTGGTTGAACCTGCGCAGGTGCATCGGCGAAGAATTCGGCCACGAAGGACGCGAAGGCACACGAAGGAAGAGTGTGCCCGCTTCCCGTTCTTCGCGATCTTTGATTAGAATTGGGACCTTACTGGAATTCAGCAGAGTTTGCGGTTGCGGCAGCACGTGAGGGAAATGCTTGGACGATGGGCGTCGTGAGCGAGCTTTACCGCGAAGTACGCAAAGAACCTCCGCAAAGGACGCTAAGAGAACCAACCGGTTTCCCAGCGGCCTGAGGCCGCGCTCCTGATTCGGAACCGTGGCGGGGCGAGGCTGTAGCCGCGTCGGACTCTAAGACAAATCGTGACGACAAGGAAATCGATGATGAATCGGCAGCGAAGTGGTTGCGCCGCACTGCAGTGGGTCGCGGCGTTGTGCATGGTCGCATTGCTGATGGCCGCGGCTTCCGTGCGGGCGATGGCGGCGAGCGATGCGGCGCAGAAGTATCCGCCAACGATTGTTTTCATGACCGACTTTGGCGTAGTCGACGACTCGGTGGCCATCTGCCGCGGCGTGATGTATGGAATCATGCCCACGGTGCGGATTGTCGATTTGACGCACCAGGTCACGCCGTTTTCGATTCTCGATGGGGCACGGTTTCTGTACGGCGCGACACCGTATTTTCCCGCGGGAACCGTATTTGTTGTGGTGGTCGATCCGGGAGTGGGCAGTTCACGCAAGGCGATCATCGCGCGGTCGGGGCGCGGGCAATTTTTTGTGCTGCCGGACAACGGGCTGCTCACTTTGGTGGGGCAGCGCGACCAGATCGAAGCCGTGCGGGAGATTAAAAATCCCGACTGGATGATCGGGAGCAAGCTGTCGTCGACGTTTCATGGGCGCGACATTTTCTCACCGGCCGGCGCGCACGTGGCGCGGGGCGATGACTGGACCAAGGTTGGCCCCGAGATTCCAGTGAAGGACATGGTGCGGCTGGATTTGAAAGTGGCGAAGCTTGATGAGCATGGGCTGAGCGCCACCGTGATCGCGACCGATGGAGCGTTCGGAAATCTGGTTACCAACGTGGACGCCGACGATTTCCTGAAGCTCGGGTACCAGCACGGGCAGACGGTTCCGGTCACGCTGGGCGGCAAAGAGATGAAGATTTCGTTTGTGAAGACGTTCAGCGACGTGCCGCTGGGCCAGCCGCTGCTCTACATTGATTCGCGCGGACGCCTGGCGGTGGCGCTGAACCAGAACAATTTCGCTGCGACCTATGGCATCAAGCCGCCAGTGGCGTTGGTGATTCCGCGGGCGGGGAAATAAGGGTCCATCGCGGCGGGACGTTGGGCAGGCTGAATTTGGCAAAGGGGTGTGGTCGTTATGAATAGTGGATCTCCAGTTCGCAGGATAGTCGTGCACGTGGCTCTGACGCTCGGGACGGTTGTGATGGTGTCAAGCGGGATCGCAGCGCAGAGTTTTCGCGGGTCGATTCGCGGAAAAGTCACGGACCCGAGCGGCGGTCTGGTCACCGGAGCGAAGGTCTCCGCGAAATCGATCGACACCGGATTGGCGCGTGACACTGCCACCACGGATGAAGGGACGTTTGTGCTGGCCGAGCTGCCCGCGGGAACGTATACGGTGACCGTGAACGCCACAGGATTTGCGTCCGTCGCACAGAATGTCGTGGTGAACGTGGGCCTCGACACCACCGCGGATTTTGGATTGCTTAAGGTGGAGCAGCATCAGGAGAGCCTGACGGTCACGGAAGAGGCGCCGCTGGTGGAGGCGACGCGCGATGTGCTGGGCGAAGTGGTGGACCAGCGGCTGGTGGCCGACCTTCCCTTGAACGGGCGCGATTTCGGCAAACTGGTGGCACTGGTGCCGGGTGCGACGGTGGAACCTTCCGGCGTGGCGGCCATCCAGAGCGGGTTTGGACAGTTCTCGATTAACGGCAACCGGGACCGTTCCAACAACTACACGGTCGACGGCACGGACAATAACGATCCCTTCTTCAATAACTCAGCGTTCAACCAGACGGGAATCGGCGGGGCGCCGGCGTCGCTCCTGCCGATTGACGCCATTCAGGAATTCAACCTGCAGGCGAATTTCGCTCCCGAATATGGGCGTAACAGCGGGTCAGTCATCAACATTCTGACCAAGTCGGGCAGCAATCACCTGCACGGATCGGCATTCGAGTTCTTGCGGAACAGCGCGATGGACGCGCGGAACTACTTCAATCGGACGGTGGATCCCAACACCGGGCTGCCGAGAAAGAAGACCGCCTTTCGCAACAATAATTTTGGAGCGTCGGTCGGCGGGCCGATTGTACAGGACAGGACTTTCTTCTTCGGCGCGTATGAAGGACAACGCGAACGCGTCGGATCGGACTTCACATTTCTTGTGCCGACGCAGGCGCAGATCAATGAAGCGCAGCAGCTGGTTCCCACTTTCATCACAAATCCGCCCAGCCCTCCGGTGACTCCGAGTCCTGCACTGACAACCATTCTGGGACTTTACCAATCTCTACCCGGCTACAACGGCACTTCCGGGACTATTGGCGGAACTGATCTCGACAAAAACAGCGTCGACAGCTTCATCGTGAAAGTCGATCATCAGCTGACTTCTTCCGAGTCGCTCACCGGGCGCTATGCGTTTGCACGGAGCCAGCAAGTATTCCCGTTGGGCGGCCTTGGATTCGGCGCTGGTTCTCGTCTGCCTGAATTCGCGCAGACCTCGCCGACTCGGGTGCAGTTGGTCTCTGCCAGCCTCCTCTCCACGCTCAGTCCTACCAGGATCAACGAAGTGCGTTTTGGGTACAGCCGTTACCGCACGTCGTTCGCCGGACTCGACGGCAATTCGGACCCGGCAGGCTTTGGCACTGCGGCGGTTCCGTTTAACTTAGGGACCGGCAAACTCGGCCTGCCGGAAATCGATTTTGGCGGGACATTCGAGAACCTGGGAGCCAGCGGCTTCAGCATTCCGCGCGGACGTACCAGCCAGAGCTTTCAGATTCTCGACAACTTCACCTGGCTCAAGGGACGCCACACGATCAAGTTCGGAGGCGAGTACCGCCGGGCGACGATCAGCAGCTTCAACGACAATCTGGAGCGCGGCATTTTTTCATTCAGCGCGGCCACTGCGAGCAGTTTTGGCCTGTGCCCCGGCCAGCCCACAGATCCTGCTGCGTGCTCAGATACAGGCGCGTTGACGCTGGCGAACTTTTACCTGGGCAACACTTTCCCCTCTGCGGACGCAGGCAACACACAGCGCGACACTTTCAATAACGGCTTAAGCTTCTTCGCCCAGGACGACTTTCGCATCTCACCGGCGTTCACACTTAACTACGGCATGCGCTGGGAATACTTCGGACCGCTCGGGGAGAAGCACAATCTGCTTTCGAACCTGGGCGTGGACGGCAATCTCGCCATGGTAGGCACCGATGGGTTGCACGGTGCCTACAATCGCGATCTCAACAATTTTGGACCGCGCGTCGGATTTGCGTGGAATGCGCTGGCGAAGACGGTGGTGCGCGGGGCATACGGCATCTACTACGACTACATTCCGCAGGATCTGCTCATCGCCAATTTCACCAATTCCGCGGGCCTGGCGACCAATCCCATTGGCCCGGAGCCGGTGGTTTCGTTGAATTACGATTCCACGGCGTGGGACGGCACGAACGCAGGTGGCCCGATCCTTAGCCTGCCCGCTGGGCCGTTTCCCAATCAGGGAGCGAGCCTCTTCGTGACGCCGCGCAACCTGGTCACGCCTTACGCGCAGAACTGGAACCTGAATGTCGAGCAACAACTCAATCCAGCCGTGGCACTGCAACTGGGCTACATTGGAAGCAAAGGCACCAAGCTGGTTCGTCTGCGCGATGAGAATCAGCCGGACGTCAATGGCACTCGCAACAATTTTCCTCAATACGGGCCGGTGGATGAGTTCGCCACCATCAGCGCTTCGGTTTACCACGCCTTTCAGGCGACTCTGCGGACGCGCAACTGGCACGGCCTTTCCGGTTTCACGGGATACACATTTTCCAAGTCACTCGATGATGCTTCCGATGGGATCGACTTTAATTTTGCGACAGTGGCGTTCCCGCAGGACTCCAACAATCTTGCAGCAGAACGCGGGCCTTCGAATTTTGACACGCGGCACCGCTTGACCGTGGCTTTCACCTACCAATTGCCGGAGTTTGGCGGCCCGAAGCGCCTGACTGCGGGCTGGCAACTGAACACGATTATCACAGCACAGAGCGGCCGCCCGGTGCCGATCGTAAATGCTGACGACACGAGCGGCGCAAGCTTCGACCAGTCCAACAGCCCCTCGAATTTTCATCAGCGTCCGAACCTGGTACCGGGTCAACCGATCATCAATTCAAATTGGGAGTCGGCCCCCGATTTCATCGGCTATCTGAATGGGAACGCGTTCGTTGATCCGCCGGAGGGAACATTCGGCACGCTCGGCCGGAACGCGATCTTCGGTCCCGACTACTGGAATATCGACTGGGCACTGACCAAGAGCACTCCGCTTACGGATCGAATCAACCTGCAATTGCGGGCAGAGTTCTTCAATATCTTCAACCACCCGAATTTCGCCTTGCCGAACTTCTTCGTGAGTCCGGAATCGCCCAAGCAAGGACTGATTACGCAGACGCCGGACCAGGCACAAACCAATCCTGGCTTGGGAGGCGGAGGGCCGCGCGTGATTCAGTTGGGAGTGAAGATCCTGTTCTAGCGTGGCGATTGCGCGACTCGCGAACGTCAAAATCCCCACCCTCTCGCATACGGCGCGAGAAGGGTGGGGCAACCTCGGATGTTAGGAGCCTCCCGCGACGTCTTGCGCTAGGCGCGGCAGCACGGCGCGCAGGAGCGATTCAAACGTCGTCTTCACGCGCTCGCCTGTTTCCATCACTTCAGTGTGGGAGAGCGACTGGTCGAGGATTCCGGCGGCCATATTGGTGACGCACGAGATTGCCAGCACGTTCATTCCCATGTGGCGGGCGGCGATGACCTCGGCGGCCGTGGACATGCCTACGAGATCGGCGCCAATGCGGTGCAGGTATTCGATCTCCGCCGGAGTCTCATAGCTGGGGCCGAGCAGCGCGGCATAGACGCCTTCGTGCAAAGTGATTTTGAGTTTGGATGCTTCGTCGCGGGCAATTGCGCGGTAGGCACGCGAGTAGGCCTGCGTCATGTCGGGGAAGCGGACGCCGAAGCGGTCGTCATTGGGGCCGACCAGAGGGTTGGCGCCCTGCAGATTGATATGGTCGCGGATGAGCACCAACGCGCCTTGCGAATAACCGCGATCAATTCCTCCGGCGGCGTTGGTGAGGATGACGGCGCGGATGCCCATGCGGGCGAAGACGCGGATGGGGAACGTCACCTGCTGGGCAGAATAGCCTTCGTAGAGATGCACGCGGCCTTGCATGGCGGCGACCGCGACGTCCCCCGCTTTCCCAATCACCAGGCGTCCGGCGTGGCCGAGGGCGGTGGATTGCGGGAAGGAAGGAATGTCGGCGTAAGGGACGCCGGTGGCGTCGGTGAGAGAGTCGGCGAAGGCGCCGAGGCCGGAGCCGAGGACGAGACCGATCTTGGGGCGGAGTGGCGTGCGGGCGAGGATGAGTTGCGCAGCAGAGTCGGCGAGTTTGAATTGGTCGGACATAGTGGGGCCAGCGCGTGCCTCGATTCAGGCCGGAAGGGGAAGGGCACGAGTTCCACTCGTGCCGACAGCGCGCGGAGTAGATTCGCGCTTTAGCGCCTGAGGGTCGTCTTCATGTCGAATAGCGTGGCCCTCAGCGGCTGAAGCCGGCTCTTTCACGCGGCGACTCTGCGGCACGACTTGAAGTCGTGCCCTTCCCGTTTCGCGCCCTCAGCGGCTGAAGCCGCAAATTAATAAAATTCTTCTATCGCAGCGCTGAAAGCGCTGCGCCACCCAAAATCACGGCGCTACCTCTCGCGGCGCGAAGCGCCGCCCTTCCACATGTTACAAGTCGCCGTCGGCTAGGTAGCGGCCGTGGCCGTTGCGGTCCAGCCAATCATACAGAAATGTCTGGTAGAGGTACGAGGCGACGATCTCCTCGCCGAGCTCGTGCGTCTCGGTGCAGATGAAGGGCACGCGAAGACCAGCCAGGACGGCAAGCAGAGATTGGGTGATGCGGTTGGGATTGGCGGCGCGGTAGGGATAGTCGGACTTGATTTCGCTCAGCGACGCTGTGACCACGAGCAGGCTGTGAGGCAGTTCGCTCATGCGCCGCAGGCGCTCGATGAAGACGGTGCGGTTGGTGGTGAAGGAATGAATCAGGTCCGCGAGGTCTTTGCGTTCGACGACGCAGGAATTCTCCATGCCCTGGATCGAATAGTCGCCGAGGCGCAGGGCGCGGTGCTCGATGCGGGCAAACCATCCTTTGAAGCGGCGGAAGGAGAGCGGATTCTGCTCGCGAGTGTCGACGATGGCCACCGGCAGCGGTGTGCGCAATTGCGTGCCGCCGCGCTCGGCTACTACCGGCAGAAGCGGTGGCGGGACTGGCGCGGGCTGCGCGGTCCAGGCTAGTGGCGCCGGAATGAGAGTTCGTTTGCGTGGCATGATGTGGGTTGCCTTGAGAGGCTGGAGCCGGTGGTAAGTGTAGCTGACCGGGGCTGCTCGATGAGTGATATCGCCTTGATGGGGCGAGTTAACATCAAGCGGCCCGGCTTAATTCTTCCGGGGCGGATCCGTTGTCCATGGCGGTACGACGCCGACAGAGCGGGCGTACGCGATCTGCTGACCCAGGTGCTGCGCGATGTGCTGGACGATGTAGAGCAGGACTCCGCGTTCGGTAATCTTCCCTCCATTCCAGTCCAGAATCTTTTCCAGGTCCGAGTCGGGCATGGCGCGGATGGCCGCTTTGGCATGCGCGTAGGAAGCCTTGAGCGTGGCGATAATTCTTGCTTTGTCTGTGGTGGACTGCTCCAAGGTTTTCGTATCAACTCCCGCCGGCGTGGGGGTACCGACGAGCTTATAGAGGTTGTAGTTGGCAGCGCTGGCGTGCAGGAAAACTTCGGCAATGGTGCGAACATCCGCGGAGGGGCGCCATGTGTATTTGTCAGGCGGGATGGCTTCGGCAAGGCGAACGAATTCGCTCTCCTGAATCATGACTTCGGCCATGACTTCCGATCGGTATCCGGTGACCCCGGGGGTTCCGTCCCGATACGGATACACTTGGGCTGAGACCCTAAATGCGGTCGTGGCTGTCAGGATGAAACAGAGAGCGGAGAGGGTTCGGAGCATGGGACCTCCACGTTTGTGGCCACCGTCGACTGAATTCGCGAGATTATATCCCGCTTCCTACAACCGAACGTATCCGCTGTTTCCGCGCGACGACTTCTCCCAACACGAGTACCTGCGTTGAGTGGTGCAAAATCTCCAGTTCACTCATTGACCACGGCGCGGCGGCTTCGTTTTCCGGGAAGTCGCGGATACCTGATCGTCCCGCCTAGAATCTCTTCTCAAAGTCGGATAATTCTTTCTCCAGCTTCCATTGTTCTTTGGCGCGACGGCTCACGGCGAGAAACTTGGCACAGGACCCAGACGGATTTTCGGCAGCCGGGGAATCGGCGGCGCAGGCGGTGACCGCGCGGAATTCGGGCTTGGTCGTAGCCCACAGGCTCTCTCCGGGGAGAAAGCTGTGTTCGATGCTCTGGCGCGTCATGCTCTTCAAGGTTGTGTAGGAAAGCTTGTATCCCTGGACCGCGCGCAGGTATTCGTGGGTCATGTCGGAGCGGGCGACGCCTTCATCGTCGGTGGAGATGGCAACCGGCACGCCGTACTTCATGTAGACCGGCAGCGGGTGGTCGTCGCCGCTGACGCCGAGAATCATGTCGTTGGACGTGAGGTTGATTTCGACCAGGACGTTGCGGGCGGCCATCGCCTTGATCAGGCCGATGGGATCTTTTTCCAGCATGACGGAAACACCGTGACCGATGCGCTCGGCGTGGCCGCGCTCGACCGAGGCGCGAATGTGGAGGCTGAGATCTTCAGGCTTGACCAATCCCATAGCGAGCTCGCCGGCGTGCAGCGTGATGTGGACCTTGGGATAGACGCCATGCAGGTAGTCGATCATAGCCATGTGCTCGTTGAAGTCGTGGATGGGGACGTACCAGTCTTCCGGCATGACGAGGTTCAGGCCGACAAAGCGCAGATCGGACGAGGCCAGCTCGAAGCCCAGCAGGATTTGGGCGAAGACGGCTTCGTGCGGCAGTCCACGCAGGACCTGATAGAGGTAACGGACGGTGACGCTGCATCCCGGTTCGGCTTCAGGAGTTCCGCATTTGAGTTCGGTGTGGGCGCGGGCATCGTCTTCGGCCAGGGTTTTGCTGGTGGCGTCGGCAACCTCCTTCAGGCCGCCGGCGAGCAGCTTGTCGCGCATCTTGGCAAAGTCGGGGTCCCATCCCAGGCTCATGCCGAGTTTGGCGGAGGCGCCTCCGTCGGCGGTGTGCATGAATTCGATGTACTGGACGTGCTCGCGGGCGGCGCGGTCGATGACCGTGGCCACGGCTTCGGCAACGTGGCCGTGCGAGGCTAGACCGAACTTGTCGAAGGTGGCGAAGAAGTGGTCATGGGCGGATCCGTCGCCGGGCTCCCAGTTGCGCATGGACCAGGCGTTGATGATCTCGTCGTAAAGGATGTGGTCGGCATAGGCGCAGCGGATGCCGGGCTTGGCGGTGTAGCGGTCGCAGGCGTCGCAGGGAGGCGCGATCAGGCGGGAGGTGGTGCGGTCGACGCAATAATTGTCGGAGGCGGCGAAGTCGAGGAGATCCTCGGCGTAGATGGCGCCGTCGAGATGATTGTGCAGGTCGCCGCCTTTGGGCATGTCGTGCAGGAAGGCCAGCAGCAGCGACGGCTGCTTGCGCACGGAATCGAGATAGCGGGCGGTTTTCTGCTCGGCGGTCTGGGCCGCGGCCAGGGCGGCAAGAAGAATTATTGGCCAACTGCGGCGAGCGGCAAACGAGATTGTGCGAAGCACGAACCTGCCTCCGGGAATTCTGGATTGTAATGCGTCGGTGGCACACACGCCAATCTGACGAGATCGCGCACAAACGAGAGAGACACGTAGCGGCGGACGCATTCGTCCGCCTTCGAGCGAAGCGAGCACGCCCAACGAAGACAGCGCCTCCCAGCGCAGCCAGTACCCCCCGGACGAATGCGTCCGGGGCTACGTGACCGGGCTTACTCTGCTAAATTGGTTGCTTATGCCGCAGGTGCTTGCCAAGACGGTTCGGGGGTTTGCCAGCGACAACAATGCCGGGGTGCATCCGGAGGTGCTGGAGGCGATCGCCCGCGCCAATCAGGGGCACGTCCGCGCTTATGGAGATGACGACCACACGCGCGCGGCGGTGAAGAAATTTGAAGAGCACTTTGGGCCGGATATTGCCGTCTTCTTCACGTTCAATGGCACGGGGGCCAACGTTCTCGGGCTGCAGGCGCTCAACAAGCCGTATCATGCCGTGCTGTGCAGCGACTACGCGCACATTTACACCGACGAGTGCGGCGCGCCGGAGAAGCACACGGGATGCAAGCTGATCCCACTGCCGCATCAGGCGGGCAAGATCACGCTCGATTCTGTGAAGCACGCTTTTCACGGGATCGGCGACCAGCATCATGTGCAGGCGCGGGTGATCTCGATCACGCAGTCTACCGAGATGGGGACGGTCTACCAGCCGGAAGAGATTCGAGCGCTCGCGGATTTTGCCCACGCGCGCGAAATGTTTCTGCACGTAGACGGGGCGCGACTGGCCAACGCTGCGGTCAGCCTGGGGCAGACGTTGCGGCAGGCGACGCGGGAGCTGGGCGTGGACGTGCTCACGTTCGGAGGCACGAAGAATGGGATCATGGGCGGGGAGGCGGTGGTGTTCTTCAATCGCTCCTTTGATTCCGATTTTCTCTACTTGCGCAAACAGGGCATGCAACTGGCGTCGAAGATGCGGTTCATTGCCGCGCAGTTTGAGGCGCTGCTGACGAACGATTTGTGGCGGCGAAGCGCGGAACATGCCAACCGCATGGCGCGGGTGCTGGAAGCCGAGTTACGCCGGATTCCGCAGGTGCGGATCGTGTGGAAGGTGGAGTCCAACGGCGTGTTCGCGCAGATTCCGCGGCCGGCGATTGAAAAGATCAAAGGGCGCTATTTCTTCTATCCGTGGATCGAGGAGGAGTGCATCGTGCGCTGGATGTGCTCGTTCGACACGACGGAGGAGGACATCAAGGAGTTCGCGCAATTCGTGGCGGAGGCGGTGAGCGGGTAACAGCGCAGCGCCATCTGAGATATTGATTTTTTGCGCGGCATCTGACTAAATGGACCGAACTCCACACTGCAACGGGTCAAACGAGTGTGGATCGCAGGAAGGGTTATGAATCGGAATTGGTTTGCCATGGGCGCTCTGGTGGTCGCGGGACTCGCGCTGCTGAATGCGTCGAGCTGCGCGCGGAGCAGGAAATTAGTGGGGATCACGGTTACACCGCAAGGCCCCACGATCACGCTGACGGCACCCGGACAGGTCGTCAGCACGCAATTCACCGCCCTCGGCGCCTATATTCATCCGCCGGAGACGCGCGACGTTACCAACATCGCCGTTTGGACCACGGACTCGCCCTCCATCATATCGGCCAACCCGAACACACCCGGAGAGTTCAGCACGACCGGGAATGGCTGTGGGACCAATCTTGGCATCACCGCGAGCGTGTACAGCGACCCCGCCGATCCCTCGGCGGGCAGCGTGATTTTGGGGACGTCGACGATGAGCGTGAAGATTGGGACTATCTGCCAATAGCGGTTGGGCGACTTACTCCTCCAGCAGCTTCCCCAGCGTCGGTTTGTGCTTTTCCGGTTTCTTTTTCTTGTTGGGGACAACCTTTTCCGCCGGAGGCGCGCCGACGCGCTCTCGTGCCAGTTCCTTCACCGCGATCACGGCTTGAAAGCGTTTCTTTTTCTTCTTCCGGGCCATGCTGATTTCGCGAGCGCTCGTGCTTCGAGGCCTGGACCAAGTGTAATCTGATCAACCTCTGGAAGCGGTTTACGAATCATGCGCCTGCTTCAAATATGCAATAATTCACAATTGGTGAGTTCTGAGCGGTCGGGATACCCGAGGTAGGGATGCTTCGACTCCGCTCGCGACAGCTGATCCTATGGAAGAGCGCGAATTTTTTGACGAGCGGCAGGAGAAGAAGCCGGCCACGCTGAACTGTCCGCACTGCCAGCAATCGGCGGAGTATGAAGTAACCTGGGTGGTGCGAACCAAGAAGCGGCAGATTCCGGGGCGGGCCGATGAGCGCGACCGCGCGCGCTTCGCCAAGGCGCGGTCCTACATGCTGCGCAAAGACGATTTGATGGCGTGCAAGAATATGCGCTGCCGCAAGCGCTTTGAGATTTCGGGCGTGCAATCGGTGGTGTTCACGGAGTAGGGGCGGCGCGGGCGGGACGCCCGCGCGACAGCCGGCCAGAGGCCGGCGCTACTTAATCAGGCCTGCCTCGCTTTCGTATTCGGGCCTGAGAATCTCGGGTAATCCTTCCAATCCAAACTTCTTGCCTTCCCGCTGAGCGAAAGCGATCAATTCTTTTTCGTGGTCGGGAGCCAGCGGATGACGCTCGTACTGCGAGATTAGATCCTCGACCCGCTGGCGGGCACGGTCGAGAATGCCGGGCATCGCGCTGTCGGGGCCGGGCAGGCCACGGTCGATAATCGCCGACGGAAAGTGCTGTTCCTTGCGGAACAGGGCGCGGGTTTCCTTGAGCTTCAGGAAGTCGCCGTGCAAGCCGGTTTGCGCGAACATCGCCACAGCGAGAGAGTCGCCGCGCGGCTCGATGCCTTCGATCAGGCGCTGGGCGGAGGCGATCGCTTCCGCGTCGATGACCAGTTTTTCGATGCTGTGGCAGGCAAGGAAATCGAGCATGCCCGCACCTGAGATCATGTTGATGCCGGCTAGCGCGCCGAGCGCGGCCGACATGCCACTCTCCATTTCCACCTGCGCGTCGATCACGCGGCCATCGCCGGCGACCATGTAGGCGTGAGTCGGCAGCCCGAGATATTTCCCGACCTGAGCGCAAGCCACGTCGAGCATGGCGGTTTCGATCGCGCCCATGGGCGTTTTACCGGTGCGCATGTCGAAGATGGCGGGCGCGCCTCCCCAAACGATGGGCGATCCGGGCTGCGCCAGTTGATGGATGGTGATGCCGCTGATGCATTCGGTGGCATGCTGCACGACGGAACCTGCGAGCGTAACCGGAGCAGTCGCGCCCGCCAGCGGCATGCTGACGATTTCAGCCGGAACTCCAGCGCGGGCCAGGTCGACGAGATTCTGCGAGGCAAACTCGGACCAGTTCAGCGGCGGCGAGGGGCACACGTCGAAGATGGCGCGCGGCTGATCGCGCAACGCTTCCCGGCTCCCGCTTTCAATGGTGAGCAGATCGAGCAGAGTGTGAAGGCTTGACGCAGAAAAAGCTCCGGTGACGACGGGCTTCTCCGAATACCACAGCACCAGCAGCAGGCGGTACCAGTCGCCGATTTCCGGCGGGACGTCATTGCAGACCACGGCCGTGGACTGGGCGGCGAACTGCGGCAGCTTTTCTGCGACCTGAACGAGGCGCACGAGGTCGGCTGAGAGTGCGGGGCGCGTCTGCTGGGTTTCAGGGTCGAGGATGTTCAGGCACGATGAGCCGGGATCGAAGTGAACATCGTCTCCGCCATAGCGGACGGCGGGAGCGCCGCTGCGATTGTAAAGGCAGAAGCCGCGAGGGACGAGGTCGAGCAGACGTCGCGCCAGGGCCTCGGGAATGTGGGCGACTCCGTCTTTCACCGTGATGCCCGCGCCGCGCAGCAGGTCGACAACGCAGGGCGCAACGCGCACGCCGGGGTCTTCGATGAGCTGAAAAGCCTCGTCGAGGATGCGTTCGATCAGCGGCTTGTCGAGCAGTTCGAGCTTCGGTCTCATACAAGTCTCGCGTAGGGGCGGACGCATTCGTCCGCCCCGCGTCGCTGACGCGACGCGTGTCAGGTGGAAGTTCGCCCCGGCGCTTCCTTTCCCTGCTCTTCAATTGCGTGGGCGCGCAGCCCCGGACGAATGCGTCCGGGGCTACGCAACCTAAGGCACGGGCTGCAGTTTGTGCAGCATCAGTTCCCGGGCCAGGGCGACCGCGCTCATGGCGTCTTTGGCGTAGCCGTCGGCGCCGATTTCTTCCGCCCAGCGGCGCGTTACCGGCGCTCCGCCGACCATGATTTTGACGCGCGCGCGCAGGCCGGCCTGTTCGAGCGCCTCGACCACTCCTTTCTGATTGCGCATGGTGGTGGTCAGCAGGGCGGAGACTCCGACGATGTCGGCATTGAGTTCGCGGGCTTTGGCGGCAAATTTCTCCCCGGCGACGTCGACTCCAAGATCATGCACGCGGAAGCCGTGCGCCGTGAGCAGCGTTCCGACAAGAATTTTCCCGATTTCGTGGATGTCGCCCCTGGTGGTTCCCAGCACGACGACTCCGGCCATAGGTCGCTCCATGCCTGCCTTGCGCAGTTCCGGGTCGAGCACGGCCATAGCCGCGCGCATAGCCTCGGCCGAGGCCATCATGTCGGGAAGGAACATCTGGCCGCGGGCAAATTGTTCGCCGACGTCGTGCATGCCTGGAACGTAGCCGTTGTTGATGGCTTCCAGCGGCGATACACCGGCCTCGACCGCCTGCTGCGCCAGGCAGGAGGCGGTGTCCGGCGCGCCATTGACGATGCTTTGCCGCATGGCCGAGAAGGTGTCGTCGGGCATAAATGGCCTTTGGCCATGCTGACTGGTGCGCGTGGGGCGAGTCTGTGATTGAGATCACAGTGAGGTGACCTTGGCCCACTCGTGCGTTGTCATGCTGAGCAAAGCGAAGGACCTATGCAGTCCCCAGCCATTTGCATAGGTCCTTCGCGGCAAAAAGCGCCGCTCAGGATGACAAGAGTTGTAAGTAAGACAGCGTGGCGGTCGGTGTTTCCCCGGCGATGGCTATTAGGGGTGTGAACCGACAATTGTCGTCGTCAAATGAGTGATATGGCAATATTTCAACCACCGGCCGATGATTCCCGTGTTTCCCTCCGCTGTGCACGCTCATTTATACTTACCAGTTTTGCCGCGGCTGACCAAGACCGCGCGGAGGAGTCCGTCTCTTGAAAATCCTGGTTTGCCTGAAGCAGGTGCCGCAGAAAGATGCGCCCTTGAAGCTCAACGAGAGCGGAACATGGATCCGCGAAGACGTTTCTTATGAAGTGAACGAGCCCGATGCCTATGCGCTCGAAGAAGCGCTGCGCCAGAAAGAAAAGCATACGGGGGAAGTCGTCGTGATCACGAGCGGCCCAGCGCGGGCTCAGCAGGTGTTGCGCGAGGCGCTGGCCAAAGGCGCGGATCGCGCTATTCATCTCGAAGATGACAGGTTTGTTGGACTCGATGCGTTGAACACGGCGAAGGCATTGGCGGCGGCAATCAAGGAGGAAAAGTTTGACCTGATCTTTACCGGGTTGCAATCTGACGACTACGGCTACGCGCAGACTGGCGTGATTCTGGCTGAACTGCTGGGCTGGCCGCACGCGACCATCATCATGCAAATCGAAAAGACGGATGGCGGGATACGCGTGAAGCGCGAACTGGAAGCGGGATACTTTCAGTTCGTCGACATGCCGACGCCGGCGGTGCTGACGATTCAGTCGGGCATCAACAAGCTGCGCTATGCAACGCTGATCGGGATCAAGCAGGCCAAGAACAAGCCGATGCGGAAAGTTGGGCTGGCGGAGGTGCAGTCGGCGGTGGGCGAGAACTTGCAGAAGATCGAGCGGCTGTATGTGCCGCAGAAAACGAAGAAGACGGAAGTGATTGAAGGACCGCCGGCCGAAGTGGCAAAGAAAGTGGTGGACAAGCTAAGGAACGAGCTGCGGGTGCTGTAAGCGTAGCGGCGGACGCCCTCGTCCGCCGGGCCGAGCGCAGCTCGGCGGCTGTGTGCTGCAGGCGGAAAGCAGGTTCCTCGGCGGGCTTTGCCCGCTCGGAATGACAATGGGTTTTGGGAGCGAGCGAGTTTTATGGCTGATACGATTCTGGTCGTTGTCGAACAGCGCGAGGGCAAGCTGAATCGCGTTTCCTGGGAAACCATTACTGCGGGGCAGGCGATTTCAGCTGCGACCGGCTGGGGATTGGAAGCCGCCGTCGTCGGCAGCGGGATTGCGTCCATCGCTACCGAAGTTGCCGCGAAGAAAGTAGCGAAGGTGTATGCGGTCGAGTCGGCGAAGCTCGAACCGTATACGCCGGACGCGTTCGCCGCGGGGCTGAAGCAGTTTTTCGCGGCGAAACAGCCCCGGCTGGTGCTGATGCCGCACACTTATCAAGTGCGCGACTTCATCCCCAAGCTGGTCACGGCGATGGGACGAACCGTCATCAGCGACTGCATTGGCTTCAAGCATGAAGGCGGGAAGCTGCTGTTCACGCGGCAGATGTTCCAGGGCAAGCTGGCCGCGGACGTGAGCTTTGGCAGCGAGGGGCCATGGTTCGCGACGTTTCAGAACGGCGCGTTCCGCGGCGATCAGGTTCAAGAAGGAGCAAGCGCCGCTGTGGTTGAGATCGTGAGTGTCGAGATTGCGGAAGGGGAAGTTCGCACGAAGCCGCAGCCGCCGTTCAAAGAAGCCAAGCAGGCGGTCGATCTGACGCAGGCGGAGATTATTGTTTCGGTCGGCCGTGGAATTAAAGAGCAGAAGAACATCGAACTGGCCAAGCAGCTGGCCGACGCGCTGGGCGGAGAGATTGCGGCCTCGCGTCCAATCTGCGATTCGGGATGGCTGCCCATGGACCGGCAGGTCGGCTCGTCGGGGCAAACGGTCGCGCCCAAGCTGTACCTGGCGCTGGGCATTTCGGGCGCGATTCAGCACATTGTCGGGATGAAGGGCTCGAAGGCGATCATCGCAGTGAACAAAGATTCCGAAGCGCCGATTTTCGAAATCGCAGACTACGCCGTGGTGGGGAACCTGTTCGACATCGTCCCGGCGTTGATTGAGGAAGTGAAGAAGGCGAAGGCGGGAGGGTAAAAACCAGCCACGGATCTACACAGATTTTCACGGATCAGAATCAGGGGCATTCTTGTGATTTATCCGAGAAGATCAGTGCAAATCCGTGGCTATTGGTTTCTTGTCTTTCCGATTGCTGCCGCCGCGATCTGCGCCACATCCAGTAGCTCCGGGGGCGTCGAGGAGTTTGCGGCCAGGCCGTCGCGCAGCATCGAGTTGCAGAAGGGGCATGCGGCTGCGACGACTTTTGCGCCGGTTGCCGCCAGTTCCTGCGCCCGCTCTACGTTGACGCGTTTGCCGGTTTCTTCTCCCAGGAACATCAAGCCGCCGCCACCCCCGCAGCAGAAGCCGCGTTCGCGGGCGCGAGGAGGGTCGATGACTTTGCCGAAGCGCGAGATCACGTCGCGCGGTTCGTCGTAGATGCCTCTATAACGGCCCAGATAGCAGGCGTCATGGAAGACCACGGTCTGGCCATCGCTGCTCGCGGGCAGTTTGTTGCGGAAACGCGCCAGCAATTCGGTGTGATGCTCGATGGCGATGTCTGCGCCGTGTTCCTTCCAGTCAGTTCCGATGGTGCGCACGCAGTGCGGGCAAATCGAGACCATCTTTTTTCCGTCAGATCGGGTGGCCTTGCTCTCGTTGATCTGCTCGAGATTCTGCTGCGCCAGCTCGCCGAAGAGATAATCGTTGCCCAGGCGCCGCACGGGGTCGCCCGAACATTTTTCCTGCTTCAGCACGCCGAAGCTGATCCCGAGGTAGCGCAGAACTTCGGCGAACGCCAGCAGAATCTTGCGGCCGTTGGGATCGTACGAGCCGAGGCAGCCCATCCACAGGCAGTATTCCTGCGTGCCGTCGAAATAGGGCAGATTGTTTTTCTCGATGAATTTCTGGCGCTCCGACGGCGCGAATCCCAGGGCGTTGCCGTGGCGCTCGAGCGTGACGAACATTTCGCCGCCGTGGCTATTGTCCCACTTGCCAGTGTTGACCGCACCGCGGCGCAGGCCGACGATCATGGGCAGATGCTGAATCCCGACCGGGCACTGGTATTCGCAGGCGCCGCAGGTCGTGCACTGGAAGGCGGCCTCCATCGACAGGTGTTTGCCCAGCAGCAGTTCGCTGCTCTTGGGGCCAAATTCGTTCAGGTAGTGGCGCGTGCCCAGAATGATTTCTTTCGGGTTCAGAACCTTGCCCGTGCTGTTGGCGGGACAATGCTCGGTGCAGCGTCCGCACTCGACACAGCTGTAAGCCTGCAGGCTGGCGATGCGGGTCAGGTCTTTGCCGGTGTCGAGGCCGAAATCTTCGTCGCCGACCAGCGGTGGAATCTTGCTGAATCCGTCACGCTCCAGAAAAACCGTGAACGGGCTGAGCACCAGGTGCATGTGCTTGGTTTTGGGAATCAGCGGGAGAAAGGCCAGCAGCACGATCGTGTGTGACCACCAAATCGCCCATCCAGCGGCCGATCCCTCGGGGACAAGGAACGTCGCCAGGTAGGTGATCATCAGCGCGAAGATGAGGAAGGCGATGAGGCCGGACTCGGGCGAGAGCGGCTCCAGCCATTTCGGGCGAATGACGAAGCGGCGAAAGGCCAGGCCTGCGATCGAGATGGCCACGCCCACCGCCATGATCGCCACGAAGTCGAAATAGAAGCGGCCGAAGCCTTCGCGCGACAGAAAGGCCAGGCCGAAGGCCATCGCGAGGTGGTTCAGCGAAATCACCGCGAAGACGCAGAATCCCCAGAACACGACAGCGTGGGCGAGACCGGGCAGCGGGCGCTGGGCGATGACCAATCCTTGCGCGCCGACTTCCCAGAGCACTTTGCGGATGCGCGGGCCCAGAGGCCGAAGCTGGAAATCGGCGTCGGGCTTGGAGTCGAGAATGATGCGCAGAGCACGGCCGAATTTCCGCCAGAACAGCGATACCGAAACGATGATGGCGAGCAGCAGGACGATGCGTCCCGTCCAGTTCATGGAAGCTGTCTCCCGGACAACGGGACAGTCTAACAGTTCGTGTGGCGCGGGCACTCTTGCCCGCGAACCTTTGCCACGAACCAACGCGGATTCACAAGGATAGGAATCCGGAGAAGAAACGCTGCCGAAGTCCCCACTTCTCGCAAAGTACGCGAGAAATGGGGCACCCGGGTTCTTATTCGACCATCCTCTTTCAGCTCAGTGCCGAACCGACTCGACCAGCTTATGAACCACGTCTTCATCGGTGAGCTGCTCGTAGGCATGCTCGCCGTGGAGCGACTCGTCGAGCCCGATCTCCTCTGAAGTCTCACTGACTTTCACGGTGGTGAAAGCGTCGATGATGCGCAGCATGGCGTAGGTAAACGCGAATGCCCAGACCGACGAGAACACCACAGCCGTGACCTGTTTCAGCAGGAAGACCGGATCGCCGTAGAGCAGTCCGTTGGCGCCCTCGGGATTGAATTGCTTGTTGGCGAAGATGCCCAGCATCACGATCCCAAGAAAGCCGCCGACGCCGTGAACTCCCCAAACGTCGAGCGCGTCGTCCCACTGCAGCTTGTTCTTCATTTCCACCGCGTAGTAGCACACCACGCCGGAAACGATGCCAATGATCACTGCTGTAGTTGGGGAGACGTAACCAGCAGCCGGAGTCACCGTGGCCAGCCCGGCAACCGCGCCGGTCAGCAATCCCAGGAGCTTGGGCTTTTTCTCGTTCAGCCAGGCCACAAACAGCCAGGCGATCGCGGCAAAGGAAGCGGCAACGTCGGTATTCAGGAATGCGGTAGCCGTCACCGAATCCACGCGCATTTCACTGCCGGCGTTGAAGCCATACCAGCCAAACCACAGCAGGCCCGTGCCCAGCGCCACCAGTGGAATACTGTGCGGCCCGCGGTCGGCCACGCGCCGCTTGCCGATGTAGATTACGGAAGCCAGGGCCGCCACGCCGGCAATGTTATGAACGACAATGCCGCCGGCAAAATCTTTCACGCCCCATTGCTGGAGAAATCCTCCGCCCCACACCATGTGCACAAACGGGAAGTAGACGAAGGTCAGCCATCCGGTCAGAAACAGCATGTAGGCCTTGAATGTGACCCGGTTGGTGAAGGCTCCGGAAATGAGCGCCGGAGTGATGATGGCGAACATCATTTGATAAGCGATGAACACGAATGCGGGGAT
>DATFNR010000086.1:0-6991 GCA_035266285.1 Candidatus Sulfotelmatobacter sp.
GATATCGCAGTGTGCGGTGACGAATCCGTGCGGCCAGAACGGAATGCCACACTCGTGGAGCCGCTTCTTGATTTGATCCTTCGGCGGTTCGAAGATGCTGGCGCGCGTGATCACCATCTGGAATTCTCCGTTCACCCGCCCGAGCCGGGCAAGAACTCCCTCACCAACCTTGCAAATGAGTTTGACCGAGAGCCCGCCGGCCTCGCCTTCGGTGGGAATGCCGTGCTCCGAGAAGCCGGCCGGCCCGAGTTTGCTGGCCAGCGAAGGTGGACAGGCGCCGTCGCCGATGATCTTGATCTCCTTTTTCTTTTTGTCGATGTGCTGCAGGTCGCCGTAATAGACGCGCTCCTTGCTCAGCTTGGTCAGGAGCAGAACAGTCAGCGCGGTGTTGAAGTCGCCCAGCGTGGACGTGCCCTGGCCATCCTCCAGCATCATGCTTTGCGCGAAGCAGGTGGCGGAATAATCGTCGCCCAGGCCGGGGAAGGACTGGATGGTGTAGAAGTCGAATTGTTCTCTCGCGACCAGCTTCCTCAGAGCGAGATACAGACGGATCGAGCGCTCGTTGACGACGTTCTGCTCCGGCGCGGCGCCAAATAATTTCTTCAGTCGCGGCTGGAGCGCGGAAATCTCTCGTGCCGAGATCTTGTCTGCCGTGCGCATCAGCTCGGTGGTGTCGCGCGAATCGATGTCGACGCCGAACATCCGCATCCACTGCGAGGGATCGGCCACGCCGCAGGTCTGGCCCATGCCGCGACCGCCGAACGTGCCCATGGTCGACATGTTCAGGAAATTCTTCAGGTGGGCCGCGCGGGCGTAGCTGACGATTTTCAGGATCGTGTCGGCATCGTCGGCCTCGCCGTAGACGAATCTGTGCGGCACGCCGATCTCGAGCAGGCCGCCGTGCATGACCAATCCGCCGACCGGCCGCCAGCCCTGCGATCCAGGATGCGTCCAGAGCAGCACAGCCTTGCCACTGGCAACGAAGTCGCGAATGGCCGCGGCCAGATGCGCTGCCCAGACCCAGGTCCCCGAGAAGAGAACTACCATGTCGACGCGATCATCGGCCTTCATCTTGGCCAGAGCGCTCCGCGCTTCTTCCTTCGAGGCGATCACCGTGTCGTGTTGCACGATCTTCAGGCCGGCTTGGGCGAGCGCCCGCCTGGACTGTTTGACGATTGCATCGTCGATGAACGGAACTCCCATGGGATCTTTGAGCCCGTCTTTGTGAACTCCATATACGATGAAACCCGCTCCTGGTTGGATCACGCTTCCCTCCTCGTCCTCTGTAGAAAAATAAATATCTCAGGCTTGCGCCGACAAGCACCGCAACTGCCGGTACTGCTTGAGTTGATCCTGGTAACTGGCGGCTAACGCAGCGTCGGGAGCCACTGTGTGACTTTCGGCGACGAGCGCGTTCACCGCCTCAGCAGCGCTTGCATACTCACCGATGGCAACTCCTGCCAGAATCGCAGTGCCCAGGCAAACCGCTTCCTGTTGCCGCATGATATGCAGACGGCGGCCGGTGAGAGCCGCGCGCAGTCGCAGACCCAGCGCGGAGCGTGTGCCGCCGCCCGTAACGTAAACGTCCTCGAAACCGCCCACTGCTTGTGCCAGCGTCTCTGCCACCACCACTAGCTCACAAGCGATGCCTTCCAGAATGCCTTTGTAGATGTGCGCACGATCCGTGCCGGGATTGAGGCCGCTGATCATGCCGCGCGCTCGCGGGTTGAACTCAGGATTGCAGGTTCCAATCAAGTGAGGAGTGATGCACAAACCACTTGGGGCCGAAGGAACATGCGCCTCGAGACTCTCATAGTGGCGAGCTTCAGCGTCCGCGGAGGTCTCTGTCGCTCCAGTACCGTTCGCATACAGCAGGTCGTGAAACCACTTCACCATGATTCCGGAGGGGAAGTAAGCCAGCGTCACGAACTTGCCGGGAACAACGTGGCAATGGGAGTTGAGTGACGCCTGCAGCGCATTGTCATTCAAGCTGGGCGACTCCGACGCGGCCAGCAAACACTCGTAAGTCCCCAGCGAATCGGCCACCCGGCCGCCGCCGATGACTCCGGCGCCCAGCGCTCCGCAGGGCTGGTCATGTCCCCCTAAGACGACCGGCGTGCCGGGAGCGATCCCAAGCTGGCTTGCAACTTCAGAGTTCAGTGTGCCTGCGATCGTCCCGGCAGGGACGGGCACGGGCAGACTCGACTCTCGCAATTCTGTCGCGCTGAGAATTTCTTCCGACCAGGAATGCTTCTGAATATCGAACGCCAGGAAACGCGACGCCAAAGAATAGTCGACATAGGGCGGGAGCCCCATCTTTTGCAGAAGAAATCCAATCAGAGTGAGAAAGGATCGGGTCGACGCAAAGATCTCCGGCTCGTGCTCTCGCAACCAGAGAATCTTGGGGATGGAATACATAGGATGGGTCTGGAGTCCGGTGATTTGAAACAAGCGCCGGCGTCCGATGAGCTCTTCGCATCTCGCCGATTCCTGAATCGCTCGGCCATCCTGGTTCAGAATGGCGCTGCGAAGAGGCTTGCCGCGCGCGTCGACGGCCACGAAAGTTTCACCGTGGGAGCTGAGGCAAAGAGCCTGCACCGACGTGGTCAGGTTCATGGTCGCCTCGCGGCAGGAAAAACACACTGCATCCCAGAAGGTTTCGGGATTCATTTCTGCAAACGACGGCCGGGGAAACTCCGGCGTGTAGCCGCAAGAGTGCTGCGCCAGGATCTCTCCGTCCGCGGCAAACGCCACGGCTTTGCAAGCACTCGATCCGATGTCAACCGCCAGCAGGCTCATGGATCTTGTTGTGGCGTTCAGCGACGGCTCCCGGAAAACAGTTCCGCAGGAGGATCCACTATCGCCGGGTCAACTGGACGCCGTCGAGAGCGGAACGCGCGCTGCGTAGGAACGATTCCATATTCGCCGACTGAAACACATTTCGGCCAAAGAACACGCCCGCGGCCCCCGCCAGGGCGGCATCGCGAATCGTCTGTAGCGCTTCCTCGTCGGATCCCTGCCGGCTCCCACCCAGCACCAGGATGGGGATGGGACAACCCTGCACCACGGCTCGCATGGAGACTGGATCGCCGGTGTAATCCGTCTTCACTGCGTCGGCGCCCAGTTCGGTCGCCATGCGGGTATGCAGATTCAGCCATTTCGGATCTCCTGGATTCTGCACGGCCTTGCCGCGGGCCAGGGATTCGACGATCAGTGGGATGCCGATTCGCTCACATTCGCGCGCCACCTCGGCGGTTCGCGCCACCTCTTTGCTCTCGAAGTCGGCATCGCCCGTCCCCACGACCATGTAGGTGAGAACGGCATCCGCTCCATGGCGCAACGCGTCTTCCGGCCGGGCCAGCAGCGAGCTGCGCAGTTCTCCGCTTCCGTTGTTGGCCACCGCCGACCAGACTGTGGTCCAATCGATGCGCGCGATCAGCGCGGGCAGAGGAGTTTCCAGCGGAGATTCGGCGAAGCGGCGGATGAGTCCCAGGTTCAGCAGCACCGCATCGACGTTGGCGTCGGCGAATCGCCGAATCTGGCCCAGAGGATCTTCCGTTCCCGGGATCGGGCCCAGGACCAGAGCATGGTCAAACGCCACGACCAGCGCGCGATGCTGCGAACCTCCCAGCACGCGGCAAAGCCGGATTCTCTTCCCGCACTCGCTCAAGCCAACCCCCTTCTGGTCAGATCGTGTCAGATCGTCTGGCGATCAAGTTAGTTCGTATCTGATCGATTGTCAATGCTTTCTGCTCGAATCTTTGTGATTCTTCGCTCGAGGGCTCCCGGCGCCGGCCTCGGCGATCACGACCTGCAGGCCGGCCTCGCGCAGCTCCTCGATGTATCGGGGATCGGTTCCGGAGTCCGTGACCAGGGTTTGAATGTCGGTCACCGGGCCGACATAAGCGAAGCATTGCTTGCCGAATTTTCCGTGATCGGCCAGAGCGATGCGCGCCTTGGCTGCCCGGGTCAGGATCTTCTTGATTTGGGCTTCGGCGTGGTTGGCGGTGGAAATACCGTAGGCGGGGTCAATGGCGCTCACTCCAAGCACAGCTTTGTCCAGTCGAATCTCCGACAGAGCCCGCTGCGCCCATTCTCCGGAAAGATAAAACGTGTCTTTCTGCAGGTCGCCCCCGGTGCATAGAACAGTGATGCCGGGGCTGCGCTGCAGTTCGAACATGATGCTGGGCGAATTGGTCACCACTGTCAGCCGCTGGCGATGAATCAGCTGCCGGGCCAGTTCCAGCACGGTCGTGCTGCCTTCGAGAAACACCGTGTCGCCGTCAAGAATCAGCGGTTCGGCGGCGCGCGCAATCTGCCTTTTTTCATTGCTGTTGCTGCGCAGCAACGCGTCATACGAGGGCTGGAAATTCGTGCTCGACATGCGCGAAACCGCGCCCCCGTGCGAACGGACGAGTACCCCGTCTTTTTCGAGAGTAGCCAGATCGCGGCGAATGGTGGCAGCGGTGACTTTCAGCCGTTCGCACAAATCGGAGGCCGTCACCGTGCGGTGCGCCGCCAAGAGTTCGCGGATTTGAAAACGCCGTTCTTCAGCCAGCATAGAGCGCAAGCCGCCTCATTCTAACCGAAGCCGAGCGGATTGGAAGCCCCGGGCGCACAAAAATATGACACAGACAAACAAAATAGTTGACAAACGAGCACAAACATTAATAGAGTCGCGCGGACTGAATTTTCCAAAGAGCAGGATGGCTGTGCGGCCGGGCAAAACCTGGCTAGGGTCTAGTTTTGCAACTTGACAACCGCCTAAAGACAAGTAAAAGTAATGAGTCGTAACAGAACGAAAACTGGACCTGGAAGTAAAGCGCACCCGGTTTAGATCGGCGAGAGCAATCGCCGGCACTCGGACTGGGGGCACAAACCTCAAGGAGCACTCACGATGCCACACTCTCCCGCCGTTCGCCTGCTAGTCCTTTCCATTTTGACGACAGCCTTTGCCGCAACCGCGCTGGCACAGAAAGACATGGGCAACATCGTCGGCCTGGTGAAAGACTCAACCGGCGCGGTGGTGGCCGGCGCCAAGGTGACGATCACCGACGCCGATCGCGGCACCAGTGTGGAAACGACCACCGACGTTCAAGGCGCGTATGTGGCCGGCCCGTTGAAGATCGGGCGCTACAGCGTGACGGTCGAAAAGCAGGGTTTCAAGAAGGCGGTGGCCGGCCCGCTGGAGTTGAACGTGCAAGATCGCCTCGCGGTCGACGTGACTCTGCAGGTGGGCACGGTGAGCGAAACCATGACCATCACTACGGAAGGTCCGCAGCTGGAGACTGAGACCTCCGAGCTCGGCCAGGTCGTCAACGGCCAGACCGCGACGGCCCTGCCGCTGAACGGACGCAATTTCGCGCAGCTGGCGCAAATTGCCGCCGGGGTCGCCCCCAACGAACCGGGCGCGCGCACCGAGACCACCTTCGGCTTCAGCTCGAACGGCGCCCGGGCGCTGGAAAACAATTTCCTGCTCGATGGGGTCGACAACAACGCATACCTGGGCGACGTCCTCAACTTCAGCGCCTATGTGATCCAGCCTTCTATCGATGCGATTGGCGAATTCAAGGTGGAAACCAATTCCTACAGCGCGGAATTCGGCCGCGGCAACGGCGCCATTATGAACGCCGTCATTAAATCGGGCACCAACCGGTTCCATGGCGAAGCCCTGGAGTTCATACGCAACGACAAGTTCGACGGGAAAAATGCGTTTGATTTGTTCGGCCGCCGGCAGTACCAGCAGAATCAGTTCGGAGCGAACCTGGGTGGTCCCATAATCAAAGGCCGCACCTTCTTCTTCGCAGACTACGAGGGTCTGCGCATTCGCCAGGCCTTGCCCACGCTGGCGTTGATTCCCACCCCGCAACAGCTAAGCGGTAATTTCTCCAGCTTTCTCAATCTGAGTTCGCAGATCGCGGGAGTGGTCGACTGCAGTGGCAATCCAACCTTCACGGGAGAGATGTTCAACCCTCGGTTGACGCAGGCATTCGCGGGCAATCCCACGGGTTTCTGCGGCGTGCCAATCGCCGTCAACGGCACCGGTGTGCCGACAAATATGTTTCCCGCGACCGGGCCCAGCGCGATTGCCACCCCGGCTGCCAACCTGGCGGCCCTGTTCCCGGCCCCCAATATCAGCTTCGAGGGGAACAATTTTCTGGTCGACCCCAAAAAGAGCTTAAATCAAAACAACTTCGACATCCGGATCGACCACCGTTTCACCGACAAGGACAATTTTTTTGCCCGCTTCAGCTACGAGGACCAGCCCCTATTCGTTCCCGGTCCATTCACGACCGTTCTTGATGGCGGCGGCTTTGTTGCCGGCCATCAGGACAATTCTTATCGCAGCGTGGCCATCAGCGAATTGCATACTTTTACGCCGAACCTTCTGAATGAAGTCCGCCTGGGATACAGCCGGGTCAATTCTCAACGTAGTGAGCCCAACGCCAACACCAACGTGGCGGCGCAGATCGGTATTCCCGGGGTTCCGTTTACGCCCGGATTCGGGGGTCTGCCTTCGATGTGCTTTTTCGACTACGCCTGCATTGGAACGAACGATTTTTTGCCGGCCATCGAAAAGCAGAACAGCTTCGTGATCAATGAGAACCTCACCTGGACTCACGGGCGCCACTCGGTGAAGTTCGGCACCGAGTTGCGCCGGGAAGAGTTCACGATCCTGGAGGACTCGGCGCCGCGCGGCGACATGACGTTCACTCCCGACTTCAGCGGCAATCCGGGGGCCCCCATGGGAACCGCGCCCGGAGACGATATTGCGTCGTTCTTGCTCGGCGTCCCCGATGCCGCCGACATCGTGAACGTGCATGGCCCGGACTATCGCAGGAACATCGCAGCTTTCTTTGCTCAGGACGATTTCCGCGCGACGAACCGGCTCACCTTGAACCTGGGCATTCGCTACGACCTTTACCGGCCGATTACGGAAGGGAAGAACCAGCAAGCCACGTTCGACTTTCGCAGCGATACCCTCTTCGTG
>DATFNR010000087.1:0-19641 GCA_035266285.1 Candidatus Sulfotelmatobacter sp.
CCAAGAACCTTACATCCCCCTGGAAGAACAGCTGCAGATCGTCCACCCCGTATTTCAGCAGCGCGAGCCGGTCCGTGCCCATGCCGAAAGCGAATCCCGAAACGCGCTTCGGGTCATACCCATTGTCCTTCACAAACTCGAACACGTTGGGATCGACCATGCCACAGCCGAGCACTTCGATCCATCCCGTCTGCTTGCAGGGCCGGCACGGGTCGGAGCCGCGCTTGCCGCTGCCTCCGCAGATAAAGCAGGTCACATACAATTCCGCGCTCGGCTCGGTGAACGGGAAGAACGACGGCCGGAAGTGCGTCTTCACGCTCGATCCGAACAGCGCTTTCATCGCATAGTCAAGCGTGCCCTTCAGGTCGCCGAAAGTAATGTTGGTGTCGACCGCGAGGCCTTCAATCTGATTGAACATCGGCGAATGGCTGGCGTCTGGCGGATCGTTGCGATGCACGACGCCGGGAATCACAATGCGGATCGGCGGCCGCATCTTCTCCATGGTCCGAATCTGAACCGGCGAAGTATGCGTGCGCAGCAGCAGCCGCTCGCGCTGCGGTTTCGCCCCCTGCCCCGCAATGAACAGCGTGTCTTGCGTATCCCGCGCCGGATGGTTCGGAGGAAAATTCAGCGCCTCGAAATTGTAGTAGTCGGTCTCTACGACCGGCCCTTCGGCGACGGAGTATCCGAGCTTCTGAAACACGCCGACAATCTCCCGCGAAGTTTTCAGAATCGGATGCTCGGCGCCGATCGGCCGCCGCGCGCCGGGAAGTGTGATGTCGACCGACTCTGTCGTCACGTCGTCGAAGACTTGAAGGGAGCGGATGGCATCTGACGACTGCCGGGCGATTAGATCCCGTTCCTTAACGAGTTGCTCAATCTGAGGTAGGTCGGTCTGTTTTACTTCATTTATCAACTGGCCGACATGCTTTTTGCGATCGGGTGGGGCATTCTTAAGCCAAAGATCGTTGAGGTGACCGAAAAGACCAGACTTCCGGCCCAGCCATCTGTCGCGAAACTTCCTAAGCAAGTCCTGTCGGACGGCTGGGGTCAGCGCCGGGTCACATACCTTAAGATCAATCTCGCTGCTTTCAGTCTTAAGGGCAAGACGAAAATGTGCGACTGCCTCATCCAACTCCCTCTCTGAATAGTCCGCTAACTTGGGAACGGTGTATGCCACGATGATCTGAACGCTCATAAAGGATTGTCATCCCGAGCGAAGCGAGGGACCTGGGTTCTCGCCGGCGCCGGCTGAACCCGAGGTTCCTCGGCGCTCTCTCCGCGCTGTGCGCGGCTGCGAGCGCTCGGAATGACAATACGTTAGGCTGACTGCTGAAAGCTGACGACTGAAAGCTGCCTACGCGGCCCCGATCGCGCCCTTCGCCTGTCCCGCCAGGCTGGCAAAACCCGCCGGATCGTTCACGGCCAGGTCCGCCAGAATCTTGCGGTCCAGTTCTACGCCCGCCTTTTTCAGCCCGTGGATGAACTGGTTATAGCTCATCCCGTTCAGCTTGGCAGCGGCGCCGATGCGCACGATCCATAGCGAGCGGAACTGCCGCTTGCGCTGCTTGCGCCCGGAGTAGGCAAACTTCAGCCCGCGCTCGACCGCTTCTTTGGCTGAGCGGTACAGTTTCGATTTTGTCAGGAAGTAACCGCTGGCGCGGTCAAGTATCTTCTTACGCTTGGCGCGGCGTTTGGTCCCGCGCTTTACACGAGGCATGACTTTCTCCTTTTTGCTTTCGTCTTATGGCGGCTGGAGGTAAGGAAGAATTCGCTGACCTCTTCACACGCCTGAGTCAATTGCCGATTGCATGATTGCCAATTTTCGATTGGAACCCGCCAGATCAATCGGCAATCGAAAATCGCAATTCGGCATTCTTCTCACTGGTACGGAATCATCCGCAGCACCTTGGCGAGATCGCCATCGCTCACCAAAGCCGACTTGCCGAGTTTCCGCTTGTTCTTCTTATCCTTCGACGTCAGGATGTGACGCAGTTTCGCGTGTCCCCGCTTCACCTTGCCCGTCGCCGTTTTCTTGAAGCGCTTGGCGGCGCCTTTGTGTGTTTTCAGTTTTGGCATAAGTCCTCAGGAGCAGCTGTCAGCTCTCGGCTGTCAGCTTTCAGCTTTCAGCTTTTTCGTGGTGCTCGCTTCTGATATCAGATACCGCCCAGACCAGGCTTGTCATTCCGAGCGGAGCGAGGAACCTGCTTCTTACTTCTCTGCGATGTAAACCAGTTACGACGCCGGCTTCGCCACCTGCACCGGCGCCACGTCCGGACTGGGCGCGCTCTGCACCGCGGGCCGCGGCTTCTCCGCCTTCTTGGGCACATCGACCTTCTTCGGCGCCAGGATCGCGTGCAGCGTGTTGCCCTCTTGCCGCGGACGAAACTCCACAATACTGTGCGCTTCCACGTCCTTGATCAACCGCTCCAGAATTTGCCGGCCCAGGCTGGTGCGCGTCATCTCGCGGCCGCGGAAAAAGATCGTCGCCTTGACCTTGTCCCCTTCGTCCAGGAAGCGCAACACGTGATTCTTCTTGGTCTCGTAATCGTGGTCGTCCACATTGATGCGGAACTTGACCTCTTTTACGGTGATCGTCTTCTGGTGCTTCTTGGCTTCGCGCTCTTTCTTTTCCTGCTGGTAGAGATACTTCCCATAATCCATGATGCGGCATACGGGAGGCTGCGCGGTGGGCGAAATCTCAACCAGGTCCAGATTCTTCTCGCGGGCTTTCTTGATCGCCTCGTAGGGCGGCAAGATGCCGAGCTGATTGCCTTCGTCGTCAATCACGCGAATTTCGCGCGCCCGAATGCGATCGTTGATGCGGATAAAACGCTTATCGATACCGTCCTCCGTGCTCTAAGCAACTGAGAATAAAAGATTATAGCACGAGGATTTCGGTCGAAAATCCATGTCCGAAATCCAGCTTTATCGGGAGTCGACAACCACAAAGGACACCAAGTCTCACGAAGATCCACATTCCCTTAGATTTCCTTCGCGTATCTTCGTTTCCTTCGCGGTGAAAATCGAAACCGGCGAGCGATTCCAGAAAGCTCGCTCGCCGGGCAATCGGAGGTCGGTTCGCGGCAGCTCCCTAGGAACGGATCTTGACCGTGCCGCCGCCAACCTTGAGCGCTTTGCTGATCGGCGTTCCGCCTTCCATGCCGCTACTCGACGAGTAGGTAACCAGATTGACCTGGTTCCCGGTTGGTACCCGGTATGCCGGGCTCATTCCGGGTCCCACCTGACCGCCAGGAAACACACCCGTCGGAGTCCAGGTAATCGTATACGCCGCATCGAAGTCGAACTGAAGCCAGCCGCCCTCCGGCATCGAAACTACCGTCTCGTTCGCGGGAGGGGCGGCGCTTACGATGGGGATCAACAACGGCGCCGGGATCTGAGGGTTGATGGTGACCTCAATGCTGTAAGGCCCTTGAGCGGCGTTGTCATTGAGGTTGATGACCATATAGTTTGTGGTGATCTGCGTCTTCTGCGGTGATTGTGCCGGGCTGGTCTGGTTGGGAGCGATCCTGGCGATATCGTTAAACACCGGGCCGTTGGCGCAGATGAAATGGATCCCTACCGGAAACGGCGCTGCGTTGTAGAAGCTGACCGTATCGGTATCGCCGGCCACCACGCCGGGAGAATCCGACTGGCCGCTGGCATTGATGTTGATGCGCTGAAGTTGGCCTAGAAAAGCTCTTGCGGTTGCCATGGTCTTGCCTCCTTTCGCTCTGGAATTGCTTGGGCCGGAATTACTTGGCTCGGACCGGAGATGCGGATCTGATAACAGACCTACAGAAAATGGTTCGCCTCAAGGTCAAAGCCCCATCCCGCGATAAATGGGGCTCATCCACGAGCTACGAGTTGATGTGAACCGTGCCATGCCCCGGCAGGTTCGTTTCTGGTGTGAGCGTATACTCCGCTTCCAGAACCGCGTTTCCCGACGATGCCCGCCACGCCGGCGTTAACCCGGGTCCGTACTTGCCCGACGGAAACGCGGTCGCCGGCGTCCACTCGATGTCGTACTCCACATCCAGGTCGAACTGGATCCAGCCATTGATCGGTATGGCGACTTCGTCCTCGTCCGGCGTGGACTGTGCGACCTCAATCAACAGCGGCGCCCCGACGTTCGGATTGCCGGCGACCTCAACGCTGAACGGCCCCGTGGTGGGAAAGTGGCTGCTGCTGATTTGATAGTCGGTCGTAATCTGATTCTTCAGTGGCCTCTGCGCCGTGCTCGTCTTGTTGGGGCCTAAGTTGTTGATATCGTCGAACACGGGACCGTTTGCACAGATGAAGTGGATCGAGACGGTGTACGGCGACAAGTTGTAGAAGGCAAGCGTGTCGGTGTTTGACATCACCAGGCCGGGGGAATCCGGTTCCCCGCTGGCGTTGATGTCGATTCGCTGCGCTACGAGTGGAAGTGGTGCCGCTGCCATAGGTTTGTCTCCTGTCGAACTGAATTATTTGGGACTGGGCCGGAACTTCGGATCCGCTAACAGACTCTGGAAAAACTGATCATTCTGCAGCGCTTGTAAAGAATAGCCCTTTTGCAGGCTTTTTTCGATGTATTGCAACGCGCGCGGGCGGTCGCCCAGCCTCTCATAAATCTCGCCCACCGAGCCCAGGGTATAAGGATCATCCGGTGAAAGCGCCAGCGCGGTCTGGGCGCAGGCTAGAGCCTTTTCACTCTGCTTCTTTCTGGCGTACACAATGCCCAGCCGGTACTGCACCGCCGCGTCCCGCGGGCTCGATTTCGCCGCCTGCTCAAGCAGCGCCTGCTCCCGGTCCAAAACTGTGCTTGCCTTGGCGTCATCCTTCAGCCCGTCGTACGCCGCCACCAGGTTTGCCCAGACGATGAAATCTTTGTCGTTCAACTGCAACGCCTTCTCCGTCGCCGACGCAGCTTCGGCGAAGCGGTTCTGCAGAAGGTACAAATCGCCGAGGTTGGCATAGGCGCCATAACTGGGAGCAAGCTCAAGGGACTTCTTGAGCGCAGCCTCGGCCTGCGGATAGTTCTTGGGATCGCTCGAATCCACGTAAGCTGCTCCCAGATTCGAGTAAGCGGTTGCGTTGTCCGGAGTCAGTTGGATCGCGTGCTGTAACTGCTTGAACGCATCGTCATATCTGCCCTGATCGTCATAGAACAGGCCGAGACTGTTGTACCCATCCCAGTAGTCGGGCCGCAGCGCGATCGCCTTCTTGTAGGCCGCCTCGGCGTCGGCCAGCCGTCCGGCGTGCTCGTACGAATGCGCCTCTCCGGTCAGCGCGTCGGCGTTGCGTGAATCGAGCTTCAGTGCGCGGTCGAATTCCGCCAGCGCCAGATCGTTCTTCCCCAGCGTGTCGTGAATTCGGCCCAGCGTCACATACGCCGTCGGGAGCGAATCGTTCAGCGCAACGGCTTTGTTGCCATCCGCCACAGCCATGTCCGTCCACTTCGGATTTTTGTCCAGCTGATACTTCAGCCGGTACGCTTCGGCCAGCCCGGCATACCCCAACGCAAATTGTGAATCGGACTCCACCGCCGCCGTAAGCGCCGCAATCGCCTGATCGATGTTCCCCGGCTTGTCGTAACGCTGCATGTAGCCGAGCGCCTTCAGGTATGACTCATACGCCGCAGGCGCCGCAGGCCCCTCCGCAGCGCGCAATGCCGTTGCCGGAACCTCCACGTGCATAAGCCGCGCCAGCCCCGAGACCGCCTGATCCTGTAGCGCGGCAAAATCTCCGGACTGGTTCTGCAACGATAAAGACCCCTCCTGCCGCACATCCTTGGTGCGGATCAGATTCACCGTCAGGCGCACGCCCGAGCTGTCGCGCATCACGCTGCCCTTCACCACCAGCGTCGCCCCAAACTCGCGCAGCGCCGCCTCGGGGTCTTCCACTTTTCGCCGCCGAACTTCGCTGGCCGGCACCACCCACAACGACTGCTGCCCGGCATCGAGATTGGACAACTTGCTGGTCAAACTGTCCATCAGCCCTTCGGAAATCTCCTCGTTCGCCGGATCGTGTCCGATGTTGTCGAACGGCAGCACGGCAATGTGTTTCTCTTCTCCGCCCCCTCCACGCGCCAGCAAAGCAGCTGCCCGCTGCCGCACCGACGGAATCACCAGCGACAGCGCCGCCAGCACCACTACCGCAGCCAGCAACTCGATTGCCCAGCGCCGCGCCCGGTCCAGCGGCGTGGCCAGCGGACGGGTCGACGACGCGTGCTCCAGCGCCTTCCTGAGATTCAGCGAAGAGACTCTGCTGTCCCGCGGCACAGGGGCCGTGGGATGGGCATCAAAGGCCGGCTTGCAAGCTTCCAGGTCGGCCAGCAACTCCCGGCAATCGTTGTAGCGATGCACCCGATCCTTGGCCAGAGCCTTGCACACAATCGCCGCCAGGGCCGGATCCAGTCCCTCGACCGGCGGCGGTTGCTCCAGAATCGCCAGCAGCACCGCCGACATGTTCTCGCGCTGAAAGGGATGCTTCCCGGTCAGCATCTCGTCGAACACCACCCCCAGCGACCATATGTCGGTGCGCCGGTCGAGCGGCTCCGCCCGCACCTGCTCCGGCGACATATAAGCCAGCGTTCCCACCGGCCCCGCGCTCAAAGTCGTCGCCGCGCCGCCGGCCACGCGCGCCAGCCCGAAGTCCACAATCTTGGCCACACCCTGCCGCGTGACGATCACATTCGACGGCTTGATATCGCGATGAATGATGCTGTGCTCGTGCGCCTCGATCAGCCCGTGCGCTAGCTGCACCATGATGTTCAGCGCTTCCTTGGGAGCGATCGGCCCGCGCCGAATCCGCTCGGCCAGCGTGAGGCCCTCGTAGTAGGCCATCACGATGAAGGTGTGGCCGTCGGACGTCTCCTCCAGCCCGTGAATCACTCCAATGTTGGTGTGGTCGAGCCCGGAAGCGGTCCGCGCTTCCTGCAGGAAACGTTCCTTATCCTTGGAAGCGAGGTTGAGATCGTTAGGAAGAAACTTCAGGGCAACGGTGCGGTTCAGCTTGAGGTCGAGAGCCTTGTAGACAATGCCCATCCCGCCCACGCCGGCGGTGCCCAGAATCCTGTACTCACCGACCAGTTCGTCTACGGCGAAAGGCCGTACAGAAGATGTCACTGCCAGCTCCCAGCTATCGTTGTGCGTCGAGGAGTGCGGCGCCCCTGCACGGAGCGGGGAAGAATCTGTCTTCGGCGCCAGTTTCGACGCGAATCATAACGCCGCCACCCAGCGCTTGCAAGCCAACCCAGGAGGGGGTAGGTCCTAACTTCACCACGAAGGACACAAAGGACACGAAGGAGGTCAGCGAACGCTTTTGCCTTCGTGCACCTTCGTGTCCTTCGTGGTTTGTCGATTTAGGACACTACCCGGGAGGGTAGCGGTCATGTGGGGCGGACACTCCTGTCCGCCAACGGGCGCCATATTCCGCCCGAAAATCGGAATTCTTTGCGGGTCCGGTCGCCTCCTAGGGGCGGTCATTTCTCTAGCTCTCCAGGATCACCTGCGCGATGGCTTGCTCCGCGGTATGCGAAATCGACAACGCCGCATTCTTGACTCCCAGCTTGGCAGCGAACTCCGCCGCCCGGCCGTGAAACGCAATCGTGGGACGCCCGCCGGGCATGCGCACCACTTCGCAATCCTGCCAGCGCACGCCATGATTCCACCCCGTGCCCAGCGCCTTCATCGCGGCCTCCTTGGCTGCAAACCGTGCCGCATAGCGCTCATACCGGTTCGCCTTGGAGTCGCAATAGCGAATCTCTCCCGCGGTAAACACGCGCCGCAGAAATCGCTCCCCGAATCGCTCTATCGTCCGCCGCACGCGCGGCACCTCGGCAATGTCGATTCCTGTACCAACGATCATGAGGATTTCCGATTTGCGATTGCCGATTTGCGATTGTAGCGGCGACCATCGACATTCGGAAATCGGCACGCGAAAATCGCAAGTCTAGAGCAGCCGATCTCCACGATAGAGCAGCCGTCCATCCATCATCCGCGCCTCGGCCATCAACCGATGCGCCTTCACCGGCCCAGTCCCGTCGATGTGCAGCACTTCGTGCCCGTGCGCCGTCAGCCAATCCGACACCAGCATGCGATGGCAGTTGAAATAGAGCCGTTCCGCGCACATGTATGCGGTGCTCGAGCCCTCAGCCAGGGCAACCAGCCTGGCCGCAGCTTGCTCGAACTCCGCCGTCAGCATGTAGTCGGCATAGTTCCGAAAGCTGTCATTGCGCAACGCAATATGGGGTGAGTCGTCGCGAATCTTCTTCCGGTAACCACCCAGTTCCTTCATCCACTCATAGCGAATCCCCGCCAGCGGCAAACTCTTTTCCAGCGCATCGCGGTTGAACTGCGGCAGCCGCCGCGACATGGGGAACGCTCGGATATCTACCAGAGTCTGAATCGCATGCGCCCGCAGCGCAGCGATGAGTTCCTCCAGCGTGCGGGTCGAATGTCCGATGGTGTAGAGGCTCGCCACGTACGGCCGAATTCGCTCCAAAAAGCAAATGCGCGACCTCAAGGCCGCGCTTCTTCCTAGATTTTTCTCTCTATTTTTAGAATACCAAATCGCGGAGGGGGAATGTAACACCCGCCCAGAGTTTATTCCCAGGCGAATGACACATTGCCCTCCGTCGGAGCCAGGAGATCCTGCATCTCGTGTTTTTCCTTTCGCTTGCCGTGGTTTTTCTCGTAGGCGCTGCGCCGGCTGAGCCAGCTCTTCAGATGCTTGCGGGCCGTGGGCGCCAGTTCGGAGAAGAACAACCCCGCGCGCCCCTGGTCGCTGGCCCAAATGACGTCCGCATATCCCTCAAGCGTGAAATGCGTTCCCGGCAGTACGCAGCGGAAAGGCAGATGTGACGTCATAGGAACGGGCTCAGAGGTCTGAACCGCCAGCCCGTGCTCGCCGATATCGATGCTGATGCCGGGCAGCGGCCCGTGCTCCAGTTCGAGGTGGACGAGCGTCTTCATCTCGCAGCGCGCCGACTTCCGCCGCTTGCGCCCAGCACTCTTGCTGCCGCCCTGCAGGGCTTCCTTGACCTCCGCGACATCCAGAGGGCGGTACAGGATGCGGCTGGCTCCGGACTGGAAGGCCTCGCCAGTCCCCGGCCACGCGCGGCTGGCGACGGCCAGCAAGGCCGGCTTCTGGGCCGGCGGCAACAGCGCCGCCATGCGGATAACTTCTTCAGCCCCGGGCAGATCGAAGTCCACAATCAGCGTACAGCAGCGCCGCGCCAGCACCATCTCCAGCGCCTGCTCGCGCGAGGAACAAGGAACCAGTTCCATTCCCACTTCGCCCAGGCCCGCCTGCAGCGCCCGCAGCGAAGAATCATCGTGGCATAAAACGGCAGCACAGTTGCCCATGCACTCCAAACTACGGTCAAGCGAGGCTGAGGGAAAGTCACACGAGTAATCGGCCCGCAGGTTACCGAAGCAGACTTGTGCAGGAGTGTGGAGCGGACACTCTGTCCGCTGCCCTTGCGGTTGTCCTTGCTTTTGGGTTTGGCTGGCGAAATCCGGATGAGGCAAGTCGACGCACGCAACTTCCATGCCGCATCCGAGGCCATCATTCTGCGCTGTTATAATCAGGAATTGCGCTTATGACGACGAAGCGACTGATCCGCTCGACGACAGTTCTGTGCGTGCGCCGGGACGGGCACGTAGTCCTGGCCGGCGACGGCCAGGTCACACTCGGCGAGTCGATCATCAAGCATTCCGCCAAAAAGATCCGCCGCCTCTACAACGACAAGATTGTGGCCGGCTTTGCCGGCTCTACAGCGGACGCTTTCACATTGTTCAGCCGCTTCGAGGCCAAGCTGGAGCAATATCACGGCAACCTGGGACGAGCCGCCGTCGAGCTGGCGCGTGACTGGCGCACCGACAAGTTTCTGCGCCATCTGGAAGCGCTGCTGCTGGTCTCGGACAAAGACCAGACCTACCTGCTCAGCGGGCAGGGAGACGTGATCGAGCCCGATGGCACGGTCGCAGCCATCGGCAGTGGCGGCCCTTATGCGCAAGCCGCGGCGCAGGCGCTATCGGAGCACACCCAGCTCACCGCCCGGCAGATTGCGGAAGAAGCCCTGAAGATTGCAGGCAAGATGTGCATCTATACCAATGACAAGGTGACAATCGAGGAGCTGTAGTGACCCAGTACCTAGTACTGAGTACCCAGTACTCAGGAGAATCCGACGCCGGAACTGACAACTGAGTACTAGGTACTGGGTACTGGGTACTGAGTACTGAATTTATGGCCATCTATCTCCCCTCCACTGCCGAAGAAGAACAGCTGGCGCTCGACGAACTCACGCCGCGTGAGATCGTCGCCGAACTCGACAAACACGTTATCGGGCAAAAGGACGCCAAACGCGCCGTGGCGATTGCGCTGCGCAACCGCATGCGCCGGCAAAAGCTCTCGCCCGATCTTGCCGAAGAAATCATTCCCAAGAACATCATCATGATCGGGCCGACCGGCGTGGGCAAGACCGAGATCGCGCGCCGCCTGGCCAAGCTGGCAAATTCGCCGTTTCTCAAGGTGGAAGCGTCGAAGTTCACCGAAGTCGGCTATGTGGGGCGCGATGTGGAGTCGATGGTCCGCGATCTGGTCGAGATTGCCATCGACAATGTTCGCGGAGAAAAGTTGGAAGATGTGGCCGACAAGGCCGAACTCAATGCGGAAGAACGGCTGCTCGACATCCTGCTGCCTCCTTCGCCCCCGCCGCGGCCGGAGCCAGTGTCGACCACGGGCGGCGTGGTGATCGATGGCAGTACGGCTCTCGCCGAGTCCTCCAGCCGCACCCGCGAGAAACTGCGGCAGCAGCTGCGCGAGGGCAAGCTCGACGACCGCATGGTTGAGATCGACGTGCGCGAACGGAATTTCCCTTCCTTTGAAATTATGACCAACCAGGGCGTCGAGGAGATGGACATCAACATCAAAGACATGTTGCCCAACATCTTCGGACAGCGCACCAAGAAGCGGAAGATGAAAGTGAACGAGGCCTTCGAATACTTGATTCAGGAAGAAGAGCAGCGGCTGATCGACATGGATCAGGTGACGCGGGTAGCGATTGATCGTGTGGAGAACGCAGGGATCGTTTTCCTGGATGAGATCGACAAGATTGCCGGCCGCGAAGGCGGCCATGGGCCGGACGTTTCCCGCGAAGGCGTGCAGCGCGACATTTTGCCCATTGTCGAGGGAACGACCGTCAATACGCGCTATGGCATGGTGCGCACCGATCACATCCTGTTCATCGCTGCGGGCGCGTTCCACGTTTCGAAGCCCAGTGATTTAATCCCGGAGCTGCAGGGTCGGTTCCCCATTCGCGTGGAGTTGCAATCGCTCACCATGGAAGACTTCGTCCGCATTCTGACCGAGCCGAAATCGTCGCTGGTGAAGCAATACACGGCGCTCCTAGAAACTGAAGGCGTGAAGCTGGAGTTCACGCCCGAAGCGCTGGACGAGATCGCGCGCTTTGCCTTCCGCGTGAACGAAGGCACGGAAAATATTGGAGCACGGCGGCTGCACACGATCATGGAACGCGTCCTGGATGAACTGAGCTTCGATGCGCCGGAGAAGAAAGGCCAGCAGGTCACGGTGGACGGAGACTACGTGCGCAAGATGCTAACCGACATCGTGAAAGATCAGGACTTGAGCCGGTACATTCTGTAGCTTTTCCCGCTTTGGAATGAAAGAATTGACCATGTGGGCGCGGGCGACTCGCCCGCGCGCTCTTGGAGTGTTACCCTGCTCTAAAGATGCAGAGGAAGTACGAGTACAGGCGCTACCTCCCTCATTATCAGAAGGACAATCGCCTTCTGTTCATTACCTACTCAACCTGGCACCGGTGGCATCTGCCGCCTGTTGCGAAGGGTTTGGCTTTAGAGTCCTGCGTTCGAGCGAATGGCAGGAAATACAAGCTCTATGCCGCAGTAGTGATGCCAGACCACGTGCACCTGATCTGCTTGCCGCTCGTCGATGAGAATGGCTCGATTTCCATACCGGAGATCACTCGAACTATTAAGAGCGAATCTGCACACCGCATCAATAAGGCACTGGGCCGTAGTGGGCGGGTTTGGCAGGATGAATCCTTTGATCATGTTCTCCGCGGTGATGAGAGTCTAAGGAAGAAGGTCGACTACATCCTGGAGAATCCGGTCCGGGCTGGTTTAACAGCACGACCTCAGGATTATCCCTGGTTGTGGTGGGATACATGCCTCATTGAATCGGTAGCTTAGAAAGGTGCGCGGGCGAGTCGCCCGCGCCCACACGAGTTCTCCCTGCCCACACGAGTCCTGCCTCGTCCACGCGGTCTGCTATTCTGCTGGCTGTTTGTCTCATCGATAAATCATGAAATCCATCGATCGTTCCCGCCTGCAGTCCCTGATGCAGCGCGAACAGAAGAAGTTTGTCGACGAGCGGCCGAAGTCGAAGGCGCTGTTTGAGCGGGCGCGCAAGTCGCTGCTCGCGGGCGTGCCCATGAACTGGATGGTGAAATGGGCGGGGGCATTTCCGCTGTTTGTGCGGGAGGCGCAGGGCGCTTACTTTTTCGATGTGGACGGCCACCGTTACGTCGACTTCTGCCTGGGCGATACCGGCGCCATGACGGGGCATTCGCCGTTTGCCACCGTGAAAGCGGTGGAAACGCAATCGCGGCGCGGCATCACGCTGATGCTGCCGGGCGAAGACGCGATTTTCGTTGCCGAGGAATTGCAGAAGCGATTCACCCTGCCGTACTGGCAATTTGCGCTGACGGCGACCGACGCAAACCGGTTTTCGATCCGGCTGGCACGGCAGATCACCGGGCGGCCGAAGATTCTGGTCTTCAACTGGTGCTATCACGGAACCGTCGACGAGACGTTCATCACTTTGGGAGCGAACGGGGAAGCGGGGCCGCGGCCGGGAAACATCGGGCCGCCGGTGAATCCTGCAGTGACCACGAAGGTGGTCGAGTTCAACGATGTAGCCGCGATCGAAAAGGCGTTGGCGCCGGAAGATGTGGCTTGCGTGTTGGCGGAGCCGGCCATGACTAACGTCGGCATCGTGCACCCACAGGCGGGATATCACCAGGCGTTGCGCGCGCTCACGCGCAAGCATGGGACGCTGCTGATCCTCGATGAGACGCACACTATCTGCGCGGGGCCCGGAGGCTTTACGCGCGCGGAGAATCTCGATCCCGACGTGCTCGTATTCGGCAAAGCCATCGGAGGAGGAATTCCTGGGGCGGCCTACGGATTCTCGCAGGAAGTGGCCGACCGCATCGCGGGCAAGCAGGAGCTGGAGAACTGCGACGTGGGCGGCATCGGAGGCACGCTGGCAGGCAATGCGCTCTCGCTGGCGGCGATGCGCGCGACCTTGACCAGCGTACTGACCAAAGACGCGTTTGCACGCATGATTCCGCTGGCGGAGAGATGGACCGCGGGAGTGGCCAAGGCGATCGCCGATGCCGGCCTGCCATGGCAAGTCACGCGGCTGGGATGCCGCGCGGAGTATCTGTTTGGACCAAAGGCGCCCGTCAACGGAGGCGAGGCGCACGCCGCCATGGATTTCGAACTGGAGCGCTTCATGCATCTCTATGCGATGAACCGCGGAATCTTGCTGACGCCGTTTCACAACATGGCACTGATGTCCCCGCAGACCGAAGCCGAGGACATAGACCGGCACACAAAGGTCTTTCGCGAAGCGGCGAAGGAACTCAGTGGCTAGGGGCTAGAGGCTAGAAGCCAGGGGCTAGTGACTGGGGGCTAGGGGCTAGGAGCCAGATGCTGCAACCCACCTCGTCGTGAATGGTTTTGGGAAGGGCACGACTTCAGTCGTGCCGTCAAGGGTTCCATTGATAGTGGGCTTTAGCCCCTGAGGTGAGTGGTTCTTCCCGCTGGCGGGCTTCTGGTAGTCTGGTTTTCCTGATGAGACTTCCGGCTCGGAAACTGCTGGTTGCTGGTGTGCCGCTGCTGCTGACGGCGTGCGCGACGATGGCGCCGCCGCAGCCTCCGTCGCTGGAGTTGCCCAAGCCGCCCGCCGATCTGCGGGCCACCCGCAAGGGCGATCGCGTCATTCTTGCCTGGACCATCCCCAATTCCACGACCGACCGCCAGACTGTGCGCAGTGTCGGGCCAACGCACATCTGCCGCGGACTTGAGCCGAAACTTACCGAATGTGGCACGCCTGTGGGCACGTTCCCGCCGGCGAAGCTGAGCACGGCGAAATCTTCCGTCAAGACTGCGCCGAGCTCTTTTACGGATACGCTGCCTGTATCGCTCGAAGGCGACGACCCCTCTGCCCTCATCACCTACGCCGTCGAGGTGCTCAATACCGATGGACGGGGAGCCGGTCTTTCGAATCAGGCGCGGGTTTCGTTGGCGCGAACACTTCCGCCGCCCGCTGACTTCAGCGCTCGCGTCACCGGCCAGGGAGTCGTACTGACTTGGACAAGCGCGGCCGCGCCGCAGATGTCACCCGCGTTGCGCTATGTCTATCGCGTCTACCGGCGGCCGGAAGCTACTCAGGAAACGATCCTCGCGGGCGAAGTGCCGGCAGGCAGCGAGCGCGATTTCGCTCTCACCGATTCGAGCATCGAGTGGGAGTCCACTTATGAGTATCACGTGGAGGCGGTCACGGTGGCTGCTCCGAAGAATCGGCCGGAGCTGCAGATCGAAGGCCACGATTCGCCGGAGGTGAAGGTGTTCGCGCACGACGTTTTTCCGCCGGCAGTGCCCTCGGGTTTGCAGGCGGTCTTTGCCGGACCGGGTCAGCAGCCGTTCATCGACTTGATCTGGGCTCCAGTGGCCGATGTGGATCTCGATGGATACAACGTCTATCGGCATGAAGAGGGAGCCGCGACAGTGAAGGTGAATGCGCAGATCGTGAAGGCGCCGGCGTACCGGGATACAAATGTGGCACCGGGGAAGAAGTATTTCTATTCCGTGTCGGCCGTGGATGTACGAGGGAATGAGAGCGCGCGGTCGGAAGAAGCGAGCGAGAGCGTGCCGTGAGACTCGCGTTCTAGATTCTCGCTTCCATCTCGGCCAGCCGGCGGGAGAGGAATTTGCGGGCGGAGTCGTTCGTGGCGAGAGCGAGAGCGCGGCGATAGGAATCGGCGGCTTCGGTCCAGCGTTCCAGCCGGCGCAGCAGGTCGGCGCGGGACGCGGGAAGCAGGTAGTAGTCGCGCAGTTCCGATTTCGCCCCAAGGTCGTCGAGCAGCTTCAATCCTGCGGCTGGGCCCTCAGCCATCGCAACGGCAGCGGCATGGTTCAGTTCGATGACCGGTGAAGGCTGCGCCTGCAGCAGGATCTCGTAGAGCCCGACAATTTGCCGCCAATCCGTTTCTTCGACACTTTGGGCCTGAGCATGGACCGCGGCAATTGCGGCCTGCAACGCGTACGGACTGGCGCGTCCGTCACGCAGAGCGGATTCAACCAGCGCCGTACCTTCACGAATCTGTTCCTGATTCCATAGGCTGCGATCCTGCACTTCGAGCAGGACCGGCTCGCCGTTCTGTGCCGTCCGTGCAGGGCGGCGTGAGTCGTGCAGCAGCATCAGGGCGAGCAGCGCGCGAGCGTCGGTCTGGCGCGGCAGAAGCTGGCAAACCACACGTCCGAGGCGTATAGCCTCGGTGCACAGCTCGTGCCGTACGGCAGCCTCGCCCGAGGTGGCATTGTAGCCCTCGTTGAACACCAGATAGACAACCAGCAGCACGGCCTCGACACGCGCCGCCAGCTCGTGTTCGGGCGGAATCTGGTATGGGATGCGGGCATCGCGAATCTTCTGTTTGGCCCGGACCAGCCGCTGCGCCATTGTCGGCGGCGGGACGAGGAAGCTGCGCGCGATCTCCTCGGTCGTAAGGCCGCACAAGGTTCGCAGGGTAAGCGCGACCTGCGCTTCGAGCGCCAGCGCAGGATGGCAGCAGGTAAAGATCAGACGCAGGCGATCGTCGCCGAACGGGTCGTCGTCGCGACCAGCGTCGCTGCCATCACTGCGAGTCCGATTGTGTCGGCGCATGCTCTCACCCGCATTGTCAATGCGCGCCTTGGCCATCTGCGCGTCGGCAAACTGCTGCTCCAGTTCGGCGATCCTCTGCAGTTCCTCGCGCTTGGAGTCAAAGCGGGCGCGGCGACGGAGCACGTCGATGGCCTTGTGTTGCGCCGTCGCAATCAGCCAGGCGCGCGGTTTTGCCGGCGTGCCCTCCCTCGGCCACCTTTCCACGGCGGTGGCGAAGGCCTCCTGCATACCCTCCTCCGCCAGGTCGAAGCTGCCGAGCAGGCGAATGAGGGTCGCAAGGATCCGTCCCGACTCTTCGCGAAAGATGCCCTCAATGTCCATCCGGCTTACAGGGTAGCCGGATGGACACCCAGGAGGCTAGGCCTGACACCCTCATTTCACGAGGGCATTTCGTGAGGAATGATCGGGCGCACCTCGATCGATCCCCAGCGCGCCGAGGGGATGCGGGCCGCAACCGCCAGGGCGTCGTCGAGATCCTTGGCCTCGATCAGGTAGTAGCCGCCCAGCTGTTCCTTGGTTTCGGCGAAGGGGCCGTCGGTAACCAGGCGCTTCTTGTCACGCAGGCGAACCGTGGTTGCGGTCGACGTGCGGTTGAGCTCGTTGCCGCCGCGAAGGTGTCCGCTTTGGGCGATGCTCTGGGTGAAATCCATAAATTCTTTGTTGATGGCGTTGCCCTCGGCCTCGCTCAGCGTCTCCCAGTGCGCCTCGTTTCCATAGATCAGCAGCAGGTATTGCATGATGGTGTAGTCTCCTTTGGATTGGCCTCTTAATCGGCCGTCTTTGGCCCCTGTTTCTCGGCCCTCTACCGGAGAGTCGAACGGGAAAGCGAATATCGACAGCCCCGGCCCCAAAATATTTCGTCCCACTTCGCGCGAATTTCCAAGGATATGTTTAGATAGATGGCCAATGAAATACTGCCGATTCCAATTCAATGGCCAGTCGCATTATGGGCTGGTCGAGTCCGTGGCGGGACGGGAGGCGATTGTGCGCCTGCTGCTCACGCCGCCCGAAGAAGCCGACGGCGATATGGAGAGCCTGCGCACCCGCCGGATCGAGCCGATTCCTCTCGACGAAGCGGCGCTGCTGCCGCCAGTGCGGCCGTCGAAGATCGTGTGCGTGGGGCGTAATTATCGCGAACACGCGGCCGAACTGGGGCATGACGTGCCGACGGAGCCGCTGATCTTTCTGAAAGCTACCTCCGCGCTGCTGCCGCCGGCAGGAACGGTGCGGCGGCCAAAAATCTCCGAGCGCGTCGACTACGAGGGCGAACTCGGTGTGGTGATCGGGAAGACCTGTTACCAACCGCCGGCGGACGAGGACATTCGGCGCTACATTCTCGGCTACACCTGCGTCAACGACGTTACCGCACGCGACCTGCAAAATAAAGACGGGCAATGGACGCGGGCCAAGGGCTTCGACACCTTCTGCCCGGCCGGCCCGGTTGTGACCGACGAGATCGATCCATGTTTCGGAGTGGGAGCGGGGGTTGGACTCGAGACGCGGGTCAACGGCGCGGTCAAGCAGTCGGGCAACACGCGGGATTTCATTTTTACTTTGGACGTTGTGATCCGCCACATCGCGCAGGTCATGACCCTGTTTCCCGGCGACCTGATTCCCACAGGTACGCCGGCGGGCGTAGGACCGGTCGTGGCCGGAGACGTGATGGAAGTCAGCGTCGAGGGCATCGGGACGCTGCGGAATTCGGTTGTTGATGAGTAGACTGCGTTCAAAAGCAAGCCTGAACGCCTCGCAGTAGAATGGCATTACTGTAGTCGGAACCGTTCGCGCATGAGGCGCTGCAGGCGGGGCTTGTAGAGAAGGTCGTAGGCCAGTTCCTTGCCGGGAAACATGGCCAGGGCGGCGCGTTTGGCCCCGGCAGCCAGTTCTGAAGCCTCTTCGAGGGTCATGTTGGGATCCTGGCCGATCACCGACATCACCATGCTGATCATCAACTGCAGGCGACGGATCTTGCGGGCCTCTTCTTCACGCTCGCGGCAGATTTCGTCCTCTGCCAACGGATAGCCTACTGCCTGACTGGTCCGCCGAGAGATATCCATGGTCCTCTTTTCCAACCCACAGCTTTAGATGAAGCGCGGCGGCTTGGCGTTGCGGTCTGGGCCCGCCGCGGCTCGCTAGACTACGGGCATTCTGCCTCACCTGCCGCGGAAAACAACTACCCAAAAGTGTGGTTCGAGGGCAGTCCTGCCGGGCTCCAGTGTTCGGAGGAGTATCGGCAAGGAGGCGCTGGAAAGAAGAGTAAGATCAGGCAGTGCAGCGTGGAACCGGGCAAACGGGGCGGCCCGCTTCCAGGAATGGAGATGCTATGGCAGAACCTGTCCGACCGCTCGGCGATCAGCGCCCGCGTCCTGATCCCAACGAGAAGCTGGTCAAGGTGTTCGACTCCGAGCTGGAAACCGAGGCCATGGTGGTGAAAGGCCTGCTCGATTCGGCAGGCATCGACAGTGACCTCACGGCCGCGTCCATGGTGCAGGACACATTCCCCGGACTGGGAGGCATGGTCATCCTGGTGCGGCAGGAGGACGCCGAAGAGGCGCGGCGCTTGATCGCGGATCAGTTGCAAACTGGGGCGAGCGCCACGGCGGCGGACGACGAAACGGCGGAGATCGACATCATTCCAGAGGAGGATCCTGGAGAGCCGCCACAGAAGGCGTAACCGTGTGGCCGTCAAGATAGAAGCTGACGGCTCCGTCCAGATCGGTGCGATAGACGCGGGCTCCCGCGTCAGCGAGGCGCCCGAGAATTTCCCGCCGCGGCAGGCCGAACGAATTGCCGCTTCCCACCGAGACAATCGCAAACTGAGGTTTCGCGCACGCCACCAGTTCGGGAGTGGTGGCGTTGGCGCTTCCGTGATGGCCCACTTTCAGCAGATTGGCACTGGGATGATGGAGGGCGGCGATGCGCCGCTCCACGGATTTTTCGGCGTCCCCTTCGAGCAATATCGAAGATTCTCCATAACTCACGCGCAACACCATCGAGTCGTTGTTCTGCGGCTTGTCTCCTAGAGGCAGGTCACGAGGTGGGAACAGCACGCTGACCGCGGCTCCACCGAAGTTGAACTCGTCGCCCTCCCAGTGGCGGACGACTTTGATCCCGAGCGCCTGTGCAGTCGCGATCACGTTTTCCAGAGCCTGGCTCGGCGGCAACAGACCTACCCACAATTCTTTCGGCCGGAAATTCTTGAGCACGGCGATCATGCCTCCGATGTGGTCGGAGTGTCCGTGGGTAATGGCGACGGCGTCGAGGCGCTCGAGGCCGCGCGTCCAGAGATAGGGAGAGACGACATCCTCGCCAAAGTCGAGTTGTGAGCCGCCGGGGCCGATGGGGCCTCCGGCATCGATGAGCAAGGTGCGGCCTTGCGGGGTGACGAGCAGGATGGAGTCGCCCTCTCCGACGTCGATCGAAGTCACCTCCAATATGCCGGGATGCACGCGCGGCGACGCGGGGACGAATGCGAGAACGAACGAAGCGACGAGGATGGCCGCGAGTCCGGACACTGCGAGGAGCGGGCGCCGGCACGCTGACCACATTGCCAGCATAAGAGCGGCTGCGGCCAGGGCTATCACGAGGATGGACGGCATGGGAACGCGCAGGTCGGCCGAGCGTAGAGCGCCGAATCGCAGCGCGCCGAGTCCTCGCACGGTG
>DATFNR010000088.1:0-24463 GCA_035266285.1 Candidatus Sulfotelmatobacter sp.
CACGTGGGCCAAGGGGGGAGCGCCGCGCCATCTGTTCGACGTGATTGGACAATCCTTCGCCATCGCGCAGGATGCGATGTCTTCGTTATGGCGCGATGCCGCCGATCTGGTCATCGAGCCCGACGTCGCCGGATTCGCCTACGACGACTTCAAGCGCACCGAAGATCTTATCCGCGTCGGCGCAGAGGCCATGCGCGAGGCATTGCCCGAAGTCCGGAAGTGGCTGGAAACGCCCGCGGAAGAGGCGGCGAGCGCAAAGGTAGTTGCGGCGAAGGGAAGTCCTGCTCTGGCGCGCCCCGCGCCCATGCCGGCGGATTGAAAACTAGTCGTTACCGATAGGTAATAGTCTGCCGAATCAGTCGCGTCATGATTCGAGAGCTTCCGTCCGCGGGCCTGAACCAACGCCGCCGCTCCGTCCAATTGTCGCGGTCGTCGTAGATTACTTCCCACTCCACGCTTCCAGGATGCGTGGTGGCTTTATGCGTCTGAGGATCAACGAACATGTCTCCTGCGGTTCGCTCCGTACCGGATGCATCAAAAACTCGTACCTTGGTGGGGATACCGTCGCGATCGAACTCGGCAGCGGGGAATAGTCGTCACCGTCGCCGAGCTTAAAAGGGTCGGTGTTCTGCTCGATCACCCGACCCTTATCATCGTATTTGAAAGTCACGTGGTACCAGAGCTTCAATTGACCCGCACTTAAATCAGAAACCTTCAAATCGATCACACGATTCTTGTCGTCAACCACTTGGACTTGCTCGAAGAACTTGCGACCTTGATATTTTTGTAGCCTGCTCAAAGTAATCTTGTTTCCTTCATACGAGATTTCAGTCAAGGTCTGTGCATATAGCTCGTATCCGAGAGGCCGACCCTTAGAATCGTATCTGAAGTTTACATAGTCATTCATTTCTTCTTTGTCGCGACCGGCCTTGAATTCCATAAGGCGCCCATTTGTGTCATAGCTCCAACGTTGCCACTCATTCCAATCGGCGAGTCTGCCGTCATTTCGGTGATGAGCAACCGTCTGGCTTTGCAGCCTTCCATGTTCCCAGATGTTTGTCGTGATCGAAGTTCCCAGTGCGCCCTCATCAGTACGCTGAATCAGGTGCCCATCACCATCAAACTTGAGCATCGTTTTCGTGTGGTAGGGTTCCGGATTTTGACTAGTCGACTGGTTCTCCTCGCGCTCGACGGCAGCGACCGGGCCCCTGAAGTTGGCCGTGTCCTGATACTGAAGGCCACCCTGCAGGATCATCGTCATTTCGGAAAAGATTGGAGGGTTTTTGGGAGGGCCAAATAGGTCGGCAATGGCTCTTGCTGCCGGCAAGGTTGACATCTGCGCCGGCAGAAGGCTCGATACCAATGCAATAGCGGCGAGTAACAACGAACGCCCAAACATAGCCGAAATACTACGACGAGCTAAGTCTCTACGCCAAGGCCATGGCAGCTTGCTACGTGCCCGCACACCGCTCGCCAAAATCGATCCCCGAGGGCGTTGCGCCACGAGAACCCCGACTTCAGTCAGCCACCGGCCTTCGTAACCCAAGAACTTTCAACCCGGCGGACTTCGCTCACGGGCCCGTACTAGCCACTTTCTGCCCGATCATCACTGCGTCCTGCATCTGGCGGAACAGCTCGCTCACCGCTCCTGGCGAATGTGACATCAGGATCGTATTGCTCTTGTCGTTCGAGCCAATCTCTTTCATCGTGTCCAGATACTGCGTCACCAGCACCAGCATCATCACGTCTCTCGGCGTCGATCCCTCCACCGCTTTCGAGAAGGCCTCCACCGAATCTTTCAGCCCTTCGATGATCGCCTTGCGCTGGTTCGCGATGCCCTGGCCCTGCAGCGCCTTGCTCTCCGCCTCGGCCTCGGCCTGCTTCACTTTCAGAATCTTCTCCGCTTCGCCGCGCGCGGTCGCCGCAACCTGCTCGCGTTGCGCCGCGTTAATTTCGTTCATCGCCGCCTTGACCTTATCGTCCGGCTGAATGTCGGTGACCAATGCCTGATCGATCGCGTAACCGTAAGTCCTCATCACATCGTCGAGGCCCTGCTTGATTGCGACCGCAATATCGGACTGCTGCAGAAACGCGTCGTCGAGATTCATCTTGGGCACGTGCCCCAGGATGACGTTGAACACGTACGACGAAATCTGCTGCCGGGGATTGGCCAGCTTGTAGAAAGCCTCGTACACATGGTCGGGGATCACGTGATACTGCACCGACACCGGAATCTTGACGAACACGTTGTCTTTGGTCTTCGTCTCGACATCGAGCGCGAGCTGCTGCACCCGCAAGTCGATGCGCCCCGCGATCTGATCGAGCCAGGGCAGCTTGAAATTGATGCCCGCGCCGGCTACCTTCTGGAACTTTCCCATGCGCTGTACCACCACGGCCTCTGCCGTCCGCACCTGGAAAAATCCGCTCAGGATTGTCCCCAGCACAAATAGCGCAACAATCACACCAAAGACCAACCCCAGAGCTTGCGTCGCGTCCATCTCAATCCTCCCGCTGCCTCAGCCTTCCGAGTGATTCCCGTGGTTACGGGAATCGCACGCATCATAACGTCTCAGCACGCTTCTCACAACGAGGATGTTGAGAGTGCAAGATCGTCGAGGCGCCGTGGAAGAGCGGCGCTTTAGCGCCGCGTTAAAGTGGCACGGGAAGAGGGCTTTAGCCCCGGTGGTCGTTGTTTCCCCCGGACAGCACGCCGGTTGACGGTTCCATTCTGCTTTCGAGCCGTTTCTTCACCCCCGGCCACTCATCGTCCAGGATGCTGAAGTACACCGAATCGCGAACGCGTCCCGTCCAGGTGATCACATGCCGCCGCAGCGTGCCTTCGTCCTTCGCGCCAATGCGCAGAATCGCGTTGCGCGATTGTTCGTTCAGCGCATCGGTCTTGAGCTCTACCCGAATGCATCCCCACGCTTCGAAGGCATGCCGCAGCATCAGGTATTTGGCCTCGGTGTTCACTGCAGTCCGCTGCCACGCGGGCGCAATCCAGGTCGATCCGATCTCGACTCTGCGATTGATGCGGTCAATGTTCATAAACCGTGTGCTGCCGATGATGCGCCCCGAACCCCGCTCCACGGTCGCAAAGGCAACCGATTCGCCGCGTTCCTGCTCGGCGAGAGTTTTGGCGATGAGCGCTTCGAAATCGGCGCGCGTCCTCATCGAATAAGGGATCCAGCGAAAGATGTCCTCCAGGTGGTCCTTCGCGACTTCCCAGAACGCCTCTGCATGTTCCAGTCGAATCGGCTCCAGACGCACCACCGACCCTTCCAGCGTCAACGGTGTAACAATACTCAATGGCCCGGCTGTGACGTTCATGTTCCCCCTAGTTTTCCTTCGTGTCCTTAGTCCCCTTCGTGGTTAAATTGCATCCTGCTGCCGGTTCGGGCATCTCTACTACGACGCACTTTCAGGGGAATCGATTCACAATTCAGGTTGACCTGGGATGACTTCAGTCGTCCAACAAAGAGCGATGCGACCTTCCTCAACACGCCGCTGTCAGGAGCGCTGGCAATGAAGGCGCACTGTCTTCCGTTCTCCCAGATTCCTCGTACGACACGTCTTTTCCAGGATTTCCTCAGCTATTCACCCCAGGTACAGCCGTTCTACCCCAGACCCGCGAGCTTTCTTCAGTGGATGAAAGAGGAAGCGGCCAAACTGTCCTACGATCCCACCCGCCGCGAACGCGTCACTAACATCCTCGAACGCCAGAACAAATCCTGGGACGCCTCGCCCAAAACGTTGGCCAATCTCGACCGCCTGCGCCGCGGCGCCGCCGCAGTCGTGACCGGACAGCAGGTCGGACTTTTCGGCGGGCCCATGTTCGACATTTACAAAGCCCTCACCGCGGTCAAGCTTGCAGCCGAGGCAACCGCGGCAGGCGTGAACATGGTTCCGGTCTTCTGGCTCGCCACTTACGACCATGACCTCGCGGAAGTGAATCACATTGCATTGCCCGGCCCGGAAGGCGCGCTGCAGGTGCTCACGACTTCAAGCCACGATGTCCCGGGATCGCCCGTAAGTGCGGTGCGCCTGGGCGACGAGATCTTGCCGCTGGTGGACCAGGCCAGTGCGTTGCTCGGAGAAACCGAAGCTACACAGCTCTTGCGCGAAACCTATCGCCCCGGCGAGACCCTGGGATCGGCCTTTGCCCGCTTCTTCGCGAAACTGTGCGCCGACTGGGGCGTGATCGTGCTCGACGCCTCCGACCCGGAATTACATCGCGTGGCCGAGCCCATCTATCGGGCGGCGGTCGAGCGTGCGGACGAGCTCGAATCCGCGCTGCTGGCGCGGGGAGAAGCCCTCGAGGCCGCCGGCTATCACCAGCAGGTCAAAGTCACTACGTCGTCGGTATTGCTGTTCACGCTGCAGAACGGCGCCCGTACCGCCATCCACCGTCGCGGCAATGGCGATGGCGCAGAATTCGCGATCGGCAGCGAGGGCACTGCAGAGAGAATTTCGCGCGCCGGGTTGCTCGCTCGCGTCGCAGCAACGCCCGAGCAATTCAGTCCCAGCGTTCTGCTCCGTCCCATCGTTGAGGACTACCTGCTGCCCACGCTCGCCTACACCGGAGGCGCCGCCGAAACCGCCTATTTCGCACAGGCCGGGGCAGCCTACGAAATGCTGCTCCAGCGCGTCACCCCGATCGTGCCCCGTTTTTCCGCCACCATCGTCGAGCCCAAGATGCAGCGCTTCATCGAGCGCTACGCGATCACGCTGCCCGAGGTATTCCAGGGTCCCGAAGCCCTGCAGAAGCGCATTGCCGCCCAGAGTCTTCCGGAAGATCTGCAGGCCGCTTTCGAGAACACGCGAAAGTCGTTCGACTCCCATCTCTCTGGAGTGAAAGAAAAACTGGAAAAGCTCGACCGCACGCTGGTCGACGCGGCTGAGACCGCGCGCTCAAAAATGCAATACCAGCTCGAGCGCCTGCAGGCGCAGGCAGCGCGCGCCGAGGCGCAAAAAGGCGAACTGGTGAGCCGCCACGCAGATACGCTCAGCCACGCGCTGTATCCCGACAAAGGTCTGCAGGAGCGCACTATCGGTGGCGTCTACTTCCTGGCCCGCTACGGCCGCGAGCTTCTATCCCAGCTCTACGATGCCATTCAGCTCGACTGCCACGACCATCAGATTCTGGAGCTCTAGGATATCTGCGGCTCCCCATCTCATTTCTGATTGCTCAGCAACGATTCAATCTCCTGGCGCAGCTCTGAGTAACTTGCATCGCTGAACTCGCCGTGCCGCTGACGAACCGATTTTCCTCCGCGGTCCAAGACGACCATGTAGGCGTCATCCGGCTCCTTGTAGCTCACGAGTTTCTTGAGCTCTGCCTCGCCCTCCACGACCAGGAGGAAGTGATCATGCTGGGTTTTGGGCACACCACTCTTGATGCCGGAGATCACGAACCCGCGAATGAAGCGCGGAACGTCTTGCAGCACTGCAAGCTGATAGAGTTCGAACCCAGAGCGGCTTCCAAAGTCTGCGACGGCTTTTCTGGCCCACGCGCTGGTCGGGGCTTTCGATGCCTTCGAAAATCCGATCACCAGAACGGTTAATTTCCCCGCGGTAGCATCCGGCAGCAAAACCCTGCGGCCCGCCAGGCTCTCTCCCGCGATCTTTGGGATATCTTTGGCGTCTTGGGCAGCGGCGAAAGCGAGCAATGCTGCGCAGCAGGAGATTCGAAAGAGTGATGCAAAGCGCTGCATAGCCTTCTCCACGGGTGCGGTCGAATAGCCGACCTACTTGCCTTCGCTTGTTGCCAGATAGGTTCCCAGGCCGATCATGATTGCGCCCGTGGCCGTTCGCTGACGGCGGCGGAAAGTTGCGGACGAGCGAATCTTTTCTCCCAGCGGCCCCGCCAGCGCTATCACGATCAGATCTGCGGTCGTGTTCATCACCACCGAAATCATTCCCAGGACTACGAACTGCAGGAAGACGTGCCCGTGGCCGCGGATCACGAACTGAGGAATGAAGGAAAGAAAGAACAGCGCCGTCTTCGGGTTCAGAACTTCCGTCGCTACGCCCTGCCAGAGCGGATTGCGGGCTGCTCGGCCGAGCTTGGGAATCTCCTGCAGCGTTCCCGATTCCTTCCGCGCTTCCAGAATCATGCGCACGCCCAGGAAGCAGAGGTACCCTGCGCCGAGATACTTCACCGCCGCGAACGCCGACGCTGACTTGGCCAGGATGATGGAAATCCCCAGCGCCGCCGCGAACACGTGCACCATGCCGCCTAGAAACGTTCCCACCGCCGACAGCACACCTTCCCGTTTCCCGCCGGCAAGGCTGCGCGCCAGAACGTAGAGCATCCCTGGTCCGGGTGCGATCGCCAGCAGCAGCGCTGCCGTCAGGAAGAGAACAGATCGTGTCGAATCAAACATTGGTCCCTCACTCCGAATTAATCTCTGTCATGCTGAGCGAGGATTGCGCATCGCGAAGCGAAGCGCAACCGCAGTCGAAGCATCCCTACGTCGTCCGATCCGCCCGCACGTGGAAGACCTACCGCACTCGCAGCCAGGCTTCCAACTCACTCAGGGACTCCACTCGTGGCAGCCCGCGCTCGCGATAAGCGCCAGCCACGTCGAACAGCACCGCCTCCATGCCCGCGTTGCGCGCTCCCACGTAGTCGACCGAGTACACGTCGCCTACGTAAAGACTTTCCGCTGGCTCCGCCTTCATCTCGCGCAGTGCTGCGTCAAAAATCGCCGGGTGCGGCTTTTCACTCCCCACGATCCCTGAGTCGGTGATGCTGCGAAAGCAATCGGCAATGCCGCAGCGGCGCAGCACGGCATGGATTTTTCCATCGGCGTTCGAGATTACCGCCGTTGAATACTGCTGCCCGATGCGTTCCAGAGCCTCCCGCGTCCCGGGCAGAATCTGGTCCCAATTCGCCGATTGCTGCGTGTTCTCCACCAACACGTGGCGCACGCCATCAGCCGGAACGTTAAGCTCGTCGAGCAGGTGGGTGTGGAAGGTCCACCAGAAGCTATGATCCACCTTGCCCCCCATCATGCCGCGATCGAAATCCTGTTTGGTGCGGCGCTCCAGCGCCTGCCAGCGTTGCAACGGCGGATGCCTGTCCTCAGGAAGCGGCGCCAGGATTCGGGCGCGGTTAGGAAAAAGCAGAGTATTCCCCACATCAAAGAAAATGAAACGACACTTGGCCATCGATCCATATTAACCAAGGCCGGGGGAACTAGGTGCGGTTCTGGGCGGCGAGCCCACGGGCGGATTGGTGACCTTCAGATTCGTGACCAGAAAACGAAAAAAAGGTAATATTCATACTTTTGCACCCGGCTTTTGCACCCGGCGCTGAAAACGGCTTCGGGGGCGTCTTTCCGGCCAATGTCGCTGCCCACCGCCATGTCGCTGCTTTCCGGCCTCACCCGGACCACCCGGGCAGCTCTGGCCATCTATCCCGTCGTCCGCATCCAGGCGCTGGTCCAGGCCGCGGTCTTTCCCGGAGTGGCCGCAGCCTTGCTGTATCGCGGGTCGCGGCAGGATGTCTACAACGTCTTGTGGGCGCTGGTGTTCGGTTTTGCCACTTTGAACATCCTCAGCCTGGCAGCCCGGCGCTTCGAGCCCACTCGCCGCGGGTTGAGCTTCGGGGAGTTGCTGGCAGTCATGGTGGTCCTCATTTCCATATTCTTGCTGGGATGGGAAATGCTGAACCTGTTCCACGTCTTCCCGATCAAGCTGAGGCGGTAGAAGGGCTCAGGGAGATCCAGTTGAACGTAGTATTTCTGATCCCTAGCCCCTATCCCCCATCCCCTAGTCCCTGACCCCGCACCCCGCAATGCGGTATCATTCGCTCAAATGGCGAAGCCCCCCCCGAACTTCGAAGTGACTTGCCCGTGCTGCAGTGCCGTGCTCAAAGTCGACACCGAGACGCGCGCCGTCATCGCCCACACTGCGGCGGTGAAGCCGAAGACCTTCAACGATATGGAAGCCGCAGCCAAGGCCATGCGCGAGCAGGACAGCCGCCGCGAGTCGATCTTTCAACAGTCCGTGGAAGCGCAGAAGCACGCGTCCGATCTTCTGGAGAAGAAATTTCAGGAGGCGCTGAAGAAGGCGAAAGAGACTCCCGACACCGGCAAGCCGATCCGCGACTTCGATCTCGATTGATCGCATCCGCATGACGCGCGCGCGCACAGGTCCGGGTCCGCTTCTCCTTGGCCACCGCGGCGCGCGAGCCGTGAAGTCGATCCCTGAGAATACACTGGCCTCATTCGATCAGGCGCTGGCCGACGGCTGCGACGGTTTTGAGTTTGACGTGCGGCGCACGGCTGATGGAAGGGCCGTAATCTGTCATAATCCGCAGTTTGGCGGAATCGAGATCGCAGAGGCAGGTGGCCGGCAGTTGGCGGCGCTGGCGCAACTGCAAGACGTCCTTGCCCGCTACCGGGAGCGGGCGTTTCTCGACATTGAGCTTAAAGTTTCGGGACTGGAAGAAATCACTGCGGATCTCCTGCGGCAGCATCCTCCACGCGCCTTTGTGGTTTCTTCGTTTCTTCCCGAAGTGCTGCGGGCAGTGCGCCGCGCAGATGGTGCGATTCCCCTCGGGTTGATTTGCGAGACGGGCGCGCAGCTCCGCGCCTGGCGCCGGCTTCCGGTCGAATACGTAATCCCGCATCACAGCTTAGTCAGAAAAGATTTGGTCACTGAACTGCGGGGTGCCAAAAAAAACATTCTGGTATGGACGGTCAATGACCCGGGGGATATGAAGCGTTTGGCAGAGTGGGGGGTGGACGGAATTATCTCCGACGACACGACCCTCCTCTGCCGGACGCTGTGCGCGTAGAAAGTATCGGGCTATCGCAGAATGGCATTCGGTGTAGTTGGCACTGCGTGGGCGCTAATGCTACTGCTTCCGCGTCGACCTCATGGCGTGCCGCAACATTGCCACCTCAATGGTGGTCTGCAACTCGCGTCTTAGAAACGGCTTCAAAATGAAGCCGTCATGATCCGTCTGCTTGGCCCTGTCCACGGTGAGCCGGTCGGAATAAGCGGTCAGATACACGATGGGCACATCCACCTGCTCGCGGATCTCCTTTGCCGCCTGCACGCCGTCTTTCTCACCCCTCAACCGTATGTCCATCAGAACCAGGTCCGGTCGTTCTCTGGTAGCGATCGCAATGCCTTCGGTGGCAGAGTCCACAGCTGCGATTACGAAGAAACCAAGGCCCGACAGGCGCTCTCTGAGTTCTTCGGCAATCAGAGCCTCGTCTTCAACGATCAGCGCACGCAAAGCAGTAGGGTCAGCGTGCATCGTGATTCACCGTGAACAGCAAGCGGGCCGAGGTCCCGGAATCGGATGCCACGAGCTCGAATGAACCGCCAATCTGCTGGGTCAGTAAGCGCACAAGCCGCAGCCCAAGCGACTTGCTCGTGTTCAAATCCAGATCAGCGGGAATCCCCACTCCGCTGTCCCCGACGCAAAGGCTACACTTGCCCTCCGGTTCGTTCTGCAATGTCAGCGTGATCTCGCCGACAGCGCCGTCGGGAAAGCCATGCTTAAGAGCGTTGGAAATCAGTTCATTGAGTATGAGGCCGCACGGCAGGGCCAAGTCAACACTCATCAGCACGGGTTCCAGGTTCGTTTTCAACCGCACAGGAACACCCGGCCCCCCATGCGACGCGAGTATATCTTCCGCGAGAGCCCGCGCGTACTCGGCAAGATCGAGACGTGCCAGATTCTCCGAGCCATAGAGGCTCTCGTGCACCAGGGCCATCGAATGTACGCGGTTTTCCATGTCGCGAAAGATCTGAACCGTGGCCTCATCTCGCGTGTGGGTCGATTGAAGATAGAAAAGGCTGCAGATAACCGCCAGGTTGTTTTTAACCCGGTGATGAACTTCTCTCAGTAGAGCCTCTTTTCTTTCCTCGCTGGCGCGCAACCGGGCAGTCACTTGCTCGGATGCCTTCGCCTGTTGCGCCATGCGGAGGATGTGCGGAACGTTGAAAGGCAGCACCGCGGCAGTGGTGAGCGAAGCCAGGGCCGTGAAAACTTTCACCACTGCTGAGAAGATGTACACCGGTATCCAGATCGTGACTACTTCCATGAAGTGGGTGCCTCCACACGCCACAATGAAGAGTCCGAATGCCAGAAACATCCAGTGAAACGGGATGTCGCGACGCGCCTTACAAACCAGGTACGCCAGAGTGATTGAGATCGCAAAATAGGAGATTCCAATGAATGTGTCCGCCAGCACGTGGGTCCACACCAGGCCTGGGTTCCTCAGGTAGCAGTAAAGGTGGGGCAGAAAATCGGTCGCCAGCAGGAGCTTTGTCAGAGGTGGCCAAATCAGGAACGGACTCATTGCCAGGGCTGACAGACCCAGGATGGCATAGAGCTGTCGCCTGGTTAGCACTGAACGTTCGAGGAACCCGGGGCTTACGGAAGACGAGGACATAGGGCCTCCGTCCGAAAAGCTTGCCCAGAAGAGCACTGCTACAGGAGTGCATTTTGGAAAAACGAGGGATCAGCGCACGCCTGTTGGGGTTCGATTCTACACCCCCTATCCCGGATCGTTGGCGAAAAATCGCGCCTGCCCTGATTGCACGCTGTGAGGGTTATTTTCCGCCCCACAAACGCCGGGCAGGATTGCTTTGAATTTCTTATTGCGCCCCGGCCGCGGCAGCGGTGCCGCCGGCAATCGCGTTCTTCGCCTCTTTGATCCCGGACTGAATGTGTTGATCCCAGTCGAGGTGGGGAATCGGCGATGCCGCCGCAGCCTGGTAGAGAGCCAGAGCATCTTGCGGGCGGTTCAGGCGTTTCAGGCACAGTCGAGCGGCGCTCAGCTGCGCGGTCAGGGCCTGGCGTTCGGCTGGATACGCCCCGGCCAGCTGCTGATACTCATAAAGCGCTCGATCAAATTCCTGTTTCTCTTCCGCGCCTTTACAGAGGTCGAGCCACGCCGCCGCCGGCATCTTGCCGCCGCCCGCGTCGATGAACTCGGCGTAGTCCTGAAACGCGGCTTCGACTTCGTGATTCCTGAGATGGAGGGCGCAGGTCTTGACGGTTGCGTCCAGGTAGGCCTTGGTATTGTTTTGCCGGGTGTAGACCTGCCGCAGCAAGCTCCAGGCATCGAGCGAGTTCGGCGCGGCCGCCACGTAGTTGGTCAACAGCGCGATGGCATCGTCGAGCTGGCCGTGTTCCATCATTTCGCCGGCTTTTTCGAGCTCCGGATCGGCGGTCCATCCCAGTTTCTCCTCGATGGCTTTGTTGGCTTTGTGCTCCAGTCCCGAGTGCTGGATGCCGAGCGCCGCCAGCGCGCCGAAGATGAACCCTCCCACATGGGCCCAGTGCGCCACCCCGCTCGACGAGCCAAAGAGCGAGCCGTAAAACATTTCCATCAGCAGCCAGAGGGGAAGCAGCCAGTAGGCCGCTGCTTTGAAGCGATAGATGCGGAAAAGGAACAGCCACCCCATTTCGATCTTCATCTTGGGGAAGCGGACCAGAAACGCTCCCATCAGCGCCGCCACCGCGCCCGACGCTCCCAGCGTCGGCGTGATGCTGCCCGGATTGGTCCAGGCATAAAACTGCAGGGCCGCCGCGCCTGCAATCAGATAGAAAGCCGAATACAGCCAGCGTCCCCAGACGTCTTCCAGAACAAATCCCGCCAGCCACAGGAACCACATGTTGCCGATCAGGTGCAGCCAGCCGCCATGCATGAAATTTGCCGTGATGTAGCTGATGGGCCGGTGCTCCGCAGGCACGAAGGCATATTGCTCGGTGATCGATGTCGACGACAGTTTCACCAGTTGCTCATTCAGCGAGTCCATCTCGCCCTGCAGGCTCGATGTGTTCTCGGTCATTTTGATCTTGGCGTCGTAGGCGTCGATGATGTCGCGATAGGGATTCTGCACCTGCTTCCACTGTTGGGGATGGCTCTCTTTGAAGCCGTCGACTATACGCTGCGATTCAGGCTGCATCTTCAATTCGGGATGCGCGGCCGCCAGGATCAGGATGTGAGACTTCACCTCGCCCAGTTGCGGCGCCTCGTCGTCCATCGCCGTCATAGTGAAGAGAAAGACGACCGTATTGATGGCGATCAGGGACAGCGTGATGACAGGCCAGCGCCGGGCCGTCATATTCTCGTGCTTGATGGGAATCAACATCGGGTTACGCCCTAATTACTCCGACCGCTGCCGTGAAAACGACACAACAATTTGCGCCAGTTTAGTGTGGTTCGGAGGGCATTCCCAGATGACTCGGCGCCCGAGGGAATCTTTGGTAACCATCTCAAAAGCGTCGCTTCGGGAAATTGCTGACCATCGTTGTTGTCATCCTGAGCGGCGTTCTGTGCCGAAGGCCTGCGCACTCCTCGGGCCGCGGCAGACTGCATAGATCCTTCGCTTCGCTCAGGATGACAACGGGTGGGGCCGTGACGATCCTCTAGTCGGCGGCCGCTTCCAGGGCGGAGGTTTTCTGCGACGGGCGGCGCAGGAACGCAGTGCGCTCCATCTCAAACGATTCCAGGTTCGATCCCAGGGCCTGCTCGTTCCAGCCCAGTACTGCGCCAATACGCAAGGCCGCTTCGCGACTGCAGGTCTCAGACCAGCACGGGCCCAGCGCCACGGGAACGCGCCGCAGCAAGACATCGCCCATGGTCACGGCAAACTCTCGTCGATAAGCTTCCACCACCTCTGCGATCAGGTGTGAAGTGTGCGGACAAATCGGCGCCCGCAACTCCGCGCTCACCAGCGCCATGCGTGCGATGTCCATGGCGCGCTTGCCATGCCACTCGACGATGCCGCGGGCCGATTCCTGGCTCATGGAGCCGGCCTGCGCAATCTCGAGGACTTCGTGATCCATCAGCGGATCGAGCGAGTGGACCGGACCTACAGAGAGCGCCTTGGGCTCGGCCACCGTGAGGCCAATCCTGCGCGCGCATTCGCGGGCCAGGGCTGCCGCCGTGGTCAGCTTGCCGCCGATCACCGAGATCAGGCGCGCGGCACCCTCACTGGTGTGGTCGTGCAAAAAATGGCGGCGCGTCACGGCCGAAGGTTTGTTCTCTGAGTTCGGCAAGGGCCGCACTCCGGCGAAGGCATACTTGATGTCATGGGCGGAAATCTTCGCTTTCGGAAACATCTGCGCCACCGTACGCAGCAGGTAGTCGATTTCGTCGTTAGCGGGCGCGGTTTTCGCCGGATCGCCGGTGTCGGGAACTTCGGTGGTGCCGACCAGGACCTGATCATTCCAGGGCAGGACGAAGACCGGCCGGCCATCCGCCGCCTCACTGTAGAGCGCCACGCTGGGCGCGCCGGGAAAACGCGGCAGCACGATGTGCGATCCGCGAACCCCACCCAGCATGGGTTTACCGGTGCGCACCGACGAGCGCTGGCACACGCGGTCAGCCCAGGGACCACTGCAATTCACAATCCACGCAGCTTCGACCCGCTCGTCTTTGTTGGAGACGCGGTCACGCAGCAAAACTCCCCGCGCCCGGCCATGCGCCACGTCCACTGCCAGCACCTCGCAGTGATTGCGGACCACTGCGCCACCGTCGACCGCCTCGGTCAGCCACTCCGCGATCAGCCGCTCGGGAAATTCGCACTGCGCGTCTTCGTAGCTGAAACAGGACCAGCGTTTGCCGGCATCGAGGGCGCGCTCCACGCGCTTCCACTCCATCTCGCTCGGATGCGCAACCTTCTTCCCCGCCAGGCGATGGTAGAGCCACAATCCGGCGCGAACTTTCAGCGCGCTATGCCGGCTCTGCTCATTCAGCAGCAGAAGAAATCGAAGGGGATGCACCAGGTGCGGGCGCTCGCGCAGCAGCCGCTCGCGTTCGCGCACCGACTCGCGGACCAGATCCAGCTCGCCGTGTTCCAGGTAGCGCAGTCCACCGTGAATGATTCGCGTGGAGCGGCTGGTGACGCCGGAGCCGAAGTCGCTTTGCTCGACCAGCAATGTACGCTTGCCGGCGCGGGCACACTCGCGGGCTACGGCGACGCCGTTGATACCGCCGCCGATAACGACCACCTGGAAGTGCTGGCCTTCCAGTGGAGGTCGTGGCTTGGTTGCCAAAGTCATGTTTTTCAGTTAGATGCGCGACTTTCGCAAGGCGTCGCTCGAAGCTGGTCGCACACAGGCCTGCCCTCCGCGTCACGCCCCACACTTCAGTGTGCGCCCTTCCCGGTCGCGGCAGTAGGTCACGTAAGTGTCAGAGATTCGCATCACTGATGCCGCAGGAGCAGCCCTATCAAACGTCACCCCGCCCCGGTGACTAGAGTACTTCGGGAGTCTGGTGGCCGGAGGGGTCGCAATTGTTGAGATGCGGCTCGGGAATGCGAAGGAGCACTCTTGCATGACCCCCCGGACGCCCTCGTCTGGGGTAGCGGGCGGACGAGGCGTCCGCCCGCTCCACGGATACGGTTCACCGCGAAGGAAAGTTGCAGAACGCGCATTGCTCCTCCCACAGACCCTCAGTTAAAGTGGGTGGGCAATGCCCAGCACAGGTGAACGCTTCGAGCGCGCCGTCGAGATCATGGAGCGCCTGCGCGCCCCCGGCGGCTGTCCCTGGGACCGCGAGCAGACCTTCGACTCCATCAAGCCCTACACTCTGGAAGAAACCTACGAGGTTCTGGAGGCCATCGACAACCGCGACTGGCCCGAACTGGCGGGCGAACTCGGCGACCTGCTGCTGCAGGTGCTGTTCTACGCAGAGATGGCGAAGGAGCAGAGGACGTTTTCGATTGACGACGTGCTCGACCGGCTTTCGGACAAGCTGATTGGGCGCCATCCGCACGTGTTCGGCGATGTAAAGGCGGACACTTCGGCCGAGGTGAAGCGCAACTGGGAAGCACTGAAAGTCGAAGAGAAAAAGAAGCGAAATGCGCAGGCCGCGGACCCCGCAAAGAATGCCGCGAAATCTGAGCCGCTTTCTATTCTCGCGGGCATTTCTTCGGCGATGCCCTCACTGCTTGAAGCCTACAAGCTCAGCTCGCGCGCGGCGCAGACCGGTTTTGACTGGCCAGATGTTGAAGGTCTCTTCGACAAACTCGGCGAAGAAACCGGCGAATTGCGCGAACATCTGAAAGAGTTTCCGACGCCGGGGCCGCGTCCGCAAGGGCGAGGGGTAGCCGGATCCGGCCGAACCACAATCCTCGAAGACCTTCAAGTTCGACTTGAAGAAGAGGTTGGAGATCTGTTCTTCGTATTGGTCAACATCGCGCGCTACCTTTCAGTCGACCCGGAGTCCGCCCTGCGCAAAACCAACCGCAAATTTCGCCGCCGCTTTCGCTGGATGGAAGAGCGTCTGCATGAATCCGGCCGCGCGCCCGATGAAGTCCCGATGCAGGAGTTGGAATCCCTCTGGCAGCAAGCCAAAGCGGAGGAGAAGCAAAAGCTGCAGTCGCCGCCGATGCAGGAGAAACAGGCGTGAGCACCGACGCCGTCGCGCTCCGCCGCTGTCACGGCATCGAGGAGTTTCGCGCCTGTGTTGCGTTGCAGAAAGAAGTCTGGAATTTCACCGACGCCGAGCTGGTGCCGTTACGCATGTTCGTGGTAGCCGACAAAGTCGGCGGCCAGGTCATGGGCGCCTTCGCTGGCGATACGATGGTCGGCTTCGCACTCTCGGTTCCGGGGACACGCACCGGCCACGTTTATCTGCACTCCCACATGCTGGCCGTGCGCAAGGATCACCGCAACGGCGGCCTCGGGCGCCGGCTGAAGCTGATGCAGCGCGAAGATGCGCTCGCCCGCGGCATCGAGCTGATCGAATGGACCTTTGATCCGCTGGAGATCAAGAACGCCTATCTCAACCTTGAAAAATTGGGCGCCATCGTACGCCGTTACAACATCAACCAGTACGGCATTACTTCGTCCCCGCTGCAGGGCGGTCTGCCCAGCGACCGCTTGATCGCCGAATGGTGGTTGAAGTCGGAGCGCGTCGAAACGCTGCTCGCAACAGGGAAGAATCCGCCGTTTCCCGCCGAGCACGGCATTTCAGTTCCGGCCAAGATCTACGACTGGAAGGCGGCCCGGGAAACCCGCGGCCAGGCCCAGCAGGTGCAGGAGCGCAATCGCAAAGAGTTTCTCAGCGCCTTTGCACGCGGACTTACCGTCCTCGGCTATGAGCGCGATTCCGAAGGGAACGGCAAATTCCTGCTCGGGCGCTGGGACGAAAAGTGGTCGTACGCCTCCGAGCCGTAATTTCCGCGACTCTGTGGTGAAATGGTTATCTCTTACTCATGAAGATCGAAGCCGTTACCCTGCGCGAAATTCAAATGCCGCTCGTCCATTTCTTCGAGACGAGCTTCGGCCGCACTTACAGCCGCCGCATTTTGTTGGTCACGGTCCACTGCGACGGCGTCGAGGGATGGGGCGAGAGCGTCGCCGGAGAGGATCCTTACTACAGCAGCGAATGGATCGAGAGCGCGTGGCCTACGCTCACGAAATACCTGGTTCCTGCGCTTCTCGGCCAGCGCCTCGAATCAGCCCGTGAGTGCCCGGCGCTGCTGGCCAGAGTGCGCTCCCACCGCATGGCGAAAGCGGCTCTCGAAAACGCCCTCTGGGATGCCGAGGCGGTGCAGCAGCAGCAGCCGCTCTGGAAGCTGCTCGGCGGGGTGCGCTCGGAAATTCCCTGCGGCGTTTCCATTGGCATTCAGGATTCAGTCGATCAGCTGCTGGAAAAAATTCAGACCGAGCTGGCGGCCGGTTACCGCCGGATCAAGGTGAAGGTCAAACCCGGCTGGGACGTAAACGTGCTCGAACGCATCCGCGCGCGCTGGGCCGATATCACGCTGAGCTGCGACGCCAACTCCGCCTATACGCTCGATCAGGTCGAGCACCTGCGCAAGTTCGACCAGTTCAATCTGCTCATGATCGAGCAGCCGCTCTGGCATGACGACATTTACTACCATGCCCGGCTGCAGAAGGAACTGCGCACCGCGATTTGCCTGGACGAATCCATCGTCAGCGCGCGCTCGGCAGCGTTCGCGGTCGAGAGTGGCGCCTGCCGCATCATCAACGTCAAGGTGGGCCGGGTAGGCGGATTCTCGGAGGCGATCAAAGTCCACGATATTTCCCGGGCCAACAACGTTCCTAACTGGTGCGGCGGCATGCTGGAGACCGGCATCGGCCGCGCCCACAACATCGCTCTCTCCACGCTCTCCAATTTCAGCCTGCCGGGCGACGTCTCGGCCTCCAAACGCTACTGGAGCGAGGACATCATCGAACCGGAAGTGGAAGTCTCACCGCAGGGCATGATCGCGGTCCGCAACGAACCGGGCAGGGGCTACCGGGTCAAGCCGGACCTGATCGAGAAGTTGACAGTGCGGAAGGAGATTCTGCGTGCGTGAACGAATTATTGCGGAGCCTTTTTCGCTTGCGACGGCGCCGGAGGGTGCGCCCGTTTTGCCTGCTCAGTCTTTAGCATTTCCACTCCCTGCGCGAAAGTCAGCCGATCGGGGACGCGCCGGAAGTCGCTGAAGACCTCATCCGAGACCATGCTGAGGCTCTTGAAGAGCAGAATTCTGCCGCTGATGTCCAGCTTCATTTCGGTAATGTCCCAGGAGCCGTCGCCCAGGTCAGCCTGTGTGACCAGGAAGTGCCCGCCCTTGTCGAGGCGGCCGAAGATTCCCCAGCCAAAGCTCACGTCCTTGAACAGCGTGCCGTCGATTCTTGCCAGCCGCCGGGCGACGGTGTCGATCAGCAGATATCCCCGCATGCCGGTGAGGACCTGCTCGACGTGCGTAGGCGGCGAGTACGAGGGATTGGGCACGAAATCCACCCGGACCAGTTGTGGCCCCGCGCTGTTCTCTGCGCTGGCGTACCGGTAGCGGAAAGCGTCCGGCAGCGCCTTCACGATGCGCAGGGTTCGATCCGCGTCTTCCTTCTCGCGTGCGTGCTTTTTCCGAAGCTGGTCAGGATTCGCCATCAGCCACTTCAGATGATTGCTCTCTCCCTGTTCTTGTTGGGGCGTCAAGGGTCGATCGTTATCGGCAATGAGCATCGCGGCGATGGCATCATCGGTTTCAACGTACAGCCGGGTCTGCGATCCCTTCGGGGTCTGCCTGCGCGAGAGGAACATATGATTGACGGTCGAGGTATCGGCAGCCGCAGCCTCATTAGCAACGGCCAGCCGTACCAGCTCCCCAGGAGGCATGGCCGCCGGGCTTGGGCTTGCTCCCTGCGCCTCCGCCCTCGGGCTCACAACCGTCAGCAGGATGATGCCCAGTCCTGCCAGACCCACCCGGCGCCGCTGTTGAAAACCGCGGTACATACAAGCCCAGTGTAGCAATGTGCATGGCGCAGAGTGGATTGCGCTGGGTTACCTTGGTGTCCTTTCGGGCGAGCCCTTCCCGGCGGATCATAGTTCTTCCCTTGCTCCGCGCTTCGGCAGTGGGTATAGTCGAAGCAAGTGTGACGCGCGTGCCGGTACCTGCCTTGCCAGCTATCCTGGTCGTGCAGCATCCTGCTTCCTGAGGGAGAACGTTCCATGAGTGCTCCGTTGTCTGGCGATTTGGCGCAGATTGGCAAATCCGTCGTGATCAAAGGCGAACTTTCGGGCAGCGAAGACCTTTATGTCGACGGCCAGGTGGAAGGCAGCGTATCGCTCAAGGGAAACAGCCTGACCGTCGGGCCGAACGGCCAAGTCAAGGCCTCAGTTGAGGCCAAGGGAGTGGTGGTGCAGGGCAAGCTCGAGGGCAATGTCCTGGCCAGCGATCGCGTGGAATTGCGCAAGTCCGCCGTCGTGACCGGCGACATCGTCACCCAGCGCATTGCGATCGAAGAAGGCGCTTACCTGAAAGGCAAAGTCGACATCCAGGGCAAGGCGGAGAAGGCTGCGGGAAAGTGACTCCCCGTTTTCGTGCGAGCAGGTTAGATTGATGGCATCGGTTACGCAGAACTTCATGAAGCTCTTTCGCGGTTCATCGAGTGGGCCGGAGGCGGCGACACCGCCAGATCTGCAGAAGCTCACTCGCCGTTCCAGCGGTCTGGGCGAACTCTCCCGCCTTTGGGAATCTGATACACCGCTCTGCGTTCTCGATCTCGGTTCCACCTCGGCTTCCAACATCCGCTTCTTTACCGAACGCGCTCACCGGATTTACAGCGAAGACCTGCTGGTCGCCTCGACTGATCCGAGTCTCGTCACCAAAGATGAGGAGGGCAAGACGGTTCTCGACAGCCGCAAGTTTCTGTCCGACAACCTGGTCTATCCTGCAGCCCACTTCGACGTCGTGCTGTGCTGGAATCTTCCCGACTATCTCGATGAAAGCCTGGTGCGCCCGGTGATGGGCCGCCTGTGGTCCGTCCTGAAGCCCGGCGGCATGCTGCTGGCCTTCTTTCACACCAAAGATGCCGGGCCGGACTCTCCCTGCTATCGCTTCCACATCATGGGGAAGGATTCGCTGGAGATGCAGCGCATCGCGCTGAAGCGCGAGTCCCGCCGTGGACCGACCGGTGTGGTTCACACCGCGATCAGTGACGGTTTCCGATTGCAGCGCGTCTTCAACAACCGCCACATCGAGACCCTGTTCCGCGACTTCGCCTCCATCAAGTTCTTCCTGGCGCGCGACAACATCCGCGAAGTGCTGGTGGTGCGGTAAGTCGCGCGGTAACCGCAGGGACCTGCCCGCTTCAACTGGCCGGTGGAATCGTCCCTGGCTCCCACGTCCAGCTCCCGAAATCCTTCCGCAGCCTGGTCTTCAGCAGCTTCCCGGTTGAGGTGTGCGGAAGCTCGTTTACGAACACGAATGCGTCCGGGACCTGCCAGCGGGCAAAGCGTTTCTCCAGAAAGATCCGCAATTCGGCTTCAGTCACGCCGACGCCATCTTTCAAGACCACTACCGCGAGCGGGCGCTCCTGCCACTTCGGATGAGGAACGGCAATCACCGCCGCTTCTTTCACAGCCTCGTGTCCGACGATCGCATTCTCCAGGTCGATCGAACTGATCCACTCGCCGCCGGACTTGATCATATCTTTTACCCGGTCCGTGATTTTGACGTAGCCTTCGGCGTCGATGGTGGCGACGTCTCCGGTACGAAACCATCCGTCCGGCGTCCACTTATCGCTGCGATCCATATGGTAGTAGCTGTCTGTCACCCAGGGGCCGCGTACCTCGAGTTCGCCGGCGGTTTCGCCGTCGCGCGGCACTTCTCCCTCAAGTCCAACGGCGCGGGTTTCGATAAAGGGAAGAGCCGTTCCTTGCTTGGCGCGCAGTGGATAGATCTCGTCGTCTGGCCAGCCCTGCATGTGAGGTTTGGGAACGCAGCAGGTCGCGATGGGCGTGGTCTCGGTCATGCCCCAGGGCTGAATGAGGCGCACGCCGAATTGGTCGAAGCGCCGAAACAGAGATTCGGGAACCGCCGAACCGGCGGAAATAATGCGCAGGCCCTCGCCCAACTTCCAGCGTCCGGGATGCGCTTCCAGTTCATTCATCACGCCCAGCCAGACGGTGGGCACGGCGCCCGTCAGCGTGACGCGCTCCTTCTGCAGCAGATCGAGCAGAACTTCTGGTTGCAGGTTGCGTCCCGGCATCACGTGCTTGCAGCCGTTCATCGTGGCGGCATAGGGAAGTCCCCAGGCGTTGGCGTGGAACATCGACATGGCATAAAGGACCGTGTCGTGGCAGCTGATGTCGAACTGGTCAGGCAACGAGATGGCTAGCGAATGCAGCGCGAGCGCGCGGTGCGAGTAAAGAACGCCTTTCGGGAGGCCGGTTGTGCCTGAGGTGTAGCACATGGCTGCTGCGTCATCTTCCGCTTTGGCGGGATAGTGCGGCTCGCCGCTGCTTTCGGAAAGAAAGGTCTCGTACAGTTCGCACCCGCTCGGAAGGTCGCCGCAGCCGTGAGCGACGACGAACACGCGTTCCAAGCGCACGCGAGTGCGGATCTTTTCGAACACGTCAAGCAGCACTTCGTCGACGATCAAGAAGCGGTCCTCGGCATGGTTCACGATGTAGGCAAGTTCATCCGGGTGCAGCCGCAGATTCAACGTGTGCAATACGGCGCCGGTCGCCGGTATCCCGAAATAGGCTTCCAGGTGCTCCCGCTGATTCCACATCAAGGTTGCCACGCGGTCTCCACAGCGGATGCCGGCCCGTTGAAGAGCCGCGGAAAGTTGGCGCACGCGCCGGTACGCATCACGGTAGGTATAGCGATGCACGGAACAATCCGGCAGAACGGTGACGATCTCGTGGTCGGGGAAAAGCCTCTGTGCCCGGTCTAGCATGCTGTCGAGCAACAGGGGGCTGGACATCATGGTGGACTTCATTCGACCTCCATCAGCAGCGCGGACTGTGCTGCACCGAGGGCCCGGCGCTGATGCGCCTGCGGGAAGATGCCCTGGAGTCGGGACGGAATTATAGCTTCAATGCAAGGCGGGCGCGGCAACTTCTGCAAAGCTGAGCAGAATTGCCGGAAGACGAAGCCGGAAGCTCATTTCCACAGGATCACTCCCATGCGGAACAGGTAATGGCGCGAGATGTCGATCCTTCGGCTCGGCCGCCCGTCGGCGACAATCTTCCGCACCTCGTCGGGAATGTAAGCTCGCTTCACCGATGCAACTCCGTCGACGCGCGACACGTAACTGCGCATGAACGCGAAGCCCGCATAGACCAGTGCCAGGTGCAGCGGATGCCGGATCAGATCGTTGACCAGCACGGCGCAGCGGCTCACGCGCAGCGACTCGCCGGCAAAGCGCGCCAGCTCCGCCGGCTCCAGATGATGCGCGAACAGGCTGCAGCTCACGAGATCGAATGAGTCGTCGGAGAAGGGAAGCGCCAGCGCATCGGCCACGACCGAGGAATTTCCTCGGAGCAGGTGTGAGCGCATGCGATCGAGCAGCGTCAGATCCAGCGTGAGTCCTTCGCGCGCCAGTTGCTCGCCGGCGACTTTTGGTACTTCACCGAATCCGGCGGCAACCTCCAGCATCGAGAAATGCTTCTTTCCCGTCGCCCGCGCCACGCGTTCGATCAGCTTGCGAGTGGTCGCAACTCCGCCGAACCAGCGGTTGATTCGGGACAGGTCGCGGAGCGAAACCGCGACCTCCTGCGGTGGGCATTCTTCCGAATCGAGGATTTCCGGAGTGTTAACGCGCTGCATGGTGCGTGGCTGCGCCAGGCGCATTGTAGCGCCGCCGTCTCGGCGGCTGTCGTGAGGGCGTCCCGCCCTCACCTGCGAGGGCAAGATGCCCTCGCGACGGCCGGCAAGATGCCGGCGCTACAAGGGGTCCTACACTTCTGCCAGTTCTTCTTCCAGCAACTGCTTGTTATACAGGTCGCTGTAGTAGCCGTTCAAGGCCAGCAACTCGTCGTGGGTGCCCAGTTCCACGATGCTTCCGCCGTGCAGCACGGCGATGCGGTCGGCGTTGCGCACGGTCGAGACGCGGTGTGAAATGAAGATGGTGGTGCGCCCCTGCATCACATCCCGCAGGTGGTTCAGGATCTTGTCTTCGGTCTGGGTATCGACGCTCGACAAGGCGTCGTCCAGAATCAGAATCCGAGGATTTCGTATCAGCGCGCGGGCAATCGCAGTGCGCTGTTTCTGCCCGCCCGAGAGCGTGAGCCCGCGCTCTCCCACCAGCGTCTCGTATCCTTCAGGGAAACTCTCGATGTCGGCCGCGATGTTCGCCGCTTCCGCCGCGTCTTGAATCTGCGCCGCAGTGGCCGTGTCCACGCCCAGCGCAATGTTTTCTCGAATGCGGTCGCTGAACAGAAACGTCTCTTGCGGCACGAAGCCGATATTGTGCCGCAGCGACGCCAGCGAATACTCGCGAATCGCCTGGCCATCGATCAGGACCATGCCGGGCCCGGCATCGTAGATGCGCGGGATCAAATTCACCAGCGTGGTCTTCCCCGACCCGGTCGGCCCTACAATCGCCAGGCTGCTCCCCGCCGGGATGCGCAGGTTTACATCGTGCAGCACCTGCTTGCCGTCATAGCTGAAGTTCAGCCCGCGAAACTCGATCTCCCCCTCCATCTCCCGCTCCCGCGCCTCGGGAGCATCTTCGATCTCCGGCTTCTCCTGCAGGATTTCGTTCAACCGCACCAGCGACGCCGTTCCCCTTTGAAAGAGGTTGATCACGTAGCCCAAGGCGATGACCGGCCACATGAGCTGCAATATGTAGGTGCTGAAGGAAACAAACTGGCCCACGCTCATCGAGCCGGTGAGAACGAGCGTGGTCGTTAATCCGGGCGCTGCGATGCCCGGAATCAAAGTCTGCAGATGAGTCACCAGCGGGACCGTCGCCTGTCCGCGCAGTACCTCGCCGCCTCCCAGCCACACCACCATCACCATGGCGCAACCCAGCATGAGTTCCAGCGTCGGCCAGAGCATGCCCATCAGCCGCACGAGTCGCAGGCTGCGGCGGATGTATTCCTGGTTCGCGGTTTCGAAGGCGCGAATCTCGGCCTCTTCCTGCACGTAGGCCCGGATCAGCCGGGCTCCCAAGAAGTTCTCCTGCGCCCGCGCCGAAATGTCGGAGAACATCGCCTGGATTCTTTCGAAGCGATCGTGAATCTGCCGCCCCACGTACTGAATGACGATGCTGGCCACGGGGAGCGGAAGGAACGTGTAAAAAGTCAGCCGGGGACTGATCGTGACCATGAAGGCCAGCGCCCCGGCCGTCAAAACGATGGTGTTGGCGGTATACATGATCGCCGGACCGAGCAGGTTGCGCACCGCACTCAGGTCGTTGGTGGCGCGCGCCATGATGTCGCCAGTACGGTTGCGCTGATAGTAGGAGTAGGAGAGGCTCTCTAGGCGCTCAAACAGATCGTTGCGCAAGTCGAACTCGATGTCGCGCGAAATCCCGATGACGATCCAGCGCGTCAGGAACTGAAAAATCCCCTTGGTGACGGCGATCGCCAGCAGCAGCCCGGCGTACAGCAGCAACTTGTGGCCGCCCTGCCGCAGATCGTCGAATGCCAGTCCCAGCACCAGTGGAAGCAGAACCAGGATCCCGTTGTGCAGAAAAACGCACACCGTGCCCGCCGCGTAGCCCCACCGGTAGCGTTTCAGATAAGGCAGCAGCGGTCGCAAAGAATGGGGAAACATGCAAATTGAGTAGATGAAATTGTAGCAGGCAGGGTGCAGCTTTTCGGCGGGGGCCCCGGCGAGGCAGGGCCTCGCCAGGGCAGCGACTGGGGGAAACTTATTTCAAGCGGCGGCGGCGAACCGTCCGTGGATGGCGAGGCAACTTTTCAGGGCATGGAGGGCGTATAAAGCGTCGTCCAGAGCCGTTTCTTCTTCAATATTGTCACCACCGGCACCGAACAGTTCTCTGGCCCGAACCCGGATGGCTTTCTCGGCGTCGTCAATCAGCGAAGGAATTCGCTCCGTCTCGTTTTCGAGCAGTGCTGCCACATACAATTCCTTCCACCCTCGTACTTGGCAAGATTGAAGAGCGCCCATACAGCCTCCGCTTATTTTATTCGCCGGAATTTATTCCGATGTTTTGCTCAGTTAAGGCATTTCGTGGCGCTCGAACAATACAGTGAATGTTGTACGC
>DATFNR010000089.1:0-41904 GCA_035266285.1 Candidatus Sulfotelmatobacter sp.
TGGATTTGGCCACCGGCAAGGTCGCGCGCTTTATCACCCTGCCGGTGACGAAAGCACCGCCGGATCCGCTGGCTCCTGGTTCCCACCCTACAGCTCTGCTGTTGAGTGCGGACGAGAGATCGCTCTTCGTTGCGCTATCGAATTCTGACGCCGTTGCCGTTGTCAACACCGCGGGACAATGGACGAATTGGCTTCGTACGTCTGATCCGAGCCAGCGGTTCGCAGGCTACCAGCCCGGGCCGTTGGCGCTATCGGCAGATGGAACCCGCCTGTTTGTTGGGGACGCGTCGATCAACGCGGTGGCAGTCTTCGATGCAGAACATGCCGTCTTCGCGATGCTCAGTGACCGTACGCGCGCGCCCCTCGGTTTCATTCCCACCGACTGGTATCCCTCCGCCCTCGCCGTCCACGGCGATGATCTGATCATTGCCACGGCTAAGGGCGAAGGCTCGCGCGCCAATAAAGACATGGGCAAGACGGTCTACGAGACCAAGCACAAAGAGCATCCCTATATTCCAACGCTGCTCAAGGGATCGATTGCGCGCCTGAACATTCCGTCGACTCTAGCCAAGCTTCCCGAATACACGCAGATGGTCGAGCACGACAATCTGTTCCATAGCGATCCCGGGAAGATCACATTCGCCTCCGGGCAGAACCCCATCAAACACGTGATCTACGTGCTGAAGGAAAACCGCACCTTCGATCAGATTCTCGGCGACCTGGGAGTGGGTGACGGCGATCCTTCGCTCACCATGTACGGCGAGGACATCACGCCCAACGAGCACAAGCTGGCGCGGCAGTTCGGCGTGCTCGACAATTTTTACGACAGCGGAGAAGTCTCGGGCGACGGGCACATCTGGTCAACCGCCGCGATAACCTCCGACTACAACGAAAAGACCTGGCAGATCGCCTATCGCGGCAAGGAGCGCACCTATGATTTTCAAGGGCTGGTCGGCGAAGAGTATCCGCTGGAGCACAACATTCCCGACGTGGATGACCCCGGAACTGGATTTCTTTGGGACAATCTGGCGCGCAATCACGTGAGCTACCGCTTTTACGGCGAGTTCGTGAACGCGGTGTGGTGCACCGGATATCATTCGGATTCGATCGGGCAGGGAAGGACGCCGCCGGAGCTCGAGGCAGGTTGCCCGCGCAAGACGGTGGAACAAGGAGGAACGCTGCCGCCAAACGTGGGTGATCCGCACGCGGGGCCGAGTCCGTGGCCGTGGGCGGTGCCGCTGTTCGCGAGCGTGAAGGCGAGCAAGGCGGCGCTGCGCGATCACTTCGATCCGCTGTATCCGGATTTCAACACCGACTATCCCGATCAGCTGCGGGCCGACGAGTTCCTCAACGAATTCAATGCTTATGTTCGCGCCCGGCAGGAGCATGAAGGTGCGGAGCTCGAGTTGCCGTCGTTCGTGCTGCTGTATCTGCCCGACGACCACACCGGCGGCACGCGGGCCAACCACGCGCGTCCGGCGGCGTCGGTTGCGGATAACGATCTGGCGCTGGGGCGCGTGGTTGACGCCGTTTCGCACAGCCCCTACTGGGATGACACGGCGATTTTCGTCCTCGAGGACGACGCGCAGGACGGCGCCGATCACGTCGACGCGCATCGCTCGACCGGGTTTGTCATCAGCAAGTATTCGCCGGGATCGGCGGCCCAGCCCAACGTCGAACATCGTTTTTACACCACGGTGAACATGATTCACACCCTCGAAACGCTGATCGGTCTGCCGCCCATGAATCAGAACGACGCTTATGCGCCGTTGATGACCGGCATGTTCACCGGCGCTGGCGATCAGCCGCCGTACAAGGCAGACTTCCGCAATCTCAGGAATGGACTGATTTTTGAACGGAACCGAAGCGAAGCCCCGGGAGCGAAGGTGTCGTCGAAGATGGATTTCTCGCGTCCGGATGCGGCTCCGGCAGGGAAATTGAATCGCGTGCTGTGGCAGGATCAGAAGGGCGACGCGCCGATGCCAGCGCCGAAGCATAATGTGTTTCCGGCAGGCGGGGACTAGAACCTTTTTTATTACGAAGGACACGAAGGTACACGAAGGAAGGCCAAAGACACCTTCGTGTACCTTCGTGCCCTTCGTGGTTGACGCTTCGCTCATCGTTTTCTGAACGATTCCATGAATCCCATCGAAATTTCTCCCAAGCAGTTTCGCCGTCTCGTCGAGCAGGTGGCGAAGCTGGCGGCGGAATATCTGGAGAATCTCGACGACCAGCGAATTTCGCCGGCCATCCGCGGCGAAGAGTCAGCGCGGATGTTTCACACACCGTTGCCTGAGCTGGGTATGGGCGAAGAGGCGCTGCGCAGCTTGCCGGAGGTCATGCGCAACTCGCGCGCGCAGAACGGGCGCTTCTTCGGTTATGTGCTGGGCTCCGGCGAACCGGTAGGCGCGGTGGGCGATCTGCTGGCCAGCGTGCTGAATCAGAACGTCACGGCGTGGCGCTCAGGGCCAGCCGCGGCGGTGATCGAACACACGGTTGTGGGCTGGCTGGCGCAGGCCATCGGATGCGTAAAGTTTCGCGGGCATCTTACAGGCGGAGGATCGGCGGCCAACCTGATGGGTTTGGCGATGGCACGCGAGGCCAAGGCGCCTGCCAACGAAAAGGGAGTTGCTTCCGGCGGAGTCGTCTATGCCTCCGATGAAGTTCACATGTCGATTCCGAAAAGCGTGGCGCTGCTCGGAATCGGGCGCGACAACCTGCGCCTGCTTCCCACCGATGCGAGCTTCCACATGATTCCTGCTGAACTGGAAGCGCAAATTGCGCGCGATAGGGGAGAGGGCAAAACGCCTTTGGCGGTGGTGGCTTCGGCCGGCACGGTCAGCACGGGGGCGATCGATCCGCTGTGCGAGATTGCCGGGATCGCGCAGAGGCATGGATTGTGGTTTCACATCGACGGAGCTTATGGCGCGCTGGCCGCAATGGCGGAACGCGAGAAGTTCGACGGCCTCGAATTGGCGGACTCGATTTCTCTCGATCCGCACAAATGGCTCTACCAGCCGCTCGACTGCGGATGCCTTTTGTATCGCTCGCCGGAGGCCGCGCGGAAGGCGTTCTCGCACACCGGTGACTATGCGCGCACGCTGAACGCCGACCCGATCGAGGCGTTCGCGTTTTTCGAAGAATCGATCGAGTTGTCGCGGCGCTTCCGCGCGCTCAAGCTGTGGCTGTCGCTGCGCTACCACGGATTCGCAGCGTTCCGCGAGTCGATCGCGCGCGATCTTGGGCATGCCCGCCGCCTGGCGGGAGCGATACGGCGGGACCCTTATCTGGAGTTGCTGGCGCCGGTGGAGTTGAGCGCGGTGTGCTTCCGCCACAAGGCAGATGGGGAGCTTCAAGGAGAAGAGCTGAACCGCTTCAATCTGGCCCTGTTGAAGCGAGTGGTTGAGCGCGGACGGATCTATCTTTCGAATGCATCGTTGCGCGGCAAGTTCTGCCTGCGGGCTTGTATTGTGAACCATCGCACGACGGATGAGGATGTAGATGCGGTTGTTCCCGAGGTACTGGCCGCGGCAGAGGAAATCCAGTCTTCGACTACTTCAGGCTGATCGTCTCTTTCAGCGGCAGGTCTTGTGACGATCCGCCGACCAGAAAAGTGTATTCCCCCGGAATCAGCTGCCAGCCGTCTTGTTTCACATTGAAGATGGAAAGATATTTCCGGTTCACTTCGACCGTCACCTGCCTGCTCTCTCCGGCGTTGAGTTGGACCTTGCTCCAACCCACGAGGCGCTTCGGCGGTTCCGCGGCAGAAGCGGGCAGGGAAGCGTAGACCTCGGCGATTTCAGCGCCGGCGCGGCTCCCGGTATTGCTGGCGGTGAAGCTCACGCGCGGATTGTTCCCGGGCACGACCTTGAGTTCTGAGTACAAGTAGGTTGTGTACGACAGCCCGAATCCAAAGGGGAAGAGCGCAGGCTTGCGCTCCGAGTCGTACCATTTGTAGCCGACCTTCATCCCTTCGTCGTAGGTAACCTGAAAAACCGGCAGGCCTGCGGCGATCCGCCGCCAGCCCTGGTTCTCGGCGTCGGTCGTGGCTTTCGGCGGCTTGACGATGGTGCGATGCGGCAGATCGTCTTCGCTTCTCGGAAACGTGATGGGCAGCTTTGCGCTGGGATTCGCAGCGCCGAACAATATGTTCGCGACGGCGTCAGCGCCACGGCTGCCCGCATACCAGGCCTCCACGATCGCGCTGACCTGACCGGCCCACGGCATGGTCACCGGACTGCCGGTTTCGAGCACGACGACGGTCTGCGGATTCGCCGCGGCGACGGCGGCGATGGCCGCATCTTGATGGTCGGGAAGCGAGAGGCTGTCGAGATCCATGTCCTCGCTCTCCCACTGATAGGCGAAGAAGATGGCGATGTCGGCAGACTTGGCCAGCGCCGCGGCCGCGGCGGGATCCGAGCCCGAGTCGAACGAGACGGTGACCGCAGGCGCCTTGGCCCGAATCGCTTTGACCGGCGAAGTCGGGAACCACACGGGCTCGAGCCATCGCGTCTGGCCTTTGCCGGGAGGCAGAATGGCGTTGCCGCCCGGAGGATCGACCTGCGCCGAGCCTCCGCCCGAGATCATGCCCACGTCGGCGTGCGGGCCGATCACGGCGATACTGTGGATCTTCGAAGCATCCAGCGGCAGCTGCGACCGGTCATTTTTCAGCAGGACGATGCTCTGCTCGGCAAGCTTCTGAGCAACTTCGAGCCCGCGCTCGACGTCGACCACGCCTTTCTGCGGGGGATCGTCGATCACGCCTGCGGCGAACATGGATCGAAGAATACGCCGGACGTGGTCGTCCAGTTCCGCCATAGGCAACTGGCCCGACTCGACCTGCCGCTTCAGCGAGTCGCCGTAGAAAATCCAGCCTGGCTGCTCCTGATCGAGGCCGGCAGCCGAAGCCTTGGCCGCGCTGTGGGTCGCGCCCCAGTCGGAGAGGACGAATCCTTTGAACTTCCAGTCTCTTTTCAGCAGATCGCCAAGCAGGTATTTGTTTTCGCAGGCGTAGTCGCCGTTGACGCGGTTGTAGGAGCACATCACGGCGGCGGGGTTGGCTTCCTCCACGCCGATTTCGAACGCCAGCAGGTCGCTCTCGCGCGCCGCGCGCCGGTCGATGTTCACGTTGACGGCGTTGCGGCCGCTCTCCTGATCGTTGAGAGCGAAATGCTTGATGTCGCCGATTACGCGCTGGGCCTGCACGCCTCGGATGACGGCTGCGACCATCTTTCCCGCCAGGATCGGATCTTCGCCCATGTATTCGAAGGTGCGGCCACAGCGCGGCTCGCGGGCGAGATTGACGCCTCCGCCCAGCGACATGTTGTAGCCCTGGTCGCGCAGTTCGCGGCCGATGAGGGCGCCATATTCGAAGCCGGCATCGAGGTCCCAGCTTGCGGCCTGCGCGATGTCAGCGGGCAGCGCGGTCGAGTAGCGGCCGTTCTCGCCGCTCTGGCGCACCCCGTAAGCGGCGTCCGACATCTGGATTCCGGGAATGCCCAGGCGGGGAATGCCGACTACATACCCGGCTCCGCCGTTGGAATGAATCGCCACCGGACTGATGAGGCTGAGATCCTTCATGCCAGTGCCGTGCAGCAAGGAGATTTTTTCGTCGAGGGTCATCTCCTTCACCACCATCGCGGCGCGCTCGTCAGGGGAAAGGTGAACATTCATCCAGCGATGAGGCTTAGCGGAGGACTGGGCGAAGCCGCAGATAGTCAGAAGGCCGATCGCCGACGCAGCGACAAGCAGGGAAAGGGTACGGAGAGCGCGCTGAAAGACTTGCCTGAGCATCGCGACTTCGGAGCCGGGCGCCGAATCGACAATGTAGCAGCTTGCCGCGAATTTTGTCTTGTCGCGGAGTATTCAGCCACGCTCGTAACCCTGTGGGCAAGCCTCCGTGCAGGACTCACTTTCCCGCTTTACACTAGTGGTGTGAAGATTGCGCTGGGCCAAATCAACCCGACCGTAGGGGATTTTTCCGGCAACGCTGCCAAGATCGTCGACTTTGCCCGACGCGCCCGCGCGGGCGGCGCGGGGCTGATTCTCTTTCCCGAACTGTCGGTATGCGGTTATCCGCCGCGCGATCTGGTGGAGCGGCCTTCGTTCGTCGCGCGCAACCGCGAAACCGCGGAGAAGATCGCCGCCGAAACGCGGGGCATTGCCGTGATCTGCGGAATGGTGACGCCCGCCGACTCTGACACAGGCAAGGCCGTGATGAACTCCGCCGCCCTGCTCATGGACGGAAAAATCGCATTCCTCCAGTCCAAGATGCTGCTGCCCACCTACGACGTTTTCGACGAAATGCGCAACTTCGCGCCCGCCAAGAGCCAGCAACTGTTCCCCTTCTGCGGCAAGCGCATGGCGCTGACCATCTGCGAAGACGCCTGGAACGACAAGCAGTTCTGGCGGAAGCGGCTCTATACCGTGGATCCGGTCGAGTCGCTCATTGCCTCCGGCGGAAATTTCGTGCTGAACATCTCGGCTTCGCCCTTCTGGATCGGTAAGCGCGATTTCCGCCGCGACCTGCTGGCCAGCATCGCCACGCAACACAAGGTTCCGGTGGTGATGGTCAACCAGGTGGGCGGCAACGACAGCCTGGTCTTCGACGGATCGAGCCTGGTGCTGAATCGCGAAGGGAAAGTCATCGCGCAGGGGCGATCGTTTGAAGAAGACGTGATCTGCTTCGACTCCGAAACGCTGACTGGCGAAATGCACGAGCAGATTGCCGGCGATGAAGCCAGCGCGTATTCGGCGCTGGTGCTGGGCACGCGCGACTACATGCGCAAGTGCGGATTTCACAAGGCCATCATCGGATTGAGCGGCGGCATCGATTCGGCTCTGACCGCCGTGATCGCCGCCGATGCTGTGGGGCCGGAGAATGTGATCGGCGTAGGTATGCCGGGACCATACTCATCCCAGGGCTCGATCGACGATGCGCGTTCCCTGGCCAATAGTCTTGGCATTCGATTTGAGCTGCTCTCGATCAATCCGGCTTATGAGGCTTATCGGGGGACGCTCGGAAAAGTGTTTGCTGGGCAGAAGGAAGACGTGACGGAAGAGAATATCCAGTCGCGGGCGCGTGGCTCTCTGCTGATGGCGTTGTCGAACAAGTTTGGAGCCATCGTGCTCTCGACCGGCAACAAGAGCGAGCTGGGCGTGGGCTACTGCACGCTTTATGGCGACATGGTCGGAGGACTCGCGGTCATCTCCGACGTCCCCAAGACGCTGGTCTATCGCTTGAGCGAATATGTCAACTCGCGCCGCCCCATCATTCCGCAGGCAACGCTGGAGAAACCTCCTTCGGCAGAGTTGCGCCCCAATCAGAAAGACAGCGACTCGCTGCCGCCTTACGAAATCCTGGATGCGGTGCTGGAGGATTACGTCGAAGATTCCCACCCGGCGGAACGAATTGCCGCCGATCACGGATTCGACATTGAGGTGGTGCGGCGCGTAATCCGCATGGTCGATCGCGCCGAATACAAGCGCCAGCAGGCGGCTCCGGGCCTTAAGATCTCTCCCAAGGCTTTCGGTTACGGCCGGCGCCTCCCCATTGCCGCCAAATGCGAGGTTTGAAGTATTCTGTACACTGGCCTTCCGAAGGCGTCAAAGATACCCAAATAGAAAGGACTCCATGCGCAGTCTTACCAACGCAATTCTTGTTCTTCTGCTCGTAGCTTCGGCCAGCGCTCAGTCGAGCCCGGCCAAGCCAGATCCGAAGCCAGACCCCAAACCCGACAAGCCGGCTGCGTCCGCCAGCATGAATCTGCCTTCGGAAGCCACGGTCGATTCTTTCCTGCAGCAGCAGTTTGGCTATCAGGAGGGTCTGAGCTGGAGGATTAACAGCATCAAGCCGGCGAGCGTGGCCGGAATGGCCGAGGTCACCGCCGTAATGGCGACCGCGGAAGGGCAGCAACTGTTCCACTTCTTTGTCGCTCCTGACGGCGAGCACGCTGTGGTGGGCGACATCATTCCATTTGGCGCGCGGCCGTTTGATCCGGTGAAAAAGATGCTGGACAAGGGAATCACCGGGCCCGATCGCGGCCCGAAGAATTCTCCCTTGACCATCGTGGAATTCGGCGACCTGCAATGCCCGGCGTGCAAGGCCGCGCAACCGACCATCGAAGCGCTCATTGCGGTCGAGCCGACCGCGCACTTCGTTTTCCAGAATTTTCCGTTGGAGATGCACAACTGGGCTGCCAAGGGCGCCGCTTACGCCGACTGCGTGGGCCGTGCGTCCAACGACGCTTTCTGGAAGTTCATCTCGAAAACCTACGAGACGCAGGCCGACATTACGGCCGCAACTGCGGACGAGAAACTGACCGCGATCGCCGACCAATCGGGCGTGAAAGGGGCCGACATCGCCGCCTGCGCCGCCCAGCCCGAAACCAAGGCCCGGGTGGACGCGTCGATTGCTTTGGGCAAGTCGGTGGAAATCACGGGCACGCCGACGCTCTTCATCAACGGGCGCAAAATCAGCAGCTTCGACCCCAATCTCTCCGCGGTGTACAAGAGCCTGGTGGATTTCGCTGCGAGACCGGCAAACTGAATCAGGGGCTAGGGTTTAGGGGCTAGGGACTAGTGGTTGGCACCAGAAGCTGATCGTTGCCTCGCCGCCTACAGAACTCGCTTTTCTAACCCCTAGTCCCTAGTCTCTCGTCCCTAGTTCTGGCTGATCCAGATCTCCGAGCTATCCCGGTTGTAGTTGGCCACGACGTGCGGGGTCATGACGATCATCAGCTCGTTGGCGTCATATTGCTTGGTGTTGTTGACCGCGACGTGGTTGAAGAGGGGGAGATAGCCGAGTCCGGGGAGGCCGGTCAAGGCCAGCGATTCGCTGTACGATACCTGGCCCGCCACTACTGCCGGTTCGCCATCTTCCAGGCGGATGCTGCCCTTGTATTCCTGATTCGAGATCACCGGAATTCCGTTGTTCGACTGGCCGGTGAGAGAGCGCACCTCCAGCTCGACTTGCAGGGTGACGGAGTTGTCGGCGTGGATGATCGGTTTTATCTTCACGTTCAGGCCCAGGTCTTCATAGCTGATCGACGGAAAGGGCGGAACGTAACTCTGGTTGCCCAGGACCTGCGCAATCTGCGGGGCGTTGAAAATGGGCGCATAGCTGGCATTCTGGATGGGATAGCGCGTGCCGGTATGAAAATTCGCGTCGCTGCCTTGGGCGGCGCGCAGATTCATATGCTCCAGGTTGCGCACCCACGATTCGTTGAGCGACATGGTCGCGGTGAGCTGGTCGAGGCTGAGTCCTTCGAACGTGAGCCCACCTCCGAAGGTGGCCAGAGGCTGGCTGAAAATGCCGTTCCCTTGCCCTTGCAGCTGGGCCAGCAATCCCGAGAGCGCCGAGCTTCCCGCCTGGTTGATGCCTCCCGAAGAGATTAGCTGATTGATCAGTTGCTGGATATTCTGTCCGCCGAGCCCAGCCAGCGCTACCGCCGGAATATTGAACAGATTGAAGGTGTAGGGGACGTGCATGCCCATGCTGCGCATGAGCTGGTGGTCGATCTGGTAGACGCTGACGTCGAGCATGACCTGCGGGCGCTGGCGGTCGAGCTGCTCCATGAACCGGGCACAAGCCTCCAGCACGGCCTGGGGTCCTTTCACTTCCACCGTGCCCGAGGATTGACCCAGGGTGACGGATTTCAACTCGAACACGTTGCGCAGCATGTTGGTGATTTCGCTGGCCTCCTGCGGGGTGGCATGGGGCGGCAAAAGGAAGGTGCGGAGCGACATGCGATCGAACTGCTTGTGGTTCTCCGAAGACTCTTCGGCGATCAGCATCTGGTGGGCGGAAAGCGGCGCCCACATGGTTTTGGTGACCTGGCCCGCGAGCTTCAGCGCGGTGTAGAAATCGGCGTCGTCTATGTTGAAGCGCACGTTGCGCTCTTTCACCGAGTCGTCAAAGAGCACCGAGAGCCCGTAGGCCGCAGCCATTTCGATGAACAGGCTGCGGACATCGCCTACGTAGTGAAAGGTGGCCAGAGCGTACTTGGGCTGCAGGTGGATTTCGCTTGATTCCGTGAAAGGATTCGGCAAAGCCGCGGTCTGCTGGGCCGCGTAGGCGCTGTCCGCGTCTTCCAGGCGCTCGCGGGCAAACGCATCGTCCGGATCGAGGTTGAGTGCGGCGCGAAACTCCTTCGCCGCCTCGGGGTGCAAGTCCTCCGTCATGAGGACGTTTCCCCGCTCCACGTGGTTGAAAACCAGCTGCGCCTTTACCAGCTCGCGCGCGGTCAGAAACTTCAGCTCGCGCGGGTCGAGGCGGGAGGCCTGATCGTATTTGTCGAGCGCTTCCTCCAGATGGTTGTCGCGCTGCAGCTTGACGCCCTGGGTAAAGGCGGTGCGGGCTTCTTTGATGTCTTCTTTGGTGGGATTGCACATCACGCCGCCCGGAACGCCGTTTCCGCAGGAAATTACCGTCGCCGAGTCGGGTGCGGCGGATGAAGACGAGGCGGCAGAAGAGGCTGCGGGAGAAGGCGTATGATCTTCGGCAAACGCGGGCAATGCCAACATGGCCGCCAGCAGTCCCGCCGCGAAGATCGATCCCATCCGACCCATCCCTATGATTTTAACTTGCTTGGCAAGGATTGGAAGATGCCACTAAAGTGCCCAAAGTAAGGAACGGGGAAGCGAACAGCTCTTGCAGCCAACAATGCCCCGCGAGCGAAAGGAGTCGCGTTTCCACACGTCGGATTCCAGGCAGGCGGAGAGATAGAGTTGCGGATCACCGCCATTGTGTATAACTCTACGAATGAAAGAGATACAGGGGTAACCTCTACGATAACATCAGCCGCTCGATTTCCCGCGCTTTGCCGGTCTTTTCGTCGCAGTCGATCACCACGGCGCACAGGCGGACATCCCCGGTTGCGGGCTCGAAGCGCACCGGCATGCCGTTCAGGAACCGGCCGACCACCAGCTCTTTCTTGACGCCGATCACGCCATCGTAGGGGCCGGTCATGCCGACGTCGGTCACGAAGGCCGTTCCTTTGGGCAGCACGCGTTCGTCCGCGGTGGGCACGTGCGTATGCGTGCCGACGACGGCGGTGACCCGGCCGTCAAGATACCAGCCCAGAGAGATTTTCTCCGACGTCGCTTCGGCGTGGAAATCGACGAGAATCACTTTGGCTTCGATTTTCTTCAGAAGCTGATCGGCGGTGCGGAAGGGATCGTCGTTCGACGCCATGAAAACGCGTCCCTGCAGGTTGATGACAGCGTAGGGGACCTTGTCCTTGGACCCCTCGTAGTAGCCACAGCCCGGCATATCCGCGGGATAGTTGGCTGGGCGGAGAATGCGGCGGGCGGGGCCCCGTCCGTTGCCTTCGACGGTCTGAAAATAGTCGACGATCTCGCGCTTGTCCCAAATGTGGTTGCCCGTGGTGATGACGTCGATGTTCAGTTCGAATAACTCTTCCGCCAGAGCGGGCGTGATGCCGAAGCCGGCGGCGGCATTCTCGCCGTTGGCGATGATCAGATCGATGGCCTGGTCGCGCACGATGGCGGGGAGCCGGTCTTTGACGATGGTGCGTCCGGGCCGCCCGAAAATGTCGCCGATGAAGAGAATTCGCATGTATTAAGGGCAAAAATTGATGGTATCACGTGGGCTCGTGCTGGCTTGGGTGTCCGAAGTTCACGGTAGTGGGCCAATTAGAGCAACACCAAGCTCACCACGAAGGACACTAAGGACACGAAGGAGATCAGCGACATGGTTTCCTTCGTGCAACTTCGTGTCCTTCGTGGTTTGTGGGGTGGTCTGCGGTTGGGCGCGGCTCGATTCAGCGGGGCAGTTTCGGAACGTCCGCTCGCGCCAGCACGGTGCCCCAGGCGTCGAGCACATAGACGTCGGTCCAACGCGCGGGCTTCTCGCGCGAGGAACCGTCGTTCAGGGGAAAGGTGATCGTGGTCCGCGGGGAAGTGCAGCCGGTCAGCTGCCGCATCTCCGTGCCGGCCGCCGCCTGGTCTGGAAGCGGCTCGGCCAGCGCGGTCCGGGTGCGGGTCGTGCCGCTGCGCAGCACCACCTCGACTGCGCCCGCCAGGTTCTGGCAGCGCATGGGAACCTCGATCTCCCACGACCCGGAGCCGGTCTTTCGTACTTTCGGGTCCTCGGCGAATACGACGATGGGCGGATTGCCGCCGGGCGAGGCGTACCATTCCGGCCAGCGGCGGTCGAACTCGATGCTCGCCGCCACGTAGGCCTTGGTCAGTTCGCGATCGCGCTGCTCCCAACAGGGATGCATGGCGGAGAGGGAAACGACCGGCGCGTCGGATCCCTGGGCGTGCAGGAGATGATGCAGCGCTGGAACAAAGTCGGGATGATAGCCTGCCCGTGCCATCAACAGGAGGCTGTCGCGGTCAGCTTCGATTTCCAGGCGGCGGCAGAAGCGGGCCAGGTCCTGCGAGGCTTTTTGCGGATCGGTCCAGGCGCTGCCGGGAAGGCCGGGATCGCCCAACAGGACGGTTGCGCTGCCTTCACTTTGCAGTGACTTTTCGGCCAGGTAACGCCGGGCCCAGTCGCGACGCGTGATGTGCGCGATCTCGTGAGCCAGAATGGCAGCCCATAGTCCGGTGCTCGGACCGGCAATCTGCGCCAGCCCAGTCTCCACATAGACAGTGCCATCGGGCGACGAATAGGCGTTGAGGCGATCGTTCTGGACGATGCGCAATTGCCACGCGATGCGGACGTCTGCAGGAGGAACTGCCAGCTTGGTCAGCCGCTCGAAAACCAGACGGGCGGCGTCGTAGCGCCCCGCGGCGGGACCGCTCTGCGCCATCAGTTGCGGTTGCAGGCGGGCCGCGGCTTCAGTGTCGACGTGGAATTGGCGAGGGACTTCGGGAGTGTCGGGAACGTCTTGGCCAGCCGCTGGAAGAGTCAACCGCGCTGAGAGCAGGATCGCAACCGCGATGCAGGCTCGCCAGTCATCGAGCACAATCCGCACGGCCAACCTCACTGGAGAGCGTCTCCAACCGCATTATGCGCCGTTTCTATCTCGGCGAACGAAAAAAATGAGAGCGTTTACCGCGCCAACTCCGCGGTGCGCAGAAAGTCGTAGTTTCCCGCCGAATTCAGCTTCAGGTTTTTCACCCGCCGCGTGTGCACCACCACGTTGTCGAGGTACCACAGATCGATGTAAGGCAGATCTTCCGCCAGGATGCGCTGCACCTCGGCATAGAGCGGCTTGCGCACGTTGGGATCGACTTCGCGGCGAGCCTGGTCGATGAGTGCATCCACCTTGGGGTTGGAGTAGAAGCTGCGATTGGCGCCGTTGGGCGGGAACTTCGAGGAGTGGAAGGCGTATTCGAAAATGTCGGGGTCTTCATTCCCTCCGATCCAGCGCAGGCCATAGAGCTGAAACAGGCCGTGGGTCACGTCGGAGAGGAACGTGGCGAACTCGAAGCTGCGAATATCGAGCGCAATCCCCACCTCGCGCAACTGCTGTTGCAAGACGGCCACCATCAGCCGCGTATTCTCGTTGATCGACGTTTTCATCATCACGTGAAAGCGAATGCCGTTGATGGCAGGGTAGCCCGCTGCGTCCAGCAACTGTCGCGCTTTAGCGGGGTCGTGCTCGTAACGGCGCACGTCTCCGTTGTAAGCCCAGCTCTGCGTCGGCAGCACGCTGCGCGCCGGCCGCGCCTCGTCGCGCCACAGATATTCAATCATGGGCTGGCGGTTGAGGGCGTAAGCGATGGCCTGGCGCACGCGGACATCCTTGAGAATCGGGTCGCGCAGATTGAAGGCGAGATACTGCACCTCGGTCCCCGGCGCCGACTCGACCGCGAGCGTGGGCTCCCGCTGCAGCGTCAGCACGGTGTCGGGCGGGAAGGGAGCATTGATGGCGAGGTCGGCGCTGCCTTTGCGCAGTTCCAGAGCTTCCGTGGTCGCGTCCGGCACGACCGCGAAGCGCACGCGCGCGAGCCTGGCCTTTTCGCCCCAATAGTCGTCATTGCGCTCGAGAATCACTTCGCGATCGGTCTCCGCGCTGACAAACTTGAACGGGCCTGAGCCGATCGGGTGCGTGGTCATCTCGTCTCCGCTGCCGTAGGGCACGATGCCCACGGCGCCATCCGACAGATTCCACAGCAGGGGCGAGTCTGGCTCTTTCATGTGGAATACGACCGTGAAGTCGTCGGGCGCGTCGATGTGATCGACAAAACGATAGTTCGCAGCCTTGGTGCTGCGAATCTTGCCTTGCAGCAGGGAATCGAAGGTCCACTTCACGTCGCGCGAGGTCAGCGGGCGGCCGTCGTGGAACCTGACGCCGCGGTGCAGGTGGAAAATGTAGGTGAGCGGATCGGGAAGCTCCCAGCGCTCGGCCAGGCCGGGAGCCACGTTCAGATCGTCGCCGCGCGCGAGCAGGTCATCGAAGATCAGGTTGTCGATGCGCTCCGATTGCCCGTCGAGCCCCACGCGCGGGTCGAGATCGGTCGGGCTTGACTCGATGATCATGACCAGCATGTTGCGATCGGGCTTGGTGGAGCAGGAGAGCAGCGGGAGTAGCGCGATCAAAGGGAGGAGCGCAGCGCGGCGGTTACGCATAGGAAATCTTCCCTAAGATCGCTAGGCGCTTCGCACCCGTGGCTGAGGGCACATTCGAGGGCCGGCGATGCCACGTCTCGTAGGCGAGCTGGGCAAAGGCCGCGGCTTCTTTGGCTTCCGAGGGCAGTCCGAACTCGTCGGAGAATCGCAGGCGCAGGCCCAGCGGAGCCAGGCTTTCCTTCATCATTCGTACCAAGGTTGCATTGCGGGCTCCGCCGCCCGAGAGAATCATTTCGGAAAAGTTCGCCTTTGAAAACGAGGGCTTGTGGATCACGAAGCGCTCGACCGCATCCACAATTGAGCGCGCCGTCAGCGCGGTTGCCGTGGCGACGACGTCTTGCTTGCGCGCGCGTCCGCAGCGGCGCAGGAACTCGCGCACAAATTCGCGGCCAAACTGCTCGCGGCCGGCGGTCTTGGGCGGCGCAGTGCGAAAGAACCGGCCGCGAAGAAAATGCTCGAGCACGCTTTCAAGCGGAACGCCAGAGGCCGCGATCTTGCCGCCGCGATCAAACGGCCGGTGGTACAAGGCTTCCGTCACCGCGTCGATGACCATGTTTCCCGGGCCGGTGTCAAAGGCCAGAACCTGACTGGCCTTCGCGCCCGCCGGGATCGCGGTGAGATTGGCAATGCCTCCGATGTTCTGCACGATGCGGCCGGCCTTGCGATCGCGAAAGAGCATGTAGTCGAGGTAAGGAACCAGCGGCGCGCCTTTGCCGCCAGCGGCCACATCTGCAGGACGGAAATCCGAGACTACGGGCACGCCCACGCGGGAGGCAATCACGGCGGCTTCTCCCGTCTGCCAGGTCGCGGCGACGTTGCGCCCTAAGAACATGGCAGGATCGCCTTGGTGGTAGAGCGTCTGGCCATGACATCCAACCAGGTCAGCCTGCACGCGAAACCGGCGCTGGGCGGCCAGCACCGCGTCGGCATACAGCTCGCCGAGAAGAAAGTTGAGGCGGGAGAGATCGGCAACGCTTGCATCGCGGGCGTTCATCGCGGCCAGAACAGCGGCGCGGACGCGTCTCGGGTAAGGATAAGCCGCATGCCCCAGAAGTTTGTACGTGTGGCGCGGGCGCTCCCGCCCGCGTATGCCAGTGGCCGATGCCAATGCCTGAGAAGAATCATGTCTGTCCCCGATCCGCACCAGCGCCACGTCGATGCCGTCGGCCGAGGTTCCGCTCATCACTCCGGCCACGATCATGCGGTCGGTGCTCATCGGCGCGGCCGCCGGGAGTGTTCTTCGCGTTCCAATGTTTCCAGGCGCACCTGTTCTCCGAACTCCCACAGCGTGCGCGTCAACTTCTCGACAGTGGTCGCGGACGGAGCTTTCTGCGGTCGAAGGATCTTGGCCCATTTCTTTTTGAAGGCTAGAACGCGGCGGGCCGCCTCGCTGGCTCGACCAGCGAACGCGGGATCCTGCTCACAGGCCCGGACCATCGCTTCGTGCGCCTGCAGTACGGAGTGTTCGTGATGACATACCAGGCAGAGATCGCTGCCCACGAGAATGGATTTCACTGCCGCCTCGCCGATCGGCGCCGCGGCCAGCACACCGCCCATCTCCAGATCGTCGGACACGATCAGGTTCCGATAGCCGATGCGCTTGCGCAGAATGTCGGCCATCCACATCTTCGACAGCGACGCGGGAGTCTGATCGTGCGTGACCTGCGGATAAGCGGCGTGAGCGACCATCACGAACGGAAGTTGCCGATGCAGCATGCGGTAGGGAAGCAGGTCCTCGGACCACAGTTTCTTCAGCGGCTTGTCGATCACGGGCAGCCCGTGATGGCTGTCGAGGTTGCCCTCGCCCAGGCCGGGAAAGTGCTTGCCGCAGCCGAGCACGCGCGCGGCGCGCAGACCGGCGAGGAACTCACGGGCGTAGGCGACTGCCTGCTTCGGGTTGGCGGAGACTGTCCGCGAATCCATTACGGCGCGCGAGGCCTCGAATCCGAGATCAAAAACCGGCGCGAAGTCGACGTTGAAGCCCAGGGCGCGGCAATTCTCGCCGAGGATGCGTCCATGCTTGCGAAACAGCGCACGGTCGCCAGTGGAGAAGACCTCGGCGGCGGCAGGTGTCGGCCCCAGAACGTCGCGCAAGCGGTCGACCGTTCCGCCTTCCAGATCGACGCAGGTGAATAGCGGCGTCGCCACGCATTTCTGGCACTCGCGCAGCAGGCGCCAGGTTTGCCCAGCATCTTTGATATTCCGTGCAAACAGGATCACGCCCGCCGGCTGCAGGCGGGTGAGCAGGGAAGCGAGCCGCGGAGTCATCTCCGCGCCGTCAAAGCCGATGATCAGAAGCTGGCCGATATCTAGGGGACTGGACTTTTTGATCATGGCGTTCAGAAGTAAGCGCCATACGACGCAACCCGCCAGACTCCAGCTATACGGATAAGGTGAACGCAACCTTCCCCGGTCCAGGACGGTTGCGATGTAGAGGCCCTCCTCGAAGAATCCAACTTGTAAAAAAGGTCTATGCCGTCGCTGCTGCGCTTTGCGTTGACGAGCTTCCATCCCCGAACGGAGCCCTGTGTTTCCGAGTATTGACACAAACCGGTATCGTACAGAGTGGGACATCGGCCGGTTGAAGAGGCGTGGAAAAACTCCTCCGCCGCCCTCTCGGGCTGCCGGTCTCTTAGCGGATTGAGGATGTTAAGTCCACTTACCTCCTCGTGAAAGTCACCGCACGCGCAGCTGGTATCGGAAAACACATGTACAAGCATGAGATTCTTGCGCTTTATCCAAAACAGTGAGATTACTAGGAGAAACAGAGTCAGCCCGAGTATCAACCCGCCCCTAGAGGGGCTGCGCATCGGTCGTTGCATTGGTTGGGACGGGCTACTCAATTTGCCTCTTTAACTCTGCCAGCAGATTCAGCGCTTCCAGCGGCGTCAGCCGGTTCAGATCCACTTCCCGCAGCTTCTCCAGTACGGGCTGCGAGATCGGCGTAAAGATCGTCAACTGCGCCGGCGGCGGAGTCGCTCCCGGCGACAAGTGTGCCGTGGCCTGCTGCTCGGCGAATTCGTGTTCGGCCAGCACTTCGCGGGCGCGTGTGATAACGTCGTTCGGCAATCCCGCCAGCTTTGCGACCTCGATGCCGTAGCTGCGGTCGGCGGCGCCGGGCTCGACCCTGCGCAAGAATACAATTCCGCCGCCTGTTTCTTTTACTGAGACGTGATAGTTCTTCACACCCGAGAGTTGCTCGGCTAACTCTGTCAACTCGAAGTAATGAGTCGCAAATAAAGTTCTGGCCCGAACCTTCGCGTGCAGATACTCGACCGCAGCCCACGCAATCGCCAGGCCGTCATAGGTCGACGTCCCTCGGCCAACCTCGTCCAACAGGATTAAAGATCGCGGCGTTGTGGTATGCAAAATCGCTGCCGTTTCCGTCATCTCGACCATAAAGGTCGAGCGGCCCCGCGCCAGATTGTCGCTGGCCCCAATGCGCGTGAAGACGCGGTCGACCACGCTCAGCTTGGCGGAACGCGCTGGCACGAACGAGCCCATCTGCGCCAGAATCACGATCAACGCGATCTGCCGCAGGTAGGTCGATTTGCCGCCCATGTTCGGTCCGGTCAGCAGCAGGATGTTGTGGGTGGTCGCATTGAGGTACAGATCGTTGGGGACGAAGCGCTCGGTACCTCCGGCCATCTCCTGTTGCTCAATGACTGCATGCCGGCCTTCGAGGATTTCTAATTCACCGTCCGCTGATTCCACGAACTTCGGCCGGCAGTAGTTGCGCAGGGCAGCGATCTGCGCCAGCGAGGCCAGCACATCGACCTCGGCCAGCGCTAAAGCAGTCTGCCGAATGCGTTTCGCCTCGGCTGCGATAGCCGTGCGCAGTTCGGTGAAGAGCCGCCGCTCGATCTCGACGATCTTTTCCTGCGCATCGAGGATTTTCGCTTCGTACTCTTTCAGTTCGGGCGTGGTGAAGCGCTCGGCGCCGACCAGCGTCTGTTTGCGGTCGTAGTCCTGCGGGACGAGGTGCAGGTTCGACTTCGAGACTTCGATGTAGTAGCCAAAGATGGAATTGAATTTGACTTTGAGCGACGAGATGCCGGTGCGGCCGCGCTCGCGCTGCTCGATCTGCGCCAGCACCTGCTTGCTGTTGCGGGACAGTTCGCGCAACTCGTCGAGGTCGCGATCGATGCCGGCGGCGATGACTCCGCCGTCAGCGAAACTCAAGGGCGGCTCGGGAACGATGGTCTTCTCGATGCGCGAGCGCAGATCGTTCAGCTCGTCGAGCGCCGCGTGGAGAGCGGCAAGGCGCTGAGCCTTCAGCCGCGCCGCCGCGGCTTTGACCGAGGGAATCCGGGCGAGCGATGCGGCCAGCGCGAGCACATCCCGCGGATTCGCGGTTTCGAGCGTTACCCGGCTGAGCAGGCGCTCCAGGTCGAGGACGCCATCGAGCGCGCGGCGCAACTCTTCGCGCGCGACCGTGCCCTTCACTCCCACTTCGACCGCGTCCAGCCGGGCATTGATTTCATTCAGATCGAGCGACGGCCGCAGCAGCCACGCCCGCAGCAGACGCTTGCCCATGGGCGTGACGGCGGAATCGATGGAGCGAAATAGCGTGACGCCCGCGTCCGTGCCGGCAAACAGCGGCTCGATCAGCTCCAGATTGCGCACCGTGACCGCGTCGAGCACCAGGCAATTCTGGCGCTCGTACCAGCCGATGCGATCCACGTGGTCGAGCTTGCCGCGTTGTGTCGAGCGCACATAATAGAGAATGGCGCCCCCGGCCGCCGCCGCCGCGCTGTGCCCGGCCAGGCCGAATCCCTCAAGGGACAGCACGCCGAAATGATTTTCAAGCAGAGGAATCGCGTGATCGGGGGCGAAGATCCAGTCATCGAGCGGAGTCTCGGTGCAGACGGAAGACAGCCGAGCTTCGTTCGGCCGGACAGCCCCCTTCGGCAAGCTCAGGGCAGGCTCTTCGACTCCGCTCAGGGCAGCCGAGGGCGGCTGTCCCCACATGATTTTCTTTGGAGCACCTGCCTCGCTGTCAAACAGCGGCGCCGACGATCCGTACAGCAATTCTTTCGGGCGAAGCTGTTCCAATTCCTCCTGCACGCGGCGGAAGGCTCCTTCGCCGGCAAACTCGGTGGCTCGGAATTCGCCGGTCGACAAATCCAGAGCGGCAAATCCAACCCGATCTCCCACCTGCGCCAGCGCGGCTAAAAAATTGTTCTCGTCCGATCCCAGCGACGCGTCGGCCGCCGTGCCCGGCGTTACCACGCGCGTCACCTCGCGCCGGACCAGCTTTTTGGCCAGCCGCGCGTCCTCCATCTGGTCGCAAATCGCCACCTTGAAGCCTTTGCGGATGAGCTTGCCAATGTAGCCCTCGGCCGCGTGGTAGGGCACGCCGCACATCGGCACCGCGATTCCTTTTTCCTTGTTGCGGGAGGTCAGAGTGATCTGCAGCTCTTTCGCGGCCACCACGGCGTCATCGAAGAACAGCTCGTAGAAATCCCCCAGCCGGAAGAACAGGAGCGCGGTGGGATGTTGCTTCTTGACGGCGGCGTATTGCCGCATCAGCGGAGTGGACGGCTCGGTCATCTTTCTTGTTGGATCAAGCTCGTCGGATCAGGCTCGTCACATCAGGCGGGCTTCGGCGGATTATAACAAAGCACCGGGCCCTCTTCGGGCTGGGCGCGAAGCTGAGAAACGCAGATCGCAGTTGACTGGGATTCTCTTCAATGTTCTCCTTGGCTCGTGGAATTGCGCAAGGATCCCATCACCCGCTCGTGGGTCATCACCGGGGACGAACAGGCCGAGAGCGCGCCGCGGCAGGACATACCCTGCCGTTTCTGCGCCGACGCGACGGCGCCCCTGCAGGTGATTGCGACCGTGCCGAACAGTCCCGGCACGGAGTGGTCGGCTCGATCGGTAGTGCATCCGGCGCCGCTCTACCGCATCGAAGGCGATCCCGGACGCCGCGGCGACGGCATCTACGATCGCATGCACTCCATCGGCGCACACGAGGTTCTGGTGGAAAACCCGCGCCACGAGCGGCATTTGTGGAAGGCCGGCGACGAAGAGATCGGCCACTTTCTCCGCCTCGCGGCCGAACGCATTCTCGACCTCAAGCGCGATCCCCGCATCAAGTACGTCAGCCTGTTCAAGGATTACGGCAAGAATGCCGGGCAGGAGTTCAGCCATCCCACGTCGCAGATCACCGCAACCATGTTCGTTCCCCGGCGCGTGCTCTACGAGCTGCGCGCGGGACGCGAGTACTTTGTCAGCAAGGAGCGCTGTGTGTTCTGCGACATTCTCCAGCAGGAGGAGCGCCAGGCCGCGCGCGTGGTCGAAGCCCGCGGCGACTATCTTGCGCTCTGTCCCTATGCTCCGCGCGTTCCCTACGAAACCTGGATTCTGCCGCGGGAACACGAAGCTTCCTTTGAGCGGACCGGACTGAACCAGCCCGGACTGCGCGTGAATCTGGCCGCCCTGCTGCGCCGGACGCTGCAGCGCGTCCGATCCATCACGGAAGATTTTCATCTCGTTCTGCACACTTCGCCCAGCACCATGCACCCTTCCAAGAATCTCGGCTACTGGAAGACGATCGACGACGACTACCACTGGCACATCGAGATCCTTCCCGTAGTCGGCGGGAAAGCGCGTTCCTATACCTTCAAAGAGGTGTACTACTCGCCGGTCAGTTCTGAAACTGCAGTGAAACAGCTGCGGGAGGCGAAGATCGATGGCTGAGCCCTCGATGAAACGTATCCTCTGTTACACGCTGCTGCTCGCCACAAGCTTCGCCCAGAGCGCGCCATCCGCTGGCAAACAAAAAGTGCTCTGGCAGAAACTCGAAGCCAACATCGCGGACGTCGACCAGCATCTCGACGGGGTGATGGGCGTCGCCATTGAAGACCTCAGCAATGGCGATCATTTCTTTCTGCACGAAGACGAAGTGTTTGCCCAGGCTAGTTCCATCAAAGTCGCGGTCCTTGCCGGCCTCTACCATCAGGCGGAACAAGGCAAGCTGAAGCTCACGGATCTGTACACCGTGCAGTCGTCGGACCTGGTGCAAGACAGCGACATCATGAACGGGCTGACGCCGGGCGTGACCCGGGTCACGCTGCGCGACCTGGCGACGATGATGGTCGCGGTCAGCGACAACTCTGCCGCCAATGTTCTCATCGACCGCGTCGGCATGCAGAACGTGAACGCCATGCTCGACTCGCTCGGCCTCACGCACACCCGCCTGCGGCGCAAGATGATGGACCTTGAGGCTACGAAACAGGGGCGCGAGAACATCTCCACCCCACGCGAGATGATGACGCTGCTCGAGGCCATCTACCACGGCAAGGTGCTCAACAAAGAATCCACGGCCGATTTCTTCAAAATCCTCAGCACCAACAAGGACTCCTGGATTCCCCGCGATCTGCCAGCCGGCCTCAAGGTCGCCAACAAACCCGGCTCGCTCGAAGCTGTGCGCAACGATTCCGGCATCGTCTTCGTGGAAGGCCGCCCCTACGTGATCTGCGTGATGACGGCGTTTCTGCGCAACGAGCGCGACGGAGAAGAAGCCATCAGCAAGGTCTCGCTCGCAGCCTGGCAAATGTTTGATCGCCTGAGCCGTGCCTCCGAATATGGCCGCGTCGTCTCTCCCGGAAACGGCGCGCGCTAGAAGCTTCCTACTGCCGCGGCGCGGGGACTGCCCGAGGGATCAGTCCAGTTACGCCTTGGCAAAATACGCAAGTCAACGGGCGCGCGAAAAGCCATACAAAAAGCCGTCCCTGCGCGACTGGAGATCGCGCAGGGACGGTTGTAGCGTCGAGTTGCGTTACTTGATCACGGTTGTTGTCACGAAGTTCGTACTGTCCGCCGGATCGGGATCGATAGCCTGGCTGCTGATACCGATCTGGCTGATCACGATTTTGGAGGTTGCCCCACCCAGGAACTTGGCTGGAACCTTATACGTGATCGTGAAGGTTTGGGTGTACCCAACGGGCATGTCAGGCCCGAGCGAGCACACGGTGTCCTTGACCCCTGGACTGCAGGTTCCGTAGGTCGACCCAGCGAAGATGAAGCCTGCCGGGGAGTACTGCAGAATCTGCGCGAAGGGTGCGTCCGATGGCCCCGTGTTCTTGAAGGTCATCGTGTAAGTGGCTGTGCCTCCTTGATGGACGGGATTGGGCGCCTCGCTCACAGCGATCTCGACATCCGCCACCTGAATTACTGTGGTGGATACCGAAGCCGTGTTGTTGACCAGGTTCGGGTCGGTCACGCCCGCGCCGGGCGCGACAGTTGCCGTATTGGTGATGGTCGCGGTCTTCTCGAACCTGCTGGACAGGTAATTGGCAGGAATCGCGACCGTGACGGTGAAGATGGTGGTTGCTCCGGCAGCAAGCGTTCCAATCGGGCACGTGAGAGTCGTCGTGCCGCTGCACCCGATCGAACTTGTGGTGAAATTCACCCCGGCGGGCAGAACATCGGTGACAGTTGTGCCAGTCGAGTCCGAAGGACCGGCGTTGCTGACGGTGATGGTGTACTTGAGAGGAGTACCCGCGTCGACGGGATTAGGCGCGGCGCTCTTAGCGATCGACAGGTCGGCCACCGCGATGAGCGTGGTGTTCACTGTTGCCGTGTTGTTGAGGAGGTTGGGATCAGTCGCGCTCGAGGTCACCGCCGCCGTTTGGCTGATGCTGGTTGTCGTCTCGCTGCGGCTGGACAAGTAATTCGCAGGCACACCCACCGTTACATTGAAGCTGGTGCTTGCGCCGTTGACCAGCGTTCCCAGGTTGCAGGTGAGAACGGTTGTGCCCGAGCATCCTGCTGTGCTCGACACAAAGTTGACGCCAACCGGCAGGGTATCCGTGACCACAACGTTGGGCGCGTCCGAAGGGCCGGCATTGCTGACTCCGATCGTGTAGGTGATGTTCGTTCCCGCCGCCACCGGATTGGTTGGTCCAGTCTTGCTGGTCGCGAGATCGGCTACGGCAAGCACGCCCGTCGTTGCCGAGGAGTTGTTGTTGTTGGGATTCGAGTCGATCTGGTCTCCGGTGACGCTGGCAAAGTTGGTGATCGATCCGCCTCCCCCGAAAGAGCTCGGGATGTGGACGGTCACCGTGAAGGTGCTGGTCGCCGTGTCGGCCAGGGCGCCAATGGGACAGGTCAGAGTTCCCGCCGCATTGGTGCAGGCGATGGAGGTGGAAACCAGCGTGACCCCGGGCGGAAGAGTATCTGTCACGGTCACGCCGGTGGCGTTGCTGGGCCCGAAGTTCGATACGACAATCGAATAGGTTACATTTGTGCCCGCAGCCGCCGTGGCGGGGCCGCTCTTGCTGATGGACAGATCGGACGAGATGCCGGGAAGGCAGGGATTCAAGATCGATGAATCGAACTGTGCCCGCTGCCCGAAATCATTGGTTGTCGTGCCTGTAATATCGTTCCCGAAGTTAAACACGCACGATGTCCCGGTGCCCGCCTGCGAGTAGAACGGGTAAAACGTTCCGGTCGTACCCTCAGTTGAGAAGAACGAGAAATTGAGATATCCCTCGTCGTACGTCGTAAGGGCGGTCGGATGGGCGCTCATCGGACCCACACCTTTGTTGTCAGGGGAGCCGAAGATAAAGGAGTCAGGATAGGCCGCATTCCCGCTGGGCCAATCGGCCAGGTAAGGCGTTCCATCGTGGTCCAGATCCGAGCCCGTGCAACCTCCGATCCCGCGAATCGCCCCGCAACCGGTATCGTCGGCATCACCGCCGTCAGGCAGTGTCGCGCAGCCTGAATCTCCGCACAGCTCCCAGTGGCCAATCTCGAAGGCCCAGGAGACGTTCGGAGATCCGGACGCCCACGTCGTACCCTGCCCCGGCGAGGCCGTGGCGAACTCGGGATGGAAGGTAAAGGCGGTCGTGGTGCAGTCGGTCTGGTTCGCGTTGTGCACAAAACCGTTGCCCGAGCTGGCCACCATCGACCCGGTGGTGGAAGTCGTAAGGTCGTCAATATCGGTTTCCAAGCCGGCGGCGGTATCTTGAATGGTCACCACCAGGCTGTCGCCGTTGTTCATGAAAAGGGTCGGCCCTCCCGGCACCCCGTTCGTGGTCACAAGCGTTGCCGTCGTAGGTTCCTTGCAATTCGCCTGCGTGAAGGCGTTAAAGTTCTGAAAGGTATTGATGTGCAGAAGCGCGCACCACTGCGTGGTGGTGCCGCAACTGTCCCCAGGCGGAAAGAACTGCAACTCCAGAAAACCCGATCCCGCCGTGGAAGGATTGTTAGTGTCGCTATCCGCAACGCACGCGCCACCGGCCCCTGAGTTGGGATCGCACACGCTCAGGCCGAGCCAGAATGCGGAATAGAGCTCAAAGTTCGCTACGGCCGATCCGTCCTGCTTGGGCGCCGGCTCGGTGAGCGGAAGCGCAATCTTGTACTGCATGTCGTAGCCCGACGTTCCCCGCGTGGAAAAGAAGTGAATTCTCGGCTCGGCGTGCCCGAGGTAGTACGGGTATCCTTGAGTGTGGGCTTGGTTGACCAGTGCGCGCGTGAGCTCAGTGCAGGCCAGGTCGTGCGCGTCGGGATCGTTACAATCTGGGGCGTTGATCGTGCTAGGATTTTGGGCTTGCGCCGCAAGGACGCAAAGCAGAAGAGGTATCAGCGCAGCGCCCCAGATCCAGCGCAGGCCTGACCCAGTCTTATTTCGGCAAAATTGAGCGGGCATATCGTGACCTCCTGGGTTGGAGATGGTAGTTGGCGCAGGGGCAGCCCGGCGGGTGCCTTTGCGGTCGAATCGCTTTTGCAAGCGGGCCCGGGGCCGAATTACCGGTCTGTGCGCGGGCCAGATTGGCCAGAGAGAAACTAGGCTCGCGCGTCTCAAACCTTCGTGGGTGGGTTCAGTTCAATCGAGTGAGGGAAGGGGTTCGCCGTTGTGGCGGCGTCCTACTGACAACTTTTACTCCGCCCCAAATTCGGGAGGATCATTTCCCAGGGAGGCCTTACTGTCAAGACGTACATTTTGACTAATCATGGAGTAGCCTGAACGCTTAGTTATCACGGCTAGTCCCTCGGGTTAGGCTCTCGGGTCACGACGCCGAGATCGCGTTCCCTGCTGCTACCGCTCGGTGGTGCCCGCCCCGGCCCGCGCCGGAACCGCCTGCCGCCGCAGGAACTGCAATGCCGCTTTCGCTTCCAGCGGCTGGGAGAAATAGTACCCTTGCCCGTACTCGCATCCCAGTTCGCGCAGGCGCTCGGCCTGCCGCGCGGTTTCGATGCCCTCGGCGATGACCCGCAGATTCATCTTGTGGCCCAGCGCGATGATGGTCTCCACGATGTCGGACGCGGCGGTGTCCGTCTGCATCTCCCGCACCAGGGAGCGGTCGATCTTGAGCGCATCCACGGGAAACTGCCACAGCCCGCGCAGCGAAGCCGAGCCCACGCCGAAATCGTCGAGGATCACGCCGATTCCCATGTGCTTGAGGTGCGCGAGCACGGTCACGGTGAGTTTCGGATCCGCCGCCGCGACCGTCTCGGTCATCTCCAGTTGCAGGCGCGCGGGATCGACTCCGGTCTGCTGCAGAGCGTCCTGCAGATCGTTGACCAGGCGGGCGTCGGCGAACTGCCGCGCGGATACGTTGAGCGTCAGGCTCACGGGCCGCCCGGCGGAATTGCTGATTTCCCATTCGCTCAATTGCCGGCAGGCTTGCATCACCAGCCAGTGCCCGATCGAGACCAGGAGCCCGCTATCCTCGGCCGCCTCGAGAAAGCGGTGGGGAGAAATCAGGCCTTGCGTGGGATGCTCCCACCGCAGCAGCGCTTCAAAGCTGACCAGGCTCTGCGTGTCGAGTTGCAGCACGGGCTGATAGTGAATGCGGAACTGGCGCTGCGCGATCGCGGCCCGCAGGTCCGCCTCCAGGCGCATGCGTCCCATGGCGCGGCTGTGCATGGCTTCGTCGAAGACCTCGCAGCGCGATCCTCCCAGGGCTTTGGCGCGGCGCATGGCCGTGTCGGCATCTTTGAGCATGTCTTCGGGCTGTTCGTGCGTCGATGTGTTCAGCGCGATTCCGACACTGAAGGAAATCCGCACTTCCTGCCCTTCGACCATCAGCGGTTCGGCCACGGCCGATTGCATGCGAGTAGCAACCCGCATGGCGTCGCTGGGATCGGAGATCGAGTCCAGCAGAACGGTGAACTCATCGCTGCCCAGCCGCGATAACGCCGGCTCAGCGGCGCCGTTGGCGCCCCGGGCGATAGTGTCGTCCTGGCGCAAGCACGCCCCGACCCGGCGCGCGATCTCCTGCAGCACCTGGTCGCCGGCCGCCGTGCCCAGACGTTCGTTGAATACCTTGAAATGATCGACGTTGGCCAGCAGCAGAGCATACTCGTGTCCGGAATCGCGCTTGGCCCTAACAAAGGCATGCCGCAGCCGGTCGAGGAACAGCCGCCGGTTGGGGAGGCCGGTCAGGGGATCATGAAACAGATTGTGCTCGAGTTTCTCCTCCGCCCGCTTGCGCTCGGTGATGTCGCGGTTCACGATGACCAGCTTTGCGACCTCGCCCTGCGTGTCGCGCACGGCGCTGGCCACCGACTCCAGAATTCGCCAGCTGCCGTCCTTATGCCGGATGCGGTACTCCAGGCGCCTGCCGATCCCCGTCTCGCGCGCTTCCCGCGCCGCGTCCAGCACTTTGAAGCGGTCGTCGGGATGGATTTGCTCAAAAGCGGAGGTCTCTCCCAACTCCGCTGTCGAGTAGCCGAGGATCCTCTTGTAGGCCGGGCTGTTGTACAGGCGGTGCCCTTTCACGTCGACCAGCGCGATCATGTCGGCCGCGTTCTCAGTGACGATCTGAAACAGCTCCGCCTGTTTCCGGGTGTGGCGGCGGATCCGGAAAAGCCGGAACTGCTGGTACACGACCAGCAGAACGAGCGCGACGATCGCGACAGACTGCCAGAGCAGCGGCATAATGCTCCCTGGAGAGATATCGGCAGGATGGAGGGAGAGATTTAGTTTGGACCATTGTTGATTGTTGATTTTTGATTGTTGAATGAAAAGCCCAGGGTTTGGGGGCATTTCCGGGTTTTCATTCAACAATCGACAATCAAAATTCAACAATTCCCAACCGCACCCCTGCGCCCGTGGTGTCCTAAATTGACCACAAAGGACACGAAGGAACACGAAGGAGAGCCTGAAAAAATTAATCCCTTCGTGTGACTTCGTGCCCTTCGTGGTTCCCGAATTTAGGACACTACCCCTGCGCCCTTCCGTAAGACAAACGTCCTGCTCCCGTTCGATAATGTTCCCCATGACCGTCCGCCGCCTCAAGACCTATACCGGCGCCCAGGGATACGTCTACCAGTACTATTTTGTCGGCAAACGCCCTGCTCTTCCCGGTGATCCGGAGACTCCCGCGACCGAATTCGTCTTCGATGTCACGTCCGACCGCAAGCTCACATACGCCGTGAGCGTGTTTCTGCGCGAGAGCTCGTTGGCCGATTGGGCCCGCGCGCACGGCCGCCCGCTCGGCGAATCCGAGCAGTATGCCGCCGCAAAGCTGCGCCTGTTCCGCGCTTTCGATGAGATGGAAGATGTGAAGGCCCACGGGCGACGTCTGAGCATCGACGCTGCGCTGCTGGAGGAAATGCTGGCAGGCCTGGGCGTGGACTAGTTCCAGCTCGTGGAGTGGCGGACGCCTTGTCCGCCCCCGTACGAATGCGTCCGAGGCTACGTTAACTCAGAAGCTGCAGGGCCTTTTGCTCGACTGCCTTCCAGGCCGCGGTGCGCGGATCGATCAGATCGGAGTGGATGGCGCTGGAGATCTCGAGCAGCTGCGCGTCTTCTTTTTCCTTGCCAGTCTTCTTCTGCTTGGCGGCCACATAGTCGCGGCTGAAGGCGGGCGGAACCGTGTCGTCGGCCGAGCCATGAATCAGCCACTGCCGCGCCTGGGGAATGGAAAGCTGCATGGGATCGGCCTCGCGGTAGTGGTCGGGCACTTCGCTGGGCGTTCCACGCAGGAATTCGACCACTGCATCGTTGCTGAGGTGAAGCTGATAGGCGCGCTGCAGGTCGACGACTCCGGCGAGCGAGATCACGCGGGTCAGAGTGGGCTCATGGCCGGCGAGGCACAAGGCAAGGTGTCCCCCGGCGGAGTGGCCCATGACGAGGACTTTTTGCGAATCGAAATTGCGGGTGCGCGCATTCTGCAGCAGGAAGCTGTAAGCCTCGCGAATGTCGGAAAACGTCCCCGGCCACGCCCCGCCGTCATTGCCCACGCGGCGGTATTCGAGATTGGCCGTGGCTACGCCCTTGGCGGTAAGCGCCGCGCACAAATGCCCGGCATGATCGAGATTGTATTTGGCCCGCCAGAATCCGCCGTGAATGTTGATGACCAGAGGAAACGGTCCCTTGTCTTTGGCCGAAGGCAGGCGCAGGTCGAGAAACTGATTGGGATCCGAACCGTAGGCGACGCGGGCATCGGCGGGCGGAGGGGGCAGCGTGAGGATGTCGTCCAACATGGGTCAGAATTGATTGTAACGCCCGCGCTCGGGGGAGTAGGTTCTTGAACCACGAAGGGCACGAAGGTACACGAAGGAAACCGTCCGGGTTGGCTTCCTTCGTGTACCTTCGTGTCCTTTGTGGTTAATGCCTCTACTCGTAGCGCAGGGCTTCGATGGGATCGAGGTTCGAGGCGCGCAGGGCAGGGATCATCCCGCTGATCACGCCCACCACCGCCAGGATCAACACGGATGCCAGCAGGATCATCGGGGAAACGACGAGTCGGATGTCTCCCGCCTCGGCGTGCTTGGCCATGGCGCTGTACAGCGTCAGCCGGCCCACAGACAGAGATACTACGTAGGAAAGCGCCACGCCCAGCAGCCCGCCCAGGGCGGTGATGACCATGGCCTCCGCCAGAAACTGAAAGCCGACGTCGCGCTTGCGCGCGCCCAGAGCCTTTTCTACGCCGATTTCCCGCGTGCGCTGGGTCACAGAGACCAGCATGATATTCATCAACCCGACCCCGCCAATGCTCAGCGTCACCGTACCGATCAGGCCGAGAAGAATCTTCAGCATGGCGCTCATGATGCCGAACTGCGAGAGCTGCTTCTGCGCATCAAAGACGAAAACTGCGCGCTCGTCGGTGGCCTTGAAGCTGTGCGCGGCGGCGAGCGTCTCCTTGATGGTCTTGGCCATCTTCTCGTGATCGAGTCCGGCTGAATCGAGCCACATGCCGTCCAGATAGTGCGTGTCCTTGAGGACGTCCATGGAGTTGTAAGGGATGTAGACCACGCGGTTATCGTCGTCGTCCCCTTCCTGCATGCGCGCCTTGAGCACGCCCACCACCTGCAGGGTTACGCCGTCCACGCGGATGGTTTCTCCGACTGCGGGCATGCCGGAAAACAGCCGTTCGCGAGCCTCCGAACCGAGCACCGCATACAGGCCGTGTTGCATGTTGTCGGCGTCGTTGAGAAAGCGGCCCTCAGCCACGTCGAGGTTCCAGATGTCCTCGATAGACGGATCGAGGCCCATGGCCGGGAAGCTGAACGAGCGGTTGTTGTTCTGCACGTTCGACTGCTTCTCCGCCATGCGGGAAAAGTGCCGCGCCAAGGGGACGTTGTTGCGCAACAGTTCCATGTCGTCGTTGGTGAAGCGGATCTGCACTCCGGCTTTGTTGCCGCCCGCCTGCTGCGAAGTGCGTCCCGGAAAAACTCCCACCGCGGTGGCGCCGAAGCTCTCGAAGATGTTGGTGATGGCGCGGGCGAAACCATTGCCGTAAGCCAGCAGCAGAACCACTGTAGCGATGCCCCACGCCATCCCGGCCATGGTCAGCAGCGTGCGCCGCAGGTCGTGGCGCATGGCCGAAACCGCCTGCCGCAGCAAATCGCGGTAAGACGGGACTACCGGCCCCAGAGCCCGCCGTGGACGAGCGACGGCGCCGCCGGATTCGAGCCCAGGCGCGGACTCTTTCTTGAGCTGGAGCACGGTGCCGGGAAACTGATCCATCGCCATCCTCATCCTCAAGAGCGCAAGGCTATTCCTTTATTCCTTGCGCAGGGCCTCCACCGGCTCCAGGTCCGCCGCGCGCCGCGCGGGATAAAGGCCGGCGGCAACTCCGGCCACGGTCAGGGACAACAGCGCCAGGGTCGCGGTCGAGGCGACCAGCTTGGGAGGATCGAAAGTACCCATATCGACTCCGGAAAGCGCGCTCATGATTGCGGCCGCGCCCGCGATGCCGATGCCCCCGCTGAGCAAAGTCAGAAACGCCCCCTCCACGAAGAATTGAAACATGATGCTGGCCTTGGTGGCACCGAGCGCCTTGCGCAATCCGATTTCGCGCGTGCGGTCGGCCACGGCGACCAGCATGATGTTGATGATTCCGATCGCCCCCAGGGCCAGCGTGACCAGGCCTACGCTGCCCAGAAACGTGTTCATGGCGTCGAAAATCTTGCCCACCTGGTCTGAGGTCTGCACCGTGTCCCATTCATCGAACGAATCGGGATTGTTCGGGTCGAACCCGTGGTTGCGGGCGATGACCTTGTGCACTTCCGCCATGGCCGCCTCGTGCAGGGCGCGCGTCCTGGGCTGGTAGTTGATGAACGAGATCACGCCGCTGGCTTCGCCCACATTCATCGGAGGGAAATATTCGCGCATGGCGCTGAAGGGCACGAAGCTCTGCAGATTCTGGTTCGTGTCGTCGCCATGGCCAATGCGCTTCAGCGTGCCGATGACCTGAAAGCGGATGCCGTTCAGCAGAATCGTGCTGCCCACCGAGGGCCGTCCCATGAACAGCGTGCGCCGAGCCTCGTCTCCCAGGACGATCACCGGCCGCTTCTGGGCATCATCCATGTCGTTGAGCCAGCGGCCTTGGTTGATGGGAAGGTAACGGATCTGGTTGAACGTGGCGGGAACGCCCATGATCTGGCCGCTGGCCTGGTAGAAGTCGCTGACCGCGCGGATGTCGCTGCGGCGGATGACCGGCGCGGCCGCGCTCACGCTGGGGCACTCGCGCAGAATGTCCTGATAGTCGTTGACGGTCAGGTAGTACTGCCGCAATGCCGTGAAGCTGCCCTGCAGGACCGGCGCGCGGCCCGACCAGATGAACAGAATGTTCTGGCCAATCTCATCAAACTCCTTCTTGTTGCCCGAGCGAAAGCCTTCGCCCACCCCCACCAGCAGCAGCAGGGAACCTACGCCCCAGGCAATCCCGAACATGGTCAGGAATGAGCGCAGCTTATGCGCCCAGAGCGTGCGCAGGGTCTGGCCGAAGATGTCGAAAAGGAGCCGCACCTTCTCGATTATACGTGTGGAACGAGGCCCCGGTTCCGTCGCCGGATGAGGAGTTTCATTCCGTGGAACGGGCTATGGGGCCCAATCCGACAGCCGGAGGGCAGGCGCTAGGCGTCCATCCGAAATCCGGCCCGCCGCGCTCGAATTTTGTTCCGCAATCCCCCGCCAGTTGGTTATTCTCTAGCGGGATGCTGACTCTAGCCCTCAGCGATTTGCTGGGCGCCACGGTGTATGACCCGTCGGGCGCGGCCAGCGGGCGTGTGCGCGAGGTGACACTCGCGCCCCAGGAGGACCGCTCCCGGATTGCCTCGTTGATCGTCAAGACCGGGTCGGGAAACCGCGTGCTGCCGTTTGCCGCCGTGTCGGCCATCAATGGCGGCGTTAAGGCGGCGACTGCTGTCGCAGAATGGCCCCCTGCCCATGCGACCGAAGGACTGTTCCTTCTGGAGCGCGACCTGCTCGATCAACAGGTGATCGACATTAACGGACGGAAGGTCGTCCGGGTCAATGACGTCGACCTGCAGCTGGATGCTCCCCGCGACCTGACCCACACCCGGCCCGTGCTGCGCGTCCATTCCGTGGACGTGGGAGCGCGCGGGGCGGTGCGCCGCCTGCTGCGCGGGGTGGCGCCGCGCCTGGCTCTGCACGCACTGTTGGGCAGGATTCCACCGCGCAGCATTCCGTGGAATTTTGTCGACCTCATCGAAACCGATCCGGCGCGCCGGGTCAAACTCAAAATCTCTCACGAAGGCCTGGCCAAGCTGCATCCCGCCGACATCGCCGACATTGTGGAAGATCTCGCGCCCGACGAGCGCCAGGCCGTGTTCCAGACGCTCGATGAGGAAGTCGCCGCCGAGGCCTTGGAAGAAGTTGAGCCCAGGGTGCAGAAGTCCATTGTCGAGTCGCTCGACTCCGGACGCGCCGCCGACATCGTCGAGGAAATGAACCCCGACGCTGCCGCCGACCTGCTGGGCGAGCTGACCGAAGACCGCACCGAGCAGATCCTGATCCAGATGGAGCCGGCAGCGCAGCAGGAAGTCGTCGAGCTGCTCGAACACAAGGAAGAAACCGCCGCCGGCCGCATGACCACGGAATTCCTTGCCCTGCCGGTGGCGGCGACCGTACAGAACGCCATCGATTCCATGCGCCTATTCGAAGGCGGCGTCGAGGCCGTCAGCACCATCTATCTGGTCGATTCCCACGGCACGCTGGTGGGCGCCGTGCCCCTGCCTCGCCTGGTGCTGGCCCAGTCTTCGACCCCCATGTTATCGCTCACGCAGGAGCCGCTGATTCTGAGCCGCGAGGGCGCCACGGAAAACGAGGTCGCGGAACTGTTCGACAAATACAACCTGCCTACCCTCCCCGTGGTCGATGAACATAACAAGCTGACCGGAATCATCACCTCCGACGACGTGATCAGCATGCTGCGGGCGAAGCTGTAAGAGCTCCGAGTCCGGGCGTGGAACTTCTGCGGCTGCGCCTCCGTATTGGTCAGGGGAAAGCCATGCTCTACACACTCCGCCATGCGCTGCGCACGCTCAAGCACAACCCTTCCTTTTCCGCCGTCGCCATCCTGACCCTGGCACTCGGCATTGGCGCCAATACCGCGATGTTCAGTGTCGTGAACGGCGTGCTGTTGCGGCCACTGGACTATCCCAACGCCGCGCGCATTGTGCAGCTGAACACGTTCGAGGCACAGGAGGGGCACGCCTTCCCGCGCGTGACCGGACCCGATCTGGTCGATATCCGCTCCACCGCGTCGGCTCTCGATCAGGTCAGTTTTTACTCCGGCGGCGAAATGGGCGTGCAGATGGCCAGCCATGCCGAGTTCGTCGGAACCTATCTGGTGACAAGAAACTTCTTTGCCGTGTTTGGAGTCGCTCCGGCTTTCGGACATGGCTTTGAGTCGACTGCGATGGAAAGCGGGGCGCAGCCGGGAGCCATGGTCAGCCTGCCCTTCGCCCAGCGTAATTTCGGGTCGGGCGCGGCCGCCCTGGGCCAAACGCTGCGCATGGAAGGCGTCGCCTACGAGATCGTCGGCGTCGTGCCCGCGGGTTTTCGCTTCCCGCAGGACTCGGAGGTATGGCTTGCGACCTCGTCGCTGCCGGAAAGCATGGAGCGCAGCGCATACAACTATCACGCTGTGGCCCTGCTGCGTCCGGGGACGTCCGTCGACGCGGCTAACGCTCAGTTGAAGACTGTCGGGGAACGGCTCGAAAGCGCCTACCCCGATACCAACAAAGGCAAGACATTCCTGGCGGTTCCTCTACGGGAGCAGTTGGTGGGCTCGGTGCGCAGCACGCTGTTTTTTCTGATGGGCGCGGTCTCGCTGGTATTACTCATCGCCTGTGCCAACGTGGCCAACTTGCTGCTGGCCCGCTCCACGGCCCGGCAGCGGGAGATGGCGGTGCGCTGCGCGCTAGGCGCCAGCCGCGCAGCCCTCGCCCGGCAGTTGCTGGCGGAAAGCGTCGTGCTGGCGCTCGCGGGCGGGGCGCTGGGACTCCTGCTGGCATTGGCGGGGACGCGGGTGCTGGCGCAATCCGCCGCCCAGCAGGTGGGATTGCCGCGCCTGGCCGATATTCAGGTGAATTGGACGGTCCTGGGATTTGCCATGGGCCTGTCGCTGCTTGCCAGTGTTCTATTTGGCATGAGTCCGGCATGGCAGGCGGCCAGAGTTGACGTCAGCGACGCCTTAAAGCAGGGTGGGCGCGGCCTGGCCGGTTCTTCCGGCGGGATGCGCCATGCGCTGGTGGTGGCACAGGTGGCGCTGTCGTTCGCACTGGCCGTGGGTGCGGCGCTGCTCTTCCGCAGTTTTGTCGCGCTCAACAGCGTGGATCTCGGTTACCGCACTCAGGGCATGCTGGTGATGTACGCTCACGATCCGGCACACACGCTCGCTGACTATCTCAAAGCCGGACGCTTCTTCGAAACTGCCGTCGATCAGTTGAAAAAGATTCCCGGCGTAACCTCCGCGGCGGCCGCCATGGGCGTTCCCACCGGCCAGTACGGCTCCAACGGCGGCTACGGCGTAGACGGACGGGACTTCCGCCAGCATCTCGACGACCTGCCGCAGGCTACTTTCAGCCTCTCCGGACCCGGATATTTTTCCACCATGGGCATTCCTGTGCAGCGCGGCCGCGACTTCACCGCCGGCGACGGCTACGACAGCCCCTTTGTCGCCATCATCAGCGAGTCGCTGGCGCGGCAGAGTTTTCCGGGCCAGGACCCCATCGGCCACACCATCGAGTGCGGCCTCGATGAACCGAAATGGATGACCGTGGTAGGGGTGGCAGCCGATGTTCGCCAGGACTCGCCCGCAGAGTCGCCCGGCCCGACGCTCTACATGCCGCTGCTGCAGCATCCCTACTACGGCAACGAAGTGGAGATCGTTATGCGCAGCGCCGTTTCGCCGATATCGTTGATCGATCCGGTGAGACGCAAAATGCGCGGGCTCAGTCCTGAAACCGCCGCCAAGTTCACCACCATGGAAGCGATGGTGTCGGACTCGATTGCTACACCCCGCCTGCAGATGATGCTGGCCGGGCTGTTTGCCGGCTTGGCGGTTCTGCTCGCCATGGCGGGGATGTACGGTGTGATGAGCTATGTGACCACACAGCGGATTCCGGAGTTTGGCGTGCGCATGGCGCTGGGCGCCTCGCCGCGCCATGTGCTGGCGCTGGTGCTGGGACGCGCGGGCCGCATCGCCGCACTGGGCGTGACTCTCGGTCTGGCGCTCGCGTTGTTCGGGTCGCGGATTATGAGCGCGATGCTGTTCGGCCTGAAAGCCACCGATGCGCTCACCTACGCCGGCGTGCTGCTGGCAGTCGCACCCGTCATGATTCTGGCGGCGGCGATTCCGGCCTGGCGTGCGGCCCGCGTCGATCCCGCGGTCGCCCTGAGAGAAGAGTAGTCGCCCAGCCAGCGGCGCATCCCGCACGCCGGGTCTCAATGTGGGGGTCACTCGATACTGAAGCCGGATCAACTCCGATAATTCCTCTGTCTGAAATACTGCACTTTTCCTTTGGCCGATTCGCGGGCTGCGTTTATCCTAATGCGTCATTTGTAGCGGCAGTCTGTTTCATCCCTATGTCGGCGAAATGCGCGCATGAGGTTCCTGAGAAGCTGGAAAACCCGGATTCTGCTGTTCCTCGCCGTCGTCGGCCCGGGTTTCATTACCGCAAACGTCGACAATGACGCCGGCGGCATCCTGACCTACTCCCAGGCCGGGGCCCAATACGGACATCTTCTGCTGTGGACCATGATCCCGATCACGGTGTCGCTGATCGTGATCCAGGAAATGTGCGCGCGCATGGGCGCGGTTACCGGCAAAGGACTGAGCGACCTTATCCGCGAGGAATATGGTCTTCGCATCACGTTCTTCATGATGATCGGCATTCTGATCGTCAACTTCGGCAACGTCGTGACCGAGTTCATCGGAATCGCCAGCAGCCTCGAACTCTTCGGATTATCCCGCTACTACACGGTGCCCGTGTGTGCCGTAATTGTGTGGGTCATTGTTGTGTTCGGGCAATACAAGAGCGTGGAGAAGATATTTCTGGCGGCGTCATTCTTCTATGTCACCTACATTCTGGCCGCATTCCCCGCCCACCCCGCGTGGAAGGAGGCGACCATTGCCACATTCAAGCCGCCGCATCTGCATGCTTTTGCCAGTCAGGCTTATCTGTTCATGGTGATTGGAGTGATCGGCACGACCATCGCGCCCTGGATGCAGTTCTACCTGCAGTCGTCGATTGTGGAGAAGGGAGTCACCAAACGCGGCTACAAAGCCTCGCGCCTCGACGTGATCGTCGGTTGCATCTTCACCGACGTTGTGGCGTGGTTCATTATCGTGGCCTGCGCCGCGACTCTCTACGTGCACGGCTTCCGTGACATCAAGGTCGCGGCCGATGCTGCGGCGGCTTTGAAGCCGCTCGCGGGTGACTACGCTTACATTCTTTTCGCTGTCGGCCTGTTCAATGCCTCGCTGTTTGCCGCATCCATTCTGCCGCTGTCGACCGCCTACACGGTGTGCGAGGGCCTCGGTTTTGAGTCGGGTGTCGGGATGAAGTTCGGCGAAGCGCCGTTCTTCTACTGGCTTTACACGCTGCTCATCGCCGCCGGCGGCGCATTCGTGCTGCTGATTCCCCAGGACAAGGCGATCCACATCGCCTTGCAGTCACAGGTGCTGAACGGCATCGTGCTGCCGTTTGTGCTGATCTTCATGCTGCTGCTGATCAACAAGAAGGAACTGATGGGCGAGTACGTCAACACGCGCCTGTTCAACCTAATTGCCTGGGCCACGACCGTGATTTTGATTATTCTGACCGTTGTTTACGCTTTGGCTCCAGGTTAGGTAGGAACACTTCGGAGGGACGGTGGGTTGGCCGACCGTGGGTCTACTTCGCCCGCCGAAACTGCGCGAACAATAACAAGCGGACAATCGCGTCCCGCTGGCGCTCAGCAATTCTCCAGAAGTTTTCCCGCAGCCAAATCTCTTACCAGGGTCAGATCGGCTTCCAGGAAGTCGAATTTCGGCAGGTCCTTGGGAACCGCCCACTGCATATCGCGGAAGATGCGATTCTCGATTTCTCCCTCGTACTCGCGCACTACAAAAAACCGCAACTCGACCATCGCTCCGTTGGGATACTCGTGCTGGATGCGCGCGACCTCGTCGCCGACATTCGCCAGAATCCCCAGTTCTTCTTCCAGTTCCCGCCGCAGGGCATCGCGCGGCTGCTCTTTGGCCTCAATCTTCCCGCCCGGGAACTCCCATTTCAACGGCATCGTCTGGTGCCGGGTGCGCTGGCACACCAGCAGTTTGCCTTCTTTCGCGATCAAGGCTGCGACGACGCGTTTCATGACGGAAGACAGCGCAGGGGTAGTTGCTGGAAATCAGCCGACACAACCGCGCCGGAACAAAATCTCGAATCGCCCTTAGTGGCCGGACGCTTCCAGTTTCTTTCCCACCAGCATGGCGCAGTGCTGGACCAGGGCCTGATGCTCCGGAGTAAACGCCGCCGGAAAATGGCTGTCAATGTCCAGTTCCCCGACCACTTTGCCATGGGCAAACACGGGCACTACGATTTCCGACTTGGTTTCCAGCGAGCACGCCAGATAGCGCGGATCCTTGCTCACGTCGTCGACGACCACCGTTTGCCCGCTCGAAGCCGCGGCCCCGCAAATGCCTTGATTCAAGGGAATCCGCGTGTGCGGGGTCATGGCGCCTTCGAACGCCCCCAGCGCGAGCATAGGAGGGTGCGCCCCGGGCTCCAGCAGGTAGAAACCCACCCAGTTGTATTTCAGCATGCGATTGTGCAGCAGGCGGACCAGGTCCTTCATCAGGTCCTGCGCCGTGGGCGACGCTTGCGCCAGCTCGCTGACCTCGTTGCGCAACTCCTCAATCTTGGTGGTGACAGGCATGTCTGGAATCTTAACTCACCCCGCCGAATTCGACACCGTGGAACCCTTGCCGTCAGTAATACGGCGCATTCCTTTCGTACCTTGCTCCGGAATGGGAAACAGTTCCGGGTGGATGGCGCTGGCCAGCGCATCCAGGCCGTACAGCAGCGTGGGCGCGGGGGTATTCAGGAATTCGTCGCGAATACAAAAGACGCGCCCGTCGCGCGCAGCGGTCGTGTGCTGCCAGCCGCGTTCGGCGATGATTTTCTCCAGCGGAACGCGGCCGCCGGCGCCGCACCAGGCCGCGATGAGGACTTCCGGATCGAGCGTGACGATCTCCTCGCTTGTGATCCGGCTGCCGGGCGAGCCGACGAACGTTCCTCCCGCCGCTTCCACCAGTTCCGCCACCCAGCGCTGCGACGCGATGATCGGCTTGCCCCACTCTTCGCAGAAAACTCTTGGCCGCGCCGCATTCGCAGTCCGTGCCCGGATTCCATCAATGTGCCCCTGCATGGCCAAGATCACTTGCTCGCCGCGATCGATCGCTCCCACTGCGCCGGATATGACCGCAACGTCCGTGTAGATATCCGCCAGAGTTTTCGGAGCCAGGCCCAGAAATCGCGCGCCTGCCTTAAGAATCTCGCTCACCGCTTTTTCCTGATAAGGAACCGCGGCGATCACCAGGTCCGGCCGCGCCGAGACGATCTGCTCCGCGTCGGCGGTCCAGGAATCGGCCAGGATCACGCGCGATCCGTCGGCGACTGCCGGCACCACGTCGGCGCAATAGCGCGTGCAGGCCACCACGCGATCCAGTTCGCCGATGGCGTCGAGAATGACGGTGGCGCTCGGCTGCAGGCAGGCGATGCGGCGGGGAATGTGGGCAGAGGCCATGAAGGATTATGACTTGAGTTGGCCCAGAGCGGCTGCCAGCGCATCCAGCGCCAGCTGCGCCGCGTGCGTCGAAGCCTGCGGCAGGCCGCCCACCGCGGCGACTAAGGCATCGCGCCGAAGAGATCGCGCTTCTTCGAGACTCTTTCCCGCCACCAGTTCGGTCAGCGCCGAAGCGCACGCCATCGACGGCACGCATCCTTTTGCCTTGAAGCGAATCTCGGCAATCCGCCCGGAGGCGATTTTCAAAGTTAGGCGCAGCATGTCCCCGCACGCCGGGTTCTCGATTTCGCCAACCGCATCGGCGGCGGAAATTTCTCCGCCATTGCGCGGGTTCTGAAAATGATCGAGCAGCTGGGCGGAATACATGCCGTAGGAAATTGTAACTGCGCAAGGTGGGGTCTTTTGTCAAAGCGAGCACGTCCGCCAAATTCCCCCCAAAAACATGAAACCATCTCCAGCGCCACCCAGTAAGCGTATATAGAGACACATGGAACGGATCAGCCCGCCGCCGGAATTGTTCGAGCAGTTCGCCGCCGGCGACCTCGACGCCTTCGAGAGCCTGTTCCACCAATTCCAGGGCGAGGTCTACGCCTGGATCGTCCGCATGGTGCGCGATCCGGCGGCAGCCGAGGAGCTGACGGTCGAGACCTTCTGGCGAATCTACCGGGCACACGCCCGGTTTGATGCGAGTCGCAGCTTCGGAGCCTGGGCGCGAAGAATCGCGACCAATGTTGCGCTCGACTATCTGAAGCGCGCGAGAATCGAGGAAACGCCGCTGGAAGACGATCCGCCAGCCTCGGCGCAGCGCGGCGCCGGAACTCCTGATCCGGCGGTCCGCCGCGAAGTGCGGGACCGTGTACGGCTTGCTCTTCAGCAGTTGCCGGCCAAGCTGCGGGTGGTGGCGACTCTGGCGCTCATCGAAGATTACCCGCACGCGGAAATCGCAAACTCGCTCAACCTTTCGACCGCAGCGGTGAAGTCACGCGTGTTCCGGGCAGTGCAACTGCTGCGCAAGAAGCTGGGAAATTTGGAGTGAACGATGGGAGTGAATGACGGGAGTGAACAATGAAAGATGAAGAACGCATAAGCCAACCGGAAAAGCAGCTGGCGGAGTTGCTGAAAAGGTCGCTCCCGCCGGTCGATCGCGAGCTGAATCGCGACCTGTGGCCGCAGATGCTGCGGCGGCTGGAGGAGCACCCGCGCCAACCCAACTGGCTGGCCGCTCTGCTCTCGCCGGCTGCCATGGCTTCGGTGCCCTGGTTCGACTGGGCGCTGCTGGCCGCGCTGGTCGTGGGTGTTTGCCTGTTTTCCCGCTCGATTCCGATCTGGCTCTATCACTTCTGATGTGGAGGACACGATGAATACCTATCCCTATCTACGCGCCTACATGGCCGGAATCACCGTGCCCAGCATGGCTCTGCTCATCGTGCTCAGCAGCTTTCTCACCGCGCGCTACGCGTTTCATATTCCGATTCCGATCGAGCGCGCCATCATCTTTCCCATGGCGCTGGTGCCCAACATCTTCGGTCTGTGGAACATGTTCTATCTATGGCTGCGGCCGCGGCGTCATCTGCCCATCGGTCTGCATGGCGCAATCCTGCCGTTTCTTCTTGCGCCCCTGGGCTTTCTGCTGGCTACCTGTCTGGGAATTCTGACTGCAAGCTCCGCCGGGCTGGTGTGGTTCGGCCAGATCGAGGTTCCGTACTCTTACTTCGCAATCGGCTTCTGCTTCGCGCTGATCGCCTACTACCTGGTGTGGAAATACCTGGTGGGGTTCTTCAACGAGGTGCTGGGGATTGCGTGAGGGAAGACTCAAGCCGCCTGACGGGGAGTTTTGGTAAGGGCACGGCTTCAGCCGCTGCGGAAAAACTCAAGAATCGCAACGAAACGGGAAGGGCACGAGTTCACTCGTGCCGTTAAGTCGTTGAAAATGTGTCCGCGCTTTAGCGCCTGAGGTGCGCTTTTTGCGCCATCGATTAGTTTTCCGCAGCCTGTTCAGCCGTGCCGCCAGAGCCTATGAAAGAGCTCCTGAGGAATGCTGCAGTTATTACAATGAGAGATGAGTTCTACTCCCAGTCCCATCAGGAAAATAGACCGTCCAACCGCGGCTGCGAGCGTTGGCCTCAAGGTCGGCGTTGGGATTGATCGCGAAGGGATGCCTGGCCGCGGCGAGCATTTCTGTGTCCCAGCGTGAGTTGCCAAATGCGGCGTCTACTCCGTTGTCGGCAACCTCGCGCAGGACGCGCGGCTTGCCCGGTCCCGACGGGACGCGACTCAGCCGATCGGTCAGCCTGCCATGTTCGACGGCCACTTTCGTGGCGAGAATCCGATCCTCGCTCACTCCGAACTGCTTCATTCCCGCCCGGATGACCCATTCGTTCGAAGCTGAGACAGCCCACACTTCGCAGCCATCCTTCTGCAGACGCTCTACCAACTCTTGCATCTCGCGAAATATGCAGCCGGGAAAGACGCTCGTCATAAATTCGGCGGCAGCTCCGATCATGACCGCCTCGGCGATTCCCGCGTTCATCGAGACCATCTCGCCGCACATGACGTGCTCAGCGACCTTGCCCGCTCTATAGTCGGCATAGCGCGCGCGCATGGCGCGGCCCATCTCGGCGGAGACGAGTCCGGTCTCGATCTCCCAGTCAAAGAACGTTTCGCCCGCATCATCCGACCATAGCGTACCGTCGCAATCAAATGCCGCGACTTTCGGTTTCAGCCGCAGCACGGAGTCGAGAAAGTCTTGAGCGGCGCGGTTGAGCGGGTTCGTCCCGGAAGTGTGCATGCCCTTCGACAATAGCGTGGCTGGCGCTGGGTAGGCAATTGCAGCAAAAGGAACGGGGAGAATTGC
>DATFNR010000090.1:0-13610 GCA_035266285.1 Candidatus Sulfotelmatobacter sp.
GACGAACCGGCTCACCTTGAACCTGGGCATTCGCTACGACCTTTACCGGCCGATTACGGAAGGGAAGAACCAGCAAGCCACGTTCGACTTTCGCAGCGATACCCTCTTCGTGCCCAAGGGGACAACCACCCCGCTGACGCCTACGATCGCGTCCTTCCTGCCGATTTCGGCGACCGCTCCGCCAGGACTGGTTCCTCCCATGGACACGAATTTTTCTCCGCGCATCGGCTTTGCCTACCAGCTGACCGAAAAACTGGTGCTGCGAGGCGGCTACGGAATCTTCTACGGCGGCACTGAAAGCGGCCCCTTCTCGTTCCCCAGCCCAGGATTCAGTCCTCCGTTTTTCCGGTCCCAAACTTTCAGTTCGCTCTGCGGCTCAGCTGGGGCGCTCCCAGCGATTGCCAACCCGGCTCTCGGGAACGCAAACTGCGCGGTCGGGGTAAAGCCTGGCACAGGCGGCGGACCGCCGGATACGACCCTCATGATCAACGACATGTGGACGGGAGGTTATCCTGCCACTTCGCTGTCGGACCCGAACAATCCCCCGCTGTTTTCCCTCCAGCCGAACTTGAAGAATCCCATGATGCAGCAGTGGCATTTGGGGATGGAATACCAGTTGCCGCACGAAACCGTGGTGAAGATTTCCTACGCGGGTTCTCACGGCGAAGACCTCTACGGTTTCTATAACGGCAATCAGGCCGCGCTTGCCCCTCCGGCCTGCGATGTGCCTACTCCGCCGCCCAGTTGTTCTCTGGATGCACGTCGTCCTTTTCCCGCGGTGAATGGGACGATTTCTACCTTCCGCTCCAACACTATCTCTAACTACAACTCGCTGCAGGCGCACGTGGAGAAACGGGCGTCGCATGGCTTGACGTTCGACGCCTCCTACACCTACTCCCATTCGTTGGATGACGCTTCCAGCGCCAGCTTGGGATCGCTCAACAACGCTGATTTCCGCAACCAAGCCGATCCCGGCCTGGAATACGGAAATTCCGATTTCGATGTGCGCCAGCACATGGTGGTCGGTTACTCGTGGGAACTGCCGCTGGGCAGGGGCCAGGCCGTCGGTGGCGACGCCTCGGGCTTCCTGAATGGCGTGATCGGTAACTGGCAAGTCAGCGGAATCGTGTCGGCGTCCTCAGGTAACTGGTTTACCGTTTCAGACACGACGACCAACGACACCAACGTGGACTGCGGCGGCACGGTAGCGTTCAACTGTTCTCGTCCGAACGTGGTCGGCAATCCCAACGGCAAACCCTGTGTGGCGGGCACGTTCTTCAACACTTGCGCCTTCGCCAGTAACACGACCCCGAACACCTTTGGGGATGAAGGAAGAAACAGCGTGCGTGGCCCCGGCTACCAGACTTGGGACATGTCGATCCTAAAAACATTCCCCATGAACGAAGGGATGCGCTTCGAGTTCCGAGCCGATTTCTTCAACATGTGGAACCACACGAATCCGCTCTGGGCGCCGTTTGGCGCGGCGGGCCAGGTTGCTCCCACTGCCATCGAAATAGGGACGGCACAGTTTGGACACTTCCAGGCGGCCAAAGATCCGCGCTTCATCCAGTTCGCATTGAAGTTCTATTTCTAGAGGTCACAACGGGCCGGCGGAGATGCATTCTGCCGGCCCGTTGCATTCCATCTCGCAGAAATCTCTGGAGACCCGTTGGGGACTTCGAGCCCGGCCACTCCCGCGTCTGCTCCCAAGCTGCGCCGCGCCCTCCGGCTCTGGGACCTCATCCTTTACGGCGTTGTTGTCATTCAGCCGACCGCTCCCATGCCGGCCTACGGTCTGGTCAGCGAGACGGCGCGCGGCCACGTCGTCACCGCAATTCTTTTGGCGATGCTCGCCATGCTGTTTACGGCGATCGCTTACGGGCGCATGGCGCGGGCTTATCCCAGCGCCGGATCGGCTTTCACCTATGTGGGGCAGGAGATCCATCCCGCGCTGGGCTACGTTACGGGCTGGGGCATGGTGATGGATTACCTGCTCAACCCGCTCATCTGCACGATCTTCTGCTCGCAGCTGGCGCGGAACGTCGCTCCCGGGATCCCATACTTCGTGTGCGCGATCTTTTTTGCCGGCCTGTTCACGGGCTTGAATCTGTTCGGCATCAACACCACTGCGAAAATCAATGACACGCTGGCCATTGCCATGGCCGTGGTGATTGCCATCTTCTTCGTGGTGGCGGGGCGCTATGTTTTCGGGAATCCGCACTCCGAGCCGGGGTTTTTCTGGCATCCTTTTTACAACCCGGATACCTTCGCGTTGAAATCGGTATTCGGCGGAACGTCGCTGGCGGTGCTGACCTACATTGGCTTCGACGGAATTTCCACGCTGTCAGAGGAGGCGAAGAATCCGAAGCGCGACATTCTGCTGGCAACCGTGCTGGTGTGCGTGATCATCGGCGTGCTGGCGGGATGCGAAGTCTACGCCGCGCAGTTGATCTGGCCTGCGTCGCGGCCGTTTCCTGACGTGACCACCGCGTTCGTTCACGTCGCCGGATTGGCGGGCGGGCGCTGGCTGCTGCAGCTGGTGAACGGAACGCTGCTGGTAGCGACCATCGGCTCGGGCCTCGGCTCCCAGCTCGGCGCCGCACGGCTTCTCTACGCCATGGGCCGAAGCAATGCCGTGCCCAAATCTTTCTTTGGCGCCCTCGACCCCGTGCGGCAAATTCCCCGGAACAACGTTCTGTTTGCCGGCGCGCTGGCCTTGCTCGGAGCGCTCACTATGAGCTTTGAGCGCGGCGTGGAGCTCCTGAACTTTGGCGCCCTCATTGCCTTCATGGGCGTCAACGCTTCTTCGCTGGTTCGCTACTACATTCGCTCACAGGACCGAGGGCTGGGCGATCTTCTGCCGCCCATCTGTGGATTCACTATCTGCCTGCTGCTGTGGTGGAACCTGAATCCCAACGCCAAGATTGCTGGTTCTATCTGGATGGTGCTGGGACTCGCCTACGGCGCCTGGCGCACCGGAGGCTTTCGCAGGGACTTGATCAGCTTCGAGCTGCCGCCAGAAGCGTAAGCTGATCGGGACGGCTGAGAGACTTCCCTCGAAGAAAAAAGCGGGAAGGGCACGAGTTCCACTCGTGCCGATCAAGCCTGAGAGAAAGGACCGGCTTCAGCCGCTGAGGGACGCCCTTCCGGATTCACGCTGCACCTGCTACGCGAGTAACGCAAGCTCAGGAAAGTACGCCAAAGGCAAACAAAGCACCTCAGGCGCTGAAGCGCGTAGGTGGTAAGGTGCCGTTCACGGCACGAGTGAACTCGTGCCCTTCCCGCTCCGCTTAGCGGAATACGTCTACTCGACCGCGGGATCCTTGCTCGGCGGCGGAATGACGATGTTGCCGCTCACAGAAACTGTCGCAGACTTTTCCGCGGGCATGCCATCCACGCCGTCGACTTTCAGCCGCACCGTGAAGTTCCCAGCTTTGGTGTAAGCGTGACGCACCTGCCGGCCATCGTCGCTGGTGCCGTCACCGAAGTTCCAGTGATAGGCGAGGGCCGGCACTCCGCTCGACTCCACAGTGCCCACGAATTGCAGCACCTGGTCGATTTTTCCGCTCGCGGGCGCTGCGATCGTGACCGATGGGCCGGCTGCAGAGACGGACGTATCAATGATCTTGATCATCCGGACCGAGTGCGGCGGCTGCTCCAGCTGAATTGAGCCATTCTCCGCCGATACTTTGTTCCCCGCATCGAGAACGTCGACGAAATCGTAGGCGTGGCCCGAAAGCCCCAGGCCGGCAATCGCAAAGCGATGGGATCTTGGTTTTTCCGTCCAGTTGAAAACCGCCAGAATCGATTGCCGGGCATCTTCGCGCTGCAGAAACACGCTGGGCTGTTCATCCTCGGGAAGATAAGTGAGCAGATCAACGGGCGTCGAGGCGCGACCGAGTTTGGCCATGGCTAAGAGGTCAGGATTCGTGACCAGAGCGACGCGGTCGGGGTCGTCACCCAGCGTAGGCAGGTCATCACCAACTTCGAACATGCCTCCGGAAACCGCGGCCAGCGCGATCGAAACTTGCGCCTCGCTCAAAGTCAGGGGATTGGGAATGGTCCGCTCCTCGATCAGCTGCCGCGAAACCGTAAACGCGTCGGGATCGGAGATGTAGAAGTTGCGGTGCATGTAATAACGCGCCGCGATGCCCGGCGCGGCTTCTTTGCTGCGCGTGAAGGTGTGGCCGGTGTCCTGCGAAATGCGGCCGTCATCGACGATTCCGACCGGATTCAGCATCGGGCTGCCGTCTTTGTCGAGCAGAACGTCGTCTCCCACGGCATCGCGGATGGTTTGCAGGCCGATGCGCTGCGCTTCCAGCGCGGTGGTGTGCGGTTTGTAGTAATAGCCTTCGATGGCCGTGTTGTCCATGAAGTCGAGCTTGATGTAGCGCACGCCCCACTCCCGCGCCAGCGTGCGGTAGACCTGGCGCAGGAATTCCTCCGCTCCGGGCTGGGTCGAATCCAGCACGAACAGTTTTTCCGTGGGGATTTCCTCGTCGGTGGTGATGGAGATGGGCGCGCCTTGCGCGTTATGCACCAGCCAGTCTTTGTGGTTCGCGTAGATCGAACTGCGCTCTCCCACCTCGAACGGAGCCGTCCACACGCCGACCGTCAGGCCGTGCCGCGCAATCTCCTGCGCCTCCGTACGAATCCCGTGGGGAAATTTCGAAGCATTGGGCGTGGCGTAATCGCCGCGCGCGAATCCGTATCCGAAATCGAAGAGGAACCAGTTGTACCCCAGAGCCTTCAGATGCTCCGCTTCCCACAGCGCATTGGTGAACGTGTTGCCCTCGGTGATTTTCATGTAGAAGGCGGTCCAGCTCCACCAGCCCAGCATGTTGTCTTCCGGAATTCGGCTGCGATGCAGTTCGCGGATCGCCGCGCCGTAGTTCTCCAGCTGCGCGTGGTAGTCAGAGCCGGCGGCAAACATGAGGCGTTCGGCGTGCATGCTTTCGCCATCGGCCAGCGGCAAGCTGACTTCGACCAGATTCTCTTTCGGCCCCTCGCGCATTCCAGATTCTTCTTCGGTCGCCTGAATCTCGGTCGTGCCGGTCGAATCCACGTTGAAGGAGCCAATGCTCGGGCTGGAGGTTGCAGCTTCTGTTTTCAGCCGCAGGATGGTCAGAAAGCGGTCTGAGGTGAGCGCGCCGAAGAACGCGCTCTCTTTGCTCTGCCGGTTGTAGATGAGTTGGCTGCCCACGCCGCGATGCAGGCCGTTCGGCGCTTTGCCGAGATCGTAGATCTGCAAAGCCGGCCAGTCTTCGCTATAGCTGTCAGATAACACGCGATCTGCGCCGGGACTTGCGTGCAGATTCATCATCTCGCGTCCCACGGCTTCGACGCTGCGAATGGCCTGCACCTCGACCGTTTTGCCGGAGTGATTCTGGACTTGAACCTGGATTTCACCGTAGGGCCGCGCGTCATAAACGCGAATGGAATAGCTCAGGTCGGGCCGCCCCGCCAGGCCGGTGAAAGTAACCGTGGCCTGATGTCCGCGGCCCAGCGTGTCTTCAAAGTCCGAACTTGTGATCGTATGCTTGGGATACTCCGAGGACTTGATCCAGCGATGATCCACTTCCGCTCCGACAACGGCACGGAGAACAGGAGATGTCGCGCCCTTGGCGGCGATTGCGTAGGAGCCGTCCGTCGGGGCGATAGTCACGGACAGACTGGCGCTGCTTAGGTCTGCATCGCTGGCGAAAGCCTGTGGCGCGAGAAAGACGCAGAACGCGGCGCCAAGAATGAGCAGGATGGATGCGGGGAAAACGCGGCGACTCGCCTGCGGGCGAACGAACGGCATATGCGGGGGAAGCATGTCTCTCACCTCGGTCGGAGCAATCGAAAGTTGCTCACTTTCGATCTGGAACGAGCATGAATAGTGCAGAAAGCGTCACAAATGTATTAAGATCGTGAGCCGTTGTCAACCGTGCGGGCCACGGAATGAAAGTCCGCTGCAACACGGCTGCAACACCGCTGCAACACATCAACGATCGTGAGGCTCTCCATGTCCAGACATCTTCTTCTGCTTGCAGGTGCATTGGCTCTCATCTTTGCCGTTACGCTGCCGCCCTTGGGCACCAGCGCCCCAGCTCCGCAGGCGAATGCGCACCCCGCCCAGTCGAACCTGCACGCGCTGGCCGCGCTCGAGCCCATCGACACGCACACGCATGTGGCCAAGGGCGATCCCAGCTTCTATGCCCTGCTCGAACAACTGCACATGCACATTCTCGACATCCTCCTGGTCGACGATCATGACGACTACCGCAAAGCGCTCGAGCCGCAACTGCACGATGCGTGGCAGGTGGTGCATGAGAGCCATGGGCACGCTGCCCTGTGCACGAGCATCGATCCCTTTCAGTTCAACCAGCCTGACTTCGCGGCTGCGGCGATTCGCAATCTCGACCGCGATTTCGCCAACGGCGCCGTCGCCGTAAAGATCTGGAAGAATATTGGAATGGAAGTGAAGGACAAGAGCAGTCACTACGTTCTGCCCGACGATCCAGCGCTCGATCCGATCTTCCAGGACATCGAGAAGCACAACCGCACGCTGGTCGCGCACGTTGCTGAGCCCGACGAGGCGTGGCTGCCGCCCAACCCCAAAGGGCTGGACTCGTCTTACTATCAGGAGCACCCCATCTGGTACATGTATCGTCAGCCCGAAGCTCCCCGGAAGCAAACTCTGCTCGACGCCCGCGACCACCTGCTGGCCGCGAATCCCAAGCTGCGCGTGGTCGGCGCTCACCTGGGCAGCATGGAGGACGATCTCGATGGCTTGGCCAAACGTCTGGATCAGTATCCGAACTTTGCGGTCGACACCGCAGCGCGCGTCGTGCACCTGGTGGTTCAACCCAGCGACAAGATTCGCGCCTTCATTCTGAAGTATCAGGACCGGATCGTATATGGAACCGATCTCGAGTTCCTGAAGGACGAACCGCCCGCCGACGCGGTGAAAGAATGGGAAGAGCAGTACACGCGCGACTGGCGCTACTTTTCGACCACCGAGACCTTCGAATACGATGGCCACCAGACCCAGGGCCTGGGCTTGCCGGGGTCAGTTCTGCGCAAGCTGTATCACGACAATGCGGTGCGGTGGATTCCCGGAATCGTCGGCAAGTAGCGCACTCCAACGCGCTGCGATTTGCGGGGAAAACTGGACGATTTCCCAGATTCCGGGCCCGAACGTTCCCTGACAGAACCGCAAGCAGATGTTAACCAGGCTTGTTAACCAAGGCCACACACTGTGGCTTTTTTGCCACAGTCCATTCTCCTGGCCAGGCGGTAATCTATTGTGTACACAGGAAAAAACCAGCTCTCTTGATTCAAGAGCAGACAATCCGCTCGGCAGTGGAGTGCTCCGGTGTTGGCCTGCACAGCGGCGCGCCCGTGGCGATGCGCATCCTGCCGGCGGCGGCAGGCTCGGGCATCGTTTTCCGGCGCACGGACCTCGACGGCTTTGAGGTTGAGGCCATCAGCCGCAACGTTGCCCGCGTCAGCTACGCCACCAGCCTGATGAAAAAGGGCGTGCTCATTTCCACCACCGAGCACCTGCTCTCGGCCTTTATCGGTCTCGGAATTGACAATGCGATGGTCGAGGTCGACAACCTGGAACTGCCCATCCTCGACGGAAGCGCACGGCCTTTCGTCGAGATGATCCGCAAGGCCGGCATCCGCAAACAGCGCCGCTCCCGGAAATATCTGAAGATTCTGCGCGAGCTGGAGATGCGCGAGGGCAACAAGTTCATCGCGGTCTACCCCGCCGATACCTACTCGGTGTCCTATTCGATCAATTTTCCGCATCCCCTCATCGGCAAAGAGACGTTCGAGGTGGAACTGAGCAACGGCAGCTATCTCAAGCACATTGCCGCCGCGCGCACGTTCGGCTCGCGCCAGGATGAGCAGGCCATGCGCAACATGGGTCTGATTCGCGGCGCTTCCCGCGAGAATTGCATCGTGCTGACCCGCGATGGAATCGAGAACGGCCCGCTGCGTTTTCCGGACGAATTCGTGCGCCACAAGGTGCTCGATCTGGTGGGCGATCTGGCGCTGCTGGGTAAACAGATTCTGGGCAACGTGGTGGCGGACCGGGCCGGTCACGCCATGCACACCGCGCTGGTCTCGCGCATCCTGCGCGACAAATCGTTGTGGGAAGAAGTGACTGTCTCCGGCGAGGAAACCGAAGAAGTGGCTTCCTCCAATTCCCGCGCGGCAGCCGGATCTGCGCTGTAAGGCTCTACAGCCCATCTCGTAAATCGTTTCGGGAAGCGCACGACTTCAGTCGTGCCGCCCAGGGCCGCATTAATGCTGGGCTTTAGCCCCTGAGGTGAGTGGTTCTTCTCCTCGAGTCTATTTGAGATGCGAGTTCTAGTCTGCGGGTTCGCAGGGTGGTTCGGTGGGATTGTTGTTGTCAGCCGGCCGCTCTCGGAGCAGCCTTGCGAGTTCAGCCCGCGTCTGATCAATCATCGCGGCGGCAAACTTCCGCGCCGATTCCTGCCTTTCGCGCGATAGTTCTTTCACGCGCATGTTGAGCAGGGGAATGTCTTCTTCAAACCAGCGCAACGTACGTTGCACCCGGGCAATGCGGAAATCATTGGTCAGCATAGGTCGTGGCTTTCTCGCGAGTCATCAGAATGCCACGGCCGGGGATGGGTGCAAGTCTCAGGGAAGGTTCCTCCGAGATTGCCGATTGCCGATTGCCGATTTCCAATTGTCGATTGCGGATTTTGGAGGAAGACCTAGCTTCGCTGCTGTCCGGGGAAAGTTGGGTGAGGTTGGCGTAAGCGGTTGAGTGTCCTTAGGAGGCGCGGCGGTGCCGGCGGGAACGACTTGAACTCCAAATCGTGTCTTAACGCCGATCCGGATGGTTGGGGTCGGTGAACTCCAGCAACTCAATGGGTGCGCCGTTTTCGACGATGAACGCGACGCGCACGCCGTCAGATGGGCTGTTCGGCGCAATCAGAATTTCCCGGCCTACCAGCTCGGACGCAAGGTCAGTCACCTCAAAAGCAACATGTGGCACCTGCCGAACCAACTCGGGAATCGGTGCGTCCGCTTCGAACCGCATCCATTCGACGCCATACTCGCTGTTTTCGTGTCCCACAATAAAGATCTTTAGACGCTCGATGTGGCGCTCTCCCGGTCTCGGTTGGCTGGTAGGAATTCCAATGTGGTGATATCGACGCATTTTCTCGCCTCCGTTCCGGAATAGCACGAATTCTATGGGATCATACTGCGCAGAGGCAAAAGGAAAGGCGACCGTTTTTGCGGCAGCAGGCTGAGCGGCAACACCTACTGAGCTTCCCCTTCTGCAGCGGCGAGACGTTCCTTGGCGCCGGGAATTTCCTGTTCCAGGTGGTCGTCGAGCCATCGTTCCAGATGTTCCTGGGAAGCCTTGGGGACGCTGTGGAAGCGAAACCCGGCCCGGCCCTTGAGATCGGCCCAGGCCACCTCGGCTCCGATCTCCATGTGGAGATTGGTGTCGGGGAGTGTGAATTTCAGGCGTGGGGCGGCGCCCTTGGGCAGGGCGTCGCGCAACACCAGCGCAATGCCGCCTTCGCTGATATTCGTGCTGGTGGCGTTCACCGTTTTTTCATCGAGCACCACGCGGACCGGCATCCTCACCGCTTTGCGGAAGTAGCGCCGCCGCTCCTTGATCATGAAATTCAGCGCGGCGTGGAAGCAGCGAGCTGCATTGAGCGCGCTGATCGGCTTCTGCAGCACGAAGTTGGCGCCCATGCCGAAAGCTTCCTGCGTGGTGGTCCGCTTCCCGTTGAGTATGGCAAAAGTGACGGAATTCTTGTTGCTGGGAGTGCTCCGCAGACCCTGCAGCACGGCCAGGCCGCCCTTCAGGTCATCGCAATCGACGATGATGGCGTCGAACTTCTCCGAGATGAGAATGTCGGTGGCGGCGCGCGCCTCGTGGCAGATTTCCACGTCAATGGACAGTTTTTCCAGCGTGGGTCGGACCACGCGCACCAACTCCGGATCCTGGCTCAGCAGGAGAGAATCTAACGTCATACCGCGATTCTAGGAGCTTGCCGAACCCACACGAAAGTAACAAAGGTAACGGTTTGTCTGCGAACCTGGGCCTGCACCATTAGGGACGACGGGTGAGTGTGGCCTGGCCGCAACTGGCCCAGATTGCATGCGGCGAAGCTCCAGCGTAGAACTGGGACAGATTCCGAATGCCCAACCTCGTTTATTTATCGCTCGGATCGAATGTCGGTGACCGCGAGCGTTACCTGCGCGGCGCGATCGCGCAGCTGGAGCGCATCGGCCAGGTCGTTTCCGTTTCCTCGGTTTACGAAACCGAGCCGGTCGAGTTCACCGACCAGCCATGGTTCCTGAACTGTGCCGTAGCGGTGGAAACCACCGAGATGCCCGAGCAACTGATGGCAACCGTTCTTCGCATGGAGCAGGAAAGCGGGCGGCAGCGCACTCGCGACAAGGGACCGCGCACTATTGACATCGACATTGTGCTCTTTGGCGATGAAATCTTGAACTTGCCCAGCCTGACGATCCCGCATCCTGCCATGCACAGTCGCCGCTTCGTGCTTGAGCCGCTGGCAGAAATCGCGCCGGACGTACGGCATCCGCTGCTGAAAAAGACAATCCGCGAACTGCTCGCGCAGCTACCCGGCGGGCAGATTGTTCGGAAACTTCAAAGAATCTAGCCACGGATCTCACGGATCACACCGATTTAAGAAAACCAAGGATTCATCCGTGCGCATCCGTGAAAAATCCGTGGCCAATGGTTCTAAGGCAGGATGATCCGGCTCCCGGCTTCTTGTGGCGCGATCACCGCCGACTCCTTCTCCGGGAACTGTGCGAACAGAAACTCCACCAAGGCCCGCGACTTCGGCCGGCCCGACGTCCGCCCGTGCGCCAGGCGCAGCAGAAACACGAGCCCTTTGAGCACGTCGGAGTCGCGCAGGATTGAGTAGCCCACGTGCTTCTGCTCTGCCTCGCGATATTCCTTGACCATGGTCTCAACTTCGATGGCCGCCCGGCGCTGCGACTCACTGCTCAACGGCGGATCGTAGTACAGCCCGGAGCTGATTCTCCGCTCATAGCCGGTCGCGAGCAGGGATAGCGCGGCCATCAGATCCTGGTCGTGCAGGCTGCGATCGGCGCGCGCGGCCTTGGCCAGCGCATAGGTCAAGCCCATGAGCAGATGCTCTTTTTCATACATGAACTGGTCGGAAACTTCGACCTGCAGAAACAGCGCGGCCGCGTCGATCTGGTCGGCCGGGCGCGGCTTTTCATGTTCGCGCGCCTGAATCAGATACGGGCAGTCGCTGGGGCAGTCAAGCGTGACTTCGCGCTGCTCGCCGCAGCATTGCGCGCAAATGCGCCCGTGGACCGCGGGGCAGAAGCGCTTCTCCTTGCGGACGTCGCAGATGGCGCAGCTCAATCGCGGGGCTCCTCGAACTATTATGGCAGACAGAGAATTTTCGATTTCCGATTTTCGATTGCCGATTTTAGACGCAAGGGTGGCAGCCGGTGGCGGACGTTTAAATCGGCAATCGCCAATCGGCAGTCGAAAATCTCACCATTCTTGCCCACTCTGGTACTACGCTGCCACGGAAGCCCTGTAGAAATGCCCTCTCCCGAGTGCATGAACCATAAAACCTGCATAAAATATGGTGTTTTCCACAGGGCTGCGGGTATAAGATAGCGCCCACTGGTATTAAATCGATTCCTACGAGGAGGAAGTATGGCTGCAGGTTTGACCAAGACACAGCTGGTCCGCCTTCTGGCGGAGAAAAACGAAATGAGCAACAAGCAGGCTGCCGCGTTTCTGGAGAGCCTGACCGACACTGCCATCAAAGAGACCAAGAAGAGCGGCCTCTTCGTCGTGCCCGGGCTGGGCCGGCTGAAGAAAGTTCACCGCAAGGCGCGCATGGGCCGCAATCCCCAGACCGGCGAACCCATCCAGATCAAGGCGAAGACCACGGCAAAGTTCTATCTCGCCAAGGCCGCCAAAGACGCCATCGCTCCCAAGAAGTAGTTCCCATCCACGAGGTAGTTCAAAGGCCGGCTCAGGCCGGCCTTTGGTTTTTGTTCCTCGATCTTCATGCTCAATTGGATCGTCATTGGTGTCGGCGACATCGCCAGGCGCCGCGTGATTCCCGCGATTCTGGCCGAACCGCGCAGCCGCCTGTTCGGCATCGTGACCCGCGATCCGGCAAAAGCTGCACCGTACAACACGCGAACCTGGCCCACTCTTGACGCCGTGCTTGCCGATCCCGCAGCTAAAGCGGAAGTGCAGGCCGTCTATGTCGCCACGCCCGTCTTTCTGCACGCGCCGCAAACAATTCAATCTCTCGAAGCCGGCAAGCACGTGCTGTGCGAGAAGCCGATGGCGATGAACGAAGCCGAGGCCCACGGTATGGTGCAGGCCGCAGATCGTAGCGGCAAGACGTTCGGTGTGGCGTACTATCGCCGCTGCTACCCCAAGGTGCAGCGCGCCAAGCAGCTGCTAGCAGCTGGAGCCATCGGCCAGCCCGTGCTCGCCGAGCTCACGTGTCACAGCTGGTTTGACGGGCAGGGCAGCCTGAGTTGGCTCGTCGATCCCTCCAGGGCCGGAGGTGGACCGCTGTTCGACATCGCCTCGCACCGCATCGACGTGCTGAACTTCCTGTTCGGCCAGCCTCTGCGCGTGACCGGCCAGCTTTCAAACGTGGTTCATCGCTACGCGGTGGAAGACAACGCGACTGTGATGATTGAATATACCGGCGGAGTTCGCGGGATCGTCGACGTGCGCTGGCATTCACGCGTGGACCGCGACGAATGCCGCATCCGCGGCACGGACGGTGAGATGGAGCTGTCTCCGCTGAACGGGCCCGATCTTGTCTATCCCGGCGGCCGCGAGAATCTTCCGCCCCACGCCAATCTGCACTATCCCATGATCGACAACTTCGTCGATGCGATCGAAGGCAAAGCCGCGCTGCTTTCGAGCGGAGCCTCCGCCTACTGGACAGACTGGGTTACCGAGCAAGCTCGCCAAGCGCACTAGCAGGTTCCGAATGTAGGGACAGCCGCCCTCGGCTGTCCGCCGAGCGAAGCTCGGCTTCCTGCTTCACGCACAGAATGTTGTCCAAGTGAAGAACGCCAGAACGTAGAGATCCTTCGACTGCGCAGACCGGCTCGCTTCGCTCGTCGGGCCAGCTTCGCTCAGGATGACATATCACTTCCCATACTCATTCCTCACCACTTCGCCGCCCTTCATCACAAACTTCACGCGCTCGAGCGTGGTGACGTCCTTCAGCGGGTCGCCATCCACGGCAACGATGTCCGCCCACGCCCCCGGCTCCAGCGTGCCGACCTTGCCCGACCAGCCCAGCAGGTCCGCGGCATTGATGGTTGCAGCCTGAACTGCCTGCAGCGGCGTCAGGCCCAGCTTCACCATCACCGCGAACTCGTGGGCGTTCAACCCATGCGGATACACCGCGGCATCCGTGCCGAAGGCGACCTTCACTCCGCTGGCGAAGGCATGGGCCACATTTTTCCGCGCCGCCGGAATCACATCGCGCGCCTTGGCCAGCAGCGGCGCCGGCAGGTGCGTGGCCTCGGCATTGGCGAACATCCAGTCGCCGAGATAGAGCGTG
>DATFNR010000091.1:0-19096 GCA_035266285.1 Candidatus Sulfotelmatobacter sp.
GCTGCATTTCTCCGACGATGAGACGCGCCGTCAACGATTCGAGCGCGAAGCGAAAGTTGTTTCCAGCCTGAATCATCCCAACATCTGCATGCTGCACGACGTCGGCCGGCATGACGGCGTTGATTTCATCGTCATGGAATACCTGGAAGGTGAATCGCTGGCGGACCGGCTGGAAAAGGGGCGGCTGCCGTTGGCGCAGGTGCTTCGCTACGGGGCCGAGATTGCCAGCGCTCTCGACAAAGCACACCGCCATGGCGTCACCCATCGTGACCTCAAGCCCGGCAACATCATGCTGACCGAAGCAGGCGCGAAGCTGCTCGATTTCGGCCTGGCGAAAGCCGACCCGCCTATGGCCACAAGAGCCACGCTGACCGACATGACGCCGCGCGCCACGCCGATGACCGTGGAAGGCGCGGTCGTCGGAACCGTGCAATACATGTCGCCCGAGCAAGTGGAGGGGAGGGAAGCGGATGCCCGCAGCGACATTTTTTCGCTGGGCGCTGTTTTGTACGAAATGGTGACTGGGGAGCGCACGTTTCCGGGCCAGAGCCAGCTCAGCGTGGCCTCGGCGATCCTGGAGAAAGAGCCGAAGCCGATCCGGACGCTGCAGCCCCTCACACCGCCCGCGCTGGAACGCACGATTCAAGTTTGCCTTGCGAAAGATCCGGACGACCGCTGGCAGTCGGCGGGCGATCTGTGGAAAGAACTGCGGTGGATCGGCGAGGGCAGCTCGCAAACCGGGATGCCGTCCATCCCAGCCCCACGGCGCGCGCTCAGCCGGCGGATCGCATGGATTCTGGCGGCGATGTTTGCCGTGGTTGCAGCGGCGCTGCTGCTGTTCGTATTGCGCTACGGGCAAGCACCTAAACCGCTTGCTTTTCGGCAGCTGAACTTTCGCCATGAAGCCGTCTTTCAGGCTGCCTTCGCGGGTGAAAACACGGTCGTGTACAGCGCCTCGGCCTCAGGCAATACTCCTCAGATCTTTACGGTGCGTCCCGACTATCCCGAGCCACAACCGCTGGGCCCGCCAGGGATGACCTTGCTTGCGGTCTCTTCGAAAGGTGAACTTGCCGTCCTGCTCGATGCGCGTTACCTGGGGTTTCGGCTTTTTACGGGCACTCTGGCCCGCATGACGATGGACGGAGGCGCGCCGCGGGAGATTCAGGAGGGCGTGCGGCAGGCCGACTGGTCGCCGGACGGATCGCAACTCGCCATCATCCGCGAGGCCGGAGGTAAGGATCGGTTGGAGTACCCGATCGGCCATGTGCTGCGTGAAGTCAGCGGCTTCATGAGCGATGTGCGCTTCTCTCCCAAAGGCGATCGGATTGCATATTTTGAACATCCCCGCAAGTGGGATGACCGCGGATCGGTAAACACCGTGGACCTCGCCGGAAAGAACACGGTGCTCTCGGAGGGCTATTGGAGCGAACGAGGACTGGCATGGTCCCCGGATGGCAGCGAGATTCTTTTTTCTGCCAGCCAGAACGGCGGCAGCTTCACGATTTACGCCGTGACTCTGCGAGGTAAGAGGCGCGTCGCCTATGAGGCGCCCGGCGGCCTTACCATCCAGGACGTAGCCCGCGACGGGCGATGGCTGGCCAGCCGCGGTGACTTCCGCTACGCGGCCATGGTCCATTCTCCTGGCACCGGCGAAGATCGAGACCTGTCGTGGCTCGGCACCTCCCATGCCCGGGCCATCTCGCCCGACGGGCGCATGCTTCTGTTCGCCGAAACTGCCCTCGGAACCAACTACACCGTGTGCTTGCGGAAGACCGACGGCTCGCCCGTACTGCGTCTCGGAGAGGGTTGGCCCGCGGATCTGTCTGGAGATGGCAAGTGGGTCCTGGCCGTGTTGCAATCCACTCCGCCGCAGTTGGTGATCTATCCCACGGGTGCGGGCGCGACACGGCAGCTCGAACGGGGCGACATCGAGCACTATGCGAGCGCCCAGTGGTTCCGCGACGGCAAGAGCGTGCTCATTAGCGGCAACGAGCTGGGAAAAGGTACGCGATTCTACGTGCAGGCGATCGACGGAGGCGCTCCACGGCCGGTGACGCCGGAAGGCACTCGCGACGGATTGCTCTCCTCCGACGGGAAGAGCATCCTGGTACGCGGACCCGAAGGTAAGTACTACGTGTATGCAATCGAAGGCGGACGTTCGAATGTCGATCCGCGACCAGTACCCGGACTGGGGGAGTCAGACGTACTGGCACTATGGGCTCCAGACGAACGGTCGGTATTGGCCTATCACCGTTCCGCAATTCCCTGCCGTCTTGAACGAGTTGATCTGACGACCGGAAATCGAAAGTTCTTCAAAGATCTGGCCCCCGCCGATCGAACCGGACTACTGGCCCTGCGCGAGGTTCTCGTCACCGACGACTTGAGCTCATACGCCTACACTGCTTACTATCAGGTGTCGGGCCTGTTCGCGTCGGATGCCGGGCAGTAACATGAGCCCGTGAGCAGCCTTAGGATGCGCTCAGCCGGCTCATGAGATGACGGTCACTCCTTGGTGAGCGGATAACCGTTTTCCCGCCAGTCACGAATGCCACCGTCCATCGAAATCACGTTCGTGTAGCCCATCTTCTGCAGATTGTCCGCGGCCAGGGCTGAGCGGAAGCCACCGCCACAATAGAGGATCATTTCTGCGTTGAGATCGGGCACGCGAGCCTCGATGTCGCGCTCAATGATTCCTTTACCCATGTGAACCGCGCCAGGGAGGTGGTCTTTGGCGAACTCGCTTTCCTCGCGTACGTCGACCAGCAGGAATTTGTCGCCGCGGTCCATGCGTTTTTTTACTTCGACGACGTTGGTTTCGCGCACGCGAGTTTTTGCATCGTCGACGATCTTCAAGAAACGGGGAGGATGCTGGTGAGCCATCGTAACTCCTTTGTGCCAGCGCGGAGCGCTTCCCGCAACCCAACGCGCGATCTCGGTCAGCCGATCTCGGTCAACATGGTACCAAGCTCTGACACTCGGTGCATGGAGACAAGACGCCGCAGATGAGCGCGCGCTTTTCGAGTAGCATGGAGCCGTGCCCTCGAAAGGAACGACCCGGAGGATTGGCCTGGCTCGTGCGCTGTCGAAGCTCGGATATTGCTCGCGGTCGCAAGCGGCCGAGCTGATTGCTGTGGGGCGCGTGCGCTTGAACGGAGTTACGTCCCGCGACCCTGAGGCGCCGGTCTGCCCGGAGAAAGATCGCATTGCCGTGGATGGAGAGGCAATCGAGCCGCAATCGAGGGTCTATCTCATGATAAATAAGCCGCGGGGCCTGGTAACTACGGCGTCCGATGAGAAAGGGCGCGAGACTGTATACAGCGTTCTGGCAGGGAAAGCGCTGCCGTGGCTGGCCCCCATCGGCCGGCTGGACAAAGCCAGCGAAGGGCTGCTCCTGTTGACGAATGACTCCGAATGGGGCGCGCGTGTGGCTGCGCCGAAGACACATCTCGAAAAAACCTACCACGTCCAGATGAACGCGGTTTCCGGCGGAGAACTGGCCGACGCGCTGATGAAAGGAGTGAACAGCGACAACGGAGAGATCTTGCGGGCGGCTCAGGCCCGCCTGCTGCGGTCGGGAGAAAAGAATTGCTGGCTCGAGATCGTTCTTGACGAGGGCAAGAACCGGCAGATTCGGCGCATGCTGGCGGCGCTGCGTGTGGAGGTGCTGCGTCTGGTGCGAGTCGCGATCGGGCCACTGCAACTGGGCACGCTGGCGAAGGGGACGCATCGCCCGCTGACCAGGGAGGAAAAACTGTCCCTCGATCGCGCGATGGTGGAGGGTGAGCCACGAAGCGCACATGGCGGGAGACGCACAACGCGGATGCTCGTCTGATCGGCGCCCGGAGATGAGATCGCTAGCGGCCCGCAGAATCGTTTCAATATTGACAATTTCCCCCCTGCCATAATCCAATAGCCGGACCGATGGAAACCTCAAGTTCCTCCGCCCCGCGCCTGCGCCGCACGCTCACCCTTTGGGACTTGGTGCTTTACGGCATCATCGTCATTCAACCCACGGCGCCTATGCCAGCATACGGAGTGTTCAGCAACGCCGGGCAGGGACATGTTGTCACTTCCATCCTGATCGCAATGGTTGCCATGGTCTTCACGGCGATGAGCTATGGCCGCATGGCGCGGGTCTACCCCAGCGCGGGTTCCGCATACACGTACGTTGGGCGCGAAATTCACACCTCTCTCGGCTATGTTACCGGCTGGAGCATGACGCTGGATTACATTGTCAATCCTCTGATTTGCACCATCTGGTGCGCCAAAGCAATGGCTGATCTGCTCAGCGGGACGAGATATCAACTGCCTTACCCCGGTCTCACGTGGCCAATCATCTTTGCCGTCCTGTTTACGGCGCTGAATCTGCGCGGAGTAAAGACTTCGGCGCGCATCAATGCGACCCTTTGCGCAATTATGGGAGCGGTGATCGTGGCTTTCTTCTGGTACACGATCCGCTACATTTTTCACCTGCCGCAATTTCCCGAATCGTATTTTCTGCGGCCATTCTACAATCCGAAAACGTTCACGGTGAGCCGGGTATTTCACGGCACGTCGGTTGCAGTGCTCACCTACATTGGATTTGACGGCATTTCCACGTTGTCGGAGGAGGTGGACAATCCCAAGCGCAATATTTTTCTGGCGACCGTGCTGGTTTGCCTGATCACGGGTGTACTGGCGTCAGCGGAAGTCTACGGCGCCCAGCTATTGAGCTTCCACCATTTCGGCACGGATTTCGGTGTCTTCTCCCAATTCGGAGATGAGAACGTATTCAGCCATGTCGCCGGAATTGCAGGCGGCATTTTCATGACCAAGCTAATCGGCGTGACGCTTCTGATCGCCACGGTCGGCTCTGGCATGGGGTCGCAACTGGGAGCGGCCCGCCTGCTTTACGGCATGGGACGCAGCGACGCCATTCCTAAGAAATTTTTCGGAGCCATTCACCCGAAGACCCATGTCCCCGCGAACAATGTATTGTTTGTCGGAGCAATTGCGCTGCTCGGGGCCTTCCTTATCAGCTACGACAATGGCGCGCAACTGCTCAACTTCGGCGCGCTGATTGCATTTATGGGAGTCAATCTTGCGTCGCTCACGCACTACTACATTCGAGGGGCGGATCGCACCATGGGTCAGCTTGTTCCACCGATCCTGGGTTTTATCATTTGCCTCTTTATCTGGATCAGCCTGTCGAAACTGGCCATCATCGTTGGCTCAATCTGGATGGTCACAGGCGTTGCCTATGGGGCATGGAGAACGCGCGGGTTCCAAAGCGATCTGGTGAACTTTGATGTGCCGCCGGAGGAGGAGTGATCTGGCCCTAGTGTTCCAGCACGGCTGGCAGAATTTTGTAGTTTAGGGTCTGCACAAAAGGGCCAATTCCGAACTCTCAAATTACGCAATTACCCAATTTCACAATTACCCAATGTCGTTATTCCACGTTCCAGCCACTCACTTCGATCACGGGCGTTGCTGAACCCAGGTCGCTGGCGCGGTAGGTAGCCGCGACTTCGCGCTTCTCGCCGGGCAACAACGAAATGTAGTTGTCCTCCCAGATGACGGGAAGAATCTCGTCGCCCCTTGCTCCCCTACTGACCTTTAGGCGCACAAAGAACGCGAGGCTGCTGCTGGGATTCTCCAGCGTTACGTGCGTAATGACGTCTGCGTCCCTTCGCTCCGTGTTGTCGGTAACCTTGAGCTTAACTTTGGGTAATTGCGCAAGAGCAGTGAAGTCGGCAAAGGATTCAGTCGGAGTCATCCACCAGTTCGACTTGGCCCAATCCAGGATCTCTTTCCTGGTCGACAGCCAGTAGAAATTTGAGCCGACCACCTTGCCTGCCGGGTTTTCAAGCCGCAACACGAGAAAGTAAGTCGGGCTCAGGCCGGAAACCTCGGGCAAGGTAAAGATCTTCGCGGTGCTGTCGGCGGGCGCGTCGAGCTTGTTCTCCTGGGAGAACTTCTCGGTCATGTCGAGGTTGTAGATCTTGGTGATGAGTTTCAGCTTCCAGGCGTCCTGGTATTGGCTGCTCACGACCCAGATGGAGTGGTCGTCGTAGCCGTAGACCGGGTGCAGGGCCTCCATGGCGCGCTTGGCTCCGAAATAGCCGCCCGCAGGACGCAGGTAGAAGTCGTAGAGGTGCCAGATCATCGAGGGCCAGGCGTTGTTGAGCATCCATTGAATAACGCCGGTCGCCTGATACTTGTTGCGGCTGTAGGCCTCGTACATGGCGCGCACGCCTTCATAAGTCTGCAGCTGGGACTTCATGGCAAAGTCTTCCACGTTATCCGACTTGCCGTAGCGCCTGGCCAGCGCCTCTGCGAATACGTTGATGGTCTTAAACTCGCCGCCTCCGGCATGGAAATTCCACACATCGTCGATCGGCCACATGTGATCCTTGCCGACCATAGCGCGGATGCTCTCAACCGGCGGAACTGCCGGCCCCATGCTGGTTTCGGTGTTGAAGCCGTAGGCGCCGCCGCACCCTCCGGGATTGCACTGCTTGCGGCCGGGTGGGCCCTGGGGAGTGTCGAGCTCCCAATAGCTGGGAGCTATATATTCATAGGGTCCGGTCATTTTGACGCCGCTGTTGCCGGTGACGCTGGTTTTCTTTCCCGTGGCTGACGAGACGACCGGGTTCGGCCACAACAGGTCCTTCTCGATCTCGAGATACATCTGCTCGACATCCGGCGGCGGAGGATTGTCGCTGCCGTTGAGCCACATCACCAGGCTGGGGTGGCTGCGCAGGCGATAGATCTGGTCGCGCAGCGACTGCTTGGCGATTTCAAAGTCCTCCGGCTTCCAGCGCGGCCAGCGCTCCCAAAAGTCGCAGCAGCACCAGCCTGCCATAACCAGAATTCCCTCGCGGTCGGCAAGGTTATAGAACTCCTCGGTCTCCAATTTGCCTTCGAGGCGAATCGTATTCAGCCCCATATCGCGGACGTAGCGGAATTCGTCCTGCAGGTACTGCGAGTTCTCGCGCAGCATCATGTCGGGGGACCAGCCGCCGCCGCGGATCAGGATGTTCTTGCCATTGATGTGGAACTGGCGGGCGCCGACGGAATTGACGTCGGAGGTGATTTCGCGAATGCCGAACTCGGTGCTGGAGTAGTCGCTTTGTGCACCGTTTACCACGAGCTGCATCATCAGAACCCAAAGATTCGGAACGCCCATCTGAGCCGGCCACCAAAGCTTTGGGTTCTGCACGACGAGATCGCGAAAAGTGTCGGGCGAGAAGGTGACGTCTTTCACTTCATGGGGAGCGAGTTCAACGTCCTGCTCGAAGGTGATGGTGCCCTGGATCCGGCCTTTCAGCTTGCCCTTGACGGTCTGGTTTGTGCCGTTCTTGAGCTGCGCGGTGACGGTCAGGCGCGCTACATCGTTGGCTGGCGAATTCAGCTTCGACACGACCGTCGGATAGCGCAGGGCGACCGGGCCGCTGGTGCTGAGATAAACTTCGCGCCACAGGCCCATGTTTTTGTCGGGAGGCGCGGGGTTCCAATCGACAAACGTGATCGCGAGATCGTGCTCGGTAGGCGCGAAAACCTGTACGGCGAGTACGTTGTCGGCGCCCGGCTGGACAGCATCCGTAACATTGAATTCGTAGGTGCGCCAGGCGCCGGCGACGTCGCCAGACTTCGCGATCTGTTTTCCGTTCAGCCAGATGTTGGCGCGATAGTTGAGGCCCTTGAAATTCAGCCAGGCAACTTTGCCTTTGTAAGAGGCAGGCAAGGCAAACTGTTTGCGGTACCACCAGGAGACGGCGTAGGGGCTGTCCGGGGCCATGGCAATGTTGGAAAAATTGCCGCCGATGGGATAAGTGACGCCGGGCAGGTCGCGCAAGTTCATGCCGAAATCGGGATCAGGCAGGGTCTTGTCCTTCACCAACGCGGCCACGACTGTGGTCGGGACGGTGGCTTCGTGCCATCCGCTGGCAACGAATTGCGGAGTGGAGATGACATCTCCCTTGGCCTCTACCTTGGCAGAAGTTTGCAGGGACCAGCCGTCGCGCAGCGGGAGCTTGGCGTCCGGATCGGGCTTCGCCGTGGATGTCTCCTGGCCGAGAAGAGAGGAAGCGAGCACGGACGCGAATACGAAGAGGGAGAGAGCCAGCCGAATGCGTGAGTTCATGGTGCTCCTGATCAACGTGCTCCTGGTCATTTGCAGGTCGCTGCGATGGCGCCGGGACGAGCGTTTGCTTGCCGGAAACTTGTCCGCTGAATGGATATCACTTCTATTGATACGTTTCAATAGGGCAATGTTGCAACAATCAGGATTGTTGCCGAACGGGCTTGCCCAAGCCCATTCGAACGCAGGCTCATTGCTGCTCCAGCACCCCGTTCGGATCATCCGCCTGTAGTTTATAATTGAAAATTCTCTGCTCTGCTCCGGAGTGACAAGAACATGATTCGATTTCTGCAAACCCCTGGGCCGCTGAAGAAGTATCTTCTGGGCGGCTTGCTCGTGATCATTTGTATTTCCATGGTGTGGTATCTGGTGCCGAGCGCCGGCAATGCCGGATACAGTTTCGGCGGGCCTGCCAAGGGAGTGCTTGCCCAGGTCGACGGCACCGACATTACCAGCGAAGAGGTTCGGCAGCAGGCGCGTCAGATGCTGCAACAGCAGATGCCGCAGGGGGGCGCCAACACAGCGCTGCTGCTTCCGTTTTTCGCCCAGCGGGCAGCAGATCAAATGATAACCAAGCAGGCTTTGCTGGCTGAAGCAAGCCGCATGGGTTTTCGCGTCACGCCGGAGGAAGTCAAGGACGATCTGCAGCACGGACGCTACGCCGCGACCTTTTTCCCCGGCGGCACGTTCGTCGGCGAACAGGAATATGAAGACATGCTGCAGCGCGCGAACCTGACGCCGGTCAAATTCGAGCAGGACGTGGGGAATGAGATTCTGATCGGCAAGCTGCAGGCTCTGATCTCCGGCGGCGCCACCGTGAGCGACGCCGATGTTCACGAGCAGTTCATCAAGCAGAACACAAAAGTCAAATTCGACTATGCCGTCTTGAAGCAGGACGACATAAAAAGGGGCCTGCATCCCACCGACGAAGAACTCAAGGCGTTCTATGAGAGTCACAAAGCCAGCTACGCCAACTCGGTCCCGGAAAAGCGCAAAGTCAAGTACGCGGTAGTGGATACCGGCAGGATCGAAGCGGGCGCTCAAGTCACGCAAGATGAGTTGCGCGCGTATTACGATCAGAACCGCGACCGGTACCGCGTGCCGGACCAGGTGAAGGTGAGCCACATCTGGATCAAGATGCCTCTGCCCGGGGCCGACGGCAAAGTCGACGATAAAAAAGTGGCGGAGGCTCAGCAGCGTGCCGCCGACTTGTCGCGGCAACTGAAGAATGGCGCCAACTTTGACGAACTGGCCAAGAAGTACTCCGAGGATCCGGGCAGCGCGAACGTTGGCGGCTCGCTGGGATGGATCGGACGGGGCCAGATGACTCCCGAGTTTGAGAAAGCCGCGTATTCGCTGGCCAAGGGGCAAATCAGCGACGTGGTGAAGAGCAGCGACGGATTCCATATCATTCGCCTGGATGACAAACAGGAAGCGCACGTCAAGCCGCTGGCCGAGGTGAAGGATCAGATCGAGCCGGACTTGAAACGTCAGAAGGCTCAGCAGATCGCCGAGAAGCAGGCCGAGACTTTGCTGAGACAGGCGAAGGCGACGGGCTTGGACGCGGCCGCCGCTACGATGAGTATTCCGGTGATCACGTCGGACTTTTTCTCGCGCCGGGATATGCTGCCGGGCTTGGGCCCTGCGCCGCAGTTTATCGATGCGGTGTTCACGGTGGCTGAGAATTCGCCGCCCGACATGGCTTCGGCATCGCAAGGCATCGTCGTCTTTCAATTGCTGGGCATAAAACCGCCCGCGACCCCGACCTTTGAAGAGATTCGCACTCGCGTCGAAGATGAGTTCAAGAGCGAGCGCTCCTCTGTGCTGCTGCAGCAGAAAGTGCAGGAATTGTCCGACCGCGCCAAAGCCGAGCATGACCTAAAGCGCGCGGCGAAAGAACTGGGAGCGACCATGAAGACCAGCGACTTGGTGCTGCCCGACGGGCAGGTTCCCGACATCGGTTCGATGACGGGACAGGCGGCCGTGGCCTTCACCATGAAGCCGGGGGAGATCAGCGGTCCGATCAACGGGACCGGCAATGGCGTGGTCATCGCGGTGCTCGAGGATCAGGCGCCGAACGAAGCCGACTACGCGGCAAAACGCGATCAGCTTCGCGAGACCCAGCTGCAGAACAAACAGCAGGAACTCTTCGGGCTTTTCATTTCCAGCTTGCGCGATCAGATGGAGAAAGCCGGCAAGATCAAGATCAACCAGGAGGAGATGAAAGGCTTGACCCGCACAGGAAACGAGCAGGGAATGTAGCGGCGGCGCCATGTCCTTTCCGCGCGCTGCCGGAATCCTGTTGCATCCCACGTCGTTGCCCTCCCGCGGCGGCATTGGCGATTTTGGTCCGGCTGCCTACCAGTTTGTGGATTTCCTCGCTTCGGCCCGCCAGGGCCTCTGGCAGGTATTGCCCCTGGGCCCTCTCGGATACGGAAATTCCCCTTACTCTTCCACTTCGGCGTTCGCGGGCAATCCGCTGCTGATCAGCTTGGAGCGCCTCGCTGAGCGCGGGTGGATTGAACCGGCATTGCTCGACCAGGCGAGGCCTGACCAGCAGACGGAGGATGCCGCCGCGGGTGCACGCCCGGTTGAATACGATCAGGTTTTCGCGCAGAAGATGCCGCTCTTGTTCAAGGCGGCGCGGAATTTTCTGCGCTCTGGCTCCAGCGCAGCTCTGAAGCGCCTGGAAGAGTTTCGCGCGGGAAATGCGTGGTGGCTCGACGATTTTGTTCTCTTTGATGCGCTCCGCGCCCGGCACAAGCTGGACAGCTGGAATCAATGGCCCCACGATCTGGCTTGCCGGGAACCAGCGGCTTTGGAAAAGGCCCGTGAGGAACTCGCGGGGGATGTCCAGATTCGCGGTGCGCTGCAGTTCGCGTTCTATGAGCAATGGCGGGCCCTGCGCCGCTACTGTGCCGAGCGGGCGATCCGCATTGTGGGTGATGTCGCCATCTTCGTGAACTACGACAGCGCGGACGTGTGGGGTCACCGCGAGTTGTTCCGGCTGAATGAGGATCTGCAGCCGGAAGTGGTGTCGGGAGTGCCTCCCGACTTTTTCAGCAAAACCGGGCAACGCTGGGGAAATCCGCTTTACCGCTGGGATGTGATGAAACAGCGCGGCTACGCCTGGTGGATTCAGCGTCTGCGCTGGGCCACCGAGCACTGCGACTACATTCGGCTGGATCACTTCCGTGGATTCGACCAGTTCTGGGAGATTCCCGCCGGCGAGGCTACGGCGGTGAATGGCCGCTGGGTGGATGGGCCGCGGGACGATCTGTTTCTGAAGCTCCGCGAGGCGCTAGGGGGCCTGCCGTTTTTTGCAGAAGATCTCGGTTACATCACGCCCGAGGTGCACGCGTTGCGCGAGCGGCTGCAGATTCCCGGCATGGCGGTTCTGCAATTCGGATTCGGGGATGAAGGCGCGCACATCTACTTGCCCCATCGAGCGGCAGGAAAAGTCATCTACACCGGCACCCACGACAACGATACGGTTGTGGGCTGGTGGAACTCTGGAGCGTCCGAGCAGGAGCGCCGCAACGCCGAAGCTTATCTGGGGCGCTCGGACGATGGCGTGCACTGGGCGTTTATCCGTGCCGCGCACTGCTCACCGGCGAGCATGAGCATCGTTCCACTGCAGGACATTTTTGGTCTGGGAAGTGAAGCCCGCATGAACACTCCCAGCGTCTACGGCGGCAACTGGCGCTGGCGTTTTGAAGCCGGCCAGCTTCGAAGCGACCTGGCTGCGAAGCTCGCTCGCCTCGCCGAAGTGAGCGATCGCTTGCCGAAACCATTGCCGGCGCCGGCAGACGACCAATTTGCCGCGTGAGCGTGGTGAACACACCTCCGACTCCCTTCACTGTTTTTACGAATTCCCGGGTCCTTCTTCGCCGATGGTCGTGCGCTTTCTGTGAATAGAGTGTTAAAGAAGCGCACACGCTTTGCGCTTCCGCGCAGATCGTGTATAGAGAGTACGGGAGTGTTGACGTGGACGAAGCGATCGTCGAAGCGGTAGGGATTGAGAAGTCGTATCCACAGCCTGACGGCACGCGCATTCAGGTTGTGGGGCAGACCAATCTCGCCATAGAACCCGGGAAGATCATTGCTCTGCTGGGCCCCTCGGGCTGCGGCAAATCCACGCTGCTGCGGATTCTGACGGGTCTGGCCCAGCCGTCGTCGGGAACTCTGTTGTGGCATGGCAAACCGCTGGACGGCCAAACGCCCAACGTGGCGATCGTCTTCCAGAGCTTCGCCCTTTTTCCCTGGCTTACCGTGCTGGACAACGTGGAGGCACCGCTGGAGGCGCGCAGCATCGCTGCTGTGGAGCGTCGCAAGCGCGCCCTGCGAACCCTCGACACGGTCGGTCTGGACGGCTTTGAGACGGCGTATCCCAAAGAACTCTCGGGAGGCATGAAGCAGCGCGTCGGCTTCGCGCGCGCGCTGGTTGTAGAGCCGGAAGTGCTCTTCATGGATGAGCCTTTCTCCGCTCTGGACGTTCTGACCGCGGAAAACCTGCGCAGTGAACTGCTGGAACTCTGGCTGAACAAGAAGATGCCGACCAGCGCGATCTTCATCGTTACCCACAACATCGAAGAGGCGGTCATGCTGGCCGATCGCGTCATGGTCCTGGGCAGGAATCCGGCCCGCATCCGCTCCGACTTCAACATTCGGCTGAAGCATCCGCGGGACCGCAAGTCCGCGCGTTTTGTCGAACTGGTGGACTACATCTACAAAGTGATGACCGAGCCAGAGGTCGAGCATTTGCTGCCCGATGCCGAGTCCACGGCGGAAATCATTCTGCCGCCCGGCGGGCTGAGCAAGGAAGCGCTCAAAAAGCAGGAAGCTCCGCTGCGCACGGTGAAGTACCAGATGCTGCCGCATGCGCGCGTCGGCGGGATCGCAGGCCTGATGGAACTGGTTCACGATCGCGGCGGGCGCGAGGACCTGTTCCGCCTGTCCGAAGAGCTGGTGATGGACGTGGAGGATCTGCTGCCGATTCTCGAGGCTTGTGTGCTCCTGGGCTTCGCGCTGCTGAAGGAAGGCGACGTGCAGATCACCCCACGGGGCGCGGCCTTCGCCGAAGCCGATATTCAACAGCGCAAGGTGTTGTTCCGGCAGGCCGCGCTGGACCACGTGACGATCCTGAAGCAGATTGACAGCATTTTGAAACGGAAGTCTGATCACTCGATTGCGGACGAATTCTTTCATGACATCCTGGACGAGCACTTTGCCGAAGATGAGGTGCAGCGCCAGTTCGAGACGGCGATGAACTGGGGCCGCTATGCCGAAATCTTCGACTACGACCGGGAGAAGGGACGGCTCATTCAAGCCGAGCCCCCGGCCGCCGAGGCACCGACGGGCGACCGAAATGAGGCCTCCGCGCCGAAATCCTGAAACGCGATCGAATCATGACCCACACCAGGAAATCCGGCTTGCTGCGGGGATTTTCGGCCTATCAGTTCTGGTCCCAGTTGCCCCGAGTCCAAGTCTCCTATCTGCCTGACCTCATCATGTTCGGCACCGGCATCGCCGTGTTTTATGGCGTGCTCATGGTCGGACGAACCTGGCTTGGACCTTTCACGCCGGAAGTGCAAATCTCGCGCAGTCCGTGGGCTCTGCCTGCCTACGCGGGGTACTCGCTGCTGCGCATCACCATTGCTTACGTCCTGAGCCTGGCGTTCACGCTGGTGTACGGATACATCGCCGCTTACAACCCGCGGGCCGAGCGCTTCATGATTCCTCTGCTCGACGTGTTGCAGTCCATTCCCGTGCTCAGTTTTCTGCCGGGTGTGATGCTGGCCATGGTGGCCCTGTTTCCCGGCAGGCAGCTTGGGGTGGAAGCGGGTGCAATTCTGCTGATCTTTACCGGCCAGGTGTGGAACATGGCATTCAGCTTTTACGCCTCGCTGAAGGGCATTCCCACAGAGATGCGGGAAGCGGCCAAGGTCTACGGGTTCAGTTGGTGGCAGCGCTTCGTTGAGATGGAGTTGCCCTACTCGGCGATCGGCCTGGTCTGGAACTCCATGATGTCGGTTGCCGGCGGATGGTTCTTTTTGATGGCCTGCGAGATGTTCGTGCTCGGACCGCGCGATTTCCGTCTGCCCGGCCTGGGATCCTACCTGCAGACGGCGGCCAGCGCCGGCGATACGCCGTCGATCTTGTGGGGCGTTGCCACCATGATCGCGGTCATTGTACTGCTCGACCAGTTCTTCTGGCGTCCGGTGATTGCCTGGGCAGAGAAGTTCAAAGTCGAGCAGGTCGAGAGCACGGATGCTCCCCGCTCCTGGGTGCTGGATCTGATTCATCACTCGCGCAGTCTGGGGCGAATCCGCGAGAGCACGGTACGACCTCTGAGCGAGCGCCTGATGCTGCATTTTGCCCGAGTCCGCTCCAGCGACAAAGCCAATGAGCAAAGCGTGTGGCGCATCTGGCTCACCCGCGTTCTGGCGCTGGCTTTCCTGGCCGGGATCGGCTACGCAGTGGTTCGCGTGGCCATCATTCTGACCGGACTCCAGAAGGCGCAGTTACAGGAGGCCGGGATCGGGCTGGCGGCGACCTTTGTGCGCGTCAATCTGGCGCTGGTGATCGGTGCGCTGTGGACGATTCCGGCCGGCGTGGCGATCGGATTCAATCCCAGGCTGGCACGCGTCGCGCAGCCGCTGGCGCAGATTGCGGCCTCAGTTCCTGCCACAGCCCTGTTTCCCGTGGTGCTTCTGCTTTTGATCCGTGTCGGCGGAGGACTGGGCGTTGGATCCATCGTGCTGCTGTTGCTGGGAACGCAGTGGTACATCTTTTTCAATGTGATCGCAGGCGCAATCGCCATCCCCACAGATTTGAAAGAATGCTGCTCGGTGTTCCGGATCGAGGGCCTGCAACGCTGGCGGAAAATGATCCTGCCGGGGATTTTCCCCTATCTTGTGACGGGCATGGTAACGGCGTCCGGCGGGGCTTGGAACGCGAGCATCGTCGCGGAATACTTTCACTTCAAGGGGCGGATCTACACGACGGTGGGACTGGGAGCGACGATTTCCCAAGCCAGCGACGCCGGCAATTTCAATCTTTTGCTGGCGGCAACCATAATGATGGCGGCGACCGTCGTGACCATCAATCGCCTGCTGTGGCGCAGGCTCTATGGCCTGGCCGAGACGCGGTTTCGCCTCGAAACTTAGGTCCCGCGATGCTGTTCAGGTCGCGATCCCCCCTGGTTACCGCTGGTTACTTCCCAGCTTACTCAGCGCAGTATTTCATCAGCTTTTAACTTGCCCTTCATGTTCCTGCAAAGTGATTGCACTATTTCTGTAGCATGCCCAAAAACCTGGAATTCACCAGCCGTCCGCCAGCCGACGTGTTGGCGCGAGTTGCCGATTTCCCCGGGCTGGCGGCCAAGTTTGCTCCGGTGGACAAAGTGCGCGATCTCTACCGGCGCGTGCAGCAGGCGGAGGAGGGATTCCATCTCGAGAATCTGCTTGCCGAGATGCGGATCGAACTGCGCGTGGAGACCGCCGATCAGGTGCGTATCCCTGCGAGCGGGCCGGTGGTGGTGGTAGCCAATCATCCTTACGGCATTCTGGATGGCGCGGCCCTCGCTGCTTTGCTGACGCGCGTCCGGCCGGATGTGAAAGTGCTCACCAATTCTCTGCTTGGCGATGTGCCGGAACTGGAACGGCACTGCATCTTCGTGGATCCGCTGCGCACGGACCGTTCGATCGAATCCAATCGTCAGGCGCTGAGGCAGTCTCTCGCGTGGCTGCAACAAGGCGGCATGCTGGCAATTTTTCCCGCGGGTGAGGTCTCGTCCTGGCAGATGCCGACCGCGCAAATCGCCGATCCCGAGTGGAACGATGCGGCAGTGCGTTTGATCCGAAAAACCGGTGCGTCGGCTCTGCCGGTGTATTTCTGCGGCCACAACAGCGTGGGATTCCATTTGCTGGGCTTGATTCATCCGCAGCTTCGCACCGCGTTTCTGCTGCAGGAATTCCTCCGGCAGGAAGGTAAGACAGTGGAAGTCCGGATAGGAACGGAGATTTCAAACGGTGCGATTTCGGCGATCGCGGCCGATCACGGGGCTACCGAATACTTGCGCTGGCGTACGTACCTACTGGCACGGCGAACCAGCCCCGATGCCCGTCGAGCCTTCGCCGTGCGTTCCCGGCTCGCACTGAGCTTAACGCAGCCGGTTGCGACAGCAGCGGCTCCAGAACTGCTGGAGGAAGAGATTGCGAATCTTCCGCAAGAACGGTGCCTGGCGAAGAACGGCGATCTCGCAGTTTATCTCGGTACTGCCGCGGAAATGCCGCACATGTTGCGCGAGATCGGGCGCCTCCGCGAAGTGACCTTTCGCCAGGCTGGGGAAGGCACCGGCAAGAGCCTCGACCTGGATCGCTTCGACGACTACTACTGGCACATGGTGTTGTGGCACGGAACCCGGCGCGAGCTGGTGGGAGGGTACAGGGCGGGTAATACGGCTGTGATTCTTGCGCAGTACGGAATGGAAGGGCTCTACACCAGCACACTGTTTCGCTACGACGAGAGAATCTTTCAGAAGCTCGGGCCGGCCCTCGAGCTTGGGCGATCGTTCGTACGCACCGAATACCAGCGGCAATACGCGCCGCTGCTGCTGCTGTGGAAGGGAATCGCTCGTCTGATCGTGATGCGGCCGGAGACTCCCGTATTGTTCGGCGCGGTGAGCGTCAGCAATGACTACAACGAGACCTCGCGGGAATTGATCTACCGCTTCTTCGAGGCTCGCATGCAGGAAGATGAGCTCGCGGGGATGATCGAGCCGCGGCGGCCTTTCCGCTCCGTGCGCCTGCGGCCAACGGACTGCCGCAGCATGTGCCGGGCGCTCCGCGATCTGGACGAACTTTCGGAGCCGATCAACGATGTGGAGCCCGACGGCAAGGGCCTGCCCATCCTGTTGCGGCAGTATTCCAAGATCGGCGGCAAGGTGCTGGCTTTCAACGTGGACCACAAATTCTCGAACGTTCTCGATGGCCTGATCGCGGTGGATCTGCGGCAAACCGATCCTCTTGTGCTGGAGCGCTACATGGGGCGGGAAGGGGCCGAGACGTTCCGCCGAGCCAATGCGGTGGGCGCCGCTCATTGACCTCCGGGATTCTACTTTGCCGGGCGTAACTTCGTAGCATCCGTGGGCAGCACACAGGCCTGCGCGGCTTGCTTCAGCACATCGTCAAGCTGTTGACCTAGTCGCGACAGCTCTTCCTGGTTCATCAATTGTTGCATCCGTTCGAACAACCAGCGTTCTTCTTTGCGGATGTGGGCGGAAAGTTTCTCACCGAAGACGGACAGTTCCGGCGCCGACAAACCTCGTTTTTCGGCCCGCCCGAAGTGTTCGCGCAAGGCAACGTGGTCGGCCAGGAGTTCTTCGACCAGAGGGGCTAATTCCTGGAATGTTTGTGCCGCCGGGAACAGCACCTGCTCCTCGGCAGCAAAGTGAATTCTTATTTCACCCTGGAATATCTGCACGATTTCCTCCTGCCACGCCTCGACATCGGCATTTGGGACAGGTGAGGCGCGCGCGATGCGCACGCACAAGGCCAGCGCATGCTGATGTTGATGCGACAGCGGAATCAGGCTCTTGTCACGCAGCATGGACGGCGGCTCCAGGAAACTCCTGCGCCGGTTCCAGTTCGGCAAAGGAATCGATCCGGATTATATCCGGCTCATAGCCTCGCCTTGCCTTTACTAAATCTACGCCCGCGTCCACAATAGAAAGTCCAACTCAAACTTGCGAATTAAGCCACGAACCAGACACTCGACGAAGCAACTGTGGCCGTCGAATGATGGAGAACGAAGACAGGAGCACTCATGGTAGCGACTGGTGAATTGATTCGAGCAATGAACTACGTGGAAGACATCACGGCAACTCTTCGCCGCATTTGCATTTATATCCCCGCCATGAGTTCCGACGAGCGCAAGCGCCTCGCCGAAGCCATGCGCGGAGCGGCTGCCTCAGTGAACGCCGCCATCGCCGACCTCGAAAAGGTAGAGAAGTAGTGCCACCGGTCCAGACGATCGCGGTGATCGGCGCAGGCATCATGGGGCGCGGGATCGCCCACGCCGCAGCGCTCGGGGGCTATCGCACCATATTGGAAGACCTGCTGCCAGCGGCTCTGCGCAAGGCGGAGACGGAAATCCGGGCCAATCTCGACAAAGCCGTTGAACTCGGCAAGGTGACGGCGCCCGATGCCGACGAAGCCTTCCGGCGGTTGGAGTATGCGGGGTCCGTGGAAGAGGCCGCCCGCGAGGCCGATCTGGTCATCGAGGCAGTGCCGGAAGAGATGGAGTCGAAGATTGAAATTTTTACTCTGCTCGACAAGATCTGCCGGCCGGCCACGATCCTCGCCTCGAATACGTCCTCGCTCAGCGTGACCGAGATCGCCAGCGTCACGTATCGCGCCAAGAAATGCGTTGGCATGCACTTTTTCAATCCCGTGCACAAGATGAAGCTGCTGGAAGTCGTGCGCGCGCTCGAAACCGATGAAGATACGCTGGCCACCGCAGTTGAGGTTGGCAGGCGCATGGGCAAGGAAGTGGTTGTAATCAGAGAATCGCCCGGCTTCATCACCAGCCGCATCAACGCCATTATCGGCAACGAAGCGTTCCACATGCTGCAGGAAGGCATCGCTTCAGCGACCGACATCGATAAGGCGCTGAAGCTGGGGTTGAATCATCCCATGGGACCGTTTGAGTTGGTGGATCTGGTGGGGCTCGACACGCGGCTGAGCATTCTCGAATATCTGCACAAATCGCTGGGCGATAAGTATCGTCCGGCTCCACTGTTGGTGCAGTACGTGAAGGCTGGACGCTTGGGACGCAAGTCTGGGCGCGGGGTGTACGAGTATCCGGAAGCGCCTGCCAAACCCTGAACCATATTTAGGAGCGTATCGCTCGGCTCCGCCCTCGCGTGACGGCCGAGGCGGCCGTCGCCACATGATTTTAGATGACGCGCGC
>DATFNR010000092.1:0-7090 GCA_035266285.1 Candidatus Sulfotelmatobacter sp.
CATCTCGGCCACCAACCGCAATTTCAAGGGGCGCATGGGATCGCGCGACGCTCAGTGTTATCTGGCCAGTCCGGAAGTTGTGGCTGCGTCGGCGGTCGCCGGCTACATCACGGGCCCGCGTCCAAGCGCGGATCGCGCTCCAGTGAAGCAGTACGAGGAGTTTGCCGTCACCGAGCACGCGTCCGAGTGCGTGGAAATCCTGCCTGGATTTCCCGAGCGCATACGAGGCCCGCTGGTCTTCATGCCGCAAGACAACGTGAACACCGATGCGATTTACGGCAAGGACTACACCTATCGCGATGATATGACTCCGGAGATGATGGCGCGCGTGGTGATGGAGAATTACGATCCGCAGTTTGCCGCGCGCACGCATAGTGGCGATGTCATCGTCGGCGGCTTCAACTTCGGCACGGGATCGAGCCGCGAGCAGGCTGTGACCTGCCTGAAGGCGAAGGGCTTCCCGCTGGTGATCGCCGGCAGTTTTTCGCAAACCTACCTGCGCAACGCCTACAACAACGGCTTCTTGTGCATCGAGGTGCCGGGACTGGTGGGGTGTTTGCGCGCGCAGTTTGGGAGCGAGATTGGCGGGAAGGAAAAGACGATCATCCCGGGCGAGGAAGTGGATATCGACTTTACCACCAGCACGGTCGCGTGGCGCGGAGAGCGTTTTTCTTTCCCGCCGCTGGGCAGCGTGCCGCAGGCGCTCGTCATTGCGGGCGGCGCCGAGAATGTGGTGGCGAAACAACTTGGATCGATTGAGCAATTGAGTAATTGCGTAATTGTGTGATTGGAGAGACTTCTCTATTGGATTCAAACTTTCAATTACTCAATTACTAAATTGCCCAATTACTCAATTAAGGACAAAATCATGGCAAAGCACACCGTAGTCACCATGCCCGGAGATGGAATCGGAAATCAGGTTCTGCCCGAGGCGCTGCGAGTCTTACAAGCGGTTGGATTTGATGCCGAGTACGTTCATGCCGACATCGGCTGGGAGTGCTGGCGCCGCGAGGGCAATGCCCTGCCTCAGCGCACCATTGATCTGCTGGCCCGGCACAAGCTGGGGCTCTTTGGCGCGATTACCTCGAAGCCGAAGAAAGAAGCTGAGGCCGAACTCAGCCCGGAACTCAAAGGCAAAGGCTATTCGTATTTCAGTCCCATCGTCACCATGCGGCAGCGCTTTCATCTCGACACCTGCATTCGTCCATGCGTTTCTTTCCCCGGCAACCCTCTGAACTTCATTCGCAAGCGGACCGATGGAGGCTTCGAGGAGCCGTTTGTCAACGTTGTCGTGTTCCGGCAAAACACTGAAGGCCTGTATGCCGGAGTGGAGTGGACCAATCCGCCCGATCAAGTTCGCATGGCGCTCGCAACCCATCCCAAGTTCAAGCCATTTACAGAAACGCCCGGGCCGGACCTCGCCATTTCAGTCCGAATCATCACGCGCAGTGCGGCGCACAAAATCTGCCGCGCAGCTTTCGAATGGGCGAAGAGATACGGCTACAAGTCCGTAACCATCTGCGAGAAGCCAAACGTGCTGCGGGATACCTCTGGAATGATGGAAGACGAGGCCAAGGCCGTGGCCAGGCAGTATCCGGACATCGCGTTGCGGTCGACAAACATTGATGCGCAAACCATGTGGCTGACCAAGAATCCGGAAGACTACGGCGTGGTCGTGGCTTCGAACCTGTTCGGCGACGTAATTTCCGACGCCTTCGCCGGGCTGATCGGCGGCCTGGGGTTCGCGGCCTCGGGCAACATCGGGGATGAGGTTGCTGTGTTCGAACCGACGCATGGCTCCGCGCCCAAGTATGCGGAACTGGATCCGCCGATTGTAAATCCGATTGCGATGTTCCTCTCGGCCGCTATGATGCTCGACCACGTTGGCGAGACCGCCAAAGCCGGCCGCATCCGGGCAGCCATCGCAGCGGTAGTGAAGGAAGGCAAGGTGCGTACCTACGACATGATGCGCACTCCGGGCGGCGCCAAGGCGATCAGCCAGGGTGCAGCCAGCACCGTGCAAATGACGGATGCCGTTCTCGCAAAACTGGCTCTGTCGTCGGGCTTGGCCGAGTCGCATGCTGAACTCGCGGAAGTCAGCAGCTCCAAATAAAACGGGGACCTCATGACGGTTGCAATGGAAACTCACATCGGCGAGGCCGGACATTGGGGTGCGGACATCCGGTCGGATGTTCACGTGCGAATCGAGCCTCGCGAGCGTGGCGGCATTGAGATCGAACTCCAGTCGCGGGTGGAACCGTACTACGGCGAATCCATTCGCAGGCAGGCTGAAGAAGTGCTGGAAGCGCTCGGAGTGCGGCATGCGCGAGTTCAGATTCACGACGAAGGCGCGCTGCCCTTCGTCATTTCCGCGCGCATCGAAGCGGCGGCGAAGCGGGCCCGGCTGGGTGAAGGTACGCGCGTGCTGCCGGATCGGATCGCGCTTCCCGAGCCTTCGGCGCGCGATCGCCTGCGGCGCTCCCGGCTTTACGTTCCCGGCAGCGAGCCAAAATACTTCATCAATGCCGCGCTGCACGGGGCCGATGGCGTCATCCTCGATCTGGAAGACTCGGTGCACCCCAGCGAAAAAGATGCGGCTCGCCTGCTGGTTCGGAATGCCTTGCGGGCGGTCGACTTTCTTCACTGCGAGCGCATGGTACGCATCAACCAGATCCCTCTCGGCCTCTCGGACCTGGACGAGATTGTCCCGGAATCGCCCGACCTGATTCTCCTCCCCAAGGTCGAGAACCCGGATCAAGTCATCGAGGCCAGCCGACGTATCGCGGAGATCAAAGCAGACTACGGGATTAATCGGCCCATCTGGCTGATGCCGATTCTCGAGTCTGCGCTGGGGATCGAGAATGCCTTTGCCATCGCGAAGACGAGCGATCAAATCGTCGCGCTGACCATCGGCCTGGAGGACTACACGGCTGATCTGGGCGTGGTAAAGACCGTAACCGGGGCGGAGTCTCTTTATGCCCGGCAGCGCGTGGTCAACGCCGCTCTCGCAGCCGGGGTACAGGCTATTGATTCGGTCTTCGGGGATGTCGCCGACATGGACGGCCTTCGCGCCTGGGGCGTGAATTCGCGCGCTATGGGTTTCGAAGGCATGGGCTGCGTTCATCCTTTGCAGATTGCGGTGATCCACGAGGCGTTCGCACCGTCGCCGGTTGAAATCGAACGGGCGCAGAAGATCGTTGCGGCTTACCACGAGGCTACGGAGAAAGGGCTGGGAGTTGTGAGTCTGGGATCGAAGATGATCGATCCTCCGGTCGTGCAGCGGGCTTTGAAGTTGATGGCGCGGGCCCAGGCTATGGGGCTGACCTCGGGCGATGCCATGCGGTGACAATATCGGCAAAATCAAAAGCTTACCGCAAAGCGCGCGAAGAAAAGCCGCAAAGGACGCGAAGAAGAACGAGGCTTGGACAAGCGAGTTTGAAGGTGGACGATGACTACGCTGGAAAAGATTGACCTGACCGCGAATGCTGTGGGCCGCAGGGTCCCGGAGAGGGTGAACGGGCGGGCACAGGTGCCATACATGGGCGTTGGGAAATACCGGCGTTCGGGAACGAAAACTGCGCCTCCGATCCGCACTGCAGCCGACTACCCCATCAACGGCGACAAGCGGGTTCCGGACCTTGAAACTGCACTGCGGAAGTGCGGGCTGCGCGACGGCATGGTGGTGTCGTCGCATCATCATCTGCGCGATGGCGACCAGGTCGCCCTCATGGCGCTCGAAACCGCGGCCCGAATGGGCGTCAAGGATCTGATGTGGTTCCCCAGCGCATCGTTCCCGTCGCAGCAGGGCGCCATTGAACTCATGCAGGCTGGAGTGATCGACCACATCGAAGGCAGCATGAACGGACCGCTCGGCGATTACTGCACCCAGGGCAAGATGAGCGGCATAGGCGTTCTGCGCTCGCATGGCGGTCGCTGGCAGGCCATTCAGGACGGCGAGGTGCACATCGACATTGCAGTGATCGCAGCACCAGCAGCCGACCCTTTCGGCAATTGCGACGGCTCGCACGGCAAATCGGCTTGTGGGTCTCTCGGATTTGCCCTGGCCGACTCCATCTATGCCGATCACGTCATCGCGGTTACCGACAACCTGGTTCCCTTCCCCTGCGTGCCCTCGCAGATTCAAGGCAATAACGTGGACTATGTCGTCGAAGTGGAGTCCATCGGCGATCCTTCGAAAATCGTCTCCGGCACCACGCAAGTCACGCGCTCGCCGGATCGTCTGCGCATTGCCGAGTTCGTGGCGCGCTTTCTGCGCGATGCCGGCATCATGCGCAATGGCTTCTCTTTTCAGGCGGGCGCGGGTGGGATTGCGCTGGCCTTCGTCAGCTACCTGAAGCAGATGATGAAGCAGGCTGGCGTGAAGGCGCGCTTCGTGCGCGGCGGTTCGACCAAGCACCTGGTGGAACTGCTGGAGGAGGGTCTGACCGACTACATCCTCGACGGGCAAACGTTCGACCTCGACGGCGTGCGCTCCATGGCGTGCAACCCGCGCCATGTTGCGACCTCGCCTTTCACTTCGTACAACTACCACGGCAAGGGAAATTTCGCGTCCCTGGTCGATGCCGTGGTCCTAGGCGCGACCGAAGTGGACACGAACTTCAACGCCAACGTGGTCACGCATTCCGACGGGCGGCTGTTGCACGGCATCGGTGGATGGCAGAACTGCCTGGCGGCGGGGTGTACGATCCTGGCTGTGCCTTCCTTTCGCGACCGGATTCCAGTAATTGTCGACGAAGTGACGACACTCTGCGGTCCGGGCGAACTGATCGACGTGGTGGCGACTGAACGCGGGATCGCGATCAACCCGCTGCGCCAGGATCTCATCGATGCCGTCAAGGGCTCAACGCTCCCGATCCGGCCGCTGCAGGATATCAAGCGCGAAGTTGAGCGCATCTGCGGCGGCAGGCCGCAGCGACCCAGGCACGGCGACCGGCCTGTGGCCATCGTGAAGTGGGTCGATGGAACCGTGCTCGATACAGTCTGGCAGACCGGCTGACCCTACCTCACATCCTCACTGTGACAAGGGCCCGCGAATCACGGTGACGGACGCAGGCGGCAGCGTGTAGCGCGTGGCCTCCTCTGCGTTGACCTGAGACGTTACCGGCGGCCCATCCGGGTCGGCATAGCTCTTCTTGCGCGCGGGATGCCACTGGTACTGCTGCTTCCCGAACGTGATCATCGTGACCGGCCCGGAGAACGTTGCGTCGCGGTTCGTCTGCGCGTTATGAAACGCGATGGCAACCTCGTGGGGATGGTCATAGTCCTTGTTGATCAGCATCAGAGACCACTGATCATCGGGGCGATGCAGCGCGTAGGCCGTGACGAGCACGTGGCTCTCGGAGTCTTTCACGTCGCTGGTGGCAAGATACTGCTGGTGCTCGGAGTCACCCGGTTGGGCCCACTGCTGCGTCAGCATTTGCGCCGCGAAGAACTGCGAGGTGGGCGTCTGAATCTGGTAGTGATCGTCCACCATGAACATGTGATAGGTCCCCCAGCTGTTCGGGCAGGCGGGATGCGGCGGCGAGTAGGACAGGTCGTGATAGTAGTGAGTGGACTGGCCGCCGGCGCTGAGAAAGCCCGCGAAGGAATCGGCCAGCCAGAGCGCGCCGAAAATTTCGACAGAGGCCTCGCCGCCATGCGCGTTGGTCTCGGTGTCGAGCAAAGGAATGCCGGGCGGCAAACCATCATCGCGCCAGACCTTCATGATGTGCGAGATCAACTCCGGCTCGCGATAGAGCTGGGCCCACGGCGTCTCGCAGCCATCGTAAGGATAATGCTCGAACGACATGAAGGCTACATCCTGCAGGCGTCCGTGGGCTTTCAGGTAGTCGAGAAAGCGTCCGAACCAGGAAGTCCGGCCTTGCGCGTCGGGCCAAGCCTTGATGTCATCGGTGACGCCCTGAAAGGCTGGGCCGCCCAGCTTGAAATCCGGATCGACGCGATGCAGGGCGGTGGCAAATTGTAAGTAGAGCGCTCCGTAATCTTCGGGAAGCATGTACTGCCCGTCGGCCTCTTCGCCCATTTCGATATACGAGACCGGATAGCCACGCTTCTTGATGTAGGTCATCTGGGCGGCCGCGTCTTCCGGCGTGCTGTAGAGCATGGCGATGGGCACGATGGCGGGCAGGCCGCGGGTGATTCCGCTGGTGAAGAACAGGTCGAAGCCAGGCTGATCTCCGGATTCCATGCGGTCGGGCGCGAGGTACAGATCCGACGGTTCGTGCCAGGGATCGACGGAGGAGCAGAGGGTCAGCGTCTGCTTCTGGTCGGGCGAGTGATGCAGCAAATCCTTGAGCACTCCCTTTTCCATAGTTCCGAGATAGAGTTCGCGGATCGCATAGCCCACGCAGTTGCGGCGGTCGGATGAGCCGTGAGTGTCACAGGCGTTGGAGGAGCGAGTCATCAGCACACGGACGAACTTCGTGCTCACGGCCCCGAAGCCATACGTCGTGGTGCCTCCCTTTGCGTCCGTCTTGCTTCCAGAAGGGAACGTCTTCCACGCTCCCTTGTCCTGATCGTCCATGGCGTCGCCCTCGCCGACCCAGTACTGGACTTCGAAGTCACGTGCGTAGGGGTCGGCCCAGTCGATGCGGATGGCGCTGATGCTTTCCGGCCTGTCGAGCGCAATCACGACCCACTGCGGATGCAGCGCGTCGTCCTCGCCGGTGAATTCTTTGGCCAGATATGGATTGCTCTTCCAGTAGGAATTCACATCGCCGTCGTCGAGGCGGGAGTATCCGTCGAACTCGCTGCCGCCGTTGCGCGTGAATCCGCGGTGACGGAGAGAATAACCGTAGGAGTGGCGGATCATCTCGCCGGTCGGATTCGCGTCGCCGGTGAAGTAGCCCTTGCCCGCAGGATCACTCCAGGTTCCCTTGGAATTCCAGTGCCAGGCCTGTACGAAGAGGTCGGTGTTCTGGCGATAGCTGATCGTTCCCCAGCCTGCGGAGAGAACTTTCTGTATCTGGTCGGGGCGGAAAAACACGTCGGTCGCGTTGCTGGGCACACGGTCCACGGTCGAGCCCAAAGCGCGGATGGGGCTGAACTTGTTCACCACATGGGAGGGCGT
>DATFNR010000093.1:0-13304 GCA_035266285.1 Candidatus Sulfotelmatobacter sp.
CGCAAAGCCGTCAAATCTCGTTGCGGCTTTAGCCGCTGAGGGCCGCCTGCGCATTGCCGCCATCGGGCCGGCCACGAAAAAAGCCATCGAACAACGCGGCGTCAAAGTGGATGTTGTTCCCAGGGAATATGTGGCCGAGTCCGTGGTGCGCAGCCTGAAAAAGCGAGTGAACGGCAAACGTGTGTTGCTCATCCGGGCCAAAGTCGCCCGCGACGTCATTCCGCGCAAACTGCGAAAAGCCGGGGCGCACGTCGACGTGATCGAAGCCTATGAAACCGTCGTGCCGCACAGCTCCCGTCAACGCCTGCAGGCTCTGCTCAAAGACCCGCTGCGCCGCCCGCATGTCGTGACCTTCACCAGTTCATCGACGGTCAGGAACTTCGTGAGACTGCTCGGTGGGCGACAGACCCCGGCATCGCAGAGGGCTCGCGGGCGAGAGCGCCCGCGCCACACGGCCCTCGGCGGCCTCCGCATGGCCTCGATCGGACCGGTCACGTCCTCGACCCTGCGTGAGCTGGGCTTGAAGGTCGACATAGCTGCGAAAGAATTCACCATCCCCGGCCTGGTCGACGCGATCGTCCGAAGCGTCGCAGATCGTCGCTAGCCTAGAGGCCGCAGAATAGCTCGTCTCTATGCTCCTCAGCGCCCTCTGTGGTTAAGTGGGTCACTCGCTCACGGTGCAAGCGCAGTCCGCAGGCACAACGTGCGCCAGCAGGAAATCCGCTACGCGCTTGTAAGCGTCGATCTGATTCTCCACCCGCGCAAAGCCGTGGCCTTCATTCTCGTAAACCTTGAAATCCACCGTGCCGCCGCGTTTCTTGATTGCATCGACGACCTGTTGCGCCTCCGACTTCGGGCAGCGCGGATCGTGCCCTCCGGCCAGCAACATCAGCGGAGCCTTGATCTGGTCGACGAAGTTGATGGGCGAGCGCTCCTCGTAGAGCGCTTTGTTCTTCGCTGGATCGCCCATGGTCGCCAGATCCGACTCTCGCAACTCGGGATCTTCATTCTGAATTTCCGTGAACCAGTTCACGAACGGAACAATCGGCACGCCCGCCGCCCAGACTTCCGGTGCTTTCGTCACCGCCATCATGCTCAGATAGCCGCCGTAGCTCGCGCCCATCACCGCAATCTTTTTGGGATCGAGATGCCCGGTCTGTTTGATCCAGTCGACGCCGGCCAGCACGTCCTGCAAGTCGCCGCCGCCCATGTCGAACAGGTTGGCCTGTTCGAACTCTTTGCCGTAGCCGGTGGACCCACGATAGTTCGGCGCGAGCACCATGTATCCCTGATTCACCGCGAACTGAATGAAGCGGTTGAAGGAATTCATGGTCTGCCCGGCGGGCCCGCCATGAATGTAGACGATAGCCGCATTCTGCCCGTTGCGCGCCATGTTGTAGGGCACATACAGAAATGCTGAGATGGTCCACTTGCCGTCGCGGCTGGGATAGTGCACAAGGTACGGCTCGACCATGTCTTCAGAGCGCACGCCACCAACCAGCGAATGCGTGAGCTGCTGCGACTTCCCCGTGCCCAGGTCATAAACCCACAGGTCGCCGGGTTCTGTCGGCCCGTTGTGGTAGTACAGCAACCTCTGACCGTCGGCAGAGAAGGCAGAACGCCCCCCTGCAGGCTCGTTCAGGCCCTTGGAGGTCGGCAACGCGGTGGCCTTTCCGGAAGCCAGGTCATGCACGTAAATATCTTCATTGCCGTCGACGTTTGCCGTGAATGTAACGTACTTTCCGTCAGGCGAGAAGGTGCGGCCGCGAATTTCCCACCTGTACTGCGACAGCCACTGAATCTTCTTCGAGGCAACGTCGAGCAGTCCGATGTTTTCGTATCCATTGGCGCCATTCGAGGTCAAAAGTACTCGCTGTCCGTCTGGTGAGATGTCGTCGGCCGAAAACCGCTGCTCGCCCGTATGCGGCGTCAGCAGCGTACTCTTTCCTGTCTCGACGGCGGCGATGTAAATATTCGAATCCGTTCCCTTGGCTTGGTCCTGTGTGTAGACGATGTACTTTCCATCCTTCGACCAGATGGGATTGGAATTACCTTTGTCTTGCGGCGTGTTCGTCGTGATGTGCTTCAGTTCGCGCAACACCGTGTCGTAGACGTCGATCTCATACGCGGCGGAAGCTTTCGGCTTCACTTCATAGGCGAGAAACCGCCCGTCGGACGACCATTTCGGATTCGATTCGGCGATATCCCGCGTTTGCGTCAGGTTTACGACTTTGCCGGTCTTCGGCGAGACCAGAAAAATATCCCACTGCTCGTCACCGTCGTAGTCGGACTGATACGCGATCCACTTCCCGTCGGGCGACCAGGCGGGCGCCGTCTGCCGCTGGTCGCTGATCGTCAGCTGCACGGGCCATCCGCCATCGGCGGAAACCAGCCAGATATTGTTGCGCCCGCTCATGTTCGAGATGAACGCCACCGTCTTGCCGTCCGGCGACCACGTCGACCGGCCGACCTGCCGCGTCATGAACAGTTTCTCAATGGTCAGGCTGCGCGCCTCCACCAGCGCATTGGGCTTGGAAGAAACTTTCTTGGGATCGGCGATGGCCTGCGGCTCGGGAAGGCGCTGAGCCGACGCCTCCGCCGCGAACACACCGACTACGATGGCAACTGCAATGAATCCAACAGAACGCATGAAATGGCGACCTCGAACGAGTACCTCAAAAGTCTAGCAGACGGCGATCGACAGCCCGAAAGCCCTGCCAGAGGCGGCTTTCAGCCGTCTGCCGATGTCTTGATAGAATCGACGCAAATCCTCCGGAAACGGTAGCTGCCCCATGCAGATTGTTGAACAACTGGTCGGCCAGACCTCGCCTCACTCCGGCGCACGCTCCCTGGGTAGAAACGTATAAACTCAATCTCGATGGCTAGGGCTGTGAAACTTCGTTGCTCGTTTCGGCTCGCAGTTCTCGCGACCGCTGTGCTCGCACTGCTGAGCGTGGCGAATCCATACGCTATCGCAGCCGATCGCGCTGCGGCGCAAGCTGCATCGCAGGATCAGAAGCCTGCGGCGGGCGGGCAGGGAGCAAACCAAACAGCCGGCGGCAAGCAAACCTCAGGCCAGTTGGAGCAGACCCCGCCCACTCCACCCCAGGAAGAAGTCAAGATCACTCCGCGCCAGGCCGAAGAACTGTTTCACTCCGTCGACGAGATCCTGGACTTCGACAGCAAGCAGACCGGCCTCCCCATCCGCAAAGAGGTCAAGCGCAAGCTCACCAGCCGCGACCAGGTGGTCTCCTATCTGACCAAGCACATGAACGACGACGACGTGCAGCGCTTGCGCCGGTCGGAGCTGGTACTCAAAAAATTCGGCCTGCTACCTCGCGACTTCGACCTGGAAAAGCTCCTGGTCGCCCTGCTGCGCGAGCAGGTCGCCGGTTACTACGATCCCAAGACGAAAACCGTCAATCTCCTCGACTGGGTTCCCATGGAGGAGCAGGAACCGGTGATGGCGCACGAGTTGACCCACGCCCTGCAGGATCAATTCATCGGCTTGCAGAAGTGGATGAAGAAGGGCGACAAGGATCTGGGCGAGATCAAAAAAGATCCCACGCCCGAGGACATTGAAAACGACGAGATGGATGACGCGCGGCAGGCCGTCATCGAGGGGCAGGCCGAAACCATCATGATTCAGTACGCCCTCGCCCCCGCCGGCCGGTCCATCACCGATGCGCCCGAACTGGTCGAGGCCATGGAAGCCACTATGGCCAATGGCACGCCGGACTCTGCCGTCTTCAAAGACGCTCCCATCTTCATTCGGGAATCGCTGACGTTTCCCTATAGCTATGGCATGGAATTCGTGGTCAAGCTCATGGTCAAGGCCGGGAAACAGAAGGCATTTGCCGGCGTGCTCCAAAATCCTCCGCACACTACGCGGCAGATCATGGAGCCGGATACTTACTTGTCAGGGGAGAAGATTGAGCCCATCCACGTGCCCGATTTCAAACGCGATTTCAAGGACTACCAGAAGTTCGACATCGGTGCCATGGGTGAGTTCGACGTAGAAGTGCTGGTCGACCAGTACGCGGGAAGGGAAGCGTCAAAGGCCGTCTATCCGGCGTGGCGCGGCGGATACTACTATGCCGCCCGCCCCAAGTCCGATCCGGTGGCGCCTCTGGCTCTGCTCTATGTGTCGCGCTGGTCGAGCGCGGATAAGGCCTCGGAGTTTGCGGAAATCTATGCTCAGGCTTTAACCCAGCGCTACAAGAATGTGACGGCGGTGGATGATCCCCCGCCCGGCAAGGTCGCGCCCGACGGAGAGACGAAAGCCAGTGTGCTGACCGGCCGGCACAGCTGGAAAACCGAGGAAGGCACCGTCGTGATCGAGGAACAGGGGGACACAGTGTTCATTACCGAGAGCCTGGACGCGGCAACAACGGCAACCCTGGAGAAGGAAGTATTCGCAAAGTAATTTTCGATTGCCAATTGCCGATTGCCAATACTCCTCGGTCGGGAAACCGCTCTTTAATCGGAAATCGGAAATCGGCAATCGAAAATCGAAAATTCTCCACTACCGCTTTTTCTTCCTATCCTCATCGTTTCGTGTTTCGCCCAAGAAATGCTGCACTTGCGCTGAAACCGTAAACTGCTTTCCTCCCCCCTCGATCGTCAACTTGCGCTCCTGCCCTGGCGTTCCTCCCAGCATCGACCACACCTGCCCCATGGTTGAGCCGCGCACCGGAATGCCGCCCACGGCGGCGAGAACATCACCGGCCTGAACCCCGTCAGGGCCTTGTGCTACCGAACGCTTTCCCTCAAAGTCCGCTACTTCGAGGATGGTGTAGCGGCCGTCGTCCTCGGGCCGCAGGACGAGTCCGACGACGTCGAAGTCGGGAAAGCTGGAGAAGCGCCCGAGATCGAAATAAACGGTGGAGTGAGCATAGTCCAGGCCCACGCGGTAGTTCAGCACCGCCTCGGAGCTAAGCAGTCCGATCGTGGCCACGCCAGCCCGCTTTTCGAAGAAATCCAGGATCGTTTTCGGCAACGCGACGACTGCCACATTGGTCAGGAAGAGCGGACCATACTGCAGGCGGTCGAGGCGCATGACCTTCCACCGGGCTTCCTCGTCCGCGCCCCACATGTTGGCCGATCCCACAGCGCCAGTCATGTGCGGCCAGTCTGGGTGTTTGTCGGCAAGTTGGTCGAAAATCTCTTGCGAGATAAAACTGATGTTCGACCCGATGTCGAGCGCCAGGTTGTACTTCTTGTTCTCGATCTGGCTGGGCACCTCGATCAGCCCGTTTTCCGTGACTTGTACCTTGCTGCTCACGCCGAGAAAATGAATAGAGCCAGGCTGGCCGATTGTGAACTTGTGCTCGGGAAAGTCGATCAGAACATCGTAGTGGCGCAGCACCGTCGATGGGATGTTGATCTCCACATTCATGCCGTTCGCCAGCACCGAAGCCGCGCTCACCGGCTTTAGGGGAATCTCCGCCTTTTTCACATCCGCAAGCGGGATCGTCATTCCATCGATGCGGATTTCGCGCGGCGGAGGAGACGAACATTCCTTGTCGTCGCAGGAGACGTTCAGCCCCAGCAGAGTGGCCAGATGGCGGGAGAGGTTCAGATCGGGATCGCCGTTATCCACCCAGGCGTGTATCCGCCGGACTGAGCCGTCAGGCAGAGGAATGTCAACGTCGATCACCACGCGGTTGTGGTCGATGGTAGCGGGAACGGTGACCGGATCGGGCGCGCTCGCCTTCGCTGTTTTGTCCTTCGCAACCAGCCCACCACACAGCACGAACAACGAGCAGACCACAACCCAAAACCTCATATTGAAATTGTAGCCGCGCGAACGCTCGCCTGCCTGCTGCGAGGGCGCCCGGGCGTCGCCGAAGCCCGCGATTACCTGTCTTGTTATAATCACCGGTTTGACTGGGCGTGCAGCGGCGCTCCGGAGGGGCATTGGCGCAGGCGGAAATCGGCATCATTGGCGGCAGCGGGCTGTATTCCATGCCCGGGTTGACCAAGGTCAAGGAAGTGGGGCTAAAGACACCCTTCGGCTCGCCCTCGGACGCTTATGTCTGCGGCCAGCTTGAAGGCCGAAAGGTCGCCTTTCTGGCCCGGCACGGGCGCGGACATCGCATCCTGCCCAGCGAACTCAATTTCCGCGCTAACATTCACGGCTTCAAGCAGCTTGGGGTCGAGCGCATCGTCTCGATCTCGGCTGTCGGATCGCTGAAAGAGGAGCATAAGCCGCTCGACTTCGTCATTCCCGACCAGTTCTTCGATCGCACCCGCCATCGCGTCGATACATTCTTCGGCAATGGCGTGGTCGCGCACATTGCCTTCGCCGACCCCGTGTGCGGCCAGTTGGCGGGTGTAGTTGAAGCAGCTTGCAAGCGAGTTGGCGTTGTCGGCAAGCACGGAGGTACTTACCTGTGTATGGAAGGCCCGCAGTTCTCCACTAAGGCGGAGTCCAATGTCTATCGCAGCCTGGGCATGGACGTGATCGGCATGACGAACCTGCAGGAGGCCAAGCTGGCGCGCGAGGCCGAACTCTGCTACGTGACGGTCGCCATGGTGACCGACTACGACTGCTGGCATCCGCATCATGATTCGGTGACGGTCGACCAGATCGTCGCCGTTCTGGTCAAGAACGCAGAAAACGCCGCGAAAGTCGTCCGCGCAACGGTAGCCGCCATGCCCCGCGAGCGTTCCTGCAAGTGCGGGTCAGCGTTGGCCCACGCCATCCTGACTGATCCCAAAACGATTCCGGCCGCGACAAAGAAAAAACTGAGCCTGATCCTCGGAAAGTATGTTGCCGCATCCAAAGCCAAGTAAAGTTTCCTTCGTGTACCTTCGTGTCCTTAGTGGTAAATGGGGTTCACAAGCACAAAGGACACGAAGCTGCACGAAGGAAATCTAAGATCAACCATGAGCATTCTCGTAGTCGGTTCCGTTGCGTACGACGACATCACGTCGCCCTCGGGCAGCGCGAAAAACATTCTCGGCGGAGCCGCGACCTATTTCTCGCTTGCCGCCAGCTACTTCACGCAAGTGCGCGCGGTGGCCGTGGTGGGCGACGATTTCGGCCCGGAACAAGAGAGAGTGTTTCACCAGCACGGCATCGACATTCGCGGCATCGAACGCGCTCCCGGCAAGACCTTTCGCTGGGGCGGCTCGTACGCCGGCAACCTGAACGAGGCCAAAACTGACTATACCGACCTGAACGTCTTCGAGCATTTTCATCCGGAGATACCCAGGGAGTACGAAGACACCGAGTTTCTGTTTCTGGCCAACATCCAGCCGACGTTGCAGGCAAATGTGCGCCGCAAGATGAACGGCGTGCGGCTGACTGGCTGCGACACCATGAATTACTGGATTAATGGCACGCCCGGGGAACTGGCCGAGACACTAAAGCTGGTGGACATTCTCTTGATCAACGACACCGAAGCCAAGATGCTGGCCAACGAGACCAACCTTCCCCATGCCGCGCACAAGGTGCTGGCCATGGGCCCGCAGGCGCTGGTCATCAAGCATGGCGAATACGGCGCCACGATTTTCTTTCGCGAAGGCGCATTCGGTATTGGCCATCACCCTTTTCGTGCCCCGGCGCTGCCCATCGAGGAGGTGACCGACCCGACCGGCGCGGGCGATTCCTTTGCCGGAGGATTCATGGGCTACCTGGCCTCGCAAAGAGAGGTCAGCCGCGAGGTGCTGAAGCGTGCCCTCTTCTACGGTGGCGTCATGGGATCGTTCGCCGTAGAGCGTTTTGGCACGGAGCGCCTCCAGTCTCTAACCCGCGAAGAAATCGAAGCCCGCTTCCAGATCTTTCGCGAACTGTCGCACCTGGAGTAAAAAACGTGTAGGGACAGCCGCCCCCGCCTGCCCTGAGCGGAGTCGAAGGGGCTGTCCGGTCGAGCGAAGCTCGACCCTTTTCCTCAGCGAGCATCCGTGCCAAAACCCGTGAAGAATTCGACTCCTCCCTCCAACTGGGATCCTGAAGTCCAGTACCTCCTCTGGCTCGCCACCTGTGTATCGGTATTTTCGTTCCTCTTCTACTTTCAGCGCGGCCAGGTGATGCTCTACGGCGATGCCATTGCCCACATCAACATCGCCCGCCGCGTCTTCGATTCCAAGACCCCCGGCCTGCTGCAGCTGGGAACGGTTTGGCTTCCACTGCCGCACTTGCTGATGATTCCTTTTCTGATTTCCGACGATCTGTGGCGGCGCGGCGCCGGCGGCTCCATGCCGTCGCTGGCTGCGTATGTATTCGCGATAATTGGAATATTCCGCCTGGTCCGCGGCTGTCTCTCCCGGGGTCGCGAACCGGACGCGGCAGCACGCGGCGCAGCCTGGGCAGCCGCTCTGGTTTTCGGGGCCAATCCCAACCTGATCTACATGCAGAGCACTGCCATGGGTGAAGCCCTGTATCTGGCCTTCTTCCTATGGGCGGTCGTCTATTGCAACGAATCTGTGCGCGGAGATGCCAAAGCCCTCACCAAATGCGGCTTGTGCCTGGGTGCGGCTTGCCTGACCCGCTACGACGGATGGTTTCTGGCGGCAACGCTGATGGGGACAGCTCTGGCGCGCAAGGTGTTCGCTGCCAGTTCGCAGCAAAAGCACTCCGGGTTCGCTGGCGCGCAACTGGCCAGGCTCATCCTGATTGCTGCGGCCGCACCGACCCTCTGGTTGGCATACAACGGAGTCATCTACCGCAACCCGTTGGAATTTGAAAACGGCCCGTACTCCGCGCAGGCGATCGAGCGAAAGAGCGAGACCGCCGGCATTCCGGGCCATCCCGGATCCGGCAACCCGCTCCTGGCAGGCTTGTATTTCCTGAAGTCCGGCGAAGTGAACGTCGCCGAGAACGAATGGCTGCAGCGTGCCTGGGTCCTGCTCGCGGCGGCTGGGCTGGTTGGCATCGCCTTGGCACTCCGACGGTCCAAACCGTCTGTCAAGTCGGATAACGGAAACTCGTCCGCGGCATCTGCCTGGACCATGCTCCTCCTGCTGGTCCCGTTGCCGTTCTACGTGATGTCGGTTGCGTACGGAGGCGTTCCCATCTTCGTCCCTCCGTTCTGGCCGCACACTTATTACAACGTTCGTTACGGATTGCAATTGTTGCCCGCGTTCGCAGCTGGCTTGGCAAGCCTTGTATACCTCGCGCAGTCCAGTTCGTGGAGTCGCAAGGCCCGCCTGGGAATCGTGCTGGCTGCGATCGCGCTCGCGGCCGCCAGCGATGCCTCAATCTGGCGCGCCGGACCGGTGTGCCTGCAGGAAGCCCAAATCAACATGCGGACCCGAAATCAATTTGAGGCGAAAGTCGCCGGCTGGCTGGAGAAATTGCCTCCCGATTCCACCCTGCTCATGTACCTGGGAGATCACGTCGGGGCCCTGCAGCAGGCCGGGATTCCGCTGAAGCGCGTCATCAATGAAGGCAATCATCGAGTGTGGAAGCAGCCGCGCGATCCCGACGGTTTGTGGGAACGCGCCTTGGCCGATCCCGGCCGCTATGCCGATTTCGTTATCGCCTTCGAGGGCGACCCAGTCTGGCAGGCGGTGCATGATCGCCATCTCAACCCGCTGGTAGAAATCCACGCCACCGGACAGGTGCCCGCCATCCTCTATCGCGCGCGGTAATCAGCCGGGTAACGGAGTCGCGTCGAATTGCGATGATAGAATCCGGCCATCGCTTGGAGCACGAGTGAGATCTAGCGTCCGCACCATTCCCTTCGTCAAAGCCAGCGCCTGCGGCAACGATTTCCTGTTGATCGAGGGTGCGGTCGCTCCGGCGGATGTAGCCGCCTTTACTCGCCGCATCTGCGACCGCCATGAAGGTGTGGGCGCCGATGGCGTCGAGTGGATGTTTCCGCACTTCTCTGTCGACGTCGAAATCCGCCTGGTCAATTCCGACGGATCGCCCGCGGAAATCTCTGGCAACGGCACCCGCTGCGTAGCCGCTTACCTGTGCTCCGAAAAAGGCAAGGAGCGGATTTCCATCCTTACGGGCGCGGGCACGAAGGTTTGCGCCCTGGCGTCCCGAAACGATTCCGAATATGAATTCGAAATCGAAATGGGTGCGGCGACGGTCGACGGCGAGCTCGCCCTGAAGACTCGCAGTGGTGAGATCCGCGGCATTCCAGTGTCGATGGGCAATCCGCACTTCGTGGTCTTCGTTCCTCAATTTCCAGACGACTGGCAAGGTAGGGCCGCGGCCATCCAGCGCTGTGCGGATTTCAAGCAAGGAGTCAACGTCGAATGGGTGGTCGTAAACGGGGCACATGATGTGTCAGCGCGTTTTTTCGAGCGCGGAGTGGGAGAGACCAGTTCCTCCGGCACCGGCTCGTGTGCGGCAGCCGTGGCCGCAATCGCGATGCAGCAAGCCGAATCGCCCGTGAAGGTGCACGCCCCCGGCGGAATGCAAACCGTGCGCCGCGAAGGGAGCAATGTTTTTCTCCGCGGCCCGGCCCGCATCGTCTGCCGTGGAGACTTCTTCGTGGATTGATCCGTGGATTGATCAGTGGGTTGATCCGTGGATTGATTGTTGAGTTAATCTGCTGATGTCGTTCGTCAGCCTCATTGCCACCCCTGGGAGCCATGTCGTCGAATCGTCAGTCCGTCAAGCCGCCCGCGCTTCGCCCCGGAGACACTGTCGGCGTCATCGCGCCCGCCAGCAACGTCAAGCGCGACGATCTCGACGCCGGTTGTGAAGCCTTGCGCCATGCCGGTTACCGTCCCGTCTATTTCGATTCGATTCTTGAGCAAGACCTGTATTTCGCGGGATCGATCGAGCGCCGCGTGCGCGAGCTGGAGGAAATGTTCACCCGCGATGACGTGAAGGCGGTCGTGTGCGCCCGCGGAGGCTATGGCGCCAACTATCTACTCAACCAGATTGATCTGCGCAAGATCAAAGCTCATCCCAAGATCTTCGTCGGCTACAGCGACCTCACCGCGCTGATGACATACTTCACCGACGCGGCTGGACTCGTAACTTTTCACGGCCCCATGGTCGCGAAGGATTGGTCGCACGCCGAGGGCGTCGACCTCGCGTCGTGGCAGGCTGCGCTGTGCAGTGCAATACCCTGGGATGTGGCTCTGAACGCGGAAGTCAAAGGTTTAGTCGAGGGCGAAGTCGAAGGTACGCTGTACGGCGGATGCCTTTCCATCCTGGTTGCTTCGCTCGGTACTCCTTACCAGATCAAGACCGCCGGCACGATTTTGTTTCTAGAGGATCTCGCCGCCAAGCCGTATCAGATCGATCGCATGCTGATGCAATTGAAGCTGGCCGGATTGTTCGACAATGTAAAAGGTATCGTCTTCGGCGAAATGCTCGATTGCATGCAGACTGCGAACCAGGGCTATACGCTGGAAGAGGTTGTCACGCGGATCGTGGGCGATCTGGGAATACCCGTCGCCTACGGCGTTCGCTCTGGTCACGTGACGGGAGGAAACATCACGCTGCCGCTGGGAGTGAAGACCAGCTTGAGCGTTCGACAAACGAGCGTCCGGCTTGGGATTCTGGAGTCAGCAGTCGAACTTAAATGATTCGTATCAGGGTATGCCTTTAGGCATACTGCATTGCGACGGCGCGGGTTCGCGCCTTTAGGCGCTGCGGCATCGAGAGAATGAACGCAGGAAAACATATCCATCTCATCGGCATCTGTGGCACGGCGATGGCCTCGCTTGCCGGCATGCTCAAGCAGCGCGGATTTCACGTCACCGGCTCCGACGCAGCCGCCTATCCGCCCATGTCCGACTTCCTGCGCGATCTAAGCATTCCCGTGGCGCAGCCCTTTGCTGCCGCCAATCTCGAGCCGCGGCCGGATCTGGTCGTCATCGGCAATGCCATGTCGCGCGGCAACGTTGAACTGGAGCACGTCCTCGACCAGCGCATCCCGTTCTGTTCCTTGCCGCAGTTGCTGCACGACGAATTTCTGCGCGGCAAGGAAGTGCTGGTCATTGCCGGAACTCACGGCAAGACCACGACCACTTCCATGCTGTCCTGGATCTTCCACTCCGCTGGGCTCCAACCGTCCTTTCTGATCGGCGGCATCGCCGAGAATTTCGGCTCCAGCTTCCATCTCGGCAACGGCAAACACTTCATCCTCGAAGGCGACGAATACGACACCGCTTTCTTCGATAAGGGCCCGAAATTCATGCACTACTTTCCTGACGCGATCATTTTGACCTCAGTCGAATTCGATCACGCCGACATCTACAAAGATCTCGACGCCGTCGAGACTGCCTTCAAGCGCCTGGTCAACCTGATTCCCGGCCGCGGACGGATCATCGCCTTCGACGGCGCCGTCGGCGACGCCACGGAAAGCGCCAGCCTGGAGCGCTGTCTGGCCAAGGCCTATTGTCCGGTCGAGCGTTACGGCGCAGGCCCACGCGCGCATTGGAAAGTTGCAAATCTTCGCCTTGAGCCCGGTCGCACCGCCTGGACCGTCCTGCGCAATCGCCAATCGTGGGCCGAGTTCGAGTTTCCGCTCGCCGGCGAGTACAACGTCTGGAACGCGACTGGGGCTGCGGCGCTGGCCTTTTCCTGTGGCGTTCCCAAAGAAGCAATCGCGCACGCGCTCCGCACCTTCAAGAGTGTGAAGCGGCGCCTCGAAGTGAAAGCCGAGGTGAACGGCATCACCATCATCGATGACTTCGCGCATCATCCCACAGCCATTGCCGGCACGCTGAAAGCTCTGCGCGCTCGCTACGCCGGGGCGCGTCTATGGGCCATTCTCGAGCCGCGTTCGAACACTCTGCGCCGCCGTGTACTGCAAAACGATTTAGCCCGCAGCCTGGCGCTGGCCGACGAAATCATAGTGGCCAATGTCTTCCGCTCCGAAGCCGTTCCCGAGGACGAGCGCCTGGAGTTGCCGGCGCTGGCCGCGGACATCGAGCGCAACGGCCGCCGGGCAAGGCTTTTGCCGGATGCCGACGCAATCGTCCAGGCCGTCGCTCCCGAAATGCGCGCGGGCGATGTCGTGGCCATTCTTTCCAATGGTGGCTTCGGCGGAATCTACGAAAAGTTACCCGCCCAACTGAAGAAGCTGGTGCAGACCCGATGAACCTCACGACTGTCGTCCGGAGATGGATGTGGCGCGCTCTGTGTACCGCAATGTTTGCGGGATCGATTGCCTTTGCGCAGTCCGCAGGCTCCATCACCTACAACGTCTCGCTGGCCTCTCCCGCGCAACATCTGGTCAAAGTGCAGATCACGCTGCCCCCGGGCGCCGCCCAACGCGAGCTGCAGCTCCCCGTGTGGAATGCCCTCTATCAGGTCCGTGATTTCGCGCAGTTCGTGAACTGGGTACGCGCGCACGATCGCTCCGGCAAGCCACTCGCAG
>DATFNR010000094.1:0-16703 GCA_035266285.1 Candidatus Sulfotelmatobacter sp.
CATGAGAATCCAGCTGGCCTGCCAGGCAAAAGCAAGCCCGGGCGCGAATCCTGACGGGGATTTATCAAATACTTGTTGAGTTTCTCTTGATGGCGGCAGGGCAACATTTCAGGCCAGTCGTCAAAGCAGCCGCCCAGCGTCCGCATTCACTAGCCCAGAGCGAAAGCCTTGGGCAAGGCAGCAACAGGGAGGTAAGTCCCGGAGGAGTCTGTGTCGTAGCCCGTCTTGCGCTCCTTCGGGGCTTATATTCTTCCCACCTCTGACCCAAGGCTTACGCCGTGGGCTGCATTCTTGCGCCGCTTCGCGGCTACTGAAGCTGCTCCCGCCACTTATGTGGCGGGCTAATGATGCCGTCGCTTCGCGACTGCGGCTTTGGACAACCTGAGTCCCTTGTATGGCTTTCTGCCATTATCCCACATCGGATTCGGCCCGAGAGCGTCGCGCGGAGTATTCCACATGCTTGCGCGATGGCGATGGTCATTCGTCACAGACTTTGCTGTGGGAGGCGTGGACAATCCTCAACATGAATGCGGAATCGCTTGGCCGAACGGTGCAGGAGTTTCTTAGCGAGGCTTCTGGCGCGGTCGTGCTCGAGGACGGGGCGGTGACGTTTGATCTAGGGCAGGCGCGGTACTCGATTTCGGGCGAGTACAACAAGTGTTTGCTGCATTTGTGGTCGGCGGAGCGGAATACGGTGCGGCGGGTGCTGGATGCGGAGGTGAAGAACGGGACGCTGCGGCTGGCGGTGCAGCGCATGGGGCAGGCGCGTCCGACGAAGCTGGAGATCTGCCGGGAGCGGGATCGGAGGTCGCCGTCGGCAAAGAAGGCCGCGCGGGTGAGCTATGAGGCCAAGCTGCGGAGGGCGCTGGAGCGGCATTTTCCGGGGTTCGCGGTGGCGCGGCTGACTTCGACGGTGGAGCTGGAGAAGTCCTTTGGGCCGATTTATGCGCGGGGCGTGGTGACGCGTGGGCAGACGGCGTTCGCGGTCTTGGGCGTGAATGCTTCGGAGACACAGGCTTCGATCGATGCGGCGCTCACGTTTGGGATTCTGTGGATGGATGTGTGCAGAGAAAATCCCCACTTCTCGCGAAGAACGCGAGAAATGGGGCACCCTACGTGTTTGGTTGAGGGGCTGTGTTTGTTTGTGCCGTGGGGATGCTCGGCGGTGGTGCGGGAAAGGATGGCGCGTCTGAATCGGGGGGCGGCGAAGTGGAGGTTGTTTGAGTTTGACGAGCGGGACGATGCGGTGGTCGAGATGGATTGCTCGGATCGCGGGAATGTGGCGACGCGGCTGGTGCATGCCACGAACGAAGATGCGGCCCGGGAGCGATTTGCAGAGTCGATCGGAAAGATCAACGCGATTCTGCCGAATTACGAAGTGGCGGTGCTGTCGGCGGCGGAGATTGCGTTTCGCTGGCGCGGGCTGGAGTTTGCGCGAGCGCGAATGGGAGCGGAGGCGGCTACGTTTCGCAGCCGGCAGGAGATTGTGTTTGGAGTGGGAGCGGAGGAGCGCGTGCTCGATCAGGGCAACTTTGCATTCTTTGTGCAGTTGCTGACCGCGCTGCGGGAGCGGCGGCATCCGTATGGGCCGCGGCAGGATGTGCTGTTTCGCATGCATCCGGAGCGATGGCTGGAGTCGCTGGTGGTGGGGGATGTCAGCGTGGTGGATGAGCGGCTCGAGCGGGATGCGCTGTATTCGCAGGTGCCGGCGTTTTCGGCGGCGGATCGGGCGATGATTGATGTGTTGGCCACGACGCGCGGAGGGCGGCTCGCGGTCGTAGAGTTGAAGGCAGACGAGGATATTCATTTGCCGTTGCAGGGGCTGGACTACTGGTCGCGGGTGGAGTGGCATCACGCGCGGGGGGAGTTTCCGCGGTTTGGTTATTTTGAAGGGCGCGAGTTGGCGACGGATGCGCCGTTGCTGTTCCTGGTGGCGCCGGCGCTGCATGTGCATCCGGCGACGGACGTGCTGTTGCGCTACATTGCGCCGGAGATTGAATGGGAGTTTGTGGGGATTGACGAGAGATGGAGAGAGGGAGTGAAAGTTGTGTTCCGGAAGAGGCCCGAGAGCACTCGACGGGAGGTTCGTGTGGAGCTGGCGGGGTGAGGCAAAACATCTCACCACAGAGGGCACAGAGGGACACGGAGTAAATCAGCCTGGTCACTGTGACAGCGCTGGTTACGCCGGCGAGAATGCCTGGCTAGGATTCGATCCTTCGACTGCGGTTGCTATCTGCCCAAAGCGCAGATAGCAATCCTCGCTCAGGATGACATTTTCACGGCCGTTCGCTTTCAACTCTTCCAGGCTCCTAGCAGGCGACGCACGTCGACTAACTGACCTAAGTGGTAGGCGTTGTGATCGGCGACCAGCAGGGCTTCGCGCAGGATGGTTTGGCCGTCGCCCCAGGGGATGCGGGCGAACAGGTCCGTCTTGGGATTCGCGACCAGATCTTCCATGGCCTTGAGATCGGCGCGGAAGCTTTTGACGCTTTCGTTCCAGGCAGCGGCGGATAGAGGCGCGTCGGTTGCAGGCCAGTATTCTTCGGGCCACTTCAAGTGTTTGTATTTCGGGTTGCGGCTGAATTCGAGGATGTCCCATTGCGCGACGCGGAGGTGTTCGAGGAGCATCCAGAAGGAGTGGGGGTAGTTCGATGGTTTCTCGCCGCGCAGGTTGGGCGGCAGGTCTTTGATGACGTCGTCGAATTTGGCGTGGGCGCCTCCGTCGGAAAGAAGGTAGAGGAGATGTTCGCGCAGGGGGCGGTGGGGATCGGTTGGCGTCTTTTTGGGCATGGGGATTGGATTCGGACGAGGGTGAAGAGGATGCGAAAGTCTCAACGCTGAATTGGATTCGGACGGTGAGGAGTTGGATGCGAGAGTCCACCCAACGAAAACCGCCCTTCGACTTCGCTCAGGGCAAGCTCTGCCGGGCTGCGCCCGGGGACGGACGAATGCGTCCGTCCCTACGTGGTTTATTGGTGCTGCGGGGTGTAGGCGGCGGGGGTTGGCGTCAGTTTGTCGGTGGCGCTGCCGATGGCGTCACCGGAGAGGATCAGCTCTACGCGGCGGTTTTGCTGGCGGCCTTCGGGGGTGTCGTTAGCCGCGATGGGCGCGGTCTTGCCGAAGCCGCGGGCTTCGACCGTAGCCTCCGGGATTCCCTGCTGGATGAAGTATTGGCGGACCGATTCGGCGCGCTGCTCGGAGAGGCTCTGGTTGTAGTCGTCGCTGCCGACGCTGTCGGTGTGTCCTTCGACGGCGACGTGCAGGCTGGGATAGGCCAGGATGATGCCGGAAACTTTGGCCAGGCGCTCGCGGGCTCCGGGAAGCAGCTCGAAGCTGCCACTGCGGAACAGTACGTCGGACATGTTGGCGATAAGGCCGCGGGCGCTATCGCGCGTGGCGAGAATGGAATTGAGCTGCTGCAACAAGCGCGCGCGGAGCTCGGCTTTTTCCTGTTCCGCCTGCTGGCGCAAGTTTTCGGATTGGGCGGCGGCGGCTTTGGCTTTGTCGGTTTCGGCTGCGAGAACCTGCTGCTGTGCGATGGCTTCGGCCTTGGCTTTTTCCGCTTCTTCTCTCTGGCGCGCGGCTTCCTGCGCGGCGGCGACTGCTTCGGCCTTCGCCTTCTCCGCTTCGGCTTTGGCCTGTTCGGCCTGCAGGCGGGCGGCCTCGGCGTCGGCGCGGCGCTTGGATTCAGCGGCGGCATCGGCGCGGGCCTGGGCTTCACGAGCGGCTGCGGCAGCTTGCGCTTCAGCTTCTGCCTTCTGCTTCACGGCCATGAGGCGCGCTTCTTCGGCTGTCTCGGTGGCTTCTTTAGCGGCAGCTTCGACTGCGGCCCGGTTCTGCTTCTGGCGGTAGATGTCTTCAGCCTGCATCAGCTGCTGGCCCGCTTTGGAGAGGATCGAGCTGGCGTACTTGTCGGCTTCGGCGATGTGCGCGATGCGGACGGCGTTGCGGGCTTCGAAGAGTTCGAGTGGAGTCTTGGTGTCGATGCCGAAGATGGCGTCCTGGATGTGCGTGTTGGTTGACGAATAGGTGCCGCGGGTGACGAGCTCGTACTTGGCATCGACGTTTTCGCCAGCGCCGGTGGAAGCGCTTTCGATCACGACCATGTTGCCGGGCTGCGTCACAGCGAAGTAAGGCTCGGCAGTGACGATCAGGCCGAAAGTCTGCAGGTCGGTGAAGGCTTTTACGTGTGCATTGCCGCTTTTGTCGAGCGTGAGTTCGCCGAGGTTGACGGGGCGTCCCTGAGGCGAAACGGCCCAGAGAACGTACGTCAGATACTCGAGGCCGAACTTAGTGGCGTCTTCGAGGCCCTGAAACTTGGCGTCGATTTCAAAGTTGGTCTTCTTGCCCTCGATCTTGGCTTCGCCCGAGGCGCGCTGAAGCTGGTCGGTGCCGTGAAAGTCGACCTTGGCCGATCCACCCTGCAGGCGGTAATGCATGGCCTTGATGGTGCGGGAGACGGTGGGGGCGGGGATGGGCGCGACCGTCGTGGGCGTGGGAACGGCGGTTTGGGTTTGCGCGGACGCGAGGGTCGCGGCGAGCAGGATGGCAAGAGACAAGTTTTTCACGGGTTCTCGATCTGGGGGAGATTCAGAGATTTCTAATCGTTCCTATGTTGCGGGATATGGTTGGGAATGAAAAGAACAGGAAGGGATGGGACTTTGGTAACTCGTGGTGGACACGCATAAATGGCCGAGCGCAATGCATAGGTCCTTCGGCGCCGAAGAACGGCGCCTCAGGATGACAAGCCGAGTGGCAGCACACAAGCGGACAGCCGAGGCGGCTGTCCCTACATGGCCAGTACGGCAGGCTCGCTGCGCTTGCGGGACGGACGAATGCGTCCGTCCCTACACGATCAGGGGATTAGGGCGATGGTGCCTTTGGGACCGACCACGAGCGCTCCGCCCTCGGGGAAGGGGCTGGCGGCGTTGAAGGCGAGGCCGAGTTTCTTCTTTCCGCTGATGCGGCGGGGGTTCGAGGGTGGGCGGAAGTCGAAAACGAAATTGTGGCCCACAAGGAAAACCCGTTGCGGGGGAGCGGGCTTCACGCGGATCTTCTTGCCCGAGCTTTCTGCGCTGCGCTCGTCGTACTCCTGGCGGGCGGCGGCTTGTTCGACGTTTCTATCGTAGGCTGCGGCGGAGAAATAGGCCTGGGGGTGGATGGGCGAGAGCGTCCAGGTTTTGCCGCCATCGTCGGTGAAGGCGAGGTTGGGGCCGTCCTGGTCGGGATGCTTGTAGTCGCCGCCGGCGATGACGCCGTGGAAGGCGTCACGGAAGGCGATGGAGAAGATGCCGGCGGAATCGGGCCCGTGCAGGATGGGCGTGTCGAAGACCTGCCAGGTCTGGCCGCGGTCGGAGGAGTGGAAGACTCGGGCGGCGCGGCCTCCGGTGGCGAACCAGAGGTTGGGGTCGGGGGTTTTACCCTCTGGGGCTGAAGCCCCTTCGTTTTCTCGTCGCTCTCGCGGCGCTGAAGCGCCGCTCTTCCACGTGCTTCCCGGCGTCTGGGTCGGCCGCGAATGGCCGCTTGTCGACGGCAGCTCGGGTGGTGGCAGGGGGAAGACGTCGGTGGCGCCGGCAGAAAGCAGGTTCCTCACCGCCGCTTCGCGCCGGTTCGGAATGACATCGCCGTTTGGGGAAATGCTTGTCTCATCGCTGTTTGAGGAAACGGTTGTCTCTATGCTGTTTGGGGAAACCTTTGTCTCCGCTGTATCCACAGTGCTCGCGATAGGACGCAGGATCGCGATGCAGGTGTTACTGGCGGCGAAGGCGCCTTCACCTTCGATGGCTGGCGGTAGTTGCGATGGCGGAATCCGGTGCCAGGTTTGGCCGTCGTCGGTGAGCAGGAGTTCGAATCTCAACGCACCCGATTCGTCGGGGATGGGATCGCCCAGGACTACGCCGTGTTTCGAATCCCAGAAGACCATGGAGTCGAAGAACGCTTTTGGATTGGCTTCGGTGAACTGGAGCTCCCAGTGTTGGCCGGCGTCGGAGGTGTGATAGATGCGGGACTGGTTGCCGGGACCGGAAGACATGAGGAAGGCTTCGTCGGCAGAGAAGGCGACGACGGCGCGGAAGTCGAGCGCGGAGGCGTCAGGGACCTGGGCCGGCGTCCAGGTGCGGCCGCCGTCGATGGTTCGGAGGTAGGTTCCGTGCGTGCCGCTGGCCCAGGCGATCTGGCGGGAGACGGCGCTGACTCCGCGCAGATTCTCGGTGGTGTGCGAGAGCTGGATTTGGGGACGGGGTTGCGCGTAGGCACGTGCCGAGATCAACAGCAGGAGGAGCAACTTGCGCATGAAGGATTGTCGCAGAAGCGTGTCAGGAAAGAAAAATCTCTAACCACAGAGGAGCACTGAGGGACACAGAGGACAGCATCGGGGATTCTATGCCATCGAATTCGCGTCCGTCTGGTCGAGCTGCGCTTTCGGGTACGGACGAATGCGTCCGTTCCTACATACTTCTGGCTACTTGGGATGGAAGCGGAGTTCGATGAGTTCCGTGGTGTCGTGGGGGGCTGGGGTCCATTTCCAGCGCACCACGGCGTCCTGAGCGGCCTTGGCCAGGACGGGATTGCCGCCCAAAACCTCGGTTCGATTTGGTGTGCCATCGGGGCGGACGGTGACTCGCAACTTGACGATCCCCTCCAGGTTCAGTCTGTGGGCGAGCTCCGGATAGGCGGGTACGACGCGGACGGAGATGGGACGCGGGGTGTCTGCTGCCTGATCTTGCGCGAGGAGAAGCGGCTGCAGACAGAGCGCGAGGGCGGCTACGGTAAAACAACGGCGCATGAACTGAAACCCAGCGGCAGTGTGACATGTACGGCGTGGGCAACGACGTGACGGAAGTTGCTGCACCGGTGGGTTGGGGCTTGCGGCGTGGAGTGCAAGAGTCCGAGATGCGTCTCGCTTTGCTCGACTGGACGGCCGAGGCGGCCGTCCCTACACATGCAGGGAAACCTCGCAGAGCGCGGTCACTTTGCGTTGAAATCGGCGAAGGATGCGGTCTTTCCGATATAGATGCGGAGGCTGCAACGCGGGCCTACGTGGGCGAAGGCCAGCTCCAGCGTGTCGGAGGGGCTGGCGACTTGCGCAGTTTCCATGGGAGCGCGGGCGATGTCCTGCTTCTCGTCGTAGGCGGCACCGGGGGTGACATTTTTATTGACGACCAGAGTCCAGTGATCGCGCGCAGGGATGGGATAGACGGTGTAGGCGCCGATAGGAATTGTGGAAGTCCCCAGGGTGAGCTGGGCTTCGGTGAACAAGGTCATGGGCACGCCGCCGGGAGCCCAGGGTTTGCCGTTCGAGATCTTTTCCTGCTTGGTGGGAACGGCGATATAGCGCATGTAAACCTGGCGGCCATCGTCGAGATTGCAGGTGGTGGTGGACGTGGTTGAGGATTGGGCGGCGAGGCCGGGAGTTAACAATAACGAGATCAGTACAGCTCTCCAGACGATAGGGGCGGACATGGAAAGCCTCCCGGCAGAGAGTGTAGCGCTGGAAGGCTGGAAGCGAAAGGGGGCGTGCAGGTTCGGCGTCGAAAGAGGCGTGGAATATGCCGTTCGGCCGCTGGCCTTCGGTGACGTTTTCTGCGCCGGGGGCGGTTGCTACCGTCGTTGCAGGTACCGGTGCGTCGGGTACCGAGGCGAGGACGGTCCAATGGCGAAGCTTAGAGTTCTTTACAGCGAAGGCGACATCGAAGCACTGAAAGATCTGACCGCGGCGCTGGAAAAGGCGGGGCACAACGTGCAGCAGACGGTGGGACGAAAGAGTGTGGAGGAAGCGATCAAGAACAGCTCCTTCGATCTGGTCGTGCTGGGACCGACACTGAGCCGGAATGACCGGCATCATCTGCCGTACATGGTGAAGAAGGCCGGCGGAGAAACTAGCGTGCTGGTAATGCACACCGATGGAAGCCGTCATCCGTATGTGGATGCGTGTACCGACACCGGGGCGAGCCTGGAGTCAGTGCTGAGCCGGATCGAGGGCATGAAGATTGCCGGAACGGTGAAGGCGGCGGGAGCAGCGGCGGGAAGATAGACGAGTCGTCGCGAGTCGTTAGTCACGATCGCGAGTCGCGAGTCCTGAGTCGTTAGTCACGAGTCGCGAGTCGCGAGTCGCGAGCGTAAAGCAGCAGTTTGCAGGTTTGGAAGGGCGGCCTGAGGGCTGCCTTTTCTTTTTGCTGGTGCCCGAACCACGCACGGCACGAATCAGGATCAGCAACCTGTGGAGTGCAGGAGCACCCTTGTCATCGCTGTTGCAGTGAGGATGACGATTCTGACCAGGAAAGTGGAATCTGCACCGCGAGCCGATACAAGCGACTGGACCGGAATCAAGGTGGTAATAGTGGAGCACAAGTGTCGCGTGCACCTGACAACATGGCAATATCGGAGGGCTCGAGTCCTGCAGGAGCTTCGAAATGGGCTTGCAATCGGAAAATATCGCTAGGGGCAGGTGAGCTTTGCCACGCCGACCGCCTCGCCGCACAGGTCGCCACTCGGTATGCCACAGACCAGGACAGTGTTGCAGGCTACATGGGGCGGAGGAGTGCTCTGGCCTACAGCTTGAACGACAAACGTGCCCGAGGCGCCGGGAGCGCATTGGGCGACGCCGCTCTGGTTGACTGAAATCTCGCTGGGAACGCCGTTCAGGTTACACGTACCCCACTGAACTGTCAGTGGAGTTACCGGCGAGGGCCGGGTGACAAAAACACCGGTGGCGGTGAACTGGACTTGACCATTGGGAAGAGTCTGGGCGTCGGCTGTGGCCGGGCTCACAGTGACGGTTTGCAGCATGTGAGGAGTAGCGGAGCCGCAGGCTAGAGTGATGGCCGCGACCAGGATGAGGAGAACAAAGAACAGGAGCCCGTAATTTCTCATGGCGAGACCTCCTGTCCATCTATCTATATCTGTTCATCTATCTATCCCTGGGTTGGAATTAAGACTGGCACCGATGGGTTGCCTATGGGCTCATTTTATCCTACGCGGCCCACCCTACTTTGCCGCCAAGGGCGAAGGAGAGATGGGAGGATTGGGGAACGGGCCCTGGCTTTTCACCAGAGAAACTTCTTCGAACAACATCGAAGGCACGACGCAGGAAACGATTGGCATGTCGGAGCTGGCGGAAACGCCGAGGGAGAAGAGGGCGCCGACGCGGGGAATGAAGTCGTCAGTAAAGACAACGGGCGTGTCGCCGACGGCGACGATATCGCGGAATGTGGCTGGGGTCATCTCTGCGATCTCTGCGCCTTGCACCAGTTCTTCGTGGCCGTCGGGGAAGAGTTTGTAGACTTCGGCGAGGGAAGATTCGCTTTGACTTCCCTGCTGCGCCATGCGGGCCGCCGTGCGCATGAATGAGGCGGCAGCGCCTCCGCCGACGTGGCGCACCACGATGCCGTAGTCGAGACCGCGCTCTTTGACCCGGCGCAGGAGTTCCTGCCGAAGCTCGTCGCGGGTGGAGGATTTGGCGGAGGTGACAAGAAGATTGCCCGGCGCGGGGCCCCATCCGCGGCGGCTGCCGGTGCTGTGGGTGATGGAGCGGACGGGATCGCGCGTGGCCAGCAAGGTTTTCAGAACACCGTGATCGACCAGCAGAGTCTCGCGGGTATGGACCGCATCGTCGTCGATCTTGTTTGCGCCCATCAGTTTCACGCCCTTGTAGTCGGGCAGCAGCGGGTTGTCCGAGACGCTGAGAAAATCGGGCAGCACGCGGCCGCCGATTTTGTCGACGAAGGAGCCTCCGCCCAACTGCGCCATCATCTGATTGAAGAACAATTCGAAGCGGGGATCATCGCTCAGCGGGGTGCGGACGGCCATGAGACCGGTGGCAAACTGCTGGGCGAAAATTTCTCCGGCGGCTTCGCCTTCGAAGAGCACGGGTCCGTTGTAGCGGTCGAGGGACGAGGCAGAGCGCAGCTTGAGGATTCTGTCGGCCATGGCACGAGTGCGGGCGAGCAGCACGTCCGGGGCAGGAAGGTCGGCGATGGTGCGGCCAAAAAACTGAATGGAATCGGCTACGGGCACGCCATCGGGCGACTGGGTACGCGCGTTGATCTGCAACTTGAAGACGGGCTGGGCGCGGGTAAAGGAAGACCCTTCACTGTTCAGGTACCGGGTATAGGTATTGCGGTACTCCAGATCGACCGACGAACTGTAGATGTCGGGCGTGTTGCGGAAGACCGCGGACAGAGAACGGGCCAGACTTTTCAGTTGTTCCAGTCCAGGTTGAGTGGTCTCGGGCGGCTCGGATTCCGTGCTGGAAGGTTCCTGGCTGAAATCCGGAAGGTCATCTTTGTGGTTGCGGCTTTCGAGCACGGCGCGCTTGGCGGCGAGATCTTCCAGGGCGGACTTGTATTGATTGTCGGTAGCGAGCCAGAAGGTGCTGCGAATCTGCTGGTAGCTGTCGTCGAGCGGGGCCTGGCGGATGCCGGCGAACATGCCGGAGCCGCGGCCGCCGAAATTGCGCAAGGACATGTAGTTGCTGTTGTCGAGGGCATAGTCGCCGACGCGGACCTCAACGCCGATCAGGCGCAGGCGCGAGGGCTGTTGCTCGGTCACGCTGCCCAGCAGAGCCGAAACCACAGTGCGGTTGATGTCATCCATGCGGTAGGCGATGAAGTAAGGCTTGTCCATTTTCTGCAGCTGGATGCGCGAGACGGAGCGGGTCAATTCATCTTTCATGGCGCGCATGGGGACGTCATCCTGGGAACGGGCAGTGGCTACGAGAAAGGCCAGCAACGGTAGGATTCGCGCGGCGATTGCGAGATTGCGTCGGAACATTTCAACTCCAGAAAATCAAAGTCAAAAGAACCAAAGTCAAAGGCAGCGGGCAGGAGTGCCCGCTCCACACACAACACATCGAACTAATTCTGCATTGACGCAGGCGGGGGCGGAAGAATCGGGGCGCGCTCCTGCGACTTTTCTTTACGCTGCACTTCGATCTGCGAAACCAGCAGGCCCGGAGACGAGGCCGAAACCGGCACCCAGCCAGATTCGGCGCCGCATACGCCATTGAAAACGGCGACCTGATCGTCGGCCGCGATGATCTTGCTGAACGCGATCAACGGTGTGCCGATCAGGTCGACGCCACGAACCAGCTCTTCCCGTCCGTCGGGGTAGACGCGATAGACGACGGTCGGCCGCACGTTGAAAGCGTTGGGCAAGACGCGCTGCGTGAAAGTGAATCCGCCTTCGATGTCGTCGAAGAGCAGGCCATAGGGTTTGTTGGCGGCTTTGATCTGTTCGATCAGTTGTTTCTTCAAGTCCGCGCGCGAGACATGCATCGTCGACTCGACGACGAGATTCGACTGCCGAGCCACAACCTTATAACCCTGCTGCCGGCGTCCGTGTCCGTTGGAGTGATCGAAGCCCTCGATGGGCGCACGCGACATGAGGAAGTTCTTGAGAATTCCCTTGTCGACGACGGTGACGCGGCGGGCTTTGACTCCTTCGTCGTCGTAAGGGTAATAGCCGACGAGTTCGGTGCCGGCCAGCTCCTTCAGGCCGGGGTCCGAATAGACCGAAAGAAAGTCGGGCAGGACAGCCTGATTCACCTTCTTTTTGAAGGTCTGCGCCTCGTCTTCATTTTTCTGGCGCTGGCCTTCGACGCGGTGGCCGAAGATTTCGTGGAAGAAAACGGCGCTGGAACGTCCCGAAAGAATTGCCGGGCCGGTGTAGGGTTCGGCCAAGGGAGCCTTCACCAGGGCAAGGAGCGTGTCGATCATGTGAGTGACATCGGAAATGAGGACGGCGCTGTCGGGCAGGCCATCGGGACGGAACGACATGTAGGTCTGGTGCAAGGGCAGTTCCATGCCGTCGTCGGCCTTCGCCGTGGCCGAGATAATCACGCGGTAAAAGGGCGAGGAGATGCGAATCTGGCTGCCGTCCGAGTTGACGTAGCGGCGAGTTTCGACTTCAGCAATGACTTCGGCGCTATTCTCGATGATCTCCTTGTGCAGCGCGAAGGGGGCGGTGATCAGACGCATCTTCTTTTCCCAGGCAGCGGTGTCGAACGAATAGGGCGCCTGCGATTCGAAGTGGGTCTCGGGCGGCTCGTGGGAAAAGTCGCCGGAGCGGTCTTCGGCTTCGACTTTAACCTGGACGTTGGCTTTCACCTTTTGCAGGCGCTGCACGGCGCTGCGGTACTTATGCTCGGTCTCCTGCCAAAGCGCGACGCCGAGAGCCTCAGGATCGTCCTCGAGCGGAACCTTCTGGCGATCCATGCGCTCGCTGAAGTCTCCGTAGGGATCGGTCTCACGCAGGGGATGAGTATTGTCGAGGGAATAGTCGCCCACGCGCAGATCGAGATCGAGCAGGCGCGTGGTGATATCGGAACTGGCGTTGAGGGCGCCGAAGGAAGCCGAAACCTCGATGGCGTGGTTGTCGGTGAGCTGATAAGAAAGGAAATAAGGAGGCACCGGCGCTTTTTTCAGATTCTGGAATGAGCGGGTCAACTCCTGCTGCATGGCGGTGAGGACGGGATCTGCGGCAGCTTTTTGGGCGCGCGATGCAAGGGCAATGAGAAGTAAGAAGGAGATACCACAAAGGCGGCGAAACCAATTCACGGAGGACCTCTTCTTGAGATCAGGAATTCCGGGGTCGAGGCAGCGGTCAAAACGCTTGAAGCAAGACTCTAACCGTTGACGAGTCAAAAGCAAAGTGAATTTCCGGCTACGGAATGTTGCGTGGGGCCGGTTTGCCGGCTGGCTTGTAGTCCTTGGGATAGACGACCAGGCAGCGGCGCATGCCTTCGCCTTCGCTTTCGGTGTGCAGATCAGTTGCCTCGCGCAACGCGAGATGGACGATGCGGCGTTCGCGCGACGACATGGGATTGAACTCGTAGGGAGTTCCGGTGCGGCGGACTTTTTCGGCGGCGACGTCAGCGGCGGCGCGCAACTCCTGAATGCGGATGGAGCGGTGATTCTGGCAGTCGAAGCAGATCTTCTCATGTTCGCCGGAGGGCAGGCGGAGCATTTCGAGGGCAAGGAGTTCGAGGGCGCGGAGAAGTTCGCCACCGCGATCGAGCAGGAGGGGCGAGTCAGGGCCGGCGAGGTCGACGAGGATTTCCGGCTTCTCCCAGTCGCGGTCCTCGGGCAGAGGCGGATCGACCACGATACGGTACTTCAGGTGAAGCCCTCCGTGAGTGACGACGGCCTGGAGGAATTCGTTGATCTTATTGGCAGCAGCGAGTTTGTCGGGAATGGGCATGGAATTCAGCTCTTGGCTCTTAGCTCAAAATCTTATTGGAACGCTTGCTGTGTTCGCGATCGAGCCCGAATCTTGAACTTTCTTTCGCCCCGCCGGGGCTTGATCGCTTCTCAACTCTCATTCCCCACGGCTTGCGCCGTGGGCTGTATTCTTTCGCCGCTTCGCGGCTGGGCTACTGCCACAAGCTCTGGCAAAAGCCAAGAGCTAATGGCTAAGAGCTTCATTTATCTTTCTTCCTGGCGCGCTTGGCTAGCATCTCGCGCATTTCGCGGCCGAGCTTGGTGCGGTTCATGATGGCTTGCTGCGCAATCGAAATCAGGTTGCTCTCGGCATAGTACAAGTTCAGGCCCGCGGCCAGGCGGAAGAAGATGAAGCCCATCATCAGAGGCATCATCACGGTCATCATTCTCTGCTGCGCGGGATCCATGCCGGGCTGGGGCGTCATCTTCTGCGTCACGAGCATGCTGACGATCATAAATATCGGCAACACGTAGTAGGGATCCGCCGCCGACAGATCATGAATCCAGAGCCAGTGAGCGTGGCGCAAATCGAGGGCGATGCCCAGCATGCGATAGTACGCGATCAGAAACGGGAACTGGATCAGCATGGGCAGGCAGCCGCCCACCGGATTGACCCCTTCTTTTTTGTAGAGGGCGCTAACTTCCTCGTTCATGGCCGCCTTGCGCGGATCGCGCAGGCTGTACTTTTTGTACTTGTCCTGGATGGACTTGATCTGGGGCTGGATGCGCTGCATCTTCAGCATCGATTTCATCTGCGTGATGCGCAGCGGGAGCAGCGCGATCGTGATGATGAGCGTCTGAACCACGATGGCCCATCCCCAGTTGGCCACCATGTGGTGAAAGGTCCACTTGAGCCACACGAAGAGCGGCTTGGCGATGATGCCCCACCAGCCGAAATCGACCAGGCCGTTGAGATCGTTGTCGGCGCCGGAGACGCCGGGAACGGGAATCTTCTCGAGAACCTCGAGCTCTTTGGGGCCGACGAAGACGCGCTCGACCGTCGGACCGCGCAGATTGCCGACGGCGGCGCCCAGAACGTCGACGTTGACTGTTTCTTTCGCATCCCGCTTTTGCGGATCGCGGAGGACGGAGAGCGGGTTGCGCAGGGTGACCATCGCGGCGGAGGCAGGATCGTCGGGGATGAAGACAGCGGCGAAATACTGGTCAGTGGGGCCAGCCCAATGGAAAGGACCGTTGACGGTGGCGCCTCCGCTGATCTTTTTGATCGGCAACCGCTCGATGTTCTTGTTGAACTGGTAGTCGATGAGGCCGGAAGCGTAAAAAGCCGGCGTGGCCTGGCTGCCGAATCCGGAGGGCCAGGCGGGTAGCGCGGCGACGAAACTGCCCTTGTAGGTGACGGAAGACTCGACCGTTACCACGTAGGTCTGGTCGAAGCTGAACGTCTTGCGGACGGCGAGGTCCGCGTCCGAGTATTCGAAAGTGATCGTCGCGGGCGACGTTAGTGTGCCTTGCTCCGAGGTGATGTAGAGCGCGGAGCTCAGGCGGCTGCGCAGACCTTCATCGTAAGCCCAGAGCGAGAGTGGGTAGCCGTACTTGGCGGCCGCGGCGGGATTGACCAGATCGAGCGGGCCGGTTTGAGCGTCGTTGTCGAACTTTTTCAGGATCCAGGATTTGACCTGAGCACCGCGATTGGTGAAGGTGATGCGATAAAGATTGTTCTCGATGACGGTTTCGGTTTCGCTGGCGGCTTGCTTGGTGATTCCGGCAGGAGGAGTTACTACGGGCGGCGCGAGCGTGGGAGCGGCGGCGGACTCGGTCTGTGCGGGCTGGCTCGTTTGCTGCGCCGGAGGCTGCGGGAAATATTTCTTCAGCAGCGGCTGGAAGGCCAGCATGATGACGAACGTCACCAGAAAGATGAGCAGAAGGCGGCGTTCGCTGCCAGGTTCGTGTTGTGGATTTTGATATTCGGCCAAAGTTCAGGGTTCCTTAGATTGCGCCCGGCATGCGAAGCTGGCGGCGTTCGTCGCTGGTCGTTAGTCGTTGGCTGGGCGCTTCCGCGTGCTGAATACAATTCCGATCTTTCACCACTACCGGGTCGTAGCCGCCGCGCGCGAAAGGATGACAGCGCAGGAGGCGCGCGACCGACATCAGGCCGCCGCGCAGGACGCCGTATCGGTCGATCGCTTCCAGGGCGTACTCCGAACAGGTCGGAACGTAGCGGCAAGCGGGAGGAAACAGCGGCGAGACGGCCCACTTGTAGGCTCGCAGCAGTTGCAACACGACGAGTTTGGGAATGTTGAACATCTTTTCAGTATTTATCGCTTTGGGCACGATTCGATTCGAGCGCGAATACGCTGCCGTGCCGTCCCTTTGGGACTCGATCTTCCTCTCCTAACCTTACCCGGCACTGACGTGGCGGGCTATTGAATGCCGTCCCTCGCGGGACTGTTGGACTCAGCTGACGGGGCCTGGACTTTTCTTCGCGCCGCTAGTTGACTTGCCTTCTGCGTTTCCCGCGAGCTTCTGTTCTATGACTACGAAAGCGCGGCGAACTTCGTTCAGCACGGCGGCGAAGTCTGCGCTGAGCAAAGACTTCTTGGGGTTGATGACGACATCCACCTTGAGCCCCGCTGGCGGCGGCGAAAGCCGCACGGCCTCGCGCAGACGGCGCTTCATGCGATTGCGTTGCACCGCGCCTCCTAAAGCGCGGCCCACGGTAAATCCAATGCGAAGCCCGGAGCTGCCAACGGACTTTTTGGCAGCGCTATCAGCTTCCGGCCGCGCCCAATAGAACACCGTCAGGGAAGCGGAAAAATGGCGGCGCCCGAGTTCGTACACACGATCAAAATCGGCGTGGCGCAAAAGCCGCAGGCGGCGCGGAAAACCCGCTTTGGCGCTCTGGGGCGCGACACCTTGGTGCGGTTCTCTCTTGTGACTCTCAGGGGCAACGGCGCTCACGGCGATTGTGTTCAGAAAGTTATGCGGTGCGCGAGAACGCGGGCAGAAACGCCCGCGCCCCACGGGCTACTCGCGGAAGCCTGGTTTCACCGAGACCCGCTTGCGCCCCTTGGCGCGGCGGCGAGAAAGAACCTTTTGGCCGCCCTGGGTCCGCATGCGCACGCGAAATCCGTGCTTCTTGGATCGCTTGCGCCGGTTGGGTTGGAATGTACGTTTGGGCATGAAAAGTGAGTGCTCCTGATTCGCTCAACAGTGTTTGGGCAAACTGTAAGTATAAATCACCGTTTGAAGATGCGCCAAGCATGCTTTCTGCAGGAGGCGGCGAGAGGACAATAGCGACATTGCTGCCGTGAACCTCGACGCTTTTCGATTTACAGCTGGGCCGTCCCACCTTAGTCTTTATCGTTCCTTACGGGAGGAAAACCCAACCATGCCAAGGCTATACCGGTGGATGTTGCTTGTGTTCGTCGTTGGCGGTGTTGCGGCCGCTGTTGGTGCCCAACAAGAGAATGCAGAGCCAACTGGGGTGGTGCGTGCGGGACGGATGATTGACGTCCGCACGGGGAA
>DATFNR010000095.1:0-57300 GCA_035266285.1 Candidatus Sulfotelmatobacter sp.
GACACGACTTGAATTGCGCGCAAGAGCGTTTTTGCCAGATCTGGACAAAGTTTTGGACAAACGCTTTGGAAGTGACGGCAAGAAAAGAGAGGTATGGTAGCGCTACCGGGAATCGAACCCGGGTTTGAAGATTGAGAATCTTCCGTCCTAACCCCTAGACGATAGCGCCATCCAGCGATCTTCGATTATAGCAAAGCGAATTTCCGCGGCGTGTGCTCTCCCGAGCGCACCCGGTTACGACTCAAAGCCGAATTCACAGTGCCGAGATCAATATCCGCTCCAACGCCTGTTCCGTTGCTCGGAGTGCGCCTGCTCCTCGCGTGCGTCTTGAGTTGAGTTAGTTTCGTTTTGGAATTCTCTATCACCGGCATCATTTTTTTCTATGCAACTTGCTCGCATCCACAGGCTGGCAACGCCTATAGTAGGGACAGTGTGTATTTTCATTCAAACCTTCAGCCGATCCGCTCAATCCTAAATCTTGGAATGTGTAAGGAGTACCTCATGGCTAGAACCAAATCCAGCAAGCACGACAACGATGTAAGCAGCAACCCCTTAACAACTTCAGAGACGCCCATGGGGCCGGCATCCGCAGCGCCTGCGGGCGCGGAAGGCGGAAAGAGCCAGGCGCGGGGCGCGCGCCGGCCGGAAGTGGTGAAGACCGAACCGCGAGCGACTCTTGTTCCTATCAATCTTGAGGATGAGATTCGACGCGCAGCCTACCTGATGGCGGAAAAACGCGGATTCGAACCGGGGCACGAAACCGAGGACTGGATCGCCGCCGAGCGCGAGGTGCGGCAGCGCTATCACCGGCAGAGCGCATAGCGCTCCGGAGGATTCGTGGACGGCCCAGCCCGGCCGCTTCCCGGGCGGGACGGTTGATTTGTGCCCATCGCCCGCTCATGCAGTGTCCGGACTCCTGTCCGCAAGCCAACCACTCACGTCTGCCGTTGGCCTCTCGCCGATGTCCTTCTGACATGGCGCTCCCCGTCTCTGTGGTTGCCTCCCCCTCCGCTTTCTGAAAAAATGGTGCGGGGCTCCCCCACATGGCTGCGATTGGTGATTTTGCTTTACTCCTCGCCCTGGCGTTGAGCGCGTATTCGTTCCTGTTCGGGCTGCTTGCTCTTATCTTGCCCGGCCCGGGATGGCAGCGCGTGGGCGAAACGGCCCGCCGCGCCGGCATTGTTGTATTCGGAGCCGCGCTTCTGGCTGCGGTGGTTTTGGTAGTCTCCGCCTTCCGCGACGATTTCACCATCGCCTACATCTTTCACCACAGCAATCGCGATCTCCCGGGCCCCTACAAATTCGCCACGCTGTGGTCGGGGCAGGAAGGCTCGCTACTGTTCTGGGCCTTGCTGCTCTCCGGATACGGCTTCGTCCTGCGTCTGCGCTACAAGACCGACCCGCGCCTGTTCGCCTATGCCTCGGTGGTTCTGGCCGCGGTGCAGGTGTTCTTCTTCTCGCTGATTTACTTCGCGGCCCATCCCTTTGGGCTGATCGACGGCCCGCTGCGCGCCGATGGCAGCGGCCTCAATCCTCTGCTGCAGTACCCCGAGATGGTCATTCACCCGCCCATGCTCTATCTCGGCTACGTCGGCTTCACCGTTCCATTTGCCTTCGCGCTGGGCGCATTGATCATGAAGTATCCCGGCGAAAAGTGGATTCACATCACCCGCCGCTGGACCATGGTCACCTGGGGATTCCTCACCTGCGGCGTCTTTCTCGGCGCTCACTGGGCTTATTCCGTGCTCGGCTGGGGCGGATACTGGGGATGGGATCCGGTTGAAAACGCCTCGCTTATGCCCTGGCTGGTCGGCACTGCCTTCCTGCACTCGGTCATGATGCAGGAAAAGCGCGGCATGCTGAAGGTCTGGAATATGTGGCTGGTCTTCTTTACCTTCTGGCTGGCGATCCTCGGCACGTTCCTGACGCGCAGCGGCATCATCAGCTCGGTCCACGCCTTCGCGCAATCGTCGATCGGAAGCTGGTTCGCCTGGTTCCTCGCCATCAGTCTTGCTGTGTTTGTTTTCTTCTTTTTCAAGAACAAAGACCACCTCCGCAGCGAGCACAAACTCGAATCGCTGATTTCGCGCGAGTCGAGCTTTTTGTTCAACAACCTTCTGTTCGTGCTCCTATGTTTCACCGTGCTGTGGGGCACCTGGTTCCCGAAAATCTCCGAGCTGGCGCAAGGCAACAAGGTCACGGTGGGCGCGCCGTTCTACAATCGCGTCGCCGTCCCGGTTGCTCTGCTGCTCTTGATTCTGACCGCTGTTGGCCCGCTGTTGGCCTGGCGCAAGACCTCCTTTGAGAGCCTGAAGCGCAATTTTGCCTGGCCTACGCTCGGCGCAGTCGTAGTCATGGCTTTTCTCATGCTCACGCCGGCAAGCTGGGGCGGACCCTTCGGCCTGCGCCCCTGGCTGGACATCTCTTATTTCTACTCACTGATGGCCATCGGCCTCTGCGTTCTGGTCACGCTCACCGTTGCCAGCGAGTTCTACCGCGGCGGCCGCGTGATCGCGTACAAAACCGGACAGGGACTGTTCGCCTCGATGGTTCAGCTCACGCACCGCAACACCCGCCGCTACGGCGGCTATATCGTTCACTTCGGAGCCGTAGTTGTAATCATTGGGCTGGCTGGAGCCGCGTTCAATCAAGAAAAGGAGGCCGAGAAGGGCCTCGGCTACGGCGACCAGATGACCATCGGCAGCTACACGCTGGTCTGCCGCTCGTATACCCAGGACGACAGCCCGAACAAGGCCAGCGAGTGGGCCGTCATCGACGTCTATCAGGGCGGCAAGCAGATTGACACCATGACGCCGGTGCGCGAGTTCTATAAAGCCAGCCGCCAGGCCTCCACCAAGCCTGATATTCGATCGACCTTGAAAGAAGACCTGTACCTGGTCTACGAGGGACAGAACGAGAAGGGCCAGCCCATCATCAAGGCGCACTTGAATCCGCTGGTCATGTGGATATGGCTCGGGGTGTGGATCATTATCGGCGGCACGGCCCTGGCTCTGGTGCCGAACGCACCTGCTCCAGTGCGCGTTCCGGCAGCGAGGCTGATCGAAACCGCCGCCCCGACTCCGGTCGCCACAGGAGACTGACCTGGAACGTAGGGCTGTAGGGCGGGCGCAGCCCGCAACAACTAAGGATGGACACGAGATCAAATTCGATGCGCCGCCGCGCCATCCAATGCGCGCTGCTCTCGCTCGCTGTCATCCTCTTCGCCGGCGCCGGCGATCCCGCCGCGCGCTTCACCGAACTCGGCCACGGTCTGATGTGCATCTGCAGCTGCAACCAGATCCTGCTCGAATGCAACCACGTAGGCTGCCCCGATTCCGACGGCATGCGCAACGAACTGGCGGCCGCGGTCAGCCGCGGCGACAGCGACAGCCTGGTGCAGCAGGCCTTCATCCAGAAATACGGGCCCACGGTGCTGGCCGCGCCCCTGACCACCGGCTTTGACCGCACCGCTTGGATTGTTCCTTTCGTCGCGTTATTTCTGGGACTCGGCGTCGTCGTCCTCGTCGTCCGCGCCTGGAAGAATCGTCCCGCCCCCGCCCTGGCGGACGGCATCCGTCCCGCCAGCGGCGCCGACCTCGACCAGTTCCGCGACCAGGCCGGCAAGGACACCGATTTATGACCTTCGAGTTGGCGTGCTGCCTTCTGCTCACTGCCGCTGCGCTTCTGTACATTTTCTATTTGCCCGCCAAGCTCTATTTCGGACCAGAGAAGACGCGGGCTGCGTACCTGCGCGAACGAAAGGACGTCGTCTACGAAAATCTGCGCGACCTGAACTTCGAATACCAGGCAGGCAAAGTCCCGGATGCCGATTATCAGTCGCTGAAATCTTCCCTGCAGGACGAGGCGGCCGCGCTGCTGGCAGAAATCGCCCGCCTGGAAGGGAAAGCCGGCGCGCCGCAAAAAGCAAAATCATGAACCCAACCCTAACCCCTGAACGAGACCGTGTAGGGACAGCCGCCCTCGGCTGTCCGGTCGAGCGAAGCTCGACAGCAGTGTCGCTAACCAGGCAACTGCCGGGCTTTGCCCGGCCCGACAGCCGGGGGCGGCTGTCGCTACATGGCTTGTGCCTGGCCCTACTTCTTTTGCTCTCCACCTTCGCCTCCGCCCAAACCCTGACCGGCACGGTGAAAAACTCCACCACCGGCAAGCCCGCCGGGGGAGACGAGGTCGTCCTGCTCAGCCTGAGCCAGGGCATGCAGGAGGCCGACCGCAGCAAGACCGACGCCAAAGGCAAGTTCTCGCTCAAGCTCGACAACGCGCAGGGTCCACACCTGGTCCGCGTGATCCACGAAGGCGTCACGTATCACCGCATGGCGCCTCCGGGAACGACCTCGGTCGAAATCGAGGTCTACGACGCCGGCAAGACAGTCGACGGCATCGAGGTCGTCGCCGACGTCATGCGCATTCAGGTGGAGAAGGGCCAGCTCGAAGTCATGCGGCAGTTCGCCGTGCAGAATACTTCGAAGCCTCCCCGCACCCAGATGAACGAACGCAACCTCGAGTTCTACATTCCCGAAGGCGCGCAACTGATGGGAGCCTCGGCCATGACCGAGGGCGGCAACCCGATCAATTCTGCGCCCGTGCCCGAGGACGACAAGAAAACCCGCTACGCCTTTCTTTTCCCGCTGCGGCCGGGCACCACGCAATTCGAGGTTGCCTACCAGCTTCCCTACACCGGTAGCGCCAACATCGATCCCAGAAGCATCTATCCTCTGCAGCATTTCGTTGCCATGCTGCCCAAATCCATACAGTTCGCACCCGCCCCGGGCACGAACTATCAGAACACCCCCTACCCGAAGGAGCCCGATGCCGACGTGGAAGTAGCCTCGAACGCAACCGTCGGCCAGACGCTGGCCTTCAAGATTTCCGGCGAAGGCGTGCTGCAGGGTGAGACGGGCGGCGAAGAAGGCGGCGGAGGACAGGGGTCGGCGGAGGCCGAAAACCGCCCTGGCGGAGGCCTCGGTCCTCCCATCGACGCGCCGAATCCGCTGCGGAAATATCAGTTGCCCCTCCTGATCGGTCTGGGAGCCGTGCTGGGCCTGGGTGGAGTGATCGTAGCCTGGCGCCAGCAATCTGCCGGTCGCTCCCCGCAGCCCGCTGCGGCGGGCGAAGAGGAAGTCTACGAACCGGTCGCGGCGACGGTAGGCCAAGCCCGTCCCGTTCCGTCGCGCTCCGGAGCACAGCCTGCCGTAGCTCCGCGCAGTTCCACCTCCATGCTGCTCGAAGGCCTGAAAGAAGAGATCTTCCAGCTCGAAGTCGAGCACAAACAAGGCCGCATCTCGCAGGAGGAATACGAAAAGACCAAAGCCGCCCTCGACCAGACCCTGCAGCGCGCCCTGAAGCGCGAAGCGTCCGCCCGACAGGTCTAGCGGCGTTCGCGTTGTACCCATCCTGCGCCGTTTCGGAAATTCTGCTTGACATGAAAACTACACATGTAGTAATAATGCCCACGTCGGTAGGAGACGGAAGCTCATGCCCGATCCCAAGCTCGCGAAACTCGAACTTCGCATCATGGAAACGCTGTGGACGAACGGCCAGGCCTCCATCCGCGAAATTCAGGAGGCATTCCCCGAGAAGGAGCGCCCCGCCTATACCACCGTCCAGACCACGGTCTACCGCATGGAGGCCAAGAGGGCCGTGCGTCGCGTCAGGAAGGTTGGCAACTTTCACATCTTCGAGCCGGCCGTCTCCCGCACCGCGGCGCAGCGCCGCCTCATCGACGATTTGCTGTCTCTCTTTGGCGGGCGATCGCAACCCGTGATGGCACACCTCATCGAGTCCGGCAAGCTCACGCTCGCGGACGTAAAGGAAGCCGAGAAGACTCTGCGCAAACTCGAGACCGGGCGCAGCGCCCGGCAAGAGCGCCGGCGCGAGGAAGAGAAGCAATGACTCCGCAAACTTTCTTTGAGGCCTGGTCCGCAATCGCCCCTGCTCTCGGCGATCACCTGTGGCAGTCAACGCTGTTCGCCGCAGCAGCCGGACTTCTGACGCTCGCGCTGCGCAAGAATCATGCAGGCACTCGCTACCTGCTGTGGCTGATCGCGTCAGTCAAATTCCTGATCCCATTTTCGTGGCTGGTCGCGCTCGGAAGCCGGTTCTCCTGGCGTGGTACGGCATGGCCTGTGCCCGTCACGTATTCCGTGGTCGAACAAATCAGCCAGCCGTTTACTCAGCCAGCAACCCCTGCCATCGCGCGAATGACGATCGCGTCTGCGGCCATGGCTCACGTGTTGCCGGCAGTCGTCTTTGCGATCTGGCTTTGCGGATCCCTCGCCGTACTACTCACCTGGCTGCTGCGCTGGGGGAAAGTCTCTACTGCGATCCGCAGTTCCGTTCCACTCCGCGACGGCCGCGAAGTCGAAGCCCTGCGCCGGCAGGAGCGGATCGCCGGAATCCGCCGGAGCGTCGAACTTCTTCTCTCCCGCGCCACGCTCGAGCCGGGCATCTTCGGCGTTTCGCGCCCCGTTCTGGTCTGGCCTGAAGGAATCTCCGCGCACCTCGACGCCCCGCACCTGGAGGCAATTCTCGCCCACGAACTGTGGCACGTGCGCCGTCGCGACAATCTGGCCGCCGCGCTCCACATGATGGTGGAGGCTATTTTCTGGTTCCACCCGCTGGTGTGGTGGATGGGAGCGCGCCTGGTCGATGAGCGCGAGCGCGCCTGCGACGAACAGGTGCTCGAATTCGGCAGCGAACGCCACATCTACGCCGAGAGCATTTTGAAAGTTTGCGAATTCTGCGTGGGCTCGCCACTGCCCTGTGTCGCCGGGGTCACGGGAGCCGATCTCAAGAAAAGGATGGTTCACATTATGTCGGAGCATGTTGCGCGCAAGCTCGATCTCAGAAGAAAACTTCTCCTCACCGTGGCCGCGGCCCTCGCCATCGCCGTCCCGATCGTCACGGGCGCAGCCAGTGCAACTCCCGCCCGTCCGCAATCGCAACCGGACAGTGCAGTTGCCCCTTCCGCCGCGTTTGACAAGGCTTCCATCACGCCCAGCGTCGATTTGGCGCAAATGCCCGCCTATGCCGGCCAAAAGACGCACATCGTGCGCATGATGTTCGGGCAGGACGGTTTCTTCGCCAACGGCGTCACGCTTCGTTCCGTGATCGAAGAAGCCTACGGCGTGCAGGACAATCAGATCGTCGGCGGACCTGCCTGGCTCAACTCGGCAACCTTCGACATCCAGGCGAACATCGACAATTCAGATTCCGCCAAGTCGGGATTTCCTCCGGATCGCAGGAAGATCCAGAAGATGTTGCGAACTCTACTCGCCGAACGCGCCAAGCTCACACTGCACACTGAAAGCCGCGAACTCCCCAGTTATGAGCTCGTCGTCGCCGAAGGCGGACCCACGCTCCAGGCCTCGTCACCGGACGACGCCCGGGCGTTGCCGGACCCCGCTCCGGGAACTGGCAAATCCTTCTTCTTGCGAACCGTCCAAGTCGGATCCGACGGCCAACCCCTCAGAATGCTCGGCATGCGCATGCAGATGGACCAGGGCCAGGTCGTCGGCATGGCCGCGCAGGGCGTTTCGACTGCCGATTTCGCCAGCCAACTCTCGCGCCAGATCGGCGCGGCTGTCGTCGACAAGACTGGACTGACCGGCACCTACAATTTCAATCTGCAGTGGAAGCACAGCGACGACGAGACGGCTGGCTCGACAGACAACCCATCCGCCGAAAACTCCGGGTCGAGTTCCTCACTCTTGACTGCGATTCAGGAGCAGCTCGGCCTGAAACTGGAACCGCACCAGGGGCCAACCCAGGTTCTCGTCATCGACCACATCGAGAAGCCTGCGGAGAATTAACCGTTTCACCGGATACTCGTGCCCCATCCTTGTCGCTGCGCTCTCGGCAGCGACAGGGTGGGGGGTTTGACTCTAAAGGGCGAGCGTGTTTGCATCTGCGTCACTGTCGAATTGTCATCCGCAGTCAAAGAGCTTGCCCTGAGCGGAGTCGATGTGATCTCTGCCCGTAAGAGGATTTTGTAGCTTGTGGGGCTACTGCTACGCGTAGTGAAATGGCCGCTCTTCTTGGCTGGTCCAAAAATACCCAAGGATGATCAGGCTCGCGACCGCCGCATACGCGCACCACACCGAAGTAAACGCGTACCGTTTGACCGCCATCACGATAAGCAGGATCGCCAGGTTGGCCGCTCCGAACGCCATCATCATCCGGATCTGCGAGAAAAACAGCGAGCCGCAAGTCACGATCACGTAGATCAAAGCAACGGCGAGATTGTCGGTTGCCTGATTAATATACACAATACTGTTTTTCTCCACATAGACCTGCGTGGGAAACGCCGTCAGCGCCCACAGAATGTAAAGCGTGGTCGCACCGCCAATAACCGCAAACGGAAGCATGCGGCGGCGGCTTTTCGCGTTGGGCTCGAACACGAACACGCTCAGCGGCGCCAAAAAAGGCAAAAGCCCCTGGGCATACAGCATGAATGCCGCGCCCATGTTGTGCGCCACCGCGGGCGAAAGAATTCCGTCCAGGCCCAGCCACACAAATCCCTCGGTAAACTGGTGGATGGCAAACAGCAGCGGCATCGCCGCAAATAGCACTTCGCGCCGGTGCCTGACCTTGGTTAACGTCACCACGCCGGTCGCGCCCAGGACTGCGCTGCCTGCAAAATTGACTGTCGCTGAAAAACACATGGTCCGTTTTCTCCCTCAGAGAACTACACTGATTCTCAAAAGAACGCAAAGCATTTCTTGGTAGAGTTTCCGGCAAACCTGCCTCAATGCATCGTCCCATGCCGACAATCATCTAATGACATAGAATTGAGTGAATCGCCCTCAGAAAACTTATGGGAAACACATTCAAGACCGCGTTTCTGCTCACGCTGATGACTTTGCTCCTGCTGCTCATCGGCCGCGCCTTTGGCGGACAGAACGGGATGATCCTGGCTCTCGTCGTCGCCGCCGTGATGAACTTCGTCTCTTACTTCTATTCCGACAAGATTGCGCTGGCCATGTACCGCGCCCAGCCGGTCACGCGCGAGCAGCTGCCACGCGCCTACGCCGCGGTCGAGCGCCTCACGCAGAAAATCGGCATCCCCATGCCGAAAATCTACGTCATCCCGACCGATTCGCCCAACGCCTTTGCCACCGGACGCAACCCGCAGCACGCTTCGGTTGCGGTCACGCATGGAATTCTGGCTTTGCTGAACGACGAAGAGCTGGAAGGCGTGCTGGCGCACGAGCTCGGCCACGTCAACAACCGCGACATCCTGATCAGCTCGGTCGTTGCCACGCTCGCCGGCGCCATCACCATGCTGGCCAGCATGGGCCGGTGGGCCATGATTTTCGGCGGCTTCGGAGGCCGGGGAGAGCGCGACAACCGGGGCGGAGGGCTGGCTGCACTCTTCATGCTAATCGTCGCTCCCATCGCCGCGACGCTGATCCAGCTGGCCGTCTCGCGCTCGCGCGAATACCAGGCCGACGCCACCGGCGCCCACTTCACCGGCAATCCCTATGCCCTGGCCAGCGCTCTGCAGAAGATCGACGCCTATGCTCGCCGCTTGCCCTTGCAGGCCACACCATCGACTGCGCACCTGTTCATCATTCAGCCGTTCTTGGGGGGAATGACCTTCGGCAGCCTGTTTTCGACTCACCCGCCGATCGCCAAGCGCATCGAGCGGCTCACGGGAAGGCCGGCGGAATTTACGCAGTGAAGCGGCTGCCAGCTCTCAGCCGTCACCTCTCAGCGAACCGCATGCAAGTTCACGAAAAACCTACGTTCTTCAGGATGTTGAGCCATTGTTTCAATCCCGCCACGCTCTCCCCAAGCGTTGTCACTCCGAATACGCGCAAAGCGCGGGTGAGGAACCTGCTTTTGCTGAGAGCCGGGAGCTAATAGCTGCCTATGACGTACGTAACTCCTTCGCCGACCGAGCGAATAGTAGAATCCAAAAGAATGCCCTCCGAGACCGCCAGACCCGTATCGCACAACGCAGCCCACCCAGGCACCGAAAAGGCGAAAGCCCTGGAACAGGCTCTGCGCCGCGTGATTCGCGGCAAAGACGACGTGGTTCGCCTAGCCCTGGTCAGCATATTCGCCCGCGGCCACCTGCTCATTGAAGGCGTTCCCGGAGTCGGCAAGACTACGCTCGGACAGGCTCTGGCGCGCGCCATCGACTGCCAGTTTCAGCGCGTGCAGTTCACCAGCGACATGCTGCCCTCCGACGTGCTTGGCATCTCGGTGTACTCGGCCATGGAGCAGCAGTTCGAATTCAAACGCGGTCCGGTGTTCACCAACGTTCTGCTGGCCGACGAGATCAACCGCACCACGCCCAAGACGCAGTCATCTCTGCTCGAAGCCATGAACGAAAGCCAGGTAACGGTCGATGCTCACTCGTATGAATTGCCGCAGCCGTTTCTGGTGATCGCCACCCAGAACCCGGTCGAACATCACGGAACGTATCCCCTGCCCGAGTCGCAGCTCGATCGTTTTCTGCTGCGCGTGCGCATGGGATATCCCGACCCGCAGGCCGAGCGCGAGATTCTTCGCTCCGAAGCGGGCGCAGCGCAGATGGACGAGATTCGCCCCGCGCTGACTGGCGCCGATGTGGTCGAAATGCAGCAGGCGGTCAAGCAGATTCGCGTCGATGAATCGCTGGTCAGCTATGCGCTCGAAATCGTGCGCCGCACGCGGGAATCGGAATTTCTATCGCTGGGAGTCTCGCCCCGAGGCTCGCAAGCTCTCTTCCGCGCCGCCCAGGCCATGGCCTTCCTCGAAGGCCGCACCTTCTGCACTCCCGACGACTTCAAGTCATTGGTTGTTTCTGTCTTTGCTCATCGTGTGGTCGTAAATGGCTTGTATGCATCCACACTGAAGAAGTCCGAGCAATCGGACCAGGTGCTGCGCGAGATCGTCGAGACCGTCGCAGTGCCGGTGTGAAAATCCACCGAAAGATCTAGTTTGTCATTCTGAGCGAAGCGAAGAACCTGTGCATTCGGAGGCGTAGAAATTGCATAGGTCCTTCGCTTCGCTCAGGATGACAAGACTGACTATAATGCCCTCGTCATGTCCTTCCTCCGCTTCCTGATGCTACTCTCGCTCGTGGTCTGGATTGGCGGGCTGATCTTCTTTGCTTTTGTGCTCGCGCCCACCGCGTTCACGGTTCTTCCCAGCAGCCATCTCGCCGGCAACGTAGTCGGACGCGCGCTCGGCAAGCTGCACTGGATCGCCATCGTCGCAGGCATTGTCTTCCTGATCAGTTCCCTGCTCTACAGCCGCATCAGCGACGGTACAGCGCATATCTTCGCCCTCCGGCATGTGCTCGTCTGCCTGATGCTCGGGCTCACTCTCTTCTCGCAGTTCTGGATCATCCCGCGCATGGACACGCTGCGCGCGCAGGTCGGCGACTTCTCGTCGGTGCCCATCGACAGTCCTGCCCGCGTGCAGTTCGACGCGCTGCACGTCTGGTCCACGCGCGTAGAAAGCGCGGTGCTGCTGCTGGGATTGATTACGATCTATTTGGCCGCGAGTCTCTTCGACCCCAATCGGCATTGAAACTGCGGTGACGATCAGGGGACTCGCTTCCAGACCAGATCGCCGCCTTCCCGTCGATCGACGAATCCGACGATCCGGCCTGCGTCGTCACGCTGGAAAATCTTGCGTACGCGCAATTGTCCGCTCGCAAAGAACACATCCCGCACTTCTGCCTTTAGCGGAGTTGCCGGACGGCCCGGCCGCTCTCCCAACAGATGATCGCCCTCCCGGCGGATGGTGTAGGCCAGGTCGGGAGCGGCAGCGTAATGCCCCACGTAAGCATCGAGCTCAACTGCCGGCAGGTCAATCGCCTTCGGCTCCCTCAGAACCGCGTAAGCATGGACCAAGAGCAGCTTCCACTCGCCGTTCTGGCGCTGCCACGTTTCTGTGGTCAGGTATTGAGCTGTGAGATGCTGGCCGTGATAGACCTCTTGCTCGTCATCGGTATGAACCACGGTGACGACGTCTCCGCTCTGGCGGACCGAATAAGCCGAGATGGCGATGGTGCCCGAGGCTCCCGGAGGCAACGGCTGCACTTGTTTAAGAAAGTCCGCGCGGTTTATGGTCTCGCCATTCTCGTCGACGTACGCCGCATCGGCCGCAAGCGCTGCATCCCATACCTTCACGTCACCGGGCGCAAAAGCGTCGAGGAGGGCTTGGTCCCGCTGGCGGAATTCCTGCACCAAGTCAGGCGGTGCAACTGCCGGGTTCGCGGTCGCGGCGAAAAGGGTCATCCAAACGATGAAAGCGGACATGCTCGCCTCCTGGGAACGACCTAATTGTAGCGTTTGTGGAAGCGAGCTTTTGCGCTGTCAGCGCAAGGCTTTATAACGGAAGCAGTCGACAGCGTGATCGTTCACCATCCCCACGGCCTGCATGAAGGCGTAGCAGATCGTCGATCCGACGAACTTAAAGCCGCGACGCTTGAGGTCCTTGCTCATGGCATCGGATTCCGCCGTGCTCGCGGGCATTTGGCCGGGGGACTTCCATCGGTTCACGATCGGCTTGCCTCCAACAAACTGCCAGATGTAGCGATCAAAGCTGCCAAACTCCTTTTGGACGCGAAGGAACGCTTTCGCATTCTCGACGGCTGACACAATCTTGAGCCGGTTGCGCACGATTCCAGGATCACGCATGAGTTTCTCAATTTTGTGCCGGTCGAAACGCGCCACCCGCATGGGATCGAATCCGGCGAAGGCCGTGCGGTAGTTCTCGCGCTTGTTGAGGATCGTATTCCAGCTCAGTCCGGCCTGCGCGCCTTCAAGGATGAGGAATTCGAATAGCGTGGCGTCGTCGTGCACGGGCACGCCCCACTCCTTATCGTGATAACGGATGGAGAGTTCGCCGCCGCTGGCCCAACCGCAGCGAACGACCGCACGGGAACCTTTGATCACAGACATCACAGCGTCTCACACAAGAGAGATCTATTGCAGCGACTTAGGGTCCGACTTGTTGACCGGCGATTTCTTGTCGAGCAGAAAGACCAGTTCATGCGCGCAAGCGGGGATACCGACCTTGCCTTGGCGAATGATCTCTTTCGCGGTCAGCCTCTTCCCATAGAGCTTTTCGTTTGCGCTCCCATCCGAGCGCAAAGTCGAACCTTCGAGCGAGACTCCGGCGAACAATCCCTTGTTGCGCGAATAGGAAAGAATCTCGGCGCTCATGACCACGTCGGTCGCGCCTTCCGCGGTGCGTCCCTTCGGACCAGCGGCAGCGGAGGCGTCAGCGCCAAGCTTCACTTTACTGTAGAGCAACGACTCGGCGCCCTTGGGATTCATGACCAGCAGCACAAAATCGGTGGCCTGGCCGCCCAACTGAAAGCCAATGCTGGCGCCTTCCAGCGCGTACAGCGCCGGAGCACCCCACTTGCCTTTGTAGTGTTCGCCGCTGCGGCAAATCATCACCCCGCGGCCATAGCTGGCGCCGACGCCAAACGCCGCCTTTTTTACGGACGGAAGAATAATCACGCACTCGGCCTTGTCGAGCAGTTCCTGAGGAATATCATCGGGAATGTCCAAAATCTCTTTCAGGACTGTGCCCGCATCCTTGACGCGCTCTTCTTCGCGCTCGTCGCTCGCAAACGCCGCCACTGTGGAGATCAGGACAACCAGAGAGCAGGCGATGAACTTCTTCATGACCTCTCCTCCACAGAGATTGTAAGAAAAATCGGGCTGCGGGCGGTGCCTCTGGCAAGCCATGAACCTGATTGGCCACGGGCCAGAATGCAAGCCAGAGTTTGCCGCGTAACTGTCAGAATCGGCACGTTTTGTGCCATGACCAAACGTGTGCTCCTTTTGTAACTTGGCACCTTGCCGCCACCCTCCTAGAGTCAAGCAGATAGCCGCTTCTCGTGGGGCGCGGGTTTCGGCATCTGGCGTGCATCCTATGAGTTTGATGGTGTGCAAACCGCAGTTTAGAGTGAAAAATTTGGACGCTTCGAGCATGAAGTACACGCAGCGCATTTTTTGGCGATTTGTGATTCTGCTGGCAACTGCAGCCCTGGCGGGACAGTCGCAGGCCCAGTCGAACTACGCCAGCGCAGCAACCAGCCTGAGCGGATACAGCAGTGCGAACGCCGCGCCGGACAACGCAACCGGTAGTTCAACTCCCGATTCCGACGATCCGCAAAGCGCCCTGATCACTCTGCACGCGCGCGTGAATGAAGTCAACGTCCTGTTCATCGCCACCGACAAGCATGGCAAGTTCGTGCGCGACCTGACGCAAAACGACTTCACCATTCTCGACGATCACAAGCCTCCGCAGGCCATTCTCAACTTCCGCCGTGAAACCGACCTGCCCCTGCATCTCGGCCTGCTGATCGACGTGAGCGGCTCGGTCGACAGCCGCTTCGACTTCGAACAGGACGCGGCGACCAGCTTCCTGCAGCACACTTTGCGCAGCGGCTTCGACAAGGCATTCGTGGTCGGCTTCAACAGTCACAGCCAGATGGCGCAGGATTTCACTGACAACGTGCAGCTGCTTTCCGCGGGAGTGCACAAACTGCACGACGGCGGCGGCACCGCGCTCTATGACGCCATTTATCGCGCCTGCAAAGACAAGTTCCTGAAGGATCATCCGGAGCATCCGGTGCGTAAGGCGATTATTGTGGTCAGCGACGGCGAAGACAATCAAAGCGAGGTCTCGCGAGCCCAGGCGATCGAAATGGCGCAGCGCGCCGAGGTCATCATCTACGCCATCTCCACCGATGACAGCGGCCTGGTCCTACGCGGCGATCGTGTACTGGAACAGATCGTCGAAGCGACCGGCGGCCGCGTTTTCTTCCCCTTCAAAATGAAGGACATCACGCACGCTTTCGCCGCCATCGAAGACGAACTGCGCAGCCAATATGTAGTCTCTTACAAGCCCGCTGACTTCGACGCCGACGGCCGTTACCGCACGATCGAAATTTCCTCCCTGAAAAAAGACCTGCAAGTGCGAGCCCGCAAGGGGTACTTCGCCCCAGAGCAATAACGACCAGTAGTGGCGCGCGACTGCCGACTACTCTCGCCCTTTCCCGCAATCCCCAGCGAACTTGGATTTAAGAACAACTCTCCCCTAGCGCGCCCGAGCCACCACCAGCGTGAGATCATCTTGCAGATACCCGGTTGACCGGAACTGTTCCACGGCTTGTTCCACGTGGGACAGGATCGCTACGGCTCCCAGGTCCCTGGCCTGCTGCAGAGCGTGCAAGAGGCGGTCATCCCCGAATTCCTCTCCATCGGCGCCGGTCGTCTCCGTGATTCCGTCCGTGAAGATGCTGAGCACGTTGCCGGGTTCCATGCGAGCCTCAGCCACCGAGCACTCCCATTTCCCGAACAATCCCAGTACCGTCGCGGTCGCCGCAAGCCGCTCGACGTTTCCACCTCGGCGCAGCAGGAGCGGCGCACTGTGTCCGCAGTTGACATAGCTCAAGCTGCGCGCGTTGTCGTCATAACAGCCGAAGAAGAGGGTCGCGTAGCGATCGGCCTCCGTGTGACGGAAGAGGTGATCGTTCACAGCAGCCAGCAGGACGGGAAGGTCGCGGCAATCGATTCCGGTGCGGTTGTGGAGGCTCCCTTGCAAATTCGCCATGAGCAAGGCCGCCGCCACCCCCTTGCCGGCAACGTCGGCCATGACAAACCCGACTCTGCCCGGTCCCAGGTCGAGGAAATCATAATAGTCGCCGCCGACGGTGCGCGCCTGAATGCACCTGCCGGAGTAATCGAGCGTTCGCAGGGGCGGCCTTTCCCGGGGGAAAAGCTCGCGCTGCACCGAAGCGGCCACGGCGATTTCCTGCAGCAGGGGTTCGTCATCGGTTCGCGCCGACATGTCCAGGTCCCAGATGTTGCCCTCTGGACTGACACACTCCACACCGGTGTGACCCGCAGTGAGGGTTCCGGGCAAGCCGACCCAGACAACCCGAAAGAGCGCTTGCCGCGGCCCGCAGCGAATTTCCACAAATTCGCCCAGCTTGAGCGGTTCGCCGCAATCCGCCAAACGGGCACCTAACGTAGAGATGTCGACCGTGTGCGTACTCCAGTTCTTTTCTGGAAAGGACAGCGGGGACACCTGAACCGCGATCTCGATCCTGATTCGCTTCTCCCGCCGCTTGTGCTTCTTGTGTACCTCCAGATGGCCGTGGCTGAAGCAGGGAATCTGCTTCAGGCTTGCCAGCACGGTGCGACACTCCTCCTCGGTCGCGAACGGGCCCATGTGAACCGCCTGATGTTCAACCGGGGATGACTGGGCGTTGGGGCTCTCGAGTATGTGCCACTCGACCGCGTCCGACGTAGTCTGCTTCATGGGAGATTCAGGACCTCGGCAATCATTTGCGGAAACACACAGGCAGGACCTTGCACAGTATGAGCCTACTTCGCCGGGCAGGGCGGCGCAGTGTTGCCGTGTGGAATTGCATTACGACTAAGCATGCTTGGTTCCCTTTTCAGGAGGTCGCCCAGTTTCGGTACTGGCGCCGGCGGAGGCTCATACGATCCCGTCGCAGATCCTTGCCTCCGATATCCGCCGAGTCCATGCTCGGCCCTCCATGCGTTATTGCAGAATGCGAAGAACCAGCCGCTCCGCTGGTTTGCGCCCAGCCTCTCCCTGTGCTACCGTCCCAGTGATTTCCAGTTCGTCCTTCTGCCCGCGGAGGAAGCGATCATGCCTGCCATCATCGTCCTGGTTATCCTGGTTGTGATCGCTGTCGTGCTCATCGGCATGTACAACGGCCTGGTGCAGCTGCGGGTGCGCTGCGATTCGGCCTGGTCCGACATTGATGTCCAACTCAAACGCCGGCATGACCTGATCCCCAACCTGGTGGAAACGGTGAAGGGCTACGCCACACACGAGAAGGGGACTTTCGAGAACATCGCGAAGTTCCGATCGCAGGCCATGCAAGCCACCACCCCGGCAGACAAAGCGGCTGCGGAAAACCAGCTGACCGGCGCCCTGAAGAGCCTGTTCGCCGTCGCGGAGAACTACCCTGAGCTCAAGGCTTCCGAAGAGTTCACGCAACTGCAGGGATCGCTGAGCCAGACGGAAGACTCGATCCAGAACGCGCGGCGTTACTACAACGCGGTGGTGCGCGACCTGAACACAAAAATCCAGTCGTTTCCCACCAACATTCTGGCCGGGATGTTCGGCTTCACGGCCCGGCAATTCTTTGAGACCACCGACGCCGACCGTGAGCCGGTACAGGTAAAGTTCTGAAAGATTGAATCATCGGATCACTGAATCATTGAGTCAATGGGCACTCCTGCCAGAAGTCTTGCGGCGCTGCTCGCTCTCGCTTGCGCCCTTACCGCTCCCGCGCAGGCGAAATCCTGGCGCATCGCCGACTTTCAGGACGACATCAGTGTTCAGAAAGACGGCGATTCAGTCGTCACCGAGCGCATTACGCTCGTCTTCGATGGCGAGTTTCATGGAATTCACCGCACCATTCCCATCGAATATCCCGGGCCCAACGGCACCAACTACGAGCTTTATCTCGACGTTGCCGGTGTCACCGATGGAGCGGGCGGGAAGCTCAAGTACGAGTCCTCGACCTCGAACGGGAGCCGCGACCTGAAGATCTACATCCCCGACGCGGTCGACGCCACCAGAACGGTCGAGATCATCTACCGCGTCCGCAACGCGACGCGCTTCTTTCCCGATTATGACGAGTTCTACTGGAATGTGACCGGCAACGACTGGCCGGTGCCCATCGATCACGTGGCGGCGACCGTACGCTTCCCGGATTCGGCCGCAGGTTCGCTCCGGGCCCAGGCCTTTACCGGCGTCTACGGTTCGAGCGAACGCGATGCCACGGCCAAGGTCGACGGTGCGGAAGTGCAGTTTGAAACCAACAATCCGCTGCCCATGGGGGGCGGCCTCACCCTTGACGTTTATCTCCCCAAAGACATTCTGGCCGAGCCCGGCGCGATCACGCGATTCTTCTGGTTCCTGGGCGGCAACCCGGTCGTCTTTCTTCCTCTGGTGACCCTGGTCGCGATGTTCGGGCTGTGGTGGTTCAAGGGGCGCGACCCGGACCCCGGAATCTCGGTGGCGCCCATGTACGAGCCGCCGCCCGGTATCTCTCCCGCCGAGGCGGGAACTCTGCTCGACGACACGATCCACCCCCGCGACATCACTTCCACCATGGTGGATCTCGCGGTGCGCGGATACATCAAGATCGAAGAGACGGCAGACAAAGGACTGGTATTCACGCACAAGGACTACATCTTCCACCTGCTGAAGCCCATGACCGAGTCGACTGACAGCAGCCTTGCTCCTCACGAACAGGTCATGCTGCAGAATGTGTTCGGCGGCGGCGGCGAGACGCGGCTTTCCAGCTTGAAGAACCGCTTTTATACGGCCGTGCCCGTTATTCGTGAAGACATTATGTCGGCATTGAAGAAGAAGGGCCTCTACCTGCTCGACCCCGAATCGGCCAATGGCTACAGCGTGGTCGCGGCCATCGTGATTCTCGTTCCGTTCGCCGTCCTCCAGTACCTGGGGTGGGCGAACTTTTTCAATTCGGTTCCTCTGCTGATCGCCAGCGTGCTGATTTCGGCACTCATCTGGTGGCTGTTCGCCCGGGTCATGACCGCGAAGACCATAAAAGGCGCCCGCACCCGAGTCGCCCTGCTCGGCTTCCAGGAGTTCATGAACCGCGTGGATGCGGAGCGGCTGAAGGTAATGCCGCCGACCACCTTTGAGAAGTTTCTTCCTTATGCCATGGCCCTGGGCGTGGAGCACCACTGGGCACAGGCATTTGCCGGCATCGTCAAGGATCCGCCGCAATGGTATGTCGGACCAGGCGGACCGTACGTCGGATTCAATCCCATCTTCTTTTCGAGTTCGATGCACAGCATGGCCGCCGATATGCACCAGGTGTTTGTCTCGGCTCCGCGCGCCAGTTCCACCGGTTCCGGCTGGAGCGGCGGTGGAGGTTTCGGAGGTGGTGGAGGCTTTTCCGGCGGCGGATTCGGTGGAGGCGGCGGCAGCGCTTTCTGATCGCCCCAATCAGGCAGATACTGCTTTCCAACTATTGATATTCCGCTGCTCGTCCCTATAATGAGCCAACTTTCTCTGGGGTTCGACTCCTGATAGCGTGAACGCTGAAAACAAGGTACAGCTCGTGAAGAAAATTCTGCTCAGAACGCTATGCGTCATCGCAGTCTTGTGGCTGATCGGCTGCGGATCGATCTACCACGTTATGCGCCAGCCTCCGGAGAGCTTTGGCCGGTTCATGAAGAGAATTCCCGCGCCGGTTGCTTTTCTGGCTTTTCCGTTTGAGACGCTCTGGACGCACGCCCGGGCAGGACAACTCGCGGTCGGCGACGCCGCGCCTGATTTCACCCTGGCCAAGCTGGACAAAAGTGCACAGATCCAACTGTCGTCACTCACCGCGCAAGGCAAGCCAGTCGTGCTCGTGTTCGGCAGCTACACCTGACCGCCGTTCCGGCGGGAGGTTCCCGCCCTCAACCAACTCTACGAGCAGTATCAGAACCAGGTCGCATTCCTGGTGGTCTACATCACGGAAGCCCATCCCAGCGACGTCTGGCAGATGCAGAGCAATCTCAAGGACAACGTGGTTTTCGCCAGCCCTCGCAGTGAGGAGGAACGCGCCTTCGTGGCCGGCTCCTGCGTGCGCAAACTCGGCATCCAGATTCCGGCGGTGCTCGACGAATTTGGAAACTCCACGGAGAGCGCGTACACGGCGTGGCCCGATCGCATGTATCTGATCGACGGCCACGGCCGCGTTGCCTATAAAAGCCGGCCCGGCCCCTTTGGCTTCAAGCCGGATGAGTTGAAGGCCGCGTTGGGCAACCTTGCAGTCGCGAAGTAGCCATCTGCGCAAGCCGGGCGCAGTCAGTTTCACAAAGAATCTCACCGACTCTGTTCGCAGCCCGCATCTCGATCTCTCGCAGCGCTTCGTTCCTGCTGCGCGACAGGCGGTCAAACCACTCCAGGCCGGGCAGTTTGGCGATGGTTGTGTCGATGCGGCTCGCAATTTCCGCGCCTTCCGGATCGCCGAGGACGAACGAGAGAATCCAGCTCACCTCGCTGTCCGGCTTCACCCCGCCGCCTACCGGTAGCCAAAAATTCCGAATCACAAAGCTCGTCAGCCGCTGCGCGTTTCTTTCCTGCAGCTGAAGCTTCGCTTTGTTGTAGTAGAAGGAAAAATGCCGGCGCTCGTCTTTGGCCAGCCGGCGCACCATCTCAGCCAGGATCGGGTTCTGCGTTCGCCGCCCCATCACGCCATAGCCTTCCAGCGTCGACAATTCCGAGATCGCGCCGTAGGTCAGGTATGCGCCGTGAAAGTGGCGCGAGAAGCGGCACAGAATGGACGAGCCCAGTTCCTTCAGCCATTCCGTGAACGAGCTGGCCTTCTGCACTTCCAGCATGCGCGTGGCCGAGACCGGAGCGCCGATCGCGTCCAGGAACTGCCGGATGGTGTGCCCATGGAAGAACTCCTCATAGGCCCAGCAGCTCAGAAAGCTGGTGGTTTGCGCATCCTCGACCGCGCAGGTGTTGAGGATGGCCCGCAGGTAAACGATGGTGTGCGACTCGATGTCGCACATATAAGTCAGCGCCCGCACTTCGTCGTCCGAGACGGGATAGTTCGCTGCCTGCGAAAGATCAAGGTCGCTGATGTCAACTTTCTTCGCGTTGCGGACGTACTTTTCTACGTCGAATTGCAGTTGGTTCGGTCCCGTGTTCATGGCGGTTGCAGTCCTTGCGGAACGCTTTTGTGCCTCGCCATAAGTACGAAGATCGGCGCAAAATGGATTTGGGGCGAACGGGAGCCCTTGAATTCCGCCTACCAGACCCGCCGCACGTGGTAAGTATCGAAAATTCGGTCGTTGCTGATGATTGCCAGATCCTCGGCCTCGGCCTGGGCAACCAGCATTCTGTCAAAGGGATCGCGGTGTTCTCCGGGAAGCCGCCCGGCCCGGACGGCGTGCCGGAGCGAGATGGGCAGGCCTTCGAACCCTAGTCGGGAAATGTATCGCTCGAACTCGCCAATGAGATCTTCACCCGTCGGCAGCTTGCCCAGCCGGACCTTCGTCGCAATCTCCCACGCCGAAGCTGCGCTCACGAAAATCTCGTTGCCGCCGTCCTCGATGAGCCGCCGGGCCCGCGGCGACAACGAGGGAGAAGCATTAAAGCACCACAACAGCGTGTGCGTATCCAGGAGGAAGCGCACACCCTACTCCCAGCGCTCCAGCTCTTCGGGAGGGAGTGGTTCGAAGAATTCCGGCCCTACCACCAGTTTTCCTTTCAGGATGCCAAGCTTCCGGCGGTTCTTGCGGGACGAGATCGGGACCAGCCGAGCCACCGGCTCAGGCCCGCGCGCGATCACGATTTCCTCTCCCCGGCAGGCCTTTTCGATGAGCCGGGAGAGGTTGGTCTTGGCTTCGTGAATGGTGAAGGTCTTCATTTATCGTTAGCTAAGTATAACTTAGCTAACTGTCGACGGCAAGCCCAGCCTGCACCCTACTCAACCTCAAAGCTCACATACGTCAACCCGCCGTCGCGCTCGACCTGCATGGCGACCGCATCTCCCGTTTTCAAACTGGCCACGGCGGCGCGCAACGAGTCCACGGAATCGATTAGTGTCGCGTTGAGCCGGTGAATGATGTCGCCCGTCTGCAGCCCGGAGTCGGGCAGAATCAGGTCGGCGGCGCGGCCCACTACTATGACGCCGGAGGGAATGCGCAACGAACCCAGCCGCGAAGCCAGGTCTGGAGTGAGTTCGATGCCCAGCACGCCGAGGCGAGGAATCAGGCTGTTCTCGGGATTGGCCGCGTCCAGCAGTTGATCCATCTGATCGTGGTGCTCAATCGCGGGAACGTAGAGGGTTTTCCTTTCCTCGCCGCGCAGAATTTCCAGTTTTATGACCTGGTCGATGCGGTGGAGATAAAGGGCAGCCGAAAGTGACGGCAGAGTCTCAATTCGCCGGTCATCGGCGGCCACAATGATGTCCTGAATCTGCAGGCCGGCTGCCGCGGCCGGACCGTCGGGGCGCACGTCGTCCACCACGACTCCCCAATGCCGCGAGAGATGCAGCGCATCGGCGAGAGTTGGGGTGATCTCCTGCACCCCGGCGCCAATCTCCACGCGGTGCACATGCCCGTACGCGCGCAGGCTGTGGTAGACGAAATCGACCACCCGCGCGGGAATGGCGAAACCCAGTCCCTCGCTGCCCCCGCCCTGCGACAGAATGAAAGTGTTGATGCCCAGCACCGCGCCATCCATATTCACCAACGGGCCTCCACTGTTGCCGGGATTGATAGGAGCGTCGGTTTGGATATAGGCGAGCGGCTTGTTGGGATCAGCCTGGCGCGCTGTCGCGCTGACCACCCCCATGGTGACGGAGTTTTGCAGTCCCTCTGGGCTGCCGATCGCAAAAACCAGCTGGCCCACCTGTGGGCGGTGCTGCGTGAGCAGAGAAAGCGTGGGCAGGTCGGTCTCGTCGATTTTCAGCAACGCCAGGTCCGTTTCCTTGTGCTGCCCCAAAAGACGAGCTTCCAGAATCCGCCGCTTCCCGATCGGCACCTGACCGGCCGAGTCGCCCATTGGTAGCGGCAGCGCCACGCGAATGCGTTGTGCCCCTTCCACCACATGCGCGTTGGTGATGATGTACCCATTCGGATCGACAATCACGCCTGAGCCCACCGCATGCTGACGAACGATCAACGCCGTCTGCGATCGATCTTCCTCTTTCAGGGGCCCGTAGCCTGTCACCAGGATCTGTACGACCGCAGGCGCCACTTTGGCCGCCAGACTCTCCAAAGCGCCGTTCAGTTGAACGAGAACGCTTGGGGGTTCTGAGGCTTTCGCTTCCGCCGCGCCGCCACCCTTTTTCTGTGCCGACGGTTTGGACGCGGGTTTGGCCCCACCAGTTTGCGAGAGGCCACTAGCGCCAGAGATCACCACGATCAGGCAGAGAACGAGGATGACCCGAAGATTGGCCGGTAAGCGGCATGGGAAAGAAGTCTTCATAGGAATCACTCCCTTCCCCACAGAATATCTGAACCATGCACTCCATGCTTTCACCTGCTCCCAGGCAAGGTCGTGCACAACTCACGCTTACGGCCTGGCTGAGGGCAGTTGCTACAATCACACATTGCCCATGGTCCCGCCGACCGTCCAGTTCGCGGAGTCAAAACCGGAATACCGATCTGAAAAAGTCTGGTGGATTGCCCTGCTCGCTGCGACCGCTGCCAGCTGCTTATTTCAAATCGCCTGGTTTTGGCGCTTTCGCGCCCACAACATCACCATGGACGGGATCGGCTACATCGGACTGGCTCGCCACCTTGTCGACGGAAACGTTAAAGCGTCGCTGCACGGTTACTGGAGCCCGTTGACCTCATGGATCATCGCCGCCAGCGCACTGTTCGGCAGAAATTTTACGCTGTTGGGGAGACTGGTGACGATCGCCAGCTTCCTGCTCTGCCTGCCGTTGCTGTATCTGCTGACCCAGAAACTGTGGCGCTCTCGGGTGGCTGCGGCCTTGTCGGTTTTGTGGTTCTCCACGGCGCGGGGAGTGGCAGCCACGGCCGTCGGATTGATTCTGGCAGATTTCGTGCTCACGGCTTGTGTACTCGTGTACTTCGTGCTTCTTCTGCGAGTGATGCGGCGGGACCAGCCTGCAGGCTGGCTGGCATTGGGCGCGGCTCACGCCCTGACCTTCCTTGCCAAAGCGATTGCCATGCCCTGGTTGGCCGTCTCGACAGTGCTGGCGCTGCTTGTGCAAAGCGCCCGATCGCCGCGCCGGCTTGTTGCGTCGTTGCTGCTTGCGTTCCTGTTTCCGGCGGCGGTGTGGATCGGTTGGGGTCTTGCCCTGCGCTCGAAGTACGGGCAATTCACCACTGGCGACCAGCTCCGCGCCAATCTCATGATCAATTGGAAGAGAAGATTGAGTCACCGTCCGCGCGGAGACAATCTGGCATTTGTCGACACCTCCTCCGTGTACGACCAATACATGGTCGGGGAGTCTCCCAGCGCTGCTCTGCAAACCTTCAGCCTGGGCAGACCCGGCATGCTGAGCATGATCCTGGGTAGCGAATTCCAGAATCTGCCTGCGGCTCTGAAAGAAACTGTGATCCTGCTGAATCCCGGAGGAGTTCTCGCTCTGGCCGCGATGCTCGCCGCGCTCATCAAGAAGAGATCTCAATACCGGACCGAAACCGCTTTTGTCAGCATCACCCTGCTGAGCGTCGTCAGCGTGATCGGGGCCTATTGCATGCTGGTCTTCGACGCACGCTACGTGATCCCGGTTCTGCCGCTGCTTATGGCGATCAGTTGCCCGGCGCTGCTGCCCCCGGAGTTTGCTCCGGACGCGCCCGGCGTGCCCGGTTGGCAAAGAAAAACAGCTGCCGGTCTTCTGATCGTGGGTACGGTTTTCTTCACCGTCTACTGGGCTTCGCCGTTTCGCACCGTGGATCGCGATTTCGAAGCCAGCTGCTACCAGGCCGCCGCCATCTTGCGAACTGCAAAACCTCACGGGACGCTGGCCAGCATCGGCGATGGGCCCTATCCGCAATACGGTGTGGGATTCGAAGCTGCGCCCTACGTGGCCTATCTGGCGGAATGGCGCCTGGTCGCCACCAACTCGGAACTCCCCGGCATCGCCGGTGCCGACGCGCTGGCCGCCCAGGCTCTGGCCACGAAGGCGGACGCGCTCGCGGTGTGGGGATCCTCGGCCAGCCCGGTCTATCGCCACATCGTGGAAACGATCGGACATGCCTCCGCCTCGTCTGCTGCCCGCACCATCACCGACCCTGACCTGGGCGAGGTCGGAACGCTATTCTTACGCCCTCGAGCCGAATGAGTTGGGGACGGTCATTTTCCCGCCTTGGGGGGAACCTAGTTGCTACCGTAACTAACGGGCTGTCAGGCTTTTACACGGGAACCTTTCCGTGATATAACCGCGCTGAGCAGAAAAGTGGGCTTGCGCCCGCCAGGAGCTTGGTTTGACGCTGGCATTGGCCGACGACACACACAATACACGCCGGCATGGAGGAGGCACCGTGGGCGAAGAAGCACGGACCGGAAAACGGTTCCCGCTGGAATTGCCGATCAAGATTCACAAGGGTGAAACCGACGCCAAGGGAGTGACGGGCAATCTGAGCGCGGCGGGTGTGTACATCCGCGCCGACGCAACCATGGAGATTGGTTCGCCTGTCGAGTTTGAAATCACGCTGCCGCCGGAAATGACCGGCGGGCAGGAGAATGTGACCATCCAGTGCAAGGGTCGCGTGGTGCGCTCCGATGAAACTGGAGAGGGCGGAGAAGGCCGCGGCGTGGCCTGCGTGATCGATACCTACGAGTTCGTGAGGAACTCTTAATCGTTTCAACTGCGTCATTTGAACCGGATTTTTGGGGAGCGCTGACAAATGCTCAAACTGATTCTGGCCGATAACCAGGCGATCTTCCGGGCGGGCATCGCCAAAGTGCTCGCTGTCGAAGACGAAATGCGCATTGTGGCCCAGGCGCAGACGCCTGAACAGATGTTCATGGCTCTCGACAAGTTTCGCGCCGCCGTGCTGGTTGTGGCAGCGGGATTCCACAACGACTTCGCGGCGATTGTGCAGGCGGCAAACAAAGCAAAAACCCGGGTGATCGTGCTGGCCGACACCGGCGAGAGCGCCCAGCGGCATATGTCGAATGGCGCCCACGGCGTGGTCTACCGCAACGTCACCAGCGCCGCCCTGGTCGACTGCGTGCGTAAGGTCGCCCGCGGCGAGACCTGGGTGCAGGACGTAGCCGTGCCCAGCGAACTCACCGAGAACGATATGGTCGGATTGCGCGTGCGCGATCGGCTCACGGCCAAGGAACTGCGTATCGTGGCGCTCATCGTCCAGGGCTACAAGAACAAGGAGATTGCTTCGCAGCTGGGCACGACCGAGCAGGTGATCAAGAACTACCTGCGCAACGTGTACGACAAAATCGGCGTCTCCGACCGGCTGGAGCTGGCCCTGTTCACTATCCACCACCGCATCCTGAACGAAGCGGCAGCCGCAACTGCATCGGGCCCGGCGCCTCAACCGCCGGCAGGAGTCGCGCAATAGGGCTTGGCAGCTAGAAATTACGAAGGCCGCCCGCGAGGGCGGCCTTTTTGTTGCGCGACAGTGCGATCGGTCACTCTCCCGCCGGGACCCCGGCGTGCCGCGGCCCGAACGTCGTCCCGAAGAAGTCTCCCTTATTCCATTCGGGGACGCCGCTATGCTGCGCCACCTGGTAGCCGACGAGAAAGTCCATCACCGTTCCCTTCGCCATGGAATCAAAGTCGATCGGCTGGTCCATGTTATCGAGCGGCGTATGGTAGCGCGTGACCAGCCACTTCTTGATCACGTCGAAGCCGTTGATCTTCGGGTCGGTCGACTTCACCCCATCCTCGACGTCAACCGCCGGCACGCCCTGCAGCACGAACGAATATTGATCGCTGCGAATAAAGCCGACCTCTTCCGGCATGGGATCGGGACTCACGTCGTATCCCATAACTTTGGCCGCCGACTCTACTTCGTCGGCGAGGCTCGAATGCTCGGCGCCCAGCGCGACCACATCCTTCATGGGGAAGTAACTTCCCGGCGCGCCGTCAATATTGACGTTGGCCACAATCGACTTCAGCGGCACGGTGGGAAAGTGTGCAAAGTAGTCGGACCCGAGCAACCCCATTTCCTCCCCCGTCACGAATACAAACAGCACGGACCGGCGTGGTGGAGTCGGCAGGCTGGCATAGGCGCGAGCGATTTCGAGCACCGCCGAAGTGCCCGATGCATTGTCCAAAGCGCCATGACACACGTTGTCCCCGTCTACCGCAGGACAGATGCCGAGATGATCCACATGCGCCGTGTACACCACGTATTGGTCGCGCAGTGCCGGATCAGAGCCTTTCAGCTCGGCAATAATGTTCGAGCTTTGAATAACCTTCTGCGATGCCACCGTGTGAATGTGCGCGCTTGCCGGCAGCGCGAAGGCTTGCGGCTTGCCCGCCCGCGCTGTGTCGAAGACCTGGTCCAGCGTCTTCGGCGCTCCGGCGAAAAGCGTTTCGGCGCCCTGCTGGCTCAATAATGCGGTGCCACGCACTGCGGGGAAAAAGTCGTGAGGCACTCCATCTTTGCCGAGCCAGCGCATCTCGCCCACCTGGATCTGCGGCACCAGCCAGTCCCACGGATACCGCTTCCAGTCCTCGGGCAGCATGATGTCTATCAGGCCGACGGCGCCGTGGGCCACCGCATTTTTCGCCTTTACGATATTGTCGGAATAGTATGCCCGTTCCGTCGAAGGAAAGCTCGACGGCGCCCCATAGATCCTGACCACGATCTTTCCGTGTACGTCGACGCCGGCGTAGTCGTCGTAGTGCTGGTCGGGAGCGGTGACGCCAAATCCCACAAAGACCATCGGTGCGCTGACATCGCTCTCCGCTCTGGTCTCGCTTTTCGGCGCGGGACTGGCGAACCACGTCGAAAGAACGTAGTCTTTCGCGTCGCCAAGCTTCTGCTCCTTGCCATTGATGGTCAGCACCAGCGAACTGGCAGCCGCATCGGTCACCGCATTCTCCAGCGCTACGGACTGGAACCAACCACCCGAGACGCCCGGCCGCAATCCCATCCCTTCCAGTTCGGTGGCCACGTACCGGGCGGCAATGTCATAGCCCGGGGTTCCGGGAGCCCGGCCCTGCAGCAGGCTGTCCGCCAGGAAGCGGATATGCGCCCGAAGCTCGTCCGGGCGGATCACCTTCGCCGCGATCCCTTCCGCGGCGCGCTCCGTGGAGTCCTGAGCGAAGACCGTGAGCGTGAGCACGAAGCAGCAGAGCACGACGCAGCAAAGACAACTCGCGATTCTTAGACAGTGTTTCATTTATTGGTAGCCCCAGTTTCTTCGAGTGTAACTCAGCTTAGACGTGGTCGTGCAATTTTGGTCACAAAAAAAGGCGCAGCCAAACGCTGCACCTCTGTGTTCCGTTGCGGGTACCTAGCTGCTGAAAACCTCGCTTCCGCGCCTGATTTTGGGTGGCGCAGCGCTTCAGCGCTGCGATAACTGGATTAACATCACTGCCGGCTTCAGCCGCTGAGGTCGGGCTGGTTGGCAGAAATTACTTTTTCAGCAGCCTGCTAGAGAACCTTCTCTCCAACCGATTTCGCCTGCGTAAACAAATACAGGTAATCCGGCCCGCCCGACTTGGAATCCGTCCCTGACATGTTGAAGCCGCCGAAGGGATGCGCACCCACCATCGCTCCCGTGCACTTCCGGTTGATGTACAGATTTCCGACGTGGAATTCCCGGATGGCGCGGTCGATCTTGTCGCGCGAACTGGTATAGACCGAGCCCGTCAGGCCGAACTCGGTGTCATTGGCGATTTCGAGTGCGTGGTCGAAGCCGCGGGCCTTGATCACGGCCAGCACCGGCCCGAAAATCTCCTCCTGCTCGAGTTTTGACTTCGGCGCGATGTCGGCGATCACCGTGGGCCTGATGAAATAGCCTTCGCCCGGCGCGCGCTCGCCACCGGTAATGATGCGCCCATCCTTCTTGCCCTGCTCGATATATTGAAGAATCGTTTTCATCGATCCTTCGTTGATGACCGCGCCCATGTTGGCGTTCTCGGCCGGGTCGCCGACCTGAATCTTCTCGACCCGGGCCTTGAGCTGTTCGAGAAACTTGTCGTACACGCGCTCGTCCACGATCACGCGCGAGCAGGCCGAGCACTTTTGCCCCTGGAAGCCAAACGCTGCCTGCGCCGTGCCTTCCACCGCCGCGTCAATGTCTGCGTCGGCGTCGACGATCATGGCGTCTTTGCCGCCCATCTCGAGGATCGTGCGCTTGATCCAGACCTGGCCGGGAGCCTGCGTGGCCGCAACCTTGTTGATGTGCAGGCCGACTTCCCGCGAGCCGGTGAAGGCGACATAGCGCGTCTTGGGATGCGCGACAACGGCGTCGCCGAAACTGGCTCCCGCGCCGGGGCAGAAGTTCACCACGCCCTCCGGCATTCCCGCCTCTTCGAGCAACTCCATGAACTTCGCTGCAATGGTCGGCGAATCGCTCGACGGCTTGAGAATGACGGTATTGCCGCTGACGATCGAGGCCAGCGTCATCCCCGCCATGATGGCGCAGGGAAAATTCCACGGCGGAATCACCGCTCCCACGCCCAGCGGAATGTAGTGCAGCGTATCGTGCTCGCCGGGGAGTTGAATTGGCGCCTGCGACTTGGCCAGCCGCAACGCCTCGCGCGCGTAGAACTCGCAGAAATCGATGGTCTCGGAGATGTCGGCATCGGCCTCAACCCAGTTCTTTGAGACTTCGAAGACCAACCACGCCATGTACTCCATCTTGCGCGCCCGCAGCAGGTCGCCAACGTGGAACACCAGCCCGGCGCGCTCCTCGACCGTGGTGCGGCTCCAGGATTCAAACGCCGCCAGCGCTGCCTTCATGGCAGGCTCCACGTGCTCTTTTCCGGCTTTCTGATGGATTCCTACAATCTCAGACGGCTTCGAGGGATTCAGCGACTTGATCTTGTCGCCAGTCTTGACGCGCTTTCCGCCGAGGATGAGGTCATACTCACGTCCCAACTGGCTGCGGACTTTGGCAACGGCAGCGCGCATGCGCCGCGCATTCTCCTCGTTGCGGAAATCAAAAAACGGCTCGGTGACAAATGGGCCGGAATGCGCGCCCGTGCGCGCCGGACGGACAGGGGCTTCAAGGGTTGCCATGGAGAAATCCTTTCGAATGCTGCGAGGTCAGCTATTAGGGCTTTTCCAACTTATTTTACACCTAAGAGAATTGGAGCGGCGCGCCGCCGGGGCGTCTTCGCGCCGCTTCTCAGCTGGGCCTATTTTCCTTAGGCGCCCACCTCGCCGGCCACTTCCGGTCCCACCTCTTCCTGATAAGGATGTTCAAGGTCCGGATTCCTGGGCTGGCCTCTGCTGCCTCCCAAGACCGCTTCCTTCGCCAGCTTGAAGATCGTTCGCCGGTTTTGCGCGATCAGTTTCACCCATGCCATCCGGTTCATCGCCGGGAAATATATCCCGCGGAAACAGAGTCGCGCCAGGAAGATGTTGATGCGATAGCCGAGAGGCTGGTCGCCGAGCGCATCGACGGCTTGCGCCAGGGCTTCTGGGCTGTAGGCGTGGGCCCAGCCATATTTCACTTCGGCGTGCGCCTCATCGATCGACATTTTCAGCGGCGTGTGCGCCATGGCGAAGGGAATGAATTCTCGCCAATGTTTGGGACGGGTCAGTCGTCCGGCCAACTCCAGGCGCTTGTAGAGCGGGGTTGCGGGCAGCGGCGTCAGCAGGCCGAAAATGGGCAGGCCGGGAGGCCAAGTGCGCACCTGCTCGAGCGTGCGTTCGGCGACGCCGGTCGTGTCGTTGTCCATACCAAAAATAAATGACGTGATTGCATAAACATTGCGTTTCGCCAGCCGCTCCAGCACCGCGGCATACTCGCCGGGCTTGTTGAATCCTTTATTCACGTCTTTCAGGTTGGCGGGGTCGATCGATTCCATACCGATGAAGACCCACTTGCCTCCCGAGGCGGCAATCAGATCCACAAGCTCCTCATCCCGCAATAAGTTGGCGCTGATCTGGGCCACCCAGTGAACCTGGGCGCCGGCCGCGATGATGTCGCGCAACAGGGACTTGGTGCGCTTCACGTTGATGGCAAAATTATCGTCAATGAAGAAGACCGCCATCTGCCCTTTCTCGCTGCGGGCGCGCTTCTTCAACAGCAGCAGTTCGTTCACTACGCTTTCATTCGTGCGGAAGCGGATCGAGTCTCCGAAAAATCCGGTCACCGTGCAAAACTCGCAGCCGTAGGGACAGCCTCTTCCCGACTCCACCGGGATGATGCGAAACGTGCCCCAGCCCTCGCCGACTTTGCTGAGCATCGGGTAGACGACCTTGGGCAGAAGATTAAATTGATGGAGATCGATCTTGTCCCATGGGATCACGGGATACGGTTTCAGCGGCGGCTTGCGCTCCTGGCCGAAGACATCCACGGGAGCGTAAGTTTCTTTGAGTTTGCCGGCGGCGGCATCGTTGACGATCAGAGGCCAGGTTTCATCGGCCTCGCCGAGAGCCACGGCGTCTGCGTGGCGCGGGCCGCCATCGCGGCCGAGCGCCTCATCGGCCATTTCGGTGACGTGAGGTCCGCCCATCACGACCGGCACTCCCGTGGCGCGGATGGCGTCAGCGATGCGATAAGCCTTGGCGATCATCCGCGTCATTGCGCCGATGCCGACCAGGCCAATGTTTTGGTCGCGGACATATTCCGCGATTTGTGACTCGTCCATCGGCTGCGCGTTGCCATCAATGAGCAGGACTTCGTGGCCGGCGGGAGTCAGCGCCTGCAGAAGGAACATCCACAGGTGCGGCATGAAATTTCGGGTTACACCGTTGTCGGGGTTGTAGAGCAGAATTCGCATGACGGCAGCCTTTCCTAAAGAGAAACAAGTCGATCGTGCCGTCACGAACGATCAAATAAAGGCGGCAGTCTTGCTGGTTCTGATTTGGCTGATACCACAGAGTATCAAGGCTCAGGCATTCTACTCCCTTTTGCGGCGGCAAAGACCAAAAAGTGTCTTGCGTCGATAGATGCGCCCTGAATTGGGACACGCTCGAAGAGTCTCTTCCGACTCACAAGGGGGTGCAGGCCGCCACCTTCACCGGCTCCAGATGCGCCGTAAAATGCCGCAGGAATGGCGCTTCGTGGGTCAAGCGCAGGCCAGGGATGCGTTCGCGATGCTTCCATACTTCCAGAATCACTTCGACTACGTAGTCAATGTGGCTCTGGGTGTAGACACGGCGCGGGATGGCTAGACGCACCAGGTCCATCTGCGCGGCCTGGGCGAACATCAAAGTTCCGATTTCTACCGAGCGAATTCCGCCTTCCAGATACAGCTCCGCCGCTAGCGCCACGCCGGGAAACTGATCGGGCGGAATGTGTGGCAAGAACGCGCGAGCGTCGAGATAGATCGCGTGTCCGCCGGGCGGCTGCACGATGGGCACTCCCTCGGACGCAATGTGATTGCCCAGGTACGCGGTCGAGGCAATGCGATACCGCAGGTAATCTTCTTCGAGCGCTTCCTGCACCCCGACGGCAATGGCTTCGAGGTCGCGTCCGGCAAGCCCGCCGTAGGTCGGATAGCCTTCGGTGAGAATTAGCAGATCTTTTTCCTGCTGCGCCAGCAGATCGTCGTTGGTGCAGAGAAATCCGCCGATGTTGGCCATGCCGTCTTTCTTGGCCGACATGGTGCAGCCGTCGCCGTAGCGGAACATCTCCTGCGCAATCTGCTTGGGCGTTTTCGATTCGAATCCTTTTTCGCGCAGCTTGATGAACCAGGCATTTTCGGCGAAGCGGCAAGCGTCGAAATAAAGCGGGATGCCATGCCGCTTGCACACGGCGCTCACGCACCTGACGTTCTCCATCGAAACCGGCTGGCCGCCGCCGGAGTTATTCGTCACCGTGAGCATGACCAGCGGAATCCGCTCCCGCCCCACGCGCCCGATCAGCGCTTCCAGCGCGGCAACGTCCATGTTGCCTTTGAAGGGATGCTGCAGCGACGGTTGGTGTCCTTCGGCGATCACAAGATCGACGGCCTCGGCTCCCACGAATTCCACGTTGGCGCGTGTGGTGTCAAAGTGCGTGTTGTTGGGCACGACGTCGCCCCTCTTACAGGCCACGCCAAACAGGATGCGTTCGGCGGCGCGTCCCTGATGCGTGGGAATGACGTGCTTGTAGCCGAAGATGTCCTGAACCGAATCCCTGAAGTGGTCGAAGCTCCTGCTTCCGGCGTAGCTCTCGTCGCCCTCCATCACTGCGGCCCACTGATGCGTCGACATCGCGCCAGTGCCGGAGTCGGTAAGCAGATCAATCAAAACGTCATCGGCGGGCAGCAGAAACAAGTTGTAGTGCGCGGCCGCGAGCAGTTCTTCCCTCTCGCGGCGGGTCGTCCAGCGAATCGGCTCGACGCTCTTGATGCGAAAGGGTTCGATGATGGTTTTTGTTGGCATGAGGATGGGTTTCCACGGAGCAGCCCGGAAAACCGAACCGTTTATGATACGCCCGCATACTGAAAACTGCCGTGCGCCCCCTACTGCTCTGTCATCCTGAGCGCATGCTTTGTCATCCTGGGCGCATGCTTTGTCATCCTGAGCGCATGCTTTGTCATCCTGAGCGAATGCTTTGTCATCCTGAGCGAAGCGAAGGACCCGTGTACTCGCCGGCAGTACCGATGACGCCGGCGAAGTTCATAGGTCCTTCGCTGCGCTCAGGATGACAGAGATTTAGTGGTAGACTCGAACGTTTTCACGAGAGGCATCATGATGGATATTCGACGCGTAGGAGTCATCGGCGCAGGCACCATGGGCAACGGCATCGCGCATGTGTTCGCGCGCAGCGGCTTCGACGTTCTCCTATGCGACGTGGAGCAGCGCTTTCTCGACCGTGCGCTCGATACCATCGGCAAGAGCCTGGACCGGGAAGTCGCCAAGAACAAGATCAGCGCCGACGACAAGGCCCAGGCCCTGAGCCGCATTCAGCCGGTCACCGACCGCGGCCATCTGACCGATTGCGACTTCGTGATCGAGGCGGCGACCGAGAAATTTGAGATCAAGGCAGACATCTTCCGGGATATCGACCGGCTGACCCGGCCTGACGTCATCCTGGCGTCGAATACATCTTCGATCTCGATCACCAGGCTTGCCGCACTTACCAGGCGACCGGAAAGGGTTATCGGCATGCACTTCTTCAATCCCGTGCCGGTGATGAAGTTGGTGGAAGTGATCCGCGGCCTGGCGACCTCGCAAGAGACGTTCGCGACCGTCCGCGACCTGTCCGTGAAACTCGACAAAACTCCGGTGGAGGTAAACGACGCGCCCGGCTTCGTCTCCAACCGCGTGTTGATGCCATTGCTGAACGAAGCCATGTTCGCGGTCATGGAAGGCGTGGCCACGCCCGAAGCGGTCGACGAAGTGTTCAAGCTCGGGATGGCGCATCCCATGGGGCCCTTGACGCTGGCCGATTTCATCGGCCTCGATGTCTGCCTCGACATCATGCGCGTGCTGCACAGCGGCCTGGGAGACTCCAAGTACCGTCCGTGCCCGCTGCTGATCAAGATGGTCGATGCCGGCTGGCTGGGGCGCAAGAGCGGGCGCGGGTTCTACAAATATTGAAGTCTCTGTTCCCCACGGACGCACGGAGAAAAGCAGAGCAATCGCGTTCTCCGTGTCTATGTGTCTTCGCGGTAGAAGGCTTCGAAGGCAATGGAGTCATCCAACCAATCCGGCCGAAGTGACGCGTGGTTCTATCTGCTCGCCGTGCTCTGCGGCGTTGGCGCAGGCGTTGCCGACGTCCTCGTCGATGACCTGCTGATCACCGCTCTGCTGGTCGTGGCTTCCTGCATGCTGCTCGGCCTGCTGCGGCGGCGCCGGCCCTGGCGCTGGGTGCTGGTCGTGGGAGCGTGCATTCCTCTCACCGAACTCGCCGCCTACCTTGTCCGGACCGTGAAACCCTCGCGGGCACAGATTTATGGATCGTTCCTTGCATTTCTTCCCGGCGTGGCGGGTGCCTACGGCGGCGCGATCATGCGCAGCGTGATGGACAATCTGCGGGAAGGCAAATGAGTCCGTCTCGGCCTTGAGACATCGGCCTTCAACCCCTCGGGTACAAACCGGAAGACGTTACGAGCTGGAGAAGCGCGAACCGGGCAAGGTTCGCTATCTGTCGGCTGAGGTCGTTCGAAGGTATCGGCTAACCAAAAAGTAACTCCCGGTTCCACAGGGGAAGCGCGTATGCTGCGACCATGGGTGTGTCCCTCTCCATGCTGGCTTCGGGCAGCCGCGGCAACTGCGCGCTCGTGGCCAGCACACGGACCAGAATCCTGGTTGACGCCGGCATCTCCTGCCGCGAGACTTTCAAGCGCCTGAAGTCGCTGGGCGAGGACCCACGCTCGCTCTCCGCCATTCTGATCACGCACGAACACTCCGACCACATCTATGGCCTGGCCACGCTGGCGAAGAAACTGCGCATCCCCGTGCTTATGACCGGAGCAACTCATCATGCCTGGGCCAAAGCGATGCGCGACGCCAAGGGTGAGCGGCCGCAACTCGACCAACTCGAACGCTTCGAATCCGGTCACAGCTTTCAGGTGGGCGATATTGCCGTGAAGCCCTTCACCATTCCGCACGACGCTGCCGATCCGGTTGGCTTTACCTTCCGCGCGGAAGGAATCAAGATCGGAATCGCCACCGATCTCGGCTATCTGCCGGTCAGCGTGCGCGATCACTTGCGCGGCTGCGATGTGCTGGTCATGGAATCGAATCACGATGTGGAGATGCTGCGGGGGGGGCCGTATCCCTGGTCGGTGAAACAGCGCGTCATGAGCCGCGTCGGACACCTCTCCAACGAGGCCCTCGCGGATTTCTTCGTTAACGACTATGATAATAGTGCAACCTTTGTGGTGCTGGCGCATCTTTCTGAGCAGAATAATCATCCGGAAATCGCCCGGAGAGAAGCGGAAAAAGCGCTGGCCACGCGGGGCCATTTATTTCACAACCGCGTGCTTCTGGCGCAGCAAAACCAGGCGCTCGAAGCGATCCGGCTGTAATGGTTTTTCCGTCACCGCATGAGTCAGCAGTGCATCGATCCGATCGTGGGTAAGATCCTGGCGGGCTGGCGCTACGATATCTCCGGCCTGGCGCCGGAGATGCGCGAAGACTACGAAAGCCATCTGGCCGCATGCACCCGTTGTCATAAGCGGCAACAAATCCACCGCATCATCGACGTTGGCCTGATCGCGCTGGCCTCGATTTCGGCCGCGGTTTTTCTGCTGGCCTTCGGCGTGATCTGGCGTCTGGCGCCGCGCCATGCCTTCTGGCTGGAGATTGCCGCGCTGGCGGGCTTCGCGCTCTCCGCGCTGATCTGGCTGGGCGTGGCCGTGGCTACGCCGGCTCCCGTCACCGTGCTCGACGCTGCCAAAGAAGGCGCGCGCCGCGTGCATGACCGCCTGCCGGAAGAGATTCGGCAACGACTGCCGGAAGAGATTCGCATCAAACTGACGGGAACCTAGCCGATGCCGACGACCTCACGCCTGACCGCATTGCTGCTGCTCGTCACGGTGGGTTCACTCCTGCTGGGCGCGCCGGCCTTTGCCCTGCCTTCGGCGCACGCGACTCACCCTGCGGGATGTCACGATCCCATGCCGGCTTCACCTGCGCCCGTGAGTCATCAGTGTTGCGTGGCTGGACATCAGGCGGCCATGCCCAGCGCTGCGTTCTCTCCGCGTCCTCCGGCGGCCCAGTTTGCCGCAGCATGCGACCATAACGTCATTTCTGTGGCTTCCCTCCCCGTTCAACCGTTCGTGCTTCCCCTGATTTCGTCGGGCAGTCCGCCGAACGCTGCACCTCTGCGTATCTAACCCCCTCGTCGATCCAGCAAGCACGACGCGCCTTGTCAGGCGTGGAATCTGACGTTGCCCGAATACTGTCGATGAGGGTTCACTTTGAGCGTTCACTTGAAGATAGGGAAAGTTGCCGTTTACTTCTGGTTTGCGTTCGTGTTTCCGCTGATGTGGGGACAGGAGAATCCGCCCGCCCCTCAGAGAGAAAGCGGCAACGGCGCAGCCCAGCAACAGAGCCACGACATGGGCGGCATGGATATGCCGATGGAAAATCATGCCACGATGGAGTTGCCCTCGCCGCACTCCGGTTCGGGCACGTCCTGGCAACCAGCCTCCGTCCCCGGTTACGACTGGATGTGGATGCACGACGGCTGGGAGTTGATGGCGCACGGCTTCATCTTCGTCGACTACAACCAGCAGGGCGGTCCGCGAGGCGGGGGAGCGAAAGCCGAGTCGGTCAACATGGGCATGCTGATGGAGCAGCATGCGCTCGGCGCCGGGACAATTCTTTTCCGTCAGATGCTTTCGGCCGAGTCGCTTACCTCGCCCCATCCCGGCTTTCCCGAGTTGTTCCAGACCGGCGAGACCTACCACGACGAGCCGCTGATCGATCACCAGCATCCCCATAATGTCTTCGCGGAATTGGCAGCGCTGTACACACTGCCGCTGACCCACAAGCTCTCCTGGGAACTTTATGGTGGCCCGTCCGCGGAGCCTGCATTGGGTCCGGTCACGTATATCCATCGCGCCTCAGCCGCAGAACTCCCGCTCGCTCCGCTGTCTCATCATCTGCAGGATTCCACCCATACCAGCTTCGGCGTCGTCACCACGGGATTTATCATCGACCGCGTCAAGCTGGAAACTTCCGCCTTCAATGGCCGAGAGCCCAACGAGCAGCGATGGAGCATCCAGCTGGCGCCGCTCGATTCCTGGTCCGGGCGGGCCTGGATCGCCCCGTCGCGCAACTGGACCGCAGAATACAGCGTTGGCCGTCTCGAGCATCCCGAAGCCCTCGAACCATGGAGTCAATGGCGCGAGACGTCCTCGGTCGAGTACAACCGGCCGCTGAGCGGCGGCGATTGGGCCACGACTTTTGTTTGGGGACGAGTGCAGAAGATCGGCGTTGGAACCGTCCTGAACAGCTATCTGCTGGAATCCACCTTCAATTTCCGCGAACGCAATTATCTCTTCTCGCGCCTGGAACTGGTCGACAAGGACGAACTCTTCCCGCTGGCGGCAACTCACTCCGTCTATCGCATTGGCGCCTATACCTTCGGCGGTGAGCGGGATCTCATTCACAATCGTGCCTGGCAGATGGGCCTGGGCGCTGACCTGACGTTCTATTCGAAGCCGGCCGCTCTCGACGCAGCCTACGGACAAAACCCGGTCTCGTTTCAGATCTTCCTGCGGATGCGGCCGGGAAAATCCACACCTATGCATCATCATTAAGAACTTCGCCTTCACCACGAAGAGCACGAACTTACACGAAGTAGGCCGTGCGTAGCGAAGCCTTCGTGAAACTTCGTGTCCTTCGTGGTTGATGAATTTGACGTTCCGGAATCAAGCTGTTACCTATCCGGATTCCGTCAAAAATTCTCCTCAACCCGCGCACAAATGCGAGAAGATAGAAATCGGTGACCAAAGTCCTGAAGACACTACGGTTGCTGCAGTGGGCCCTGCTCGCCAGTATTCTCCTCTATGCCGTGCTGGGCGAAGAGCTCGGCCCGCGTCCTCGCGGCCCCGACCCGGCCTTGAGCTATATCTTCAGCACGCTCACCGTGGCCATCGTCGGCATCATTTTTGTGGTGCGGCGCACTCTGGTGCTGCAGGCCGGAGCCGGCCTCGCCGCCCACCCCGAGGATGGTCTAAGCCTCAGCCATTGGCGCACCGGTTACGTCATCACCTACGCGCTATGCGAGGTCCTGGCCCTGTTCGGCCTGGTGCTGCGCTTCCGCGGCTCCGAGTTGCAGCAGAGTCTGCTCTTCTATCTCGGTGGATTCGTGCTGATCGCCTTCTTCGGTCCGCGCCTGCCCGCAAGAATCCCGGGCTCCTGATATCCTCGTCGCGGAGGCTCCATGTCCATCGAAAAGCCGGAAGAGCTCGAAGGCATGCGTGCGGCCGGCAAGGTGGTTCGCGCGGTGCTGGAGGCCATGCGGCGTGAGGTGCGCCCCGGCGTAACCACTGCAGAACTGGATGAGGCCGGTGCGCTCGAGATGCACCGGCACGGCGCTCAATCGGCTCCTGTGCTGGTTTACAAATTTCCCGGAGCCAATTGCATCAGCATCAACGAAGAGGCGGTGCACGGCATCCCCGGCAAGCGCGAAATTCACGAGGGCGATCTGGTCAAGCTCGACGTCACGGTTGAGAAAGACGGCTTCATGGCCGACGCCGCCGTCACCGTTCCCGTCGGCAAGGTCAGCGAAGAATGCCGGCGCCTGGTAGAGTGCGCCGAGCGCGCTTTCACCAAAGCAATGCTGGTGGCCCGCGCCGGATTTCGCGTCTCAGAAATTGGCCGGGTCATCGAGCGCGAGGTGCGGCGCAGCGGCTTCGCCGTGATCCGCGATCTCGGCGGGCACGGCATCGGACGCACCATTCACGAAGAGCCGCGCGTACCCAACTACGCGGACCCGGCCGCCAATCAAATTCTGTCGGAGGGTTTGGTCATCACGGTCGAACCAATCATCGCGGCGGGATCGGGCAGATCGGTTATGGCGAAGGATGGATGGGCCGTTCTCACCGCCGATCGCCGGCCGTCAGCCCACTACGAGCAAACGCTGGTCATCACGAAAGGCCAACCGATTCTGCTGACGGCAGCGGGGTATTAGGTTCCCAACAACCTACACGAAGTCAGAGAAAGCCCGGATTCGCTTTCCTTCGTGCAACTTCGTGTCCTTAGTGGTTGATGATTCCCGCTACTTCACATGGCAACTGGCCAACCCGCGCTTCTCCAAATACTGCTGGTGGTAGTCCTCAGCCGGATAGAACGTCACTGCCGGAACAATCTGGGTCGCGATGGGCTTGGAGTAACGGTGCGCTTTCTCCAGCGCCTGCTTCGAAGCCTGCGCCTCAGTCTGCTGCTCCGGCGAGTGATAGAAGATCGCGGTCCGGTATTGCGTACCCCAATCCGGCCCCTGGCGGTTGACCTGCGTGGGATCGTGATTCTCCCAGAAGACCTTCAGCAGATCGGCGTAACGCACCTTGGAGGGGTCGTAGTCGACTTCCACAGCCTCGGCGTGCCCGGTGCGATCGGTGCAGACCTCTTTGTACGTTGGGTTTTCGGTTTGCCCGCCGATATAGCCGACGCGCGTAGAAATCACCCCGGGAATCTGCCGGAACGTGGCCTCGACTCCCCAAAAACAGCCTGCCGCAAAGGTAGCCTTCTCCATCAGAACCTCCCTTAACTCAATGATTGCAGGGCACTTCACCTACAGCCGCAACTATTAGATGATAAAGTCAGGCAAAAGTCACGACCTTGTCATTTCCTTGCATATTACCCTCATGGGCAATTGACTGAGCGCCGGAGCCGGTCTAAAGTTCGTAGACGGATTTACGCAGGAGTATAGGTGTGTTTGTCCCAGCCCGCCACTTCCAGACCGCCCAAAGGACTGCGCTGAACCTTGCGCTCCTGATCGTCCTGGGCTTGGTCGCCTCCCAAGTGGCCCTGGCGGCCCGGGGTTTCGTGGCGCAAACGCGCCTGGGATACCACGCCGGCGATCAGTGGGAGCCTGCTTTAGCCGCCGATGGCCACGGACACGTCTACGTTCTTTACCCACAGTATGGCTCGGTACCCGAATGCTCCCGTTGCGCGATTCCCACCATCACGCTGCAGGTCAGCAATGACAACGGAATTTCGTGGGAAACTCCGCGCCTGCTGCTTCCCTTCGCCAGCGGCCAATTCGATCCGCAGATCGTAGTCGACGCCGCCGACCGGCAGACGGTGTATGCCTCCTGGCTGCAGAATAACAAGCGCGACATCATCGTCGCCCGCTCGATGGACTTCGGCCGCACCTGGTCGTTCTCGGTGGCGGAAAGCAGTCCGGAAGACGCCGACAAACCCGTCCTCGCAGTTCGCGGAGGCAATGTGTACGTGGGCTTCAACCACGAAGGCGAGTTCTTCGTCGCCGCCTCGCACGATGCCGGACAAACCTTTACCCGGGTCCGGATCAATTCCGAGGCCGCCTCGGGGTGGTCGCTGGCCGGTGGAGCGACGGTCGACCCGGCGGGCGGCATCTATTTTGGCTGGACGACCTATGCCCGGGAGGAGATGCCCGCCAGCGCGGTCACCGTATTCGTAAGCCGTTCGGCCGATGGCGGCCGCACCTGGAATACGACCCTGCTCGACGCTTCAAGCGCGCCTCCGCCGTGTGAAGAGCAGAACTGTGAGACCGGGTATCTGGGCGCGCAGATTGTGCTGGCGTCCGATGCCGCGGGTGCTCTGTACGCCGTGTGGAACGCCGGCTCCGTCGATGGCGAGGCGGAGAAGATTTATTTCTCGTCGTCGACTACCGGCGGCGCCACCTGGTCAGCGCGCCGCACGATCTCACCGGCAGCCGCAGGCGTCGAGCATTGCTTCCCAGCCATCGCCGCAGGAGCCTCGGGCGACGTTCGCGTCGCGTGGATGGATGCCCGCTCCTCCGACGGCGGCCATCCCAGCCACGCTCTGTGGAATACCGATTACCGCTCTTCCACCAACGGCGGCGCGACCTGGAGCGCCGAGCGACAGCTTTCGGGCCCGGCCCGTGGCTACAATTACATTCTGCCCACCGGCTTCCGTTTTCCCTTCGGCGATTATTTCTCGCTCGCCATCGACAACCAGGGCATGACTCACGCAGTGTGGGGCGAAGGCCTCAACTATAAGTCGCCCGGCTCGATCTGGTACACCCGCGGGCGGTAACCCACCTCTGACACCTATCTTGTGAGCCGCAGTCAATGAATGTTAGGCGATTTTATCGCCAACCCGCGGGTCCGTCGAAGCAACCAGTCGCCCGCAAGAACTGATCAAGAAGTGATATAGTTCGCGGGTCCACCATGCCCGTCGTTATTCAAAGAAAATCCGATGCTCGGTTGGTACCGCCGATTCCATTCTCGAACGAACAGGAGTTGGAGAGAGCCTTGATGGAGCACCCGGAGCTTCTTCAAGACGACAATGCGGCAGAAGGCGCGACAAAGATAGCGTTTGTGGTCGGTCAGTTGGGCCTTCATGGGGTCGGGAGACCCGACCTCCTTTTCGTCACCAGCGGTGGGCTTCCCATCGCCGTGGAAGTCAAACTCGCAGCGAACCGCGAAGCACGGAGACAGGTGGTGGCGCAGGGCATTGATTACCTCTCCGCACTCGCATCTTTGACAGTTGACGATCTTGACAAACTTGTGGGTGGTGGTTTGAGGCAGGAACTCCAGAAGCTTGAGGGATTCGAGCGCCTTTGGCGGTCTGTCGGGGTCAATCTGCGCGAAGGAAATACCAGACTTGTTGTCGCATTAGACGACGCACCCCCCGGCCTTGAGTGGATGTTCAGGTTGCTAACCAATGCTTCGAACCTGGACGTTCAGCTTCTCACGGTTCAGCAGTACCAGCCGTACCCGGATAAAGGGGAGACGATATATGTTTCGTGGACCAGATTGAGTTCGGCCTCCGCGCGGAGGAGTAGCAATGCTGAGAGACCCCGGCTTGCCGAGCTAGATGCTGTCTCCAAGGCATACAACGATGCTCCAAACGAGGCCCCTGCCGTCGGCAATGCGCCTGGTTATCGAATGGTCCGTATAGGTCGATGGCCCAAGTATGTGGGCTATCAATTTCACCAGAAGAGCCATTGCCTGATCATCTCCCTTTATGTCGGATCGAATGCACCGCGGACCTTCGCAAAGGAGGTCGCAGAGGTTCTCTCCCACTTTGACGGCAAGAAGGTGGGAGGTGGCAAGGCAAGTCTCGCTTATGAAAATCGCCCAGCTTATGGAAAGCTGGCGGGCCTGACGGCCAAGTTTCCGCTCGAAACACCGCCGCACACTGTGGCTGCTGCGATGCACAAGCTTATTAACCTGACCCGAGCAGACGTAGATAAGTCGTTGAAACAGCATACTTCCGATTAGAAAAGACCTCCTTCGGGCAGAAGGGCTTGCTTCTCGACGCGGAAGCGGCTGTAGCTGATGTAACCAGGGGCGTTGGCACCAATTACGAAAAGGTCTCACCGCCTCGCAGCGCCGGTTATTCCAGCTGCATTCCGCCGGTCAGATCGGCGATCCGCGCCACTCCGTGCTCGCTGCACCATTCCTGCAGTTCGTCGACGATCTTCTCGGTGGCGCACGGATCCCAGTAGCTGGCTGTGCCGATCTGCACCGCGGTCGCTCCGGCCAGCATGAACTCGACTACGTCGGCGGCGGTTGAGATTCCTCCCATGCCGATCACGGGAATCTTCACCGCATGGGCCGCGTCATAGACCATGCGCACCGCGATGGGCTTGATTGCCGGTCCCGACAGCCCGGCGGTAATGTTGGCGATGCGCGGCTTTCGCGTCTCGGGATCGATCGCCATGGCCACGAATGTGTTGATCAGCGAGAGCGCGTCGGCGCCCGCCTCCTGCGCCACATACGCCATCTGCGCGATGCTGGTCACGTTGGGCGAGAGTTTCACGATCAGCGGCCGCTCAGCCACCCGCTTGGCCGTCGTGACCACCTCATCGAGCGAGCGCGGATCGCTGCCAAACTGCAATCCACCCTGCGTGGTGTTCGGACAGGAAACATTCAGCTCGTAGGCCGCAATGCCCTCGCCCTGGTTCAGAATCTGAATCGTGTGCTCGTAATCTTCGCGCGTGTATCCGAAGACGTTGGCGATCACAACGATGTCTTTGATCTGCCTGAGCCGCGGCAGTTTTTCATCGAGAAATCCCTGCGCCCCGATGTTCTGCAGGCCGATCGCGTTCAGCATGCCGGCCGGCGTCTCCCACAATCGCGGCGGCGGATTGCCGATCATCGGCTCTTTCGACAGGCCTTTCACCACCAGTCCGCCCAGCTTGCTCAGGTGGACCACATCCTCGAACTCAACCCCGTAGCCGAAGGTGCCGCTGGCGGCGATGATGGGGTTCTTGAGCGGAATGCCGGCGAAGCTGACGCTCAGATCAGGAGTCGTGGGCGTCATGGATGGCCTTCCCCAGAGCCGGAGCCCGCACTCGCCGCCGGGGTCGCTGCATGGCGAGGTGCAGTGAGCGCCTCGGTCAGCACGCGCCCCACAGAATGCGTGGGCGCGTTGATGCCCAGCAGTGACGCCAGAGTCGCCGCCAGATCCACCGGCTCAACGCTGCTGCGATACGTCCCGGCCTGGAAGGCGAGCCCAAATAGAGCCAACGGCACATGCGTGTCGTAAGTATAGGGCGAGGCGTGGTCGGTGCCATTCGCGGGTCCAACCGTGTACGGGTCCGGAACGCCCATCACGTACCAGCTTCCCTCGGGCGAATAGCTGTTCAAAAACTTCCGCCCCAGCGGCGTGTCGGGCACTTCGCCCTCCGCCAGTTGTGACTTGGTGTAGTACTCGCGCATGCCGGCCTGCTTCATGGCCTCGCCCACGGCGATTTCTGCGTCGCGTTCCTTCACATGGACTGCGGCAAACGCATCCTGATCGAGCCACGCCAGCGGATAGTCGAGCTTCACATATGCCGCCGGGTTACCGGAAGAAAATCTTGCCGTGAGCGCCGCATTGATCTGCGCCTCGATCTTTCCCGCGCCATTCGCCGCGGGAATGCGGAGTTTCTTCACCGCGTCGGGCAGCGAGGAGACTCCGTGGTCGGCGGAAAGCGCGATCCACACGTCGGCCAGCCCGATCTGATGGCCAAGAAAGTTGAAGAAGTCGGCCAGTTGGTGGTCGAGATCGAGCGCCATCTGCGCCATCTCCGGAGAATCCGGCCCCACCTGATGTCCGAGCATGTCGTTGGGCGAGAGGCTGATCGCCAGCAGGTCCGTAGCTGGGCCGCGACCAATGTTTTCAAAGACGACGAGCTGCTTGGCAAAATCGAGCTCGTAGTCGTTGCCGAACGCCGTTGGACCAACGACCTCATAGAAACCAGCTTCCTCGCCATTCTTGCCCTTGCGATGTTCCGTCGAGCGCAGCACCACTCCTAGTGCATCCGTCCACTTGCGATCCCAGTATTTGGCGGGCTGGTTGGCGTTGAAATCCTGCACCCAGCGCGGCAAATCACTCCGATAGTAGGTCGAAGTGACCCACGCGCCGCTTTTCGGATCGATCCAGTAGGCGGTATCGCCGGCAAAGCCCGCGGGCAGCACGGCCGCCCGGTCTTTCAAGGACACCCCAAAAACACGAGACTTGCCCTGCGTCGCCAGCTTGAGTTCGTCGCCCAGCGTGTCAGCCAGCAGGTTGTGTGGAGAAGCGCCCGGCCTGTCTCCAGCCACGCCGACCAATTTCGTGGCATCGTCCTCGACCGAGGTCACCATCTTTTTCTTTTTCTGATCCCACCACTCGTTCGCCACGATGCCGTGGCCGCTGGTGTAAGCGCCGGTGAACAGCGTGGAGTGTCCCGGAGCCGTGCGGGTGTTGGCGTAGTTGTAGTTGCAGTTCGGAAAATACGCGCCGTGCTCGAGCAGCAGGCGGAATCCGCCCTGGCCAAACTGGTCGCGATAACGTTCCAGGTAGTCGCCGCGGAACTGGTCAATCACAATCACTACGACCAGCCTGGGATGCCCGTTGTAAGCCGACGCTGCGCTGGAGACCGGGAGACAGAGAACGGCGGCAAGGCACGCGAGCACAGACAAAACCGACACACCGGCAGATCTGGAAGAGATTCTCATCGCGAAGAGGTAGTTTACACAGAGAGAGAGAATCCCACCAACCCGCTGTCCGCTCCGTGTTTCGCGACAGCCCCAACGGTGCTAAGATGCTCCCGCTATCGATCTCACTCCGGGTGAAGTGAGGAGTTCGTCTATGAAAAAGCTGCTCTGCGGCATAACCATGTTGGCGCTGCTGCTGGTTCCGTTGTCGTTAGCGCAAAAGAAAAAGTCTGCCGCCACATCAGCGGCGCTTATCGCCCGGGGAAAGTACCTCGTCGAAAACACCAGCGTGTGCAACGATTGCCACTCGCCACACAACGAGAAGGGAGAGGTCATCGAGGTGCAACGGCTCAAGGGCGGACCTCTTGATTTCCAGCCGACCGTCCCCATGCCGGTTTGGGCCGACAAGGCGGTCAATATCGCCGGCTTGCCGGGATGGGAAAAAGACGCAGCCATCAAATTCCTGATGACCGGCATCGCCTACAACAACCTGCCCGCGCGCCCACCCATGCCGCAATACCGCTTCAATCAGCCGGATGCCGAGGCGATCGTCGCGTATTTGCAGTCGCTGGCGCCGCAGAAGTAGCCGGGGTAGTTCGCAGCCACCTTTAGTTTGCACGCCGGACTCTGCCGGCCGCGTGCAATCCTCGCCGCTTTTCCGATACAGTATTGAGTTCCCATGCTTGATCTGAATTTCGTACGCGAGAACCTGCCTCTGGTCGAGGAAAAGCTGCGCCAGCGTGGCATGGACCCGGCTGCCGTGCTCAAAGATTTTCGCGAGGTCGACACCCAGCGCCGCCACGCCATCACTGAAGCCGAAACGCGAAAAGCCCAGCGCAACAAGGCATCCGAAGAGATTGCCAAGCTCAAGAAGGCCAGCCAGGATGCAGGCGCGGCCATGGCCCAGACCAAGGAACTGCGCGAGCAGATTCAGACGCTGGAAAAAACGGCGACCGATCTCGATGACCGCCTGCGCGATATTCTCACCGGCATCCCGAATCTTCCGCACGCGAGTGTGCCCATCGGCCACAGCGCCGACGACAATGTCGAAGCCCGCCGCTGGGGCACGGCGCCGAAATTCGATTTCGCTCCCAAGCCTCACTGGGAACTCGGCCCCGAACTCGGCATTCTCGACCTGGAGCGCGCCGTGAAACTCACCGGCGCGCGCTTCGCCGTCTACTGGGACCTGGGCGCCAAACTCGAACGTGCGCTCGCCAATTTCATGCTCGATCTGCACACCCGCGAGCACGGGTACACCGAAGTTCTTCCGCCGTACCTGGTGAATTCCGATTCGATGTACGGAACGGGGCAATTGCCGAAGTTCGGCGCCGATTCCTTCCGCGTGCCGCACGGCGAAAAGGATCTCTGGCTCATTCCCACCGCCGAAGTCCCGGTCACAAATCTCTACCGCGACGAAGTGCTCGATGCCGCGCGGCTGCCAATCTCGCTCACGGCCTACACGCCGTGCTTCCGCAGCGAGGCCGGATCGTACGGCAAGGACGTGCGCGGCATCATCCGCCAGCATCAATTCCAGAAGGTGGAACTGGTCAAGTTCACGCGGCCGGAAAATTCTTATGAAGAGCACGAAAAGCTGACCCGCAACGCAGAAGAAGTGCTGCAGCGGCTGGGATTGCACTACCGCGTGGTCACGCTGTGCACCGGCGACATGGGGGCGTCTGCCGCAAAGACGTATGACATCGAGGTCTGGCTGCCGGGGCAGCAATTGTTCCGCGAGATTTCGTCGTGCTCGAATTTCGAGGCGTACCAGGCGCGCCGCGCCGGCATCCGCTATCGCCCGGAAGGCAAGAACAAAACTGAGTTCGTGCACACTCTCAACGGCAGCGCACTGGCCGTGGGCCGAACCTGGGTCGCCATTGTGGAGAATTATCAGCAGGCCGATGGCAGCGTGGTGATTCCCGAAGCGCTGCGAAGCTATATTGGCGCAGATCGGATCACGCCGAAAAGCTTCTAGCAGCTAGCTTCCAGGCTACGAGCAGAACTACGACCGCGTGACGACAAAAGCCAGCTGCTAGGAGCTATCCGCCAGGAGCGAGTACACTTGCATAGAGCAGAACTCACGACCGCCGCGCCCAGCGCGCCCCTGCCGATGAACGCCGTCTGGCGAACAATTCGCGGATACATTCTCTGGCAGTACGAGCGGGGCACGCTGCACTACGACATCATGGTCACGCTGATCCTGATCTTCGTTCTGTTCTCGCCGCGCGTGATCAATTTCAACGACAAACCCATCGCCCGCAATCCGCATCCCACCGATGTCATCGTCTCGACCGACGCGGAAGGTCATTTACTCTATCAGGTCGAAGCCAGCGCCATTTCGCCCGGCGATGACCGCGCGATCCGTGACCAGTTGCTGCGCATCATCGAGCCGATTTCCGGCGCGGTTTCGATCGTAAGCTACGAAACCGTGGCCGACGGCAAAGGCAAAGTACAAAGCTATAAAGTGTTGGTGAAAAGAGAATAAGGAGAATAGTGAAGCCGCACTCCTCTATTTCGACCATTGTCCTGCCCCTGCTGGCCGCTCTCACTCTTCTCGGAGCACAGCAGGCGCAGGATTCTCCGCTCGATTCCGTTCTCCAAAAAATGGACGAGGCCGCCGCCGCGTTCCACACCACGCAGGCCGACTTCGAGTGGGATCGCTACGAAAAAGTCATCGACGAAGTCGATGACGTCCAGACCGGCAGAATCTATTACCGCAGGACCGGCAAAGACAAAGACATCGAGATGAAGGCCGACATCAAGATGGCCGGCAGCAGCGCCACCGCGCTGAAGCCGGAGCCCAAGTTTCTGCTGTTCAGTGACGGCAGACTTCGCATGTATCAACCCAGGCCCGACCAGGTCACCATCTATGACGCCGGAAAAAACCGCTCAGATTTTGAAACCTACCTGGTCCTCGGTTTCGGCGGCAGCGGCCAGGACCTGGTCAAAACCTTTGACGTAACCTACCTTGGCCCGGAGACCATCAATGGCATCGCGACTGCGAAGCTGCAACTGGTTCCAAAGTCCGAAAAAGTGCGCAACAATTTCAAGCAGATTCTGCTCTGGATTGATCTCAAACAGGGCATCTCGGTGCAACAACAGCTGTTCGAACCCCAGGGGGACTATCGCCTGGCCAAGTACTCCGCCATTCATGTGAACGAGAAGATCGCCGACGACGTTTTCAAGCTCAAGACCACAAGCAAGACGCAGACCATTTCACCGCACGGTTAAGTTGTTGAATCTAAAGAGCAAGAAGGGTGCTGAGATTTTGCCGCTGGGGCGCTATACTGGCCCCACCCCAGTTGGGTTTTCATTCATGGCCAAGGTTTTTACGATTACAGTCCCTCCTAAGCTGGGAAACAAGCGCAGAGAGCGTACCTCAGACCCGCGTTACGTCGACGGTCAACGCCTGCTCGTCGAAGCCATGAAATATCTGGCGCAGGTCGACCCGGTCAAGAACCGCTCGGCCATCGAGCTCATCTCCGAGCACGTCCGCACCCGCTTCCGCATGAGCGACTCCCCGCTAGGCTAACTCGCTCGCCTCCGCAGCCCTCAATCTGTCGTTCCCAACACGCGCAAAGCCCGGGTGAGGAACCTGCTTCCCCTACCAGCGCGACAACCTGGCGTGTCCGCTCAGAAGCTGTACCGCAGCATAAACTGCATCACGCGGGGCACGGTGAGCGTGGAACCATACGTCCCAAAATTCGTCGAGGAGGTCAAATCAAAATTGAGAGCGGAATTGGCTGCATCGAAGCGCACTGCATTGGTAACGTTAAACGCTTCCCAACTGAAGCTGAGCGTCTGATCTTCCTTGACCTTCCATTCCTTCGACAATCCCGAATCGATGTCAAAGTAACCCTGTCCGCGCAGTTCGTTGCGTTGACCGCTCTCCCCCGGGAACGGGTGCCGGAACGAATTGAGGGCGAAGGTGGGATCGGCGAACATTCTCGGATTCCCGAGGGAATCGATGTGAACGCCGATCTTCCCCGGATTTCTAATTTCGATCCCCTGCCCCTCGATGTTGTAATTGGTCGACCAGCCAAATCCGGCGAGGATGCTGAGGGGCAGTCCACTGGACCAATGGTAAAGCCCCGAGAGTCCCCAGCCTCCGAACACGGCGTTGGCCACTCTGCCCATGTTGCCGCCGAAGCGCTTGCCTCGTCCCACCGGCAGATCGACCACCCAATTGGCGTTGATCTGATGCGTCTGATCGAAATCCGAGATGGCCTTCAATTGTTGTGGCGACCAGGTGTTGATCACCTGGCTGTTAAATCCACCGAGACTGTTGTTGGCATACAAACTGACGCGCTCGGCGTTCGATCCGACATCGATCGATTTGGAGTACGTATAGTTCACGTCGAACTGAATTCCGCTGCTGACCACCCGGCGCAGCGTGATATTCAGCGCATGATAAGAACTGTTTCCGGTGGTGCGCCAGGCCCACAACGATGAAAACTGCGGCATGAAGAAGTTATAGGGCGTAGGCGCCGACTGCCCCGGTAGTTGGGAGCACGCCGGATTACAGATCGTGTCCAGTTGTTGCAGCGAAACGATCTCGTCGCCCGGAGTCCAGATATCGGTAACTAGATTCTGCGTCGCCGACTGACCTCCTACGCCCACCAGGGTCGGAAACAAGTCCTCGAAATAGGGGATCGGCGTGATGGCCCCTCCCGCCTCGATCTGCTGGGTCAGTTGTGTGGCTGCCGCGAAGTAATCCATGTGGGATTTCGGGTCGGTGATATCTTCCGGCAGGGCCATGTCGGTTTCCTGCAGGAGGTGGCGTCCCAGGCGGCCGATGTAAGAGGCCTCAATCGAATAGCTGCGCCCAAGGTCGCGAGTAAAGGAGGCGTTGAACGCGTAAGAGTACGGCGTCTTGAGTTTATCGTCGATGCCCGCCGTGATGGCGAAACCTCCGTCCGCAGCAGTGCCAAGGGGAGGAGTGTTGGGGAACGGGTTGGGCACGACTCCAGTTACGTTCTGGCCGCAGAACGTCCCTTGAGGAAGGCTGAACGTTCCCGTAAACCGCGGGGCGCAGTCCACGTCCTGCACGCCGGCGGGATTGCTTTCGATGGTGGTCAGGCCGAAAGATCCAATGCGATCGAAAGTATCGACGGTGCTTTGGCCAAAGTGATCGTAGTACATGCCAAAGCCCATGCGGATGGAACTCTTACCCGGCCCGCCAAGCAAACTGCGGACCCATCCGCTGTCCACGCGTGGCGCATACGCAAGGGCAAACCGGGGTGCGAAATCCTTGTAGTCCCAATTCCAATACGGCTGCTTCCCGTTAGCCTGGCCGGAGACACCGAACTCCAAGGCCGGCACGCCGCCGGGCGGCAGACCTGCTGCCAGGTTTTGGCCGGGAGAATATGCCTGGCCGACCAGCTGGGCCTTGGCTCGCTGTCGGAGGAGATTGTCGATGCTGACCGTGGGAGCCGCTTGATTGCCGGTGGTCTCGTAAGGCGGTTGCAGCAGGGAGTAGCGCAATCCGGCAGTCACAGTCAGATTCGGAGTGACCCGCCAGGCGTCCTGTCCATAGAATTCAGACTCCCAGGCTTTGAAATGGCGCGGGATGAGCGCCCCCGGGGCAATCAAGTTGCCGTTTTTGTCCTGGTTAAACGTCGGGTTGACGGCGGTGATGATTCCAGTCAGGCCCATGACCGCGAAGTCGTAGTTTTCTCCAAACGCAGAGTCCACTATCGGATAACCGAGGCTGTTGAACCCGGCCGGGTCAAGACTGCACTGTTGGTTCCCATTCGACTGCACGGGACCGTTGCAAATCGAAGATGAGAACAGCGACGTATCCGCAATGAATCCGTTGTCCAGGTTGAACGGATCGGTCCGATCGAAACTCACATTCTGGAAGTTGCCCATCCGGTTGTTATGGACCAGGCGCAAGTTCGTGCCGAACTGCAGCGTGTGCTTGCCACGAGTCCAGGTCACATCATCCGCGAAATTGTGCACTGGCAGGTTGGCAAACTCCGACTGGCTGGCCAGACCCGTAGCATCCGCCAACCCGCGGAAATCAGTGTAGGCTTGGGAGTTCCGGCCAAATATGCCTGAGCCTTCGCGAACCAGGGACCAGCGAAAACTGTTGATGAGTGTGGGTCGCAAAATCGCCGTATAGCCGGCCGCTATCCCCTTGCTGTTGCCCGTGTTGTACGAAAACGATGGTTGGCCGGGAAATTCAGGCACGATGGATTCGCTGTCATTCTGCAGGTTGCCTCGAAAAAACAGGCTGTGGTTCCCATTGCCCGTGAGCTTATAGTCCAGCCGCACGATGTAGGTATTCAGTTTTCTCGGGTCGGCGCCGGCAAAGGTAAAACCCCGGTAGTCGAGGAGATCTCCGACCGTATCCGAGTTGGGCTTGGGATACTGGTTAAAAATCGGTAGGACTGCCGGGTCCGCGCCCGGCCCCAGTGGGCACGTGACCGGTTGACCCGCCGGAGGATTGCCGCAGATCGGGTCCATAGCCGCAAGTTGCGCCTGGGTCAGCTGCACAATGTAATCCGTCTGCGAAATCGATGGGTTATTCACCACGTTGAAGCCATTCAGATTGGGAGTGCCAAGAACGCAGTTCGGATCAGGATTTGTCTGGGCGGTTGCCGGAATGCACGGATAATGCATCATCCCGTTGCGCAGCGCCGCGCTCGGCACCACCTGCGTGGTCTGGACGCTCTCCCGCCTGCGTTGCCCCTCGTAGGCAAGGAAAAAGAACGCCCGGTCCTTCTTGATCGGGCCACCGAAAGTGGCGCCGAAGGTATTGCGGATCAGCTGTCCAGGCTTGTTGGGCAAGCCCGCGCTCAGCTCTGACTGCTTGTTGAACCAGTCGTTGGCCTCGCCCACCCCGGTGCGGTTGTACTCATAAAAAGTGCCGTGCATGCTGTTGGTTCCGCTCTTGGTAACCAGCGACACTTGCGCACCAGAAGAGCGCCCTTCGTCAGCGTTGCCGTTGCTGGTAGTGACGCGGAACTCCTCGATCGAATCGAGCGTCGCACGCAACGCCCCCTGAAAGGCAAAACTGTTCAGCGGATCGTTATCGTCGAGTCCATCCAGCGTGATGTTGGTTTGGTCGCTGCGCGCGCCGCTGACCGAACCGCCGCGGCTGTCGTTGCTCTGGTCGACGTTGCTGCCCACAAATGTAACTCCCGGCTGCAAACTCAAAATCGCCACCGGGTCGCGCCCTTCGGAAGGCAGCCTGAGCAGTTGGCGCTCGTTAAACGCATTGCCGATCGACGCGTCCTGCGTATTCACCAGCGGAGCCTCGCTCGTGACATCAACCTTCACGTTGGTGCCCGCCACCTGCATGGTGAAATTCAACGTGGCAGGACTGCTCACCAACAGCGTTACTTTCTCGTGCTTGATCTCGGCGAATCCGCTGGCGCTAGCGGTTACCGTGTACGTGGCCGGAGGAATCTGCAGGAACTGGTACACGCCATCCGCGCCCGAAGTCACGGTGCGCGCGAATCCGGTCTGCGGGTCAAGAATCGTGACCGTCGCGCCCGGCAGCACCGCGCCCTTGGCATCGCTGACGATTCCATGCAGCGACGTGGTTGACTGAGCCCTGGCCAAGCCTGCGCTCAGGCAAAGAACTACCGCCCAAACGGCAAGCCCGAACGCGAGACGATGGCCTTGCCCTTGCGTTCCCTGTCGTGGCATTTCGCTTGGTTGCGTTCCCAGGAACAAGAACCGCACAGCCAGTAAACGGCTCCCCACACGGCGGCTACCTGACCCCATGATTTGGTCCCCCAAAAAGAAGTGTGGCCGCTATTGTGTAGCGGCCTCCCGGCGAAGTTCAAGCGAATTGCGCGGACAAGGTGACCAAAAGTCAATCGAACGCGCGCGGTCAGCCATCTAACGCCGACAGGCCGCAACAAACTGTCTAGGCCGCCCAGCCTCGCAGGATAAGAAAAGATAAGAAAAAGGGAGCAGCATTCGCCGCTCCCTTGAATCTCCCGCTTAGCTCAGAACGAGAACCGAGCCGCGAACTCCATCACCCGGTATTGCGAGAGAGTGGAGCTGAAGGTTCCAAAGTTCGAGCTGTTGGCGAGGGCATTGTTTCCATTTATTTGCATCGTTCCCACGTCGAAGCGGGGAGTGTTCGAGACGTTGAACGTCTCCCACGTGAATTTTACGGCCTTGCTTTCAGTGATGTTCCAACTCTTCGACAAGGCCATATCGACGTCGAACGAGCCCGGCCCAATCAGGTTGTTGCGTTCTCCGGACTCACCCGGAAACGACTGGCGGAAGGCGCCGAGAGCGGCGCATGGATGCTGGAAAACGCTGGCCGGAACAGTCGGGGCCAGGCAAGTGTCCGTAGTCTGCGGGTTCGGAATGAACGATCCAGTCGTCGGCTTGGGTCCCGTCAGGATAGCGTTCGACTGCAACTCGAAGTTCGTCGCCCAACCGAATCCGCTGCTGACCGAGAAGGGATAACCGCTGGTCCAGCGCCACAGTCCCGAAAGCGTCCAGCCGCCGACGACTCCATTCGCTAACCGACCCATGCCTGAGCCGAAATACTTGCCCCGGCCAAACGGTAATTCCCACACCCAGTTGGCGTTGAACTGATGAGTGTTGTTGAAGTCCGAAGGTCCCTGCAGCTGCTTCGGAGAAAACGAGTTGATGACCTGGCCAAACCCTCCACCCTCGAACTGGTTCACGCGTTCCGCGTCGGAGCCAGCATCGATCGATCTGGAATAGGTGTAGTTCAGGTCAAACTGCAGGCCGTGTGTCATGCGCCGGATCAGGCTCAACTGCAAGCCGTTGTAGCCGCTGTTTCCATTGCTCCACCACCCGTACAGGGAGGAATACTGCGGGCTGTAGTAGGCGAACCCATTCCCGCCGTTGGAAACGCTGCATGCCGGGTAGCAGGTGTTCGAGAAGATCCCCGGAAAATCGGCGAACTCCAAGGCTGTCGTCTCATTGCCTTTGTAGGAGCAGAAAAGATCGTACATGGCTTGTGTGGCCGTTACGTTAGCAGGCAGCCCGTTAGTCCCCTTTTGCCCAGTCGAATCCAGGCAGGCGGTTCCAGCACCGAACAATGTCGCGCCAATGCGGCTCGCTGTCGGTCCAGCCGCCCCCGGAAACAGGTTTTCCCAATAAGGGATAGGCTGAACGCTCGTGATCGGCACGCTGTTCCGGTACTGCTGCCCAAGCTGTCTGACTGCCGTGAAATAGTCCATCTTGCTCGTGGTGTCAACCAAGTTGAGCGGCATGGCGATGTCTTCTTCTTGTAGCAAGTGATGGGCAAAGCGTCCCACGTATGCCGCCTCAAGTACGAAGTTGCTCGACAGTTCCCGGTTGATGGAGAAATTGAACACGTGGGAGTAAGGGGTTTGCAATTTGTCGTTCAGACCCCAGGTGATGGCGAAGGCGTCCGGCGGAGTCACAGGAAAAGAGCCGCTGGGAGGCGGTTCCACGATCGGGCAGGGCGGCGTCGAGCAGCCCGCGAATGTTGCAGCGCTTTGCGATGGGATCGTATTTAAACCCGTAAGTCGGGCCGAGGTATCAACCCCTTGAATGCCCGCAGTGTTCTGGATCGTCGTGGTTAAGCCGAACGACCCCTGCCGGTCAAACGTGTTCACCAGCCCCTCTCCGAAGTGGTCGTAGTACATTCCATATCCCACGCGGATCGACGTTTTTCCCGGGCCCCCGAACAATTTGCGACTCAATCCACCGTCGGCATCGGGAGAGTATGCAAAAGCCAGACGGGGAGCGACGTTGTGATAATTCCAGGCCCAGAAGGGCGCTTTTCCGTTCGCCTGCCCGGACAAGTTAAAACTGATGGTCGGGTCATAGGTGACGCCCTGCGTCATGTCGCTGCTTCGGGTTTCAAACCAGTTGTTCAGGCTAAGATTGGGGGAAACCTGCGTGCCCGTGGTCTCGTACGGAGGCTGCAGCAATGTCCAGCGCAAGCCATACGTCATCGTAAAGTTCTTCCGGATCCGCCAGGAGTCCTGACCATAGAACTCGTATTCATGGTTGCGGAAATGGCGGGGAATGAACGTGCCCTCCGACAGAGATGTGAGCGATTTATTCAGGTTGTAGTTCGAGTTGACTTGGGTAACCAGACCCGTCAAGGCAGTCAGGGGAAAATCGTAGTTCGTGCTGAAATCCGCCCAAACAGCCGGGTATGGGGTCCCTAATGGCATTGATGGGTCTTGGAAGTTAGCGGGATCGAGGCTTACGCCATTGTTCGCAATCCCTGAGCCCGCCAGCCAGAATGCGTTGGTAATCGCCGCAAAATACGAAGTGGAGTTCGACTGGCGAATGTCGTCGATCTGCCGGAAGTCCACGCCGACCTGCAGAGTGTGATTGCCCCTGATCTTGGTCAGGTCATCCACAAAGTTCTCGACTGGTACTCCGGTGTGGGTGGTTGGAGTTTCTGCTGTGATGTTATCCATCCCGCGGAAATTGATGAAATGCTGGGATTGATCGCCCAGCACCTCATTTCCGAACCGGACGTATCCGTAACGAAAATCATTGATGAGCGTGTTGCTGAGGGTTGCGGTGTAACCTACGCTGATGGTCTTGCTGGTATTGACGGTAGTGCGGTTGGCCGGCAGGCCGGGGAATTGCGAGCCACCATCTCCCGTGAATGACGAAACATCCGATTGATTCGCCAGGCGATCACCGTCGATCGCGCCCCTCACGAACAGGCGGTGGGTGCCGTTCTGGGTCAGGTTGTAATCGAGCTTCAGGACGTAAGCATCCAGTTTGCCCGGCAGTGGCGACGAAAACGTGAAGCCGCGGTAATTGAAACCATCGCCAACCGAGTCCGTGTTCGCACGCGGGTACTGGTTGAAAATCGCCATGACGGCCGGATTCGGTCCACCGCCATTGTTGGGATTGCTCGCCCCATAGGGGCATGTTCCTAAGCCAAAGCAGTTCAGGTCCATTTGTTGCAGTTGCTGGATTGACAGAGTCTCTGTGATATTCGGGCTAATGCTGTCCGCCACTCCTGTGCCGCCTGTGCAATGCGGGTCGCCGACCACTTTCCCGCCGACGATGAGGTTCGGGCAAGCCGGGTAGATCATGGTGCCGGCCCGCAGAGTGTCGCTGGGCACGATTCTCGTCACTTGCAAGTTCTGCCGCAGGCGCTGTCCTTCATATGCGCCGAAAATAAACATGCGGTTCTTAATGATGGGGCCGCCGACGGCCGCTCCAAAGGTATTGCGCACGAGGTGTGGAGGTGTGTTCGCGAGGTTGCTGTGATCTTGGGAGTTTTCTCCGAACCAGTCGTTGGCTTCCCCGATCCCGCTCCGGTTGTAGATGTAGGCGCTGCCGTGAATCGAATTGCTGCCGGACTTGGTCACCAGAGAAACCTGTCCCCCGGAGGAGCGGCCGTTATCGGCATCGGAGCTCGCGGTTGTGACCTTGAACTCCTGCAAGGAATCGAGTGGAACGCGAACGGCTCCCTGGAAAGCGTAACCCGAAACCTGATTGTTGTTGTCGATTCCGTCCAGCGTGATATTGGTCTGATCGCTGCGCGCTCCGTTGACCGCGCCGCTGCGGCTGTCGGAGTCCTGATTGATGTGTTGGCTGTTGCCGGTGTAGGCCACGCCCGGCTGCAGACTGAGAATACCCGAGGGGTCGCGTCCTTCAAACGGCAGATCTTGAATCTGTGACGCGTCGAAGGCATGCCCCAGGGCGGCGTTGACCGTGTTCACCATTGGCGCCGTCCCTGCTACTTCCAAGGTGACGGTCGCCGCCGCTACTTCCACGTGCACATCCACCGTCCCCGGCGTGCCTACCAGAAGTTCGATCGCCGTCATCTTGACCGTGGAAAACCCGCTCGCGGTGACGTCGAGCTCGTAGGTGGCGGGAGGCAGCTCCAGGAATTGGTAGTTCCCCTGGCTGTCGCTCTTCGTCGTACGCGTGAAACCAGTCGCTGCGTTGGATAAGGTCAAACCTGCGCCCGACACAACGGCCCTATTGGGGTCGAAAACCGTGCCGTGCAGCGACGTGGTCGCTTGGGAAAAGGCCAGAATTGGTAGCAGGGATATAACTAGAAAGGTAACTACACGCGAGGCAGAACGCATGGGAGCTCCTCCACCACGGGACGTCACGCTTGGATTGTTTTTCGCCGGGGACCTGGAAGACAGTTGAGACCCTGAGACCCGACGTGGCCGCTATTGTGCAACTAGAGGCCC
>DATFNR010000096.1:0-6963 GCA_035266285.1 Candidatus Sulfotelmatobacter sp.
GAGGGCGATCGCATCTTCCGCCGACATCACGGCCACGCCCTTGGTCCGCATCCCCCAAATCGGATTGCCGGTCAGCAGATTTTCGTACTCATCGACCTTTTCCGGAAAATACCCGGCAAAATCGCGGACACGATCGAAGAAGCCGAGTGGCGGTTCCAGCGCGATTCCCCCCACACGGAAGTACGACGTCATCATGCGCTGTCCGCTGACCATCTCGAACATGCGCAGCACTTCTTCGCGCTCGCGGAAGCAGTACAAGAAGACCGTCAGCGCGCCAATGTCCATGGCATGCGTGCCCAGCCACACCAGATGCGAGTTAATCCTGGTTAACTCGTTGAGCAAAACCCGCAGCCACTGCGCTTTTGGCGGAATCTCCAACCCCAGCAGTTTTTCCACCGCCAGCACGTAGCACAGATTGTTGGTCATGGGGCAGAGATAGTCGATGCGGTCGGTCAGAGGCACCACTTGCTGGTAGAACTTCGCCTCGCATGTCTTCTCGATGCCGGTGTGCAGGAAGCCGATGTCAGGCATCAGGCGCACAACCGTCTCACCGTCAATCTCGAGCAGAACGCGCAGCACGCCGTGCGTCGAAGGATGCTGCGGACCCATGTTCAGGATCATGGTGCGATCCTGACCGGGTTCCAGCACGGGGGTGGGCGTCAGGTGTGCCATTGTTCTTCAGCGAAAACTCTAGCGATAGCCCTCCACGGGATAGTCTTTGCGCAGAGGGTAACCTTCCCAGTCTTCGGGCATCAGGATGCGCCGCAGATAAGGATGTCCGGTGAAGCGAATGCCAAAAAGATCGAAAACTTCGCGCTCGAAATAGTTCGCCCCCGGCCACACCGAAGTCAGCGACTCGACCGCGAGGCTGGCGCTGTCCAGCCGGACCTTCAGCCGGACGCGCTCTTTTTTCGGGATCGAAAGCAAGTGATACACGACCTCAAACCGGGGCTCGGCCGGATACCAGTCGACGCAAGTAATGTCTGACAGGAAATTAAAAGGGCAGGCCAGATCGTCCTTCAGCAGCGCGCAGGCTTCGCGAATGTTGGCCCGATCCATGTAGATCGTCATCTCTTCGCGATCGAACTTCCCACCCTGCACGGCTGCCGCGTTCCATGCCACCAGACGAGCCACGGCAGGATGACTCTTCAACTGTTCCAGATCGGTGATGGCGGGGGCCATCGGCATCATGCCTTCCCTCGCCCGGTTTCGCCCCAATCCAGTACACCCTTCTTCCACACGTAGAAGAAGCCGACCAGGAAAATCCCGATATACACCAGCATCTCCCACAGGCCAAAACGCTTCAGGTCGCGCAGAATCACGGCCCAGGGATAGATGAAAACCGCTTCTACGTCGAACAGAATGAACAGCATGGCGACCAGGTAGAACTTCACCGAGAAGCGCTCGCGCGAGTCGCCCACCGGGGTCATGCCGCATTCGTAAGGGGAAAGTTTGGCGCGGGTGGGTTTACGCTCACCGATCAGCCAGGAAAGCACGACAATCGCGGTTGCAATGCCACCCGCCATCAGAATATGGATCAAAAACGGGAGGTAGCGTGCGAAGTAATTGTCGGGCATAGGACGAGGTATATATAATTCGCGCCAAGCAATGCCTAAACAATTTAGATTATTGGCTTGCACGCAGGAGTGTCAAGCCAAGGGCGACGAATTGAGGAATTGTGTAATTTGGTAATTGAGTAATTGAGAATCGACGGAATTTGCGGTTCGCGTTTTGAGCCATCGTCCTTTCAATTACCCAATTACCCAATTAACAAATTTCTCAATCTCTATGATTTTTGGCTTCAATACCGACGTGAAACACGGCGACACGATCTACCACGTGCAAAGCGAGGCGCGCGAAAATGAGCGTCTGCTGCAAACGCAGGTCTTCGTCCGCGGCCGCTGCATCGGCAAGAAGGCCACGTCATACGCCGGCAAGTCTACCGACGCACAATTCGGCGACATGCAAAAAGAGCATCAATTGCGCGAGCAACACCGCCTGGTGCTCGACGCGATCCGGGAAGGCAAACTCGATCAGGCTCTCGACCGGCCCGAACCTGAAGTGCTGGCTACGGTCAAGGAACTCGACGTCCAGTGGCTGAACGCCGACTCCGTGCATTCCGATCGCAACCTGAACCTGCAGTTGCGCGTGACCGAAGGCGGCGCAGCAGCGCCCGGCGCGCGCTTGACCTTTCGCTTCGCCCGCCCCGGGGCGGCGCCCTTCTACACCCAGGCCGTCGCCGATTCCGGTGGCGCGGCCGAGATCAAGATTGAAGTCGAAGAGACCGCCTTGCCCGATGCCTCCCTGCTGGTGCAGGCCAATTTTGAGGGCCGAACTGCGACCCGGAAGTTCCTGCTGCGCAAGGCCGACTAGCGCGCCTTCCAGGCCCACAGTTCCCATGACACTCTGTGAGTAGACCTGAGTTCGAGAAGTTCGGCCGCTCCTCCGAAAAGCCTCAAAGCCGCGAAATTATGCATGAACCGCGAAATTATGCATTAAGACAGCCGCAAAGCCGTCAAAAGAATGCCGCAGGACAGCCGCAAAGCGGCGCAAGAATACAGCCCACGGCGCAAGCCGTGGGTAGCAGAATACAATTCTCACAAGCCCCGAAGGGGCGAAAGAACGTTGGTCATAAACTGCATGAAACTCCACATCAATGGGGAAGAGAAATCCTTCGATTTCCTCGGCCCCGCCACCCTTGCGGCCCTGGTCGAGGCTCTCGGCATGAAGGCTGACCGAGTGGCCGTCGAACTGAATCGCGACATCGTGCCACGCGACCGCTGGGCCGAGACTCCGCTGAACGAAGGCGACCGGCTCGAGGTCGTCCACTTCGTCGGCGGCGGCTCTCAACTTTGAAGAACACCACACCACTGTCATTCTGAGCGCAGGAACTGGTCCGCGAAGCGGACCGGTTCCGGAGTCGAAGAATCCCTATCGTCCGCCCAGGAACTCCCTTAGTCACCCCTTTTCCTCCGATTCTTCCCTTGACCCCGGCCATCCCATGCCTAAAATGTTTGAAACATTTGGCTTAAAGGCTGTTTTAAACATCTTTCGGGGTTCATGCAAAACCGCTTCACATCACGGGATGTAATCGCGCTAACGGGAATCACGCCCCGCCAGCTGCAGTGGTGGGATGAGCGCGGCGTGGTGAAGGCGGAACGCGAAGGCCATCGCCGCCTGTATTCGATGAACCACCTCACGGAAGTAGCGGTGATCTGCGAACTGCGGCGCAAGGGCTTTTCTTTGCAGGGCGTGCGCAAGGTTATGCGATTCCTGGCTCGCGAATTCGGAAAGGGATTGGCGGAGATCGTCGGCCAGGGCTCTGACTATCACCTGCTCACCGACGGCACTCATCTTTATCTGGAGACTTCGGCGCGCCAGATCGTCGACATCCTCAAGAATTCGCGCCAGCCGATTCTGGCGGTTTGTCTGAGCGACGCGGTGCGGCAGGTGCGGGCCGGGGTCATCTCTGCAAAGGCGAATACTTCGGTAACGTCGCCCGATCCACGGCGGCGTGCTAGAAAGGCCTCATAGGCAAGTTGCGGGCAACGCACGAAGGCTAAGCAAGCAGGAGCACACGGAGGAAGACATGGTGGCAGAACTGGACCTTCTGAGCGAATGGATTCCGGAACAGATGCAGCCTGGCACCGTCTTTGTGCTGGAAAACGCCGGCGAGATCGGCGAGAAGGAAGATCCCTATTGGGCCGTCCTTTCGTGCCCGTCCTGCGGCATGCTCGGCCTGATCACCCGCAAACAGATCAACGGGTTCCTGCCGGTAATCTGCGGCTCAGGTCAGTGCTCGGCGCAATTTTTCATCCGTGACGCCGAGGTGGTAGTGCGCAAACCGTTCTAATGTGGCGCGGGCACTCCTGCCCGCGAAATGCCAGCATCAAAACGAACCCACCGTGAACATGCGCTGCCGATCGTACCTACTCGCGCACCAGCTGCGCAAACACCGACAAATCAATATTCCCGCCACTCACCACGCAAACAACTTTTCCTGACCCGCACTTCCCGCTGAGCCCCGCCGCCACTGCACACGCCCCAGCGCCTTCGCTGATGACGTGATTCCGCTCGGCCACGATGCGCATAGCCTTCCGCACCTCTTCCAGCGAGCAGACGATCGACCCAGCCAGCAGATGATGAGCCAGGGCCCACATCCTGGGAAACACCGACTTGCCGCCGCAGCCGTCGACCCAGCTCGCCTTCCAGTTCGGAAAGGTCTGCGGCGAGCCTACCGCCAGAGACGCCGCCAGCGGAGCGGCAGTCTCCGGCTCGGCTGCGAATACTTTGACATTTCGTCCGCGCTCTCGAATCGCCGAAGCGATTCCGCACGACAAGCCTCCGCCGCCGAACGAGGCCACCACCGCATCGACATCCGGCAGGTCTTCGAGGATTTCCAACCCCGCCGAAGCGTTGCCCGCAATGAATTCATCATCTTCAAAGGGATGAACGAACGCGCCGTCCATCGCCGGATGTGCCCGGTCTCCCAGTGCCTGCCAGCACTGATCGTAAGACGCTTTTACCAGTTCAGCGCCCAGCCTCCGTATGGCCTGGAGCTTCGCTTCGGGAGCGACATCGATGACCAGCACCTTGCACGGGACTCCCGCCTTGCGCGCCGCCAGCGCCACGCCCTGCGCCGCATTGCCCGCGCTGATGGTCCATACCCCTCGCCGCCGCTGCTCTTCCGGCAGCAGGCGCACCGCATTGTACGCGCCGCGAATCTTGAATGCGCCGATGGGCTGCAGGCATTCCAGTTTGAGGTAGATCTCGGCCGGCCCGTCGTAGTTGAGCCGCACCAGCGGCGTGCGAATGGCCGCTTCGTACACGTGTTTGCGGGCATCGTCGATCATCCCCGGCGGAATATTCCGCGTCTGCCCAGTTCTGTCGACGGATGCAACGTGAGTTGCCATGGAGATCTAATAACGATGGAGATCGAATAACAATGGAGATCAAACAACGATGGAGATCAAATAGCGATAAAGATCCAATAGTGATAAAGATGTCATTCCGAACCGGGCCAAAGGCCCGGTGAGGAACCTGCTTCCCCCGCTACATCACCCGCCGTCATTTCTTAGCTGTCCTAACGTCTCTCAGTTCCACCGGAACCTGCTCGACGATCTCGATCCCGAATCCTTCCAGCGCCGCCACCCTCTTTGGCCGATTCGTGAGCAGGCGGATGCGCCGTAACTCGAGGTCAGACAGAATCTGCGCCCCAATCCCAATTTCCCGCTGAACCTGTCTCTCAGTTTCGTAGAGTGAAGGCAACTTCCGTCCCCGATGGAAGGTGAGTGCATTGCGCTCGCCCACTTTCTCGATGGAGAAGCCCTGCGAAGTCTGGTGCAGATAGATCAACGCTCCGCGCCCTTCGTCCGAGATGCGCCGCAGCGCCCCTTCCAGCGTGGCATGGCACTCGCAGCCGGTGGCGCCGAAGACATCACCCATCAGGCAGTGCGCATGCATCCGGACCAGCACCGGAGTCTCGCTGCGCTCGATCTCGCCGCGAACCAGCGCCACATGCGACTCGCCGCCGTCGACTTCGCTTTCATAGGCGATCAGCCGGAATTCTCCGAACCGCGTGTCGACCAGTGCCTCCCCCACGCGATGCACATAGCGCTCGTGCGCCATGCGGTAGCGAATAAGCTCGGCCACGGTCAGCATCTTGAGGCCGTACTCGCGGCAAAACTCGACCAGGTCCGGCACGCGGGCCATGCTGCCGTCGTCCTTCATGATTTCGCAGATGATCCCCGCGGGAACCATGCCCGCCAGCCGCGCCAGGTCTACGGAGGCTTCGGTCTGTCCCGCCCGCACCAGCACTCCACCCTTGCGCGCCCGCAGAGGAAAAACGTGGCCCGGGCGCGCGAGGTCCGTGGGCTTCGTCGCGGGATCGATTGCCACTTGAATCGTGCGGGCTCGGTCATAGGCTGAAATCCCGGTCGTTACGCCCTGCCGGGCGTCGATCGCCTCACAAAACGCAGTGCCGTACTGCGAAGTGTTCTCCGCCGTCATGGGCCCGATGCGCAGGTGCTCCAGCCGCTCCTCGGTCATGGCGAGGCAGACCAGCCCGCGGCCGTACTTAGCCATAAAGTTGATCGCTTCCGGCGTGACTTTCTCAGCGGCCAGCGTAAGGTCGCCTTCGTTCTCGCGATCCTCGTCGTCGACAACCACGATCATGCGCCCGGCGCGGATCTCCTCGATGGCTTCGGGGACGTCGGTAAATGGGGGCTGGGGGCTCATATGGAGGGGATTCTAGCAGAGGCGGTCACTCGAGACTCGCCGGCACGCGTCTGTTGACAGTAATCCTACATAGCACGTAATATTGTGCTGCACGCAGTTACGTGCTACTTATGAAGACCAACATCACACTCAAGCTGGACGCCGACCTCCTGCGTGAAGTCCGCGTTCTTGCGGCGGAAGAAGACACCTCCATCAGCGCCATGCTGGCGGCGCGCCTGGAGCAAATCGTGCGTGAGCGCAAGGCTTACCATCGGGCGCGGCAGCGTGCGCTGGCGCGATTGCGCGAAGGAATGGATCTGCGCTGGACGCCCCCTGGCTCGCGCGACGAGCTTCATGAAAGGTGACGTGTGTGAAACCGCCGACCATGGCCGAAAAACATTTTGTCGATACCAACATTCTGATTTACGCCCATGACCGCTCCACCGGCATCAAGCATGAGCGCGCGCGGCAGCTGATCGAGCGGCTGTGGACGAGCGGGCACGGCGTGTTGAGCACCCAGGTCTTGCAGGAGCTTTGCGTAAACCTGCGCCGCAAGGTGGCCAAACCTCTTCCCGTCGATGAAATCCGCCGCCTGCTGCAGGACTATCTGAGTTGGGAGATCGTGGTCAACACTCCCGAATCTGTCATCCAGGCGCTCGAGATCGAGGTGCGATACAAAACTTCCTTCTGGGATGCCCTCATCCTGCAAGCCGCCGAGCACTCCGGCGCAACGGTTCTGTACTCCGA
>DATFNR010000097.1:0-3765 GCA_035266285.1 Candidatus Sulfotelmatobacter sp.
GCATCCATCGATCAGGCCAAGGTTGTGTGGGCGCGAGACATGGGAGAGAACGGGAACCAGGAACTGCTGCAGTATTTCAAGAACCGCCACTTCTGGCAGATCGACGGCGATAGCGCCGCGCCCAGGCTCGAGAACTACACTGTCGCAATGTCTCCGGACTGAGTCTCCGGACTGAGCTCTGGTATCGTCGCGCAGGTTGTTGAATCCGCGCCGCCTTGCAGATCAGAACCAACCCGGGCCGCTGGTTGACGGCCAAACGCCTGCGTGCGTACGGCACGATTCTGGCCGTGTGTCTGTGGTCGGTCTACGTATGGAACCTGGCTACGCCGGGGCTGCGTGACCGCAGCGGCAATCTCAAGGGGACGGACTTCCTTCACTTCTACACGCTGGGGTCGCTCGCAGTTGAGCATCGCGGCAGCGATCTGTACGACATGGACGCTCAGGCTGCGCTGGCGGCACAGCGCGTACCAGCGGCCGCAGGGACTCGGTACTTGCCGCTTTATCCGCCCCAGGTTTCACTGTTGTTCGCACCATTGGCGCATCTTTCGTACGACTGGGCGTTGGCCCTGTGGTGGAGTGTCAGCGCCTCCATTTACGGCGCGTGCTGTTTCTATATCTGGCGGGTGTGTCCACGCCTGTGCGGGTACGGCGCGCTGGTTGCTCTCCTGGCAGTGGCATTTCCCGGCTTTTTTCACCTGATCGCCTGGGGCCAGACGTCGGCGCTGGCGCTCGCCTGCTTCACCGCGATGTTCTTTCTGCTGCGGGAACGGCGTGAATTTCTCGCCGGGTTGGTCCTGGGATGCTTGATCTTCAAGCCGCAACTGGGACTGGCCGCAGGCATCGTCTTTGTGGCGGCCGGCGCCTGGAAAACTGTGCTCGGAGCAATCCTCTCCGCGGTGGCGCAGCTTTCGACCGGAGCTTTCTATTACGGCACGGAGCCGCTGCGTCGCTGGGTGCACATGATGCTCAATGTGCGGGGAGTTCTGCCTTTGCTCGAACCCAGGCCTTACCAGACCCACTGCCTGCGCACGTTCTGGTCTTTGCTGATTCCCTGGCCGGGTCTCTCTTTTGGCCTGTATGTCGCAAGCGCCATCGCAGCGCTGGGCATGGCGATCGGGTGTTGGAGGCGGAACGGCACGCCTCTGGCTTTGCGTTATTCCTCGTTGCTTCTGGCAACGGTGCTGGTGGCGCCTCATCTTACCGTCTACGACCTGGTGGTCCTTGCTCCGGCGTTTCTGCTGCTGGCTGATTGGCTGGCGGGCCAGGGCTCAAGCCCGGTCAACGGCTGGCTCGGATTTCTCTTGTATCTGGTCTACATGCTGCCGCTTCTCGGTCCGCTTACGCGATGGACGCATGTGCAGCTATCGGTCATTGCCATAGGCGCAACCCTCTACGCGATTTTTCAGCTACGGTCTCAAGAAACTGAGCCGCAGAGAACGGGGAGTTGAGCTGAGAGACGCGGAGAGACCCTAGCTGGCGGCAGACTTTCCGAAGAGAAACGTCAGCGCCTCGGGAAATCTCCGCGCCCACGCGGATTCGTGATGCGGCGCTCCTTCCTCGACGACCAGCTTAAGGCGCCGGTCATCAAGTCCGGCACGGCGGAAGATGCCGGCCAGTTCGCGCACATCGTCCACCACGCTCTGATCTCGATCGCTCCGTCCGAGTTCAGCTGTGCCGGTTCCGAGGTACACGCGTTCCGGCCACCGGCTGACGTGGCGGCTGTCTTTGATTGCCTGCCGGTTGGAGGCCCACAGCGAAGGACTTTCCAGAAGCAGCCGGCCAATCAGCCCGGGCTGCACCGACGCCGTGTACAGAGCAATCAGCGCCCCCAGCGAAGAGCCGCCTAAGCCCGTATTCTGCGGCCCCTCGGCCACGCGATAATTTCGCGAGACAAATGGCATCACCTCTCGGATCAGAAAGTTGGGATAACGAGTGCCCTGCACGCGCAAGATGACGGGCTGCAGCGAACGGTGCGGCATGTATTCGCGGAGACGTTCTTTGCCAGCGTTGTCCACTCCGACGATCAGCAGCGGCGGAATCACGCGTTCGCGGATCAGCCGATCGGCGGTCTCATCCGCGCCCCATTCGACTCCGGTGAACGAGGTCGCGGACTCGAACAGGTTCTGGCCATCGTTCAGATACAGCACCGGATAACGCCGATCTGCGTTTTCGGGATCGTCATATCCCGGAGGCAGCCAGACCCGCAGGAAGCGGGTGTTGCGGAAGATGCGGCTGCTGAATCGGTGCAAGCGCAGGTCGCCAGTCGCTCCCTCGGCGCGCACAAAATCTGGCGAGACAGCAGTCTCCCGCGCTTCACTTGTCTGGATTTCTTCCATCAAAATCGATGCGCTCTCAGGATACAACAGCGGTGCGAACTCACGCTGGCGCACTCCGGACCTTCACGACAGCCGCGAGCAAGCAGATCAGCGCGATGAGGATCAGTGAAATCAGGCAAAGAATGCACCACGTGGTCAGAACATAAGCTTCGACGTAGGTCAGGTACAAGGCAAAGGCCAGGCCGGCGATGGCCGCGCCCAGAAGGCGGTTTGGAGTATCGGGGCGCGATCTCCACCAGGTCGACAAGACAAACAAGGCAGCGTAGCCGGCGATTCCGATCGCGGCCACCGGAATTCCTTCAATGCTCGAGTACTGGCTGCGATTCACGATGTCGCAATTGAACTTTTCTCCGAATTCGCAAAACTGCGTCGCCGACTTCGCGTAGTGCCGCTGCAACGAGATTGCCGAGACGACCGTTCCGGCCAGCGACAGAAGTGCGATTGCCAGAAAAAAAATACGGTTTGCGGCAGTGCCCGCGGAAGAAGGTGGCGCGTGGTTCACGGCAGGTGGCACCCGGTCTTGTCGGCTAATTCACTCAGAGAAAGGACTCCTTCTTTCGGCGGATTCGTTCCAAACTGCCAGCTGGGGAAAAGCTTGGTTCCCGCGATTTTGCACTCGGGCGCCATTTCCGATGAGCCTTTGATGGCGCATTCCACGTAGGGCACGTAGCGAAACGATGCCCCGAACATCTCTTTCTGCTCGGCGCAGTGCGGGCACCAGTAGAGGCCGTACATCTTCGCTTGCTTAGAAGCCAGACATTGGGCGAAGGAATCGTATCTGTGATTTCGGTAGTAACGGCCTGCAGCAAAGGCAGTTGCCAGCAGGATCAGAACCCCGCCCCACTTGAGATATGTTCGAGTCTTTTCGCCCTGATCCGCGCTCTCGCGCTCCTGTTGGCGTTTTCTTCTTTCCTCAGACATTTCTCAATTCTTATATCACGGCCCTCAGACCACGACGTTCAGGGCACCGGGCAGCACGTCGAGTTTCTCACAATGCAGCGTCAACACTTCCCCATCGACCATGACGTCGACGGGATGATCCAGCTTGAATTCGACCCGGCGCGCCGCCTGGCGCTCAGCCATGGGATGCTTGACGTGGGTGCCGTCGTAGAGCGTCGGAAGATTGCGAATCAGCCCCAATCGACCGATCGGCCCCCAGCGGACGTATTCGACCAGACCGTCGTCAATCTGCGCCTGGGGGGCGATCATCATGGTGCCGCCAGTGAATTTGCTATTGCTGAAGGTAAGGAACAGGCAGCGGCGGTTGTCGAATTCGGTCGCGCCTTCAACGCGAACCTGGAACGGGCGACGGTTGAAGCGGGCCAGAGTAAGAAAAATCGAAGTGACATATCCCAGTTCTCCCCAGTTACTGAAGCGGCGGGCGCGCAGCGTGGCCACGTCGGCGGAGAAGCCCAGGCTCAGCAGGTTG
>DATFNR010000098.1:0-9220 GCA_035266285.1 Candidatus Sulfotelmatobacter sp.
TCGGGACGGATCATAACCCAATGATCTCAGGCTGATCAAACGATTCTGGGTCAGGAAAATAGCCGTGCATCTTACCAGATAACTCACGCTACAAACCCTGCATCCTAGCGGCTAAGCCGTAGTAAGCTTTAGATAGTACCCGGTGGCTAAAGCCCACATCCTTATGTTGGCCCCGGGCGGCACGGCTGAAGCCGTGCCCTTCCCATACGTGGTCCAGTCGGCGTTTGAATGAAAGTCCTTTTTCGGAGGCATACGATGCGCGCACTTTTGATGGCACTGCTGGTTTCGGGGATGGCCTGGGGACAGGCGCCGGACACGATCAATGCGGCACAGGTTGCCCCTCAGGCTGCGAGTTCGGCTCAGGCGCACGGGTCTGCGCAAGCTTCGGGGGCGGCGCAGGGCAATGAATCCGCAGCCGCTCCGGCAGGGACTGCGCCGGCTGCGGCGCGGGATTCTAGTGCAGTGGTCATTCCGGCCGGGTCGAGGATTCCGCTGACGCTGGCGCAGGCCATCTCCACCAAGAACGCGCATGAGGGCGACGCGGTTTATGCCCAGACGGTATTTCCGTTTGTGGTGAATGAGCGCATTCTGGTTCCGGCGGGGACGTACATTCAGGGCAAGATTCAGCATGTGGAGCAGCCGGGGCGGTCGAAGAAACGGGCGGAGCTGCTGATTCACTTTACGTCGATGATCTATCCCAGCGGTTACACCGTAATGCTGCCGGGGTCGGTGGAGAACACGCCGGGCGCTGACAACAAGAGTGTGAAGGACAAGGAAGGCACGATCCAGCAGGATAAAGACACGGGCAAGCGAGTTGAAGATGCGGCCCGGGACGCCGCCGTGGCGGGCACGGTGGGAGGCATCGCCGGTGCGGCTGCCGGCGGCTTGAACGGGGCGCGATACGGCGGGCTGGTCGGAATCGCCGGCGGAGTGGCGTGGGCGCTGCTGAAGCATGGTCCGGATGTGAAGCTCGACGTGGGGACGTCGATCGAAATGGAGATTCAGCGCGACGTGGCCGTCGACGCCAGCCGGATTCAGGTGGCGAAGGCCGGGTCGTAGTTTGGAAGTCTTGGAACATGCCTAGAATGTCATTGTGAGGCTCGCGTTCTTTGCGAGCCGAAGGACCTTTGTACTGGCATGCGGCATCGCGCTGACGACGAATGCATAGGTCCTTCGCTTCGCTCAGGATGACAAGAATGAACGGACTCCGCAGCGGCCGCATCAAGCCGGGCAACCTGGCACTCCGCGATTTACGCGCCGATTCCTTCCTCCTGCTATACAATCCGCGGTAGGAGTGGCCTGAGCGCTCCGAGTGTGGAGGCTTGCCGTGGAAGCATTCGGCGCTGGTTTTGGAACTATCGTTGCCGTCATCATCGTTATCTACCTGCTCAGTTCCATCAAGATTCTGGCGGAGTATGAGCGCGGCGTAATTTTCCGGCTGGGGCGGCTGTTGCCTGTGGCCAAGGGTCCGGGGGTGATTCTGGTGTTCGTGCCCATCGACCGGATGGTGCGCATCTCGTTGCGGCAGGAGGCGCTGGAGGTACCGCCGCAGGACATCATTACCCGCGACAATGTCACGTTGAAGGTCAACGCTGTGATCTTCCTGCGCGTCATTGATCCGAACAAAGCGGTGAATGAGGTTTCGAACTACGTGTATCAGACTTCGCAGTTTGCACAGACGACGCTGCGGTCGGTGCTGGGCGAGCAGGAACTCGATGAACTACTGGCCCATCGCGACAAGATCAATCTGCGGCTGCAGAGCATTCTCGATACGCATACGTCGCCGTGGGGAGTGAAAGTTTCGAACGTTGAGGTGAAGCAGGTGGATCTGAACGAGTCGATGATCCGCGCCATGGCCAAGCAGGCCGAGGCGGAGCGCGAGAAGCGCTCGAAGATCATCCACTCGGAAGGCGAATTTTCGGCGGCGCAGCGGCTGGTCGACGCGGCGCATTTGCTCGCGACCGAGCCGGTCAGCGTGCAGTTGCGGTACTTGCAGACGCTGACCGAGATCGGCGTGGAGAAGAATACAACCGTGATCTTCCCAGTGCCGGTGGATGTTTTTTCGGGGCTCCAGAAGTTGTTGTCGACGGCAGGCGACAAGGGAGCGGCGCCGGGGAAGACGGCGTAGCGGTTGAAATTGCTGGTAAAGCAGGTTCCTCACCGGTCTTTCAGACCGGTTCGGAATGACAAGAAGTTTGGCCGGGAGTAAGCATGACCACTTCGTCACAAGATACGGAAATAACGCTGGGAACGGGCAAGCTGCTGGTGCTGTTTTTCTTTCTGGTCGGAATCTGCGCGCTGTTCTTCGCGCTGGGATATTCACTGGGACGAAAGACGGAGCCGATGATGGCCGCTGCCAGCGCCGCTTCCACGCCGCAGCCGACTCCAGCGACAGGCAAGGCAAATTCAGGGTCGGCCGCTGCGCAGCCGATGACCTTCTACAAGAATGTAGAACAGAGCCAGGCCAATCCTCAGCTGGCGCCGGCCACCGACACCAAGACGGACACGAACGCGACGGCCGCGAACACGAATCCGGCACAAACTGCGGCCACGCCCCCGGCAAACACCCCAGACCCGATGACCACCTTGCCCACCTCCGGGTACTTTGTGCAGGTCGCCGCAGTCACGAAACAGGAGGATGCGGAGTCCCTGGTGGAAGCGCTCAAGAAGAAGGACTATCCGGCGTTCGTCGCGCCCCAGGCCGCGGACAAGTTGTTTCGCGTGCAACTCGGGCCGTATGCCGACATCAAGGACGCCGAGGCGATGCGCACGCGACTGATCGGGGACGGGTACAGCCCGATTGTGAAGAAGTAGACGGTCCTCTTTGTTGTCTCGTCTCGCGCGAACATTTCTTTTCTCGAACATTGACAGGCGTCGATTTCCGCGCTATTCCTTGCCTCATCCATGCCTACCGATCCGTTGCTGGACCGCGCGCTGCACGCCATTGCCGACCCTACCCGGCGGCGCATTCTGCAAGCTTTGAAAGAGGGTAAGAAGGGCGTCGAGGGAAAGGTGGAACCCTGCCTGTGCGCCGGCGACGTGGAGGAGCGCGTGGGGCTCTCGCAGCCGACCATTTCTCACCACATGGCGATTCTGACCAAGGCTGGATTGGTGGAGGCGACGAAACAAGGGCAGTGGCGCTGGTATCGGCGAAATGAGAAGGCGCTCCGGCAGGTTGTGAAGAGCTTGCGTGGGAAGTTGTAGTCGGAGCTGCAGGTTGATCGTCCCCTCGGAATCCGTGTCTATTCTTTCGCCCCTCCGGGGCTGAATCATTTTTTTCGGGGCAGCTACCCACGGCTTGCGCCGCGGGCTGCATTCTTTCGCCGCTTCGCGGCTCAGCCTCAGGGCAGGCTTTCGCGGCTGGTGTGTTCGCTGACTCACTAGGGCGTGCCCAGCGCCCATTTCTCCAGATCTCCCGTGGAGCGCAGCAGGCCGAGCTGCGCGCGCTCCAGCTCGAAGGTGACGTCCTGCAGGGCGATGAAGCGCTCGCTGGCCTGGGAGCGGGCGTCGTCGAGGTCATGAAGGGTCGCCGTGCCGGCATCCAGGCGAGTCTGGACGGCAGCGACGCTCTTCTCGGCAATTTCCGATTCCAATTGCGCGACCTCGCGGGCGGCCTGCATCTGGGTGACGGCACGCTGCAGGCGGAGCGTTTCTTCGGAAGCCTGATCGCGGGCGGCCTCGGCCAGCTTGGTGGCTTTCAGGGCGTCGGCGTCAGCGGCGTCGGCTCGCGAGCGCTGGGAGGCATTGAAAAGCGGGAAGCGAATGCTGATTCCAATGGTCGCGTTGTTCTGGCGAAAGCCGCCGTTTTCGCACAAAGCCGTGATCGTGCCGGTGGGAGTCGACACGGTGCAGGTCTTTTCGGGAATGTAGTAATCCTGAAAGTTGTTGAACTTGGAGAGCAAGGCATATTGACCAGCCAGATCGAAGCTGGGCCAGAGGGCCTTGTGCTCGGCTTGTGCGCGCAGATACTGCGCGCGCGCGTGTTCGACAGCCGCCTGAACGGAAGGAGCCGATTCGGTGGTCTGCTTGGCAACAGGCTCGTCGGGAAGCGGAGGGGGAGCCGGGATCGACTCGGGATCGGTTTGAATGCCAGGGGCGGGAAGCCCAGTGAGTTTCGAGAGGTGTTCACGGAGCACATCGGCTGCGCCTTGGGCCTCGGCGAGGCGCAGGTGAACGCGCGCGGCCGAAAGGCGAGCGCGGGTGCCATCGAGCTCGGTATCCACGCCCTCCTTGACACGGTCCGCTATGGCCGCCTGCATCTTGTTGGCTTCGGCTTCCACCTCCTGCAGACGTACGAGCCGCTGCTCCCATTTCGCCAGTTCGGCATAGCTGAGGGCGGCATCCTGAATAATCTGGTTCCGCTGGTCCTTGCTTTTGAGAGAAGCGACCGCCGAGTCGACTTTGGCGGCGCGCTCGAAATTGCGCAGCGAGGGATTGAGCAGCGCCGACTGCATGTTGATGTTAAACAAAGACGGAGCTTGGCCTTCCAGAGCCAGCGGGAATCCGTACGCGGGAGGGCCGAGACCGGCGCCGGCAATAAGTTGCGGGATATAGCTATCGTGCAGCTCGCGATAGGCGGCAGCCGCCCGCTGCTCGTCGGCGGAGGCAATGGCGGCCCCGGTCGCGTGCGACAGCGCCAGCTCGACTACACGCTTGAGGGGAACGGGATCGGCCAGCAGGGAAGTGGGAAGTAACAGAACTGCCAGAATCCATCCTGGGCATAGCGCGCGCCGTGGGCTTTTCATCGCGTCCCTCTCGAACGACTTGGAAATGACTTCATGAAGATTTCGATGCCAGCGAGATTCTAAATGCCGCGATGATGGGCGGGAGACATTTTCAGACGCGGCGGACCATCCCAGAGCAGAACCACAGAGGGCACTGGGGCGCACAGAAGGCGACTACGGGGCCCGCATGCGCGATCAGTGCTCCACACGCTTCAGGTCTTCCTGCGCGCGGGCATAGGTGTGGGCGAGGGCCAGAGCGGCGCGGTACTCCGATGCGGCAGCGCGGAGATCTCCCTGCCTTTCCAAGATCTGGCCCAGCACGTCGTGAGCCTTGAAGGCCGGCCCCGCTTCGACCGGGGCGGTGAGGTAGCGTTGCAGCAGGCGGATTGCGAGAGGATAGTCGCGGCCGGCGCGCAGCAGCACATTTCCGCCATCCAGCAAGGCCGCAGGATAATCGAGGGGGCATGACTCCAGGTTGCGCACCGCCTGCTCCATCTCGTCAAGGCGGTTGGCATGGCGCAGAAAGATGGCGAAATCGAGCCAGGCGCGAGCCCCGGAGTGAGTGGCGGCGATGGAGGCGTGATATTCGTGTTCCGCCGCGGCGGCATCTTTGTTCTTCTCGGCGATGCGGGCGGCAATCCAGTGGGCCATGCCGGGATTGAGCGGCATAATAGCGTCGATTTGCGCGCGCGCCTTGTCTTTGCCGCCGCCCACGATCCCCGGCGCTTCCAGGTAGAACTCGGCCAGATCGGTGCGGGCTTCCCAACTCTTAGGGTCGAGTTCGACGGCGCGCTCAAACGAGGTCCGGACTTTTTTTGCCAGCCCGGCGGCCGACAGAAAACCCACGCGTGATGCTTTTTCTCCGTAAATCCGGCCCAGCCAAAGAGAGTAGAGACTGTTTTGCGGATCCAGGTTTCGGGCACGCTCGCAGGCGGGAATACCGCGGTCCCATTCCTCCAGCATGAAGTAGGCGCGGCACAGCAGATTGTCGGATTCAGCGTCGGTGGGGGCGTGCTCGATCTGGCGCTGCAGAACCTGAATGGCGTCGTCGACCCGGCCGGCGGCGAGAAGTTCTTTCGGGGAAGCTGCGGCGAATCCCTGCTGCAGAAGCAGCGAGACAAAAAGGAACGATGAAAGAGAGCGCAAGTTCATGAACAGGACACGAACTTCGTGGCGCCATTCCCGAGCTGCTATGGCACCACTCGCACCGCCGCGCCATCATAGAGCGGCTTGGATTCCTCGGCCGACAAAGCCACGACCGAGCCTTCGGCAAGGCCAGCCGTGATCTCGACCCGGGTGAGATTCTGCAGGGAGATTTCCACCGGCTGGCGTTGCAGCTGATTGTCGACGATGCGGAAGACGTAGGGTTTGCTGTCATCGCTGTGGAGCGCGTCGCGCTGCAGAGTGAGGACGTTGCTATGCTCGGCGATCACGATGGTGACCCCGACGTTGATGTTGGGGAGCAGGCGCAGATCATGATTGTCGATGTCGCAGGTGGCCTCGCCAATGTTTCTGTTGCCGTGGAGCTTCACGGTGGAGGGAACTGTGCTGACGGTTCCAGTCCAGGTGCGGCCCGGGACGGCGTCCCACGTGACTTCAACTTTCTGCCCGGGCTGGAGGCGGCCGATATCCGGTTCGTCGACAAAGGCGCGGACCAGCACGTGAGAAAGATCGGCTTCCTGCAGCAGCAGGTCGCCGGCCTGGACGAAAGCTCCTTCTTTCACAGGAAGAGAATAGACCATGCCATCAAACGAGGCGCGAACGCTGGACTTGCTCAGGGAGTCCTCAGCTGCGTCGTAGGCGGCCTGTGCTTCGGCAGCCTGGGCTTCGATCCTGGCGGTCTCGGGGTTGGAATAACGTTCGGTTTTTTTCTGCTCGAGCAGTGTGAGATCAGCCTGAGCCCGCTGCATCGCGTCTTCGGCCTGACGAAGCTCTCCGGCCGACGCTGCGCCTTCCTGCGTCAGCCGGCGCATCGCGTCGAGATTGCGCTGGGCCGTGTCGCGCGCGGCGCGCGCCTTGACCAGCTGCGCATTCAAGGTGAGAACCTCTTCTTGCGTGCCGCCGGTCTGGAGCGCCGATTCATTGGCCTGCGCGGCCTTCACCTGAGCCTGGGCGCGGGTTGCCTGGGCGTGGATATCGGCATCGTCGAGTTGCAGCAGGAGCTGGCCCTTGCGCACGTGGTCGCCTTCCTTGATCAGCAAGCGTTTCACCGTGGTCGCGATCGGGGCATGAGCTTCGAAATTTTGAACAGGCTCGACCTTGCCGTTGGTCGAGACCAGGCTGCGGATAGGGCCACGCTGCACCTCAGTCGCCCGCACGCGCAAAGGAGCCTGATGAAAGTAGAAATAGATTGCGATGACCACCAGGATTCCGAGCACAGGCCATAGCCACCGCCGGCTCAACGCGGTGTCCGAATTGTTCGTCGCGGCCAACTGGTTGTCTTTCAGGGTGCGGCGGGAATAACTGTAAGCAGTAATTTACCATTCCGGCCCCCATCGCAGGGGACCAATGCCCGCCCCGGCTCATAACTGATTGGATGCGAGCCGCGCAGCCCCGGCTGCACCTCCACCCGCTACAATGGCGACATGGTCAAAGGCAGGGGAACGAAATCACCTCGATATACGCCGGAGCACGCAGCCGCGGGGCTGGATGCGAAGTTTCCCGAGATTGAAACCTGGCCCAACCAGTTTCCTGCGTACGAGATCGTGGTGGAGGATCCGGAGTTTACCTCGGTATGTCCGAAGACCGGGCTGCCGGATTTTGGCTTGCTGACGGTTCGCTACATGCCAGATCAGCATTGCCTCGAATTGAAATCGCTGAAGGAGTATCTACACTGCTACCGGAATCTGGGGATATTCCAGGAGAACATCGTCAACCGCGTGCTGGAAGACGTGGTGAAGTGGGCCAAGCCGGTATGGGCCGAGGTAAAAGGCGAGTTCCGGCCACGCGGAGGAATTTCGACGACCATCGTGGCGCGCTGGCCGAGGCCAAAGGGGAAGCAGGGGTAGCTCTGCCAGGCGTGCTATATTCGCTGGACTTGTGGCCCAGAACGATCTCCAACCGAAAACTGCGCTGATCGTCCTGACTGCGCTCAACCTGCTCAACTATGCGGACCGCAATGTGCTGTTCGCGGTACAGCCGCTGGTGCAGGATGAATTCCATCTCTCGAAAGAGCAGATTGGGTACCTGACCAGCGCCTTTCTCGGTTTCTACATGATTGCCGCGCCGTTCGTGGGGCCGCTGGCAGACCGTTATTCGCGCAAGGTCATTATCGTGGTGGGAGCCATGTTCTGGAGCGCCCTGACGCTGCTCACCGCGGTTACCCACACGTATACCGAATTGCTGATCCGGCACACGCTGGTGGGGATCGGCGAGGCGACATTTGTCACCATTGCGCCGACGTTTGTGGCCGACTTGTTTGCGGAGAAGGTGCGAGGGCGGATTCTCGGCGTCTTCTATCTTGCTATTCCCGTGGGCTCGGCGGCGGGGTATTTGCTCGGAGGATACCTCGCTCCGAGCCACGGTTGGCGGTTTCCTTTCTATATCGCAGCAGCTCCCGGCTTTCTTTTGGCGGTGACCGTCCTGTTTCTAAAGGAGCCGGAGCGAGGGCAGTTTGATTCGCTGAAGGAGACGCCCGAACGCGGCACCATTCTGGGTCTGGCGCGGAATCCGGCGTTCTTGACTTCAACCCTGGGCATGGCCGCCATGACGTTTTCGCTGGGCGGGATCCAGGTCTGGATGCCGCAGTTCCTGTACAGCGAACGCCACTACTCCCTGGAACGAGCGAATCTGATTTTTGGCATCATCATCGTGATCGACGGCATTCTCGCCGCGCTGGCTGGCGGCTGGCTGGGCGACTATCTGCTGAAGCGGATGAAGAGTTCCTACTACCTGGTTTCGGCTGCCAGCATGTTGCTTGGCATTCCGGTGATGATCGTGGCGCTGTTTGCCAGAGGACCCGTCATGATCCCGGCCATTGGTGTGGCTGCTTTCTTTCTACTGCTCAACACCGCGCCGCTGAATGCCGCAGTCATCAATTCGGTGGGGGCGCATATCAGAGCGACGGCGCTGGCCGTGAACATTTTCATCATCCATATTTTGGGTGATGTGCCTTCGCCGACGATGATGGGATGGGTCGCGGATAGGCGATCGCTGCAGGCGGCGTTTGTTCTGCCCGTGATCGCAATGGGGATTTCTTCTGCCATACTGTTTTACGGCATGAAATTTGCGCCGCCGGTCGCGGTGGACGGTGCGGGCTAAACAACATCCACCACGGAGGCACCGAGGCACGGAGAAAACCTAGGACCTTGTAAAAACAAACGATACCATCTGCGGTTTGCAAGAGTGGTTACCTTCTCCGTGGCTCCGTGACTCCGTGGTAGGTTTTAGCGCGCGCAGAAATACTGAATGACTTTCTTCCATTGGATTGCGGGAACGATTCTGGCGCTGGCCTGGTTCTCCCGCATTGTGGAAGCGGCACTGGGCATGCCCTCGGT